>JBDHIL010000013.1:0-86231 GCA_039587465.1 Gemmatimonadota bacterium | reverse complement strand
CGGAGTCGGGCGGGACGCTGACGATGCAGGACGCGGCCGGGGTGCTGGACGTGACGGGCTCGGCGTACTTCAACGGCGGCTCGACGACGGGCCGGCTGACGGCCGGCGAGCTCCAGGTGGGCGGCAACTTCACGTCGTGGACGTCGAGCGCCACGAACTTCCAGTCGACGGGCACGCGGGTGCTGCTCGACGGTGCGGTGCCGAGGACGGTCCAGACCTACTACTCGGGTGCCGGTCAGTCACAGTTCTGGGATCTGCACGTCGCCAACCCCGCGGGTGTGACCTTCGTGCGCAACGCCCATGTGGCGAACAGCCTCACCCTCATCGAGGCGATGACGGTGAATGCAGGACTCACGATCATCATCGACAACGACCTTGCGAGGCTGGCGACGTCATCCCTGACGAACAACGGCATCATCAGCGGCATGGCCGTGTGCAGCCTCACGCTTGGATCGCTCACCGGAAACGCCCCTCAGTGCCCGGGCTGATCCCTCCTCCCTGCGGGACCGGCTACAGTCTGCCGACCGACGGCCGGTAGCCTACCGGTGGGAGGGGGGGAGCTAGCTACGGCCGCGGGGTCATTCGTTTGAGTAGGTACGGCATGGGTGCCTTGGAGGGGATCGTGTGTTGGAGGCGTTCGAGGAGCTGGGGGGCGAGGCCCGCGCTATGTTCCTGCCATGCCGAACGCCGATATCCCCCCCGAAATGGCCGGCGCCTCTGAGGAGGCGCCCCCGCATTGGGCAGCAGCGCTGAAGACGTGGACCTTCTGGAGCCACATGGCTCGACTGCAGTTCGGGCTATTCCTGTTTGGGCTTTCGGTGGCCTTGATGCTGGAAGCCCACATCGGGCTGGATCCCTGGTCCGCACTGCATGACGTGCTCAGTGGGTGGTCGGGCCTGAGCTTTGGGCGCATGGCGCAGGGCGTAGGACTCATCATCATCGTGTTCAGCTTCCTGGCACTCTCTGTGAGGCCCGGCGTGGGCACCGTCTGCAATATGCTCATCATCGGCCCCTGGGTGGACGTACTCCGGGCACAGGCATGGTTTCCCTCGGTGCAGGGCTGGGGGCTGGGCATCACGCAGTTCCTGTGCGGCATCCTCGTCATGGGCCTCGCGACGGCAGTCTACATCGGGGCGCGCATGGGCGCCGGCCCTCGTGACGGCTTCGCCATGGGCCTGGCGCAGCGGTTGAAGAAGAGCCTCCGCCTCACGCGCAACAGCATCGAGGTGACGGTCCTGGCCCTCGCCTTCCTATTGGGCGGCTCCATAGGACTCGGCACACTGTTGTTCGCCCTTCTCATGGGTCCGGCCATGCAGGCCAGCCTCAAACTGTTTCGGGTTTCCCACGACCCGTCACCGAGCCTGCACCGGGTGGGCGTGGTGCCGGGGATCTGAGTGTGGCGTCGCGAGCTGCGGTCGCCTTCGGCCATCCTCGCTCGTCCCGCGGGTCAGCCCCAAGGCCGGTCCCCCGACATTCTCGCCGCTCGGCTCGAACCCAACGTCAGCAGCGTCCGTCACACACACAGAAGCGCCTGGCAGGATTGACCTGCGGTCGCTTCGCGATCCTCACTCCCCTCGGGGATCGGCTGAGTGGAGTCTCGTGAGCGCATGCCTCCCTCGGGTCGAACCTGCGCAACGAACATCATGACTCGGTCGCAGGCTCGCATCAGAGCCTCGAGAAACAAGAAACCCCCGAGGCTGTCTTCAGCCACGGGGGTCGCTTTCACGCGCCTGGCAGGATTCGAACCTGCGACCTCGTGCTCCGGAGGCACGCGCTCTATCCAACTGAGCTACAGGCGCATTGCCGGGCGGAAAAGCTAACGCAGTTCAGTGCGTTCCTCCACCCGATGAGCCCTGGATCGCCCTGCAGCGGAAGGCAACCCGGTCCGGTGGAGACGGGCGCTGGGAAACCGATCTGAGAGTAGACCCAGATGGACCGCGCCCGCCACCTGAAAGGTGACGGGCGCGGATAGGTGAGCACGCGGAATAAGCCGAGTTCTGTCCCCTTTCGGGGGAGGATCATTCATCTGGGACCGTCGTTGCCGAACGGCCTCGTGCGGCCTACCCAGGACTCAGGCGGGGCGGGCAGCCCCTCGTCCTCTACATGGCCTTGCTCCGGGTGGGGTTTGCCATGCGATCCCTGTTACCAGGGACCCGGTGCGCTCTTACCGCACCCTTTCACCCTTACCTGTGCCGTGCAAGCACGGCCATCGGCGGTCTGCTCTCTGCTGCACTTTCCGTCGCCTCTCGGCGCCCGGGCGTTACCCGGCACCCTGCCCTGTGGAGCTCGGACTTTCCTCCGGCGGCTCAGGCTAGGCCCTTCCACCGGCGATCCTCACTCGCGTGCTCTCGACCTCCTACCCCGCCTCGAACGGGGGGTTCAACGGTCAGGCCGGTCCGAGACGCGGTTGTGGCCACGACGGGTCGCCCGGACGTAGCTTGCCCCTCACGCAATCCATCTGCTGGAGCCAAAACATGCGCATACGTGCCCTGTTCACGTTCATTCTCGTCGCCCTCGGTGCTGCTCAGGCCCCCCTCGCGGCACAGGACGAGGACGTGGTCGTCTTCCTCGTTCGCCACGGCGAGGTCGAACCCGACGGCACGTCCGACCCCCATCTCTCCGACACCGGGCGGGAACGCGCGCAGCTCCTTGCCACGATCATGCGCGACGCCGGAGTGACCCATCTGCACTCGACGAACCTCAACCGTACCCGACAGACCGGGGAAGCACTCGGAGCCGACACGGGCTTGGATATCTCCCTCTACGACTACCGGGATCTGCCGGGGTTCGCCCAGCACCTGGCAGCAACCTCGGGACGTCACGTGGTCCTGGGCCACAGCAACACGACGCCTGATGTGGTGGCTGCCCTCGGGGGGGAGCCGGGCACCCCGATCAACGAGTTGGAATTCGATCGACTCTACGTGGTCACTCTGCACCCCGACGGGACGTCCACGACGGTCCTTCTGAGATACGGAACGCCCTACGGCGGTTGATGCGACTGCGCGCAATCTGCGCTTCGGACTCCATTCGAATCCGACCCTGGCAGGTGGTATCGGATGGCGACAGGCCGTAACCTTGGCCTCTGACGAGGACAGCCCTGCCGTTCCCCGTCACCGTGACGACGCTGGACAAGGTCGTCACGCGGCACCGTCCCATGAGAGACAAACGTGACCGACCGCGCGTCCAAGCGTCCCCCACCACCATCACAAACGGTCCTCACTGCGAGGGCCGGCGGGCTCAGCATGTTCGGGGGAGTATTCACTCCGTCGATCCTGACCATCCTCGGTGTCATCATGTACCTGAGGTTTGGATGGGTGGTAGGCAACGTGGGGCTCGGCGGGACGCTCATCATCGTGACCCTCGCCACATCGATCACCCTGCTCACAGCGCTCTCGGTGGCCGCCATCGCCACCGACCAGCGGGTGAGAACCGGCGGCGCCTACTACATGATCAGCCGGTCGCTGGGCATCGAGACGGGCGGAGCTGTCGGGATCCCGCTCTACCTCGCGCAGGGTCTGTCCGTCGCCCTGTACACGGTCGGCTTCGCGGAGTCAGTCGTCCAGATCCTCCCGACCCTGAACGCACGCGTCGTGGGAATCGTCACGACTCTGGCTATAGCGGCGCTGGCGATGATCTCCGCGCGCGCAGCGATCCGTGCCCAGTACGTGATCATGGCCGCGATCGCGTTGTCTCTTCTGTCGCTGCTTCTGGGCAGCGGTCTGGAGGGGACTCAGGCCCAGGGCATGGCCACTCCAAGCCACCCGGGGCAGGAGGGCTTCTGGGTCGTGTTCGCGGTGTTCTTCCCTGCGGTGACCGGGATCATGGCCGGCGTCAATATGTCGGGAGACCTCAAGGACCCGGGGCGAGCACTACCACAGGGAACGTTTCTGGCCATTGGGGTCGGCTACCTGATCTACATGACCCTTCCGGTGCTCCTGGCCTTCCGGGTCGATACCGCGACTCTGGTCAGCGATCCCCTCGTCATGCGCCGGATTGCTCTTTGGGGCGACGCGATCCTCCTCGGCGTATGGGGCGCGACGCTCAGCAGCGCGGTGGGGAGCATTCTTGGGGCGCCGCGCGTGCTGCAGGCGCTCGCGCGTGACGGAATCCTCCCGCGGTGGCTGAGGTGGCTCGGCAAGGGAAGCGGCAACGATGACAGCCCACGCATCGGAACGGCATTCACCCTGGGCATCGCGTTGGTGGCAGTCTGGTTGGGCGACCTGAATGTGATCGCCCCCATCCTCACGATGTTCTTCTTGACGACGTACGGTGTCCTCAACGTCGCCGCTGGCATAGAACGGTTCCTGGGAAGCCCCTCGTTCCGTCCGCGCCTGAGCGTACACTGGGCCTTCTCCCTGGTGGGCGCCGCCGGATGCGCTGCGGTGATGTTCCTGATCAATCCGCTCGCAACGGTGTTCGCCGGCGTGTTCGTGCTGGGTGTCTTCGCCTGGCTGGAGCGGCGCGGGCTGGAAGCCGCCTGGGGCGACGTGCGCCGCGGCGTCATGATGATGGTGGCGCGAGCCGCGCTGCTCAGGCTGCGTCAGGCCCCGGAGGACCCCCGCAACTGGAGACCACACTTCCTGGTGCTCTCCGGAGCACCAACCCGGCGCTGGCACCTCATCGAGTTGGCGGCCGACTTCTCCCACCACAACAAGGGACTCCTGTCCATCGCTACGATCCTCCGGGATACGTCGGTAACGCACGATCGCAAGCGGGCCATGGAGCGGAAGGTCCAGGACTACCTCGGCAAACGGGGCATCAACGGACTGGTGCGGGTGATTTCGGCGGAGGACCCGTTCGTCGGCACGGAGCTTCTCGTGGAGGCATACGGGCTGGGGCCCCTGGTACCCAACACGATCCTGCTCGGAGATTCCGAGGAGGGAGACCATCGCCCGCGGTATTGCGCGATGGTCGAGCACTTCTGGCGATCGAAGAGGAACGTGGTCATCGTCCGCGATGCAGACCGGGTCGGCTTCGGTGAGCGGAAACGGATCGACATCTGGTGGGGCGGCCTGCAGGGGAACGGCGCTCTGCTCATGATTCTCGGATACCTGCTCAAGACGAGCCTGACCTGGGCCGGGGCCGACGTGAGGCTGAAAATGGTGGTGCCCAACGCAGCAGCTGCGGAGGGTGCGGAGCGGAACCTGACGAGGATGTTGGAGCAGACTCGAACGGGACTGCACCCGACCATTCTGGTGAGTGACTCCAAGCCGGCGCTCGAGGTCCTGCACGATTCCTCTAAGGGTGCTGACCTCATCCTGATGGGGATGGCTTCGCCGGACCAACTCGACTTCGTCGAGTACTTCGAGGACCTGAGGAAGCGAACCATCGACTTGCCCTGCACGGTCTTCGTTCTCGCGTCCGAGGACGTCGCCTTCAGGGAGGTGCTCTTCCGGCAGGAAGACCAACAGTGAGACCCGACGCCATCATCGTCGGCGCAGGCCCGAACGGGCTTGCCGCAGCGATCGAGTTGGCCCGCCACGGGATTTCGGTCCTTGTGAGAGAAGGGGCCGACGACGTGGGCGGGTCGGCTCGCACCGAAGAGTTGACCCTCCCAGGCTTCCTGCACGATGTCGGTTCAGCCGTCTATCCGCTCGGAATCGGATCTCCGTTCTTTTCGTCGCTCCCGCTCAAGCAGCACGGTCTGGACTGGATCCATCCCGAGATACCCCTGGCCCATCCCCTGGACGGCGAAGAGGTGGTGCTTCTTCGGCAGTCGCTGGACGACACCGTGGAAGGCCTGGGGGCAGACGGGCAAGCATATCGTCAACTCGTACAGCCGTTTGTGCGGGCCTGGCTGCCGTTCGTAGAGGCCATCACCGGCTCGCCCCTCAGAGTGCCGAGGGATCCTCTCCTGATGGCCCGATTCGGACTCCGGGCCGTTCGGTCCACGACCTCCGTGGCGTCGGGCTTCAAGACTCGCGGCGCCCGCGCCTTGCTGGCAGGAAACGCGGCGCATTCGGCGCTGCCCTTGGACCGAGCTCCCTCAGCCGCGGTCGGTTTGTCCCTCATGGTCGCGGCCCACGCCGTCGGTTGGCCGTTTCCGCAGGGAGGCGCCGGAGCCCTGACACGGGCGCTGGCCTCCTATCTGGAGTCGTTGGGCGGCAGGGTGGAGACGGGTTCTCCGGTGACGGACATCGCCGAGCTCGACGACGCCCGGGCGGTCCTCCTCGACCTGACCCCCCGTCAGGTGGTGAACCTGGTCGGAGACCGCCTCCCTGCAGACTACCGGGGCAAGCTGGCCAGGTGGCAGTATGGGCCAGGCGTCTTCAAGCTCGACTGGGCCCTCGACGCTCCGATTCCCTGGGCGGCGGAAGCCTGCACTCGGGCGGGAACGGTCCATCTCGGCGGGACGCTGGAGGAGATCACCCGTTCGGAACAGGCGCCTTGGTCCGGCGGATTGGTGGCCGATCCCTTCGTGCTCCTTGCCCAGCCTTCTGTTTTCGACCCGACGAGAGCGCCCGAGGGCAAGCACACGGCTTGGGCCTACTGCCACGTCCCGAACGGATGGGACGGTGACGCCACCGAAGCCATCGAGAGCCAGGTCGAGCGGTTCGCGCCGGGCTTCCGCGACCACATCGTGGGGCGAAGCGCACGCTCACCCGCGGCCATGCAGCGCTGGAATCCCAATCTCGTGGGGGGCGACTTCAACGCGGGAGCCCTGACCCTCAGGCAGACCCTCGCCAGGCCCGTCCTGAGCCGATCTCCATGGGGTACTCCCCTCGACCGACTCTACGTATGCTCGGCGTCGACGCCACCGGGCGGCGGAGTGCACGGAATGTGCGGTTTCCACGCCGCCAGGGCCGCACTGACGAGAAGCTTCCGCGCTGCACCCGGGAGAGAGTCGCGCTAGCTCCGCGGAGCCGGCGGCCTGTGCGAACGCCGCACTAGAAATCCGCCCGGAAGCGCACCAGCAGGCCCAGGTCGGGGCTCGTCGCGGTCCATCCGCGGACGATGAGGACCGACATCCCCCGATCCGCGCCGGCGACGAAGCCCAAGCGGACCTCTCCGATGTTTTCGTTGCCCCTGCGATCTCGATTGGATCGCGGATCATGCTGCCCGGTCGCCTCGAGAAGCGGACGGATATTGCCCATCGTTCGGGTGGCCGTAACAGCGAAAAGGAGCGGATCGATCTGCTCGTTTCCCGTATCACGCGTGCCGTTGATGCCCAAGCCGAACTCGCCGGTCACCACCCAGGTGCCCCACTCCGGCCGAACCGCCACGGTGGTGAAGAAGTCCGTCTGATCCCGCCCCAGGCCCACGCGATTATCTGTGGAAGGAAGCCGCGTGCCGAAGCGCAGATACCAAGGGGTCGACGCAGCCGGGCCGCTGAGCCTCACGAGGGTACTCACGCGGGTGTCGCCGGCGTCGATGCGCCGCCGGCCATCCGACGGACGGGCTCCCCCGACGGGCTCGGTAAAGACCTCTTCGTCTTCATAAACCCGCAGGAGCGTTCCCGAAAGTTCCAGGGCCACCCGCCCGAGACTCCACACGATGCGGGTCACCCCGATCTCCAGGAGATTGCCGCTCGTGCCGGCGAGCGACGCCCGCTGCCCGCCAAGGACGCCTGCGCCGGTCTCCATCCTCCAGGACTGATGGTCGAGGACGTCGAAGTCACCGGGATCGAGGGGACGGAGTTGGGCCCCCGCCGACGCGGCCCAGCACGCCACAGCCATCGCCGCGAATCCGCCCGCTCTGCCGAGCGACCCGAGCATACTGCCGGAAGACGATCCGCCGTTCACGGAGTTCCGACCTCCGGCGTCCTATGGGGCGTCGATGTCTTCGCCGTCACGGAGCCGACGTTTCGCTCAGGATGCTGCGGAAGGCGGGGTCATCCAGGAACGGAGCGTAGACAGTGTTGACCGGCAGGAACTGGTCGACCCAGGATCCATCTTCCACCGAATGCCGCAGCCACACAAGCATCTCGTCGCGAGCCCCCACGAGGGCGTACATCGACGCCAATACTCCCGAAGTCAGCCGCCGCTCCCTGGAGAGCGTCTCGAGCCCAGGCGGGATCGCGGCCGGGACTCCTGACATCCGGTATGAGAGCATGGCGTTGGCGAGCTCCCGGGCCATGAATACAGGCACCCCGGACACGGCGGCCCATTTTGCCAGGGTCATGTGGAAAGACACATCGTCGCCATCTTCGAGGGCCACCATCGCACTCCCGAAGTGGGCCGGCCCGTAGTTGAAGTTGAGGGCGAGCGCGCGATCGAACTCTGTCTCCGCACCGATCGGATTGGCCGACCACAGGAGGATCTTCCCGAGGTCGGTCGCGATGGGGGCAGACAGCGGGTCGAGTTCGGCGGCCTGCGCAATGTCTTCCCTCGCGGGATCGAGCTGCCCCATCTCCGCGAGGACGTTCGCGCGCCAGTGGAGGGCCGGCGCATACGACGGGTTCAGCTGGATGGCCCGGTCCAACGATGCGAGCGCCCCCGCTCGATCACCCTGCAGGGCGCGGACCAGCCCGAGCGAAGCGTGCGCCTCTGCGAGATCAGGATCGAGGCTGATCGCCTTGAGCGCCCACTCCTCTGCCCGGCCCCAGGACTCCCCCGCATCCGCCGAGGTGACGAACTGGGGCAGAAGCGCATAGGAATCGGCCAGCCCCGCGTGCGCCTCGGCATAGGCCGAGTCCAGGGAGATCGCCTGATCGAAGTAGCGGATCGCGGCGGGTATGCCGGTGGGGCCTCGCCTGTTCCACTCCGTGCGTCCCTGCCAGTACGCCATCTGGGCTTCCGGAACCACCTCGCGCACCGCTGAGCGAGACGAGGGAACGTCCAACTCTCCCAGGAGTTCCTCGGCGATCGCGCCCGCGATGGAATCCTGGACCGCGAAGAGGTCTCGCATCTCCTGATCGAAGGTCCCGGACCACAGGTGGAATCCGGACTGCGTATCGATGAGCTGGGCGGTGACGCGGACCCGCACGGAGTCTCGGCGAACACTGCCCTCCAGGAGAGTATTCACCCCAAGCTGCTGTCCGATCTCCCTCGCATCGTCTTCTCCACCGCGGAACGCGAACGAGGAGGTCCGAGCAGCGACCTTCAAGCCCTGCACCCCAGCCAGCACGTTGAGGATTTCCTCGGCGATCCCGTCACCGAGATACGCCTGATCGCCGGCTTCGCTCATGTCCGTGAAGGGAAGGACGGCGATCGACGCCCCCTGGGCGGGCGGTCCGGCCGGGACCTCCGAACCCCGTACGGCATACCACCCGCCCCATCCGAGACCCGCCGCGCACACCAGGACCAATCCCACGATCGCCAATGAGGGCGCAGGGCTGAGGGTCGACACCTCCTGCCCGTCGGCGCCCTGAGGGCGCGTCAGCTTCAGGCCGGCCCGGGTGACATCGAAGACCCAGGAGAGGGCGAGCACGAGGGGAAATCCCGCCAGAAGGGCGGCCACGAGGGCACGCATCGCCTGCTCGTCGAAGCCGAACGCGGGAAAGACGATTTCCCCGAGCTGCAGCAATACGAAAGCTACGGCGGCATACGCGGCGGCCGTACTGACCACCCGTCTCCGCCTGAGCTCTGCCCAGATTGCGCTGATTCGCTTCCCCATCGCCTCACCCTGTCGCCGGGAGTCCGGCCCGACGCCTCCCCACGCTCACCCGGGGCTCTGTCGGTTAGACACCCCGGCGCGGAAATTGGTTTTCCGGTCCGAATCGTTCGGTTACCGGATCGCCTTCAGTACCTCTCTCGTCAGATCCCAACGGTTGAAGCCCTGCCGGCCGTAGTCGAGTCCCCGTCGCACGATCACGAGATCGTGCGACGGAACGACAACAACGTATTGGCCGCGATTGCCCGCAGTGGCATACGCATCAGACGGGACATCGGTCCGCTGGTCCGGCACGAGCCACCACTGGCCCCCGTATTGGTTGCCGGTCTCGGCCGTCGCAGGCGCCGGCGTGCGCACAAAATCGATCCACTCTTCCGAGAGAATGCGCTCGCCATTCCAAACGCCCTCGTTGAGATACAGCAGCCCGAATCGAGCCAGGTCACGGGCGTTCGTGTACACTTGGCTGCTCAGGATGAAATCCCCGAACCGATCGGTACTCAACAGCGTGTTCCTCATGCCGATCCGGTCCAGCAACGCCTTGCGGGGAAACTCGAGATATGTCTGTCGGTCCCCCAAGGCCAACCGCATCGCGAGCACGCCCAGGAGCGTGTCGTAGTTCTCGTAGTCCCAGTACGTGCCGGGCTCCCGGTATGTTCTGCGGCTGAGAGCCCCACGGGCGGAGCTGGCGCCGGCCCAGTAGGCCAGGCCCGATCCGGTCGCGTACTCCATGCGTGCGTTGTCCACGGGATCGAGGCCGCTGGACATGTTCAGGAGATGCCGGAGCGTGATGGCGCGCCTGGGATCGGTCTCGGGCGACCTGCCCGGGGGCAGCCATTCGAACTCCAGCGGGTCGTCGAGGGAAAGTAGCCCCCGATCCGCAAGAATCCCGAATAGTGTCACCGCGATGCTCTTGGCTGTAGACCACGTGCGCGTGCGGGTCGCGACATCGACCCCCCGGGCGTAACGCTCGTGGATGATCTCCCCCTCGTGGACGACGATCAGGCTGAGCGTGACCTGCTCCGGGGACTCACGATCGAAGGCCCAGTCGGACGCGTCGGCCAGCGCTCCGAAGTCCACGTTCGCCATCCCGGCGCCCGGCGGCGAGACGAGGTCTCCATCGGGCCAGGGGATCTCTTCAGGGACTCCTGCGAGCGGTTCGCTCCCCAGGACGGGAAGGTCGCCGATGTCTTCGAAGGTCTGGTCCGGCGCCATGACCACGCACCCGATTCCCTCGCGGAAGGCCGCCCGCATCACGGGCGTGGCGCCGGGAGTCCCGATCGCGACCGCTCTCCTCTCCCAGTCGACGAGATAGTCCCCTCCCTGGGCAGTTCCCACAGGCTCACGTACGTACGCGAGCTCCTGAGCGAAGACCTGTTCCAGCGTGCGGTGGGACGTGAACAGGCCGTTGCACTGCAAGACCGCCTGGACGCCGCGCTGAATCATCCCGCGTTGTCCCTGCCAGTAGTCGTAGGACTCCTGCTGCTGTCCGTCCGAGCTGGCGGGCTGCAGAAGAATTAGAGCCGCGGCAGTCGCGATCAGACGTTTCATAACAAACCGGGGTCTCAGAGGAAGTGGGGCCGTTGATCTTACGCCGGCGAAGCCAGACACGCGAGAACAAGGCACGCCAGGTCGTGAATGGATGCCGGACACCATAGATTCAGCCGTTCCCGAGGCTGGGATGAGCTGAAGCCAGGTAGGTATTAGGCTCCCACAAACGACCGAATACAGACTCCCGGAAGGACACGATCATGACCGTGAGGCATGCATGCATGAGCGCCTGCGCTGCACTTCTGTTCGCGAGTGCGCCGGCCGAAGCGCAGACCTTCCCGACCGACGACCCCGTGATCCGTCAGATGTGGCAACAGGGTATGGGCGAAGGCTCCCAGATCTTCGACCTCGCGCAGGTTCTTCTGGACTCGATCGGTCCGCGCTTGACCGGTTCCCCGGGCTTCGAATCCGCCGCAGAGTGGCTCCTGTCGAAGTACGCTTCGTGGGGAGTGGAGGCCGAGAAGCAGGTCTACGGCACGTGGCCGGGCTGGGATCGCGGATATACGCATATCGACCTTCTCAGCCCAAGAAAGCGCACACTCGAGGGGGCGATGCTGGCCTGGAGCGTCGGTACCGACGGGCCCATCGAGGCAGAGGTGATCTTGCAGCCATACTTCGCCGGTCCGGCGGACCTCGAAGCTTGGCTGCCCAGCGTGGCCGGCAAGATCGTGGCAACCTCACTGCCCCAGCCCACTTGCCGGCCGAACGAGTCGTGGGAGGCGCTGGCCACCCCGGAGTCCTTCGCGAGAATGCAGGCCGAGAGGACCGATGCCCGCAGGGCCTGGCGAGCCTCCCTGCGCGATGCAGGTGGTCGGACGACCCAGCGGATCGAGGCGGCCGGAGCGGTCGCCGTGCTGACCAACCGGTGGTCGGAGGGGTGGGGCGTCGACAAGGTGTTCGACTCCCCGGCGCAGACCATTCCCGGGATCCACCTCAGCTGCGAGGACTACGGCCTCGTGGCCCGGCTGGCGGAACGGGGTCAGTCGCCTCGAATCCGCCTCGACGCCGAGGCAGAGTTCCTGGGCGATGTACCCGCCTTCAACGTTGTCGGGCGCATTCCGGGTGGCGAGCTCGCGGACGAGTACGTCCTCCTCGGGGCTCACCTCGACTCCTGGGATGGCGCCTCGGGCGCGACCGACAACGGAACCGGCACCCTCATGATGATGGAGGCCATGCGTATTCTGAAGGAGACGTATCCCAACCCGCGGCGGACCATCCTCGTGGGACACTGGGGGGCGGAGGAGGAAGGCCTGATCGGTTCGAACGCCTTTGGATGGGATAATCCCGACGTCATCGACGGCCTGCAGGTGGCCTTCAATCAGGACAACGGGACCTGGCGCATCGAGTACATCAAGATGCAGGGATTCCTCGGAGCGGGGGCTCACTTCGGTCGATGGTTCTCGGCACTCCCCGAGGAGATCGCTACACACGTCGAGTTGGACATCCCGGGCCTGCCGGACAGCGGCGGCAGTGACCATTCGTCATTCGTCTGCCGGCCGGCGGCTGGCTTCCGCCTGCAGTCCAACTACCCCGACTACCGGCAGTACACATGGCATACCAATCGGGACACCTTCGACAAGCTCGTCTTCGACGACCTCAGAAACAACGCGACGCTCGCCGCGATGCTCGCGTATCTGGCGTCGGAGGATCCTGAGCGGGTGCCGACCGACATGCGGGTGCTGCCCCCCAGCCCCTGGACGGGTGAACAAAGGCAGTGGCCGACCTGCTCACAGCCACGTCGGAGCCAGGGAGGCTAGTCCCCGGGTCACAGCCGGGCGGGCTGACCCCCTAAGTCAACTCCTCGAGCACCATGTCGCCCATCGCCGACGTGGAGATTCCGCTGCGCGCGTCCAAGGAGCCGACCCGACCGCTCTGCAGCAGACGCGCGATCGCACCGTCCACCTTCTTCGCCGCGGCACTCTCGCCCAGGTGGTCGAACATCATTCCGACACCCATGATGGCTCCGATGGGGCAGGCGACGTTCTTGCCGGCGTGCTTGGGAGCAGAGCCATGGATGGGCTCGAACATCGAGGCCTGCCCCGGGTGGATGTTGCCCGATGCCGCGATCCCCATGCCGCCCTGGAGCATGGCTCCGAGATCGGTGATGATGTCACCGAAGAGGTTGGTGGTCACGACGACATCGAACCACTCCGGGTTCTTGATCATCCACATGCAGCAGGCGTCGACGTAGGCTGCGTCCTGCTCGACGTCCGGGAATTCCTCACCCACCCGCTCGAAGACGTCACGCCAGATCTGGTGTGGTCGGATGGCGTTGGCCTTGTCCACCAGCGTCAGCTTGGCCGACCTCCCTCCGGGCCCCCTTGCCTCGGCCCTTCTGCGGGCCAGCTCGAACGAATAGCGGATCACCCGCTCTACACCCTTGTACGTGTAGACGCCCGTCACCGTCGCGATCTCGTCCGGCGTGCCGACGGCTCGCCTGCCACCGATCTGCGAGTAGAGACCCTCGGTGTTCTCGCGAACCACCACGAAGTCGATGTCGTCGGGCCCCTTCCCCTTCAGCGGACCCAGATGCTCGGAATAGAGCTTGATCGGCCGGAGGTTCACGAACAGATCGAGTCCGAAGCGCAGGCCCAGAATCACGGAACGTTCGACCAACCCGACCTCGACGTCGGGGTGTCCGATCGCACCGAGCAGCACTGCGTCGAGCCCCCGCCACTCCTCGATCAGGTCCGGAGTCACGAGCTCCCCCGTCTCCAGATAGTGCGCACCGCTGTGCGGGTACTCCACCGCCTCGTACCGGATGCCCTCCTGCCCGGCGACCGCGTCCAGAACACGCATGCCCTGATCGAGGACCTCCGGTCCGATGCCATCACCACCCAGTACACCGATGCGATACGGAAGCCCGGACCCGCTTGCCATGACATGCTCCTTTGAGGGGACAGATTGGACCGGAATCTTCGCCACACCGGGACCCCAGATCCAGTCGGGAAATCCCTGAAAGGAGCTGCGCGCGGTCGAAGGCGAGGAAGCCTGACCTCAGTCGCTCTCCTGCCAACCGAACCAGACGGGGTGGTTCGCGCCGTACCAGGCCAGGACTTCGCGTATCAATGCCTTCTTCGGGGGAGGCAGCACCGCGTCGTCCAAGGCGGTCAGGTGGATCTTCATCCGACCATCCGGAAGGTACTCGATGGCTTCGGCGCAGAGCGTCTGCAGCTCGTTACGAAGCCGGCCCGAGTCGGAGACCTTCACGGCCCGTGCGCGGTAGTCCTGGCCGGCGTAGAAGCGGTCCAGCAGCGGCGAGAAGGCCATGCGCATCTCAGCCAGGGGCTCCATCGCGCGCAGCGTGAGGGTGACGTCCACCATCCGGTGACGACCGGATGCCCGCGTCGTCACCCGGAAGATGCCCTCCTCCACTTCCTCGACCCCCGGCATGCCCGTATAGGGATCGGGCAGCATGCTCGAGGCCAGGCTCAGAACCTGCCACTCCTTGTGGGGAAAGAAGTCGTCCGCCAACAGAGTCCGAGCCGTGGTCGGGATGCACGCGGCAGCCGCCTCACGGATGCTCTCCCGGTATGCCTCGACCGTCGCGTCATCGACGTTTCCGTCCCAGATCTGCGCAAAGTCCCGGGCAAAGGTCTCACTGTCGGGATCGAGTCGCATGAGGCGGGACTCCTGATCGTAGGAACCCTTGAACCGGGACGAGAACAGGCAGAGTGACGTGACCGCGTCCACCACGGGATCGAGGCTGGCGGCCTGTAGCGCTTCGGCCGACGCCGCGTATCCGTCGCAGATGAACAGGTGCTCGGCACCGTCCTCGCCCGTGAACGCGCCAACCCTGTAGGTGGGGGCATACGTACCGGACTCAGTGAAGACCGGCGAGCCGGTCGGCGGGAAGACCCAGCCATCCTCCACGATGTGCGCCCCCAGCGACCTCCACTCCGCCCAAAGCGCCCCGATGCGGCTCTCGCGAGCCGGACCCCCGAGCGTCCACACGTGGACGCGCTCCGGCGACACCGCTGGGTAGGTCTCGAGGAGCGACTCCATCACCATCTTCCTGGGGGTCAGATAGTTGATGAGCACGGACCGCGCCTCCGCCGCCTCCACCGCATCGCGCGGGAGAGAGAGCGCACCCATGTATCCTTCGTAGGGCTGGGCCACCTGAAGCGGCTGATCGAACACATGCAGCACGGACATGGGGCCTGTCTCGCTGCCCTTGGCGAACCGGGAGGTATTCTCGAGCGTGTCGATCGCCGCACCCCAGAGCGTGATGCCGGCTGCCTGGATCTTCCGCCAGAAACCCGGCCACCCGCACCCGGGCTGATTCACCATCTCGTGGACCAGGCTGTCCACGAAGTGGGCCACCTCGGGTCGCGCGTAGACCCGGCCGAAGCCGAGCTGAGGGTTGGCGCCCATTTCCGGCGTCTCGCCAGCCTTGGGCATGAGCCCCTCGCCCAGGCCCACCATCAGGGCGTGGTTTTCCGGCAGGTTCCGGGTCAGGTACCAGAGGGACTCGGAGAGGACGTAGGCCGACGTGGCGTCGGCGTCCTTCTTGACGCGGTTCACCTCCGCCGGGTCCGCTCCGGCCCCCTCACCGAGCCGCCCGAACATGCGCGTACCCATGGCGGTAAGGGCGTTCGCCACGATGAACGCGCGCTCGAGAGCTTCTCCCGAAAAGGACGCGTCCGCCGGGGTGCCCTTCACCCACTCGATTTCCACATCCTCCAACCAGACATGGAAGCGCCCGAGAATGCTCCGCGAATCGAAGGCCCATTGGGCGATGCGGTTCTTGCGCTCCATCCGGTCCTGTTCGTCAGCTCGGTCGGGCGACATCAGGCAGCGCTCGCGATTTCCCCGGGGGCCGGAAGAGACCCTTCGTCGGCCGCATACACGATGCCGGACCGGAGTACACGGGCCGGTGCGCATCACTCACGATGCGCGGTCGTCGGGACTTTATGAAGCCCGCCCGTTTACGGCAAGTTGGCGCCCCAGGCGGGCGCCGGTCCAACCGGTGAGGGCTAGGTGTGCCGCCTGCGCCGCGGCCGGCGCCTCGGCCCCTCCGCGCGGGCATCACTGCGGGTGCTGCCCGCACCCTTGGCGGCTGTCCTGGACCCCGCCCGGGCACGATCCTGCGCTCGCTTGGCACGAATGGCGGCGATGCGCTCGCCCCGGGGAACCTCGAGCGGTGCGTCTGCGGTGGCATGGTACTCGAAGCCGTCCAGACGAACCCTCTCGATCTTCGCACCCACGGCGCGCTCGATACGGGCTACGTCCGCCTCGTCCTCCGGCGTGACCAGAGTCAACGCCTCGCCGGTGGCTTCCGCGCGAGCGGTCCGACCGACCCGGTGGATGTAGTCCTCCGGAACCGCAGGAACGTCGAAATTCACCACGTGCCCCAGGGCTTCCACATCGATACCCCTGGCAGCGATATCCGTGGCCACGAGGACCCGAAAGTCACCGGCCTTGAAGCCTGCGAGGGCCTTCGTCCGCTGAGCCTGGGAGCGGTTCCCGTGGATCCGCTCTGCGGTGATCCCGTTGCGCTCGAGCAGCTTGGCGAGCCTGTTGGCCCGGTGCTTGGTCCGGGTGAAGACGAGTGCCTCCTGCATGACACCCCGCTTGAGCAGCTCGACGAGCAGAGACCCCTTCAGGCTGCCGGGCACGGGATAGAATGCCTGGGTGACTCCCTTCGCGGGCGCTGCGCGCCGCTGCAGCGCGATCTTCGCGGGCGACTGGAGGATCTGGCGAGTGAGCACCTCGATCGGGTCCGGCATGGTGGCGCTGAACAGAAACGTCTGCTTTGGCTTGGGAATGTGCTTGAGCACACGCCGGATATCGGGCAGAAAGCCCATGTCCAACATCCGGTCGGCTTCATCCAGCACCAAGTACTCCAGGCCGGCGAGGCCGGCGTATGGGTACTGAAAGTGATCCAGCAGGCGCCCTGGCGTGGCCACGAGCACTTCCGCGCCCCTCCGGAACGCCTTCTCCTGGGGACCCATCGCGACGCCACCGTGGATGGCTGCTGACTTCAACCCCGTGAAGCGCGCGAGGCCGTTCAGGTCCTCCACGATCTGGAGGGCCAGTTCACGCGTGGGAGCGAGGACGAGCGCCCGTGTGGTGCCTCGGGGGCGGTCCACCAACTGGTGCAGAATCGGGAGTAGGAACGCCGCGGTCTTTCCACTCCCGGTCGCGGCGCAGGCCAGGAGATCCCTGCCTGCGAGGGCATGGGGAATCGCTTCCGACTGAATGGGGGTGGGGCGGGAGAACCCCAGATTCTCGACACCGCGCAGGAGTGTCGGGTGCAGCTTGAGGGCCGAAAAAGCCAATGAATTGTCCGGTTTGGAGGCGCACAACAGGCCGGCCGGTACATCCGGCTCGATAAGCTGGCGCAGAGTCTACAGCGAGTGCCTGCCCCCGGAACCGAGGGCTCATGGTGGGTGTCCCGCAGTGGAGAAGGTAGCGGGAATGGCCGGTGGGCGTGAGGGCACGAGCCCCCGCCACCGTCACAGTTACTCGATGACGCACTCCATGACGGTCATGCGCGCCGCACCTGAATTCCTCTGCTCCGAGGTCAGGTAGAGCATGCCGTCGGTCCCCCATGCCACTGCCTCGCCTTGGGGCTCCCCGATGGGAAGCAGACTGACCTGCCCCTCCGGCAGGAGGACGAGGGTGCCGTCTTCCCTGGCCTCGTAGAGATAGAGCGCCGCATACGATCGGATGGCGACATGACGGCCGTCCCGGGTGGCCGAGGCTCCCGTGATCCAGTTGATGGGGCTGGTCACCGTTCCCAGCGTCTGCACCTGCTCCAGCACGACATCTTCGTCGCGCAGGGGCCCAGGGTACCGATAGATCGTCACCGGATGGTTTCGCCCCTTCGTCACGAAGAACAACTCCTCCCCGGGCAGCACATACATGGCTTCGATGTCGCGCGGCCCGTCCGGGAGCGTCACGTCGAAGCGGGCGGGATCGATGGCCGTGACATCCGGAGCCGGCTCCACCATCCGGAGCACCCGGAGGTTGTCCCTCCGCTCCTCGTTGTCACCCAGGTCCGCGAGGTAGAGGCAGCTGCTCCCCCCGCACGAACCGATATCCATGTCTTCCCAGTCTCGGTTCCGGATGTCGACGTCGAATTCGGCCACTTTCTTCCCCGACCTGTCGAGTCCGAACACGATAGAGGGATTCCCACCGTCGTTGTGGGTCCACAGGATGGCCGGGTCACGCATGCCCACCGCGAGCCCGGACGTCTCGCCCAGCGAACCCGGGAGTCCTATGCCGGCCTCGATGACCCGACAGCTCTCCTCGAACTCGCCGGCGGGCGAGGTGGCCGGATCGAGCGCTCTCTCAGAGATCGAGGACCCGCACGCGAACACCATGGTCAGCGGGAACAGAACCAGCAGAGGGCGGCCCCGCTCAAGCAGCCCGCCACCTCCCGCGCAGCGCCTCTCGCTCGACGTCGTCATCGCCTTTCTCCCGGCCATGAGGATGATCCGACGGCGGAGACCCTGTCACAGGCCACCCTTTCGTGCACCGTCCGTGGAGGCCCATAGGCCAAAGCCGGCCAAACTGTTCCCGACCGGCCAGTTTGTCCATCAGGGTAGCCGCCACAGAACGTGGTGCTTGCGTCAAGCCCCACGCTCCCCCGACTGTGCCGATACCATGGAAGCCCCCATCACCAGCAATGCCGAGGAGTTCCTGCCGTTCCAAGCGGCCTTGGCCGGCCGCTATTCGATCGAAAGGGAGATCGGGCGCGGAGGAATGGGAATCGTCTTCCTGGCGCGGGAGGTGGCGCTCGATCGCATGGTGGCGCTCAAGCTGCTTCCTCCGACGCTGGCCGCCAAGCCGGGGGTGAAGGAACGCTTCCTCCAGGAGGCCCGCACCGCCGCCGGACTGTCCCATCCCAACATCGTGCCCATCTATGCGGTCGACGAGGTGGAGGGCTTCGTGTTCTTCGCCATGGCCTACGTCGAGGGGGGAACCCTCGGGGACAGAATACGGGCCCGGGGACCGCTCTCGAACGCCGATGCCGTGCGCGTACTGCGCGAGGTAGCCTGGGCGCTGGGGTACGCGCACCTGCAGGGTGTTGTGCACCGGGACGTGAAGCCGGACAACGTGCTTCTGGAAGACCAGTCCGGACGGGCGATGGTCACCGACTTCGGGATCGCCTCGCGTACCGAGGACGTTTCGGAGGAGAACAGCAGCCAGGTCATGGGAACGGCCGAGTTCATGAGTCCCGAGCAGGCCCGGGGCGGTGACGTCGACGCCCGGAGTGACCTCTACAGCCTGGCCTGTGTGGGCTTCTACGCGCTCTCGGGCCGGGTCCCGTTCACGGGCCCGTCCCCGGCCGCGATTCTCGGGAGCCACCTCAGCGCAGCCCCTCCGCGCCTGGCGACTGTGGCCCCTGAGGTCTCTCCGGGCGTCGCAACGGCGCTCGACCGATGCCTGAGGAAGGCCCCGGAAGACCGATTCCCGGGAGGCGAGGCCCTGGCCGATGCGCTTCTTCCGGACCTGGACATCGATCGCCGACTACCGGTGCCGCTTCGGGTCTTCATCAAGCAGACGAGGGAGTTCGAGAGCACCCTGGCGTGGTGCGGCCTGGGAATGACGTTCGGCGTGCCGACGATGATCGCTGCGGTGGCGTTGGGGGAACTGTCGATCATGGCTTGGGTCGGTGTGCCGATGTCCCTGTTGATGGCCGTACCGGGGCTCAAGTTGGTGCGGGTGGCTCGTAAACTGCTCAGTGCCGGATTCACTCGCGATGACGGCACCGCCGCATTCCTCCGCGATATCGAGCAGAGGGACGAGGAATACCGTTTCCAGGTCGGGAAGCGTGTCACTTGGCTGGATCGGATTCTGCGGGGACTGAAGTTCGCTGGCCTCGGCGTCGCTGCAGTCTCCTTCCCAATCGCGGTATACCTCGACTCGTTCGTGCCCCTCAGCGTCTTCGCCTGGTCCCTCACTCTGGGCAGCGGTGCGAGCCTCTTCAGCGAAATCCGGGCGCGGGCCCGGGGCGACGTCATGGGCGAGCGCTGGCTGCGATTCTGGAAGGGACGAGCCGGACAGGGGCTGTTCAAGCTGGCCCGGATGAAGCTCAAGCGCGTCGCGGCCGTCTCCGGAGTTCATCGCCCGACCGAAGTCGCGATCGGCCTGGCCGCGGACAGGCTGTTCGAAGAACTCCCCAAGGAGACGCGGAAGAGTCTCAAGGGATTACCGGAAACGGTGCGAAGCCTGGAGGACGACGCTCAGGCGATGCGTCGTCAGGTCACCGAAATGGAGGCCGTCCTGGCGGAAATCGGCGACGACGACCCGTCGTATCCGTCGGCCGGAGAACGGGCTCGCGTGCGGTCCAGCGTCGAGGCCACCCGGGATGAGGCACAGGAGAAGCTCCGCCAAGCGGTCGCAGCCCTCGAGTCGGTCCGGCTCGGACTTCTCTACATGCACGCGGGAAGCGGAACGGTGGAGAGCCTCACCACGGAGTTGAGAGCCGCGCAGGACCTCTCCGACGACATGGACAAGCTCCTCGAGGGGCATCGGGAGGTGGAGCGTATCCTCCAGGAGCGACGGGCCACGGGTGTGTTCACCATCCCGGACGACGGGGCGGGCGACGATTGAGCCCTGACCCGGCGGCGGCAGCGAAGAGTGGGCGACGCCCGGCTTGGCACGCGGGACTCCTCCTCTCGGCGATGCTCCTGTGGGGAGCACTCCCGGTCAGCGAGATCAAGCGGGAGGCGGGAGTCCACCCTGGACCCCTGAGACAGGCCCGGGACCTCGCGCCCGCGCTGGTGGTTCAACTGGGCTACACCCAAGCCGTCAGCGGACTGGCCTTCTCTCCGGATGGAGACCTGGCGCTGGCGGGGAGCTTCAGCGGTACCGCCCGACTGTGGCACCTTCCCACCGGCCTGGAACTCCGACGTTTCGACGGGCACACTGGCGGCGTGGTGGCGGCGGCATTCTCGCCCGACGGACGCGAAATCCTGACCGGGAGCAACGACGGGACGGCCCGCCTCTGGGAATCCTCTACGGGCCGGGAGATCCGGGTATTCGAATCCGAGTACGCCACGCCGGTCTACGCCGTAGCGTTCTCGCCCGACGGACGCCTGCTCCTGATGGGGGCGCTGGGAGGACCTGCCCGCCTCGTGGACCGCGCGACGGGAGAGGAAGTCATGCGGGTGCAGGGGACGCCTGCAGGGGCACCGTATGCCGCCCTGTCACCGGACGGCCTCCGCCTGGTCACGGCGGGGCCCACACCGGGCATGCAGGTCTGGGATGCGGCCTCAGGTACTCAGGTCACGACGTTCGGCGCCGACGCCCCGCCACTCGCCCTGCCCGGGGCACTCGCCTTCACTGAGGATGGCCGCCGTGTCCTGGCCGGCCACGCCGACGGGGTCGTCCGGGCCTGGGATCCGGGGACCGGCGAGGTCACGCAGACCTTCGAGGGCCACACGGGCGGGGTCAGCTCGCTCGACCTGTCCCCGGACGGCAGAGTCATGCTGACGGTGAGCAACCAGGACGGCTGGGCGATTCTGTGGGACACGGACACCGGCGAGCTTCGCCGTCGCCTGGGCGGAGGAGCACGCCACCTCTGGGCCGCCCGCCTCTCCCCGGACGCCACACAGGTCCTGGGCGGCAGCGTCACCTCAGTGGCGCTCTATCGGGTAGACGACGGTTCGGTCGTGCGAACCATGGAAGGACTGTCGGACCGAATTCAGGACGTGGGATTCTCTCCCGACGGAAGCCAGATGCTCGTCAGCGACGTCGGCATGGAGGTTCACCTGTGGAACCGGGAAGCCGGCACGAGACGGGCCCGGCTGCCCGGCATGTACGGTGTGTTCTCGCCTGATGGGGCGTACACGGCTGTGTTCGATGCCGCGGGGTCTGTCGCCGAGATCCGCGATCCTTCGACGGACACGGTCATCCGCCGCATCGCGATCGACGAGGGGCCCCTGGCGGCCGTGACCGTTTCTCCGGACGGCACCATGATCGCGACCCGGGGATGGAGCGACGCGACGGTGTCCGTATGGAACACGGCGACCGGGGATGCCGCCTCCCGGCTCGCCTCTCCCGGCGACGAAACGGTGCAGGCACTGGCCTTCCTCCCGGGTGGGGACCGGCTGGTCGCCGTCGGGAACGGTGTGCGTGTCTGGAACCTGGCATCGGGATCCACCGCTGCGCGCATCGAAGGGCTCGTGGGCCTGGATGTCGCGGCCTTCCCCGACGGTCGCCGGATCCTGGTGGGCGGTGGCAACCTCGTCCAGGTGATCGACCTCGAGACCGGTGAGATCCGGTCTCTGACCGGCCACGGCGGGCATGTGTACGGTGTCGCCCTGTCACCCGACGGACTCCTGGCGGCAAGCGCCAGCGAAGACCGGACTGTGCGCATCTGGGAAGTGGAAACCGGCACCGAGATCGACGTCCTCACCGGTCACGGTGACGCCGTGGAAGACGTGGCATTCTCGCCCGACGGACTGACGATCCTGTCCGGAAGCCGGGACGGCACCGCGCGTCTGTGGGATGCGGCGAGTGGCGACCAGCTCGCCAGCCTGGTGGCGCTTCAGGGCGATTCCTGGGTCGTGGTCGCCCCGGACGGTCGCTTCGACACGGACGACATCGAGGCGATCCGGGGAGTGCATTGGGTAATGGCCGACGAGCCGTTCACACCTCTGCCCATCGAGGTGTTCATGCAGGAATACTTCGAACCTCGCCTGCTGGGTCGCCTGCTGGAGGGAGAGGAACTCCGCCCGGTCCGGAATCTCGAGGCCTTGAATCGGGTCCAGCCAGTGGTGGCTCTGGCGGGAATCGCCCGCCGGAGCGACTCCACCGTGTCAGTGACCGTCGAGGTGGGAGAGGGGAGCCGGCTCCGCGGCAGCGGGTCCCAGTCGCGCCTGGTTCGCAGCGGAGCGAGGGACCTCCGATTGTTCCGGGACGGCCAGCTGGTCGCCTGGCGGGACGGGCCCCTGGACATCGACGAGGACGGCCGGACGTCCTTCCAATTCGACTCCCTCCCCCTGCCGCGCCGGGCCGGAGCCCGTGAGGTGGTCTTCAGCGCATATGCGTTCAACGATGATCAAGTGAAGAGCCCCACCGTCGGAGCCACCATGGAGCTCGCGGCCACCCCTGCCCCACGCAGGGGCGTGGCGACGGTGATCACGGTCGGGGTCGACGCATACGAAAGCTCGGCCTGGGATCTCAGCTTCGCCGCCAACGACGCACGCCTCCTCTCGGCCGAGGTGGTCGCGCGACTGCAAGCCAGCGGAGCCTTCGAAGACGTGGTCAGCGTGCCGCTCGTCTCCTCCCACGATCCGTCGAAGACGACCGACGCGACGAAGGCGACCATCCGTGGCGTCCTCGCCCTGCTTGCCGGTGGCTACGTCTCCCCGGAGGTCCGGAGAGCCATTCCCAGTGCGGACCGGATCCGGAGCGCAGGACCCGACGACCTCGTCCTGCTGTCGTTCTCGTCTCACGGGTACCGCGACGCCGAGGGTACATTCTTCCTCTTCCCGTCCGATATCGGGGTCGGGGTGGAGAAGACGGTTGGGCCGGAGGTCCTGCAGAGAGCCGTGAGCAGCGAAGAGCTCACCGGGTGGCTGCGGCCGATCGACGCCGGCGAACTCGTGCTCGTCGTGGACGCGTGCCACTCGGCCGCTGCCGTCGAGGGCGCCGGCTTCAAGCCAGGCCCGATGGGGAGCCGCGGCTTGGGACAGTTGGCCTACGACAAGGGAATGAGGGTGCTCGCGGCGAGCCAGGCCGAGGACGTGGCACTGGAGAGTGACATCCTCCGCCAAGGGCTCCTCACCTACGCGCTCGTCAGGGACGGTCTCCTCGCGAACCAGGCGGATGCCAGACCGGCCGATGGCTCTATCAGCCTTACGGAATGGCTCAGATACGGGGTGGCCCGGGTGCCCTCACTCTATGCCGAAGTCCAGGAAGGGAGCATACAGACCTTCGGTTATGACGCACGAAGCGTGGAGGTGGGCGCACCCCGACCAGATCCACACTTCCAGCAGCCGTCACTGTTCGACTTCCGGCGAGGAGGCATGGTGCTCTCCTTATCCGGGCGGTAGGGGCGCCGGAGCCCAGCGCAGTTCCCCGCTGCTGCTCGAAAAGACGGTCCTGGCCGCCGCACTTCGTGGGTACCAGCACGGCGCCATCGACGTGATCCGTTGTCGCGACTCCATGGACACCCTGCCCCGGGTCCTCAGCCAGTTCGGCCCGTCGGCAGCAGTGCCGAGCCTGGCCAACGTCCCGGGAGCGGGAACCCTTCACTTCCCATGGACCGGTGGCGAGATTTAGCCCTCCAGCAACCGTACTCCCCCGGCAACGGGTCACGGGTTCTTCACATGAACAGAGACTCGGGGAAGATCCCCTACCTGCCGGAGCGACTGCAGGGCCTCGAGCGCCTCGCGCTCAACCTCTGGTGGCGGTGGGACCGGAGGGCCAGGATGGTGCTCCGCAGCATCGACCCCACCATCTGGTCGACCACACGGCACAACCCGGTGGAGATGCTCCGTCAGGTCGATCCCGGGAGGCTCGCTCACCTCGCTCGCGACGAGGAGTTCCTGCAGGCGTTCGACGCCGTGATGGCGGACTTGGCCAACGCTCTCGACGAGGACAAGGGTTGGTATCAGAGGACGTACCCTGAGCTCGGCAAGGAACAGATCGCCTACTTTTGCGCCGAGTTCGGGCTGCACAATTCCATTCCCATCTACTCCGGCGGACTGGGTATTCTCGCGGGCGATCATTGCAAGTCCGCGTCGGACCTGGGGATCCCCCTGATCGGTGTCGGCCTCCTCTACTCCAAGGGGTACTTCGACCAGAAGCTGAACCTGGAGGGGTGGCAGGAAGGCTCCGACGAGCTGTTCGACCCACGCATCATGCCGCTGGTGCGCCTGACTGGACCGGATGATTCGCATACCCTCACCGTCCTCGAGACAGCCGGTCGGCCCGTGCACGTCGGAGCCTGGAAGCTGGACGCGGGCCGGGTGCATTTGTGCCTCCTGGACACGAACCTGCCCGAGAACCATCCCGAGGATCGTGAACTGACCTACCAGCTCTACGGCGGCGGGCGCGAGCACCGGCTCCAACAGGAGTGGATACTCGGGGTCGGAGGCGTACGGGTCCTGAGGGCCTTGGGTGTATCGCCCAAGGCCTGGCACGCGAACGAGGGGCATGCGGCGTTCATGATGGTCGAGAGGCTCCGCGAGCACCTCGAGCAGGGCATGGATTACAAGGCGGCAGTGGCAGAGGTCCGAGCGCATTCGGTGTTTACGACGCATACGCCGGTCACGGCGGGGCACGACGTATTCTCGCCCGAACTCATGGACGGAGTGTGTCGCGACTACCACGAGGGCATGGGATTGGACCGCGCGACCTTCATGGGGCTCGGGCGGCACCCGGAGTTGAACCACGGGCGCTTCCACATGACGGCTGCCGCGATCCGCCTGGCGCGCCACGTGAACGGTGTGTCCAAGCGCCACGGGAGGGTCACTCAGGAGTTGTGGACTTCCCTCTGGCCGGGACGGGACCCGACGCGTATCCCCATGACCGCCGTGACCAACGGCGTACACGTGGGCAGTTGGATGTCCCACCACTACATGGCACTCCTGGATGAGCTCTTCGGCGAGAACTGGGAACGTGAGCCGATGGACCCCGACTCCTGGGATCGGGTGCTCGACCTGGACGAGGCCCGGCTGTGGGAAATTCACTTCCACCTCAAGAAGACGCTTCTCGACTTCTGTCGTGAGCAGGCCCGGAGTCGGTGGAAGACCCTGTGGAAGGAAGCGGCCCATCTCGTTGGAGCCGGAACCCTCCTCAGTCCGGAGCCGCTCACCATCGGATTCGCGCGCAGGTTCGCCACGTACAAGCGGGCTCACCTGCTCTTCCAGGACGAGGAGCGGCTCCGGAGGCTACTGACCGATCCGCGCCGGCCCGTTCAGTTGGTGTTCGCAGGAAAGGCCCACCCCGCGGACGACGAAGCCAAGCACGTCTTGCAGCGTGTGTGGCAGGCGACGCGCGACGCCGCTTTCGAGGGCCGGATCGCGTTCGTCGAGGACTACGAGATGCATGTCGCGCATCGCCTCGTGCAGGGCGTGGACCTGTGGCTCAACCTGCCACGGGTGCCCATGGAGGCGTCGGGAACCAGCGGCATGAAGGCGGCGCTGAACTGCGTGCCTCAACTGAGCACGCTGGACGGGTGGTGGGCCGAGGGGTTCAACGGCGAAAACGGGTGGGCGATTCCCGCCGCCGACGGACTCGACCACGAGGTCGATGCGGCCGATCACGAGGCGCTCTTCACGCTCTTGGAGCGAGAGGTTGTGCCCGCCTACTACCACCGCGACGACCGCGACATCCCGCTCGAGTGGATCGCACGAATGAAGGAAGCCCTGCGCGTAGCGGGACGGACCTTCACCACGAATCGGATGGTGCGGGAGTATGCGGAGCGCTGCTACGTACCTGCCGTCCGCGGCGTCTCGGACGGTGATGATCCGCCCTTCGACAAGCCGATGCCCCAGCAGGTGGAGTTGCCGCTGGACGATGAGGAAATGTCGGAGTCCACCTGAACGGCCTCAGCGATCCAGGACCCGTCGCTGCGGCCCGGGTTCGGCAGGCACGTCGAGCTTGAGGACCACTACCGCCAGCCCCGGCAGCGGTAATTCCAGATAGTGCTCGCGCCCGTGGAGTTCTCCGGGGCGGGACTCCAGGAGAGGCGGCACAACGGCCCCGTGACCGCCGTACACCGGAGCGTCCGAGTTCAGAATCACCCGGTACAGACCCGCCCGCGGGACCGCCACACGGAAGCCATCATAGTGACCCGGCGTGAAGTTCGCCGCCACGACCAGGAAGTCCTCCCAGTCCGGCGCGTAGCGGACGTATGAGATCGTGGTGCGCTCCGGGTCGTGGCAGTCGAGCCACTGGAAGCTCTCCGGCCAGTCGTCGTGCAGATGCAGCGCAGGCTCCGTGCGGTAGAGCCCGTTGAGGTCCCTGATCAGCTGCATGACGCCCCGATGGGGCCCGTATTCCTGCAGGCCCCACTCCAGCTCACCGTCGACGTCCCACTCCTTCCGCTGGGCGAATTCGCCACCCATGAAGAGGAGCTTCTTCCCGGGATGCGTCCACATGTAGGAATACAGCAGACGGAGACTCGCGAACTTCTCTTCATCGGGGCCCGGCATCTTCGAAAGCAGCGACGCCTTCTCATGGACGACCTCGTCATGGGACAAGGGAAGCACGAAGCGCTCAGTGAAGGCGTACACGATCGAGAACGTCAACTTGGAGTACCGGTGGACTCTGTGGATGGGATCGGTCGACATGAAATCCAGCGTGTCGTTCATCCAACCCATATTCCACTTCTGGTCGAATCCCAGACCGTCCCGGTCGTCCCCGTGCGTCACCCGAGGCCACGCCGTCGACTCCTCCGCGATCATCACCGCCCCGGGAACCTCCTCGTGCACCGCGGCATTGAGAGCCTTCAAGAACGACTCTGCTTCGAGATGCTCCCGCCCGCCGAGTTCGTTCGGTGTCCACGTGCCCGCGGGCCGTGAGTAGTCCAGGTAGAGCATCGATGCCACGGCGTCTACCCGGAGGCCATCCAGGTGGTAGTCCTCGAGCCAATGCAGCGCGCTCGAGATCAGAAACGACTGCACCGCCGGCTTCCCGAAGTCGAACACCAGCGTTCCCCAGTCCGGGTGCTGCCCCCGTTGCGGATCAGGGTGCTCGTAGAGCGGCGTGCCGTCGAAGCTGGCCAGGCCGTGTCCGTCGTCGGGAAAGTGACCCGGCACCCAATCCAGGATCACTCCGAGTCCCAACTGATGGGCGCGATCGATGAAGTAACGGAAGTCGTCCGGGCTTCCGAAGCGGGACGTTGGAGCGAAGAAGCCCAGCGGCTGATACCCCCAGCTCTGATCCAGCGGATGTTCTACAACCGGAAGCAGTTCGATGTGGGTGAAGCCCAGATCCTTCACATAGGGCAGAAGCTGCTCCGCGAGGTCGCGGTACCCGAGCCATCCGTGGCCGCCGTCCTCCGCACGCTGCTCCGGCGGATGTCGGCGCCAGGAACCGAGATGGACCTCGTAGGTGCTCGAGGGCTCGCGATCCGGGTCGGACGTGGCCCGGCGCTCCATCCACTCGCGGTCGTTCCACTCGTAGAGTCCAGGGTCCCACACCTCCGATGCCGTGGCAGGGCGAAGTTCGGCCGCACGGCCACACGGGTCCGCCCGGTCGCGGCGCTCGCCCGACTCGGACACGACCTCGTACTTGTACCGCGATCCCACCTCGACCCCGGGCACGAACAGCTCCCAGACACCCGTCGATCCCCGCGGCCGCATGGGGTGACACCGTCCGTCCCAGGCGTTCATGTCGCCAGCCAGGTTCACCGCCTGAGCATGGGGCGCCCAGACCGCGAAGCGCGTCCCCCCGACGCCCTCGTGTTCCGCGGGCGACGCACCCAGCACCTGATGTACCCGCCGCTCGCGGCCCTCCAGGTAGGCCCAAACCCGGGACTCGTCCAGTAGGGGCTGGAAGCGGAAGGCATCCTCGATCACCCACCGGCGACCATCTGGATCTTCGACCGCCAGCCGATACGGGAAGACCTCGTCTTCTTCCGGAAACGAGGCCTCGAACAGGTCGGTGCCACGGATCCGGGTCATCTCGACAACGCTCCCCGATCGCTCGACCGAGATGGAGCGGGCCCACGGGATGAAGGCCCGAACCACCCACCCACCCGTGTCGAGAGGATGAACGCCCAGGATGTCGAATGGATTCGAGCAGCGGCCCTCCACGAGGTCGGCGAGGAGGTCCGAAGAGATGCCAGTCGGGTGATGATCGCTCACGACTGCCGCACTCCTCCGGTGAGATTGGGCCCACGATCCCGACACATCCGGCCCTGGCCCTTATTGCAGAGACACACCTACCCTATCTTGAGGTTGTCTAAGTCGAGTGCCCACGTCCAGCGTACCAGCGAGCATGGATCCTTTCGCGATCCCATCCGGGGAAGGTCTTCCCGCTCCGGAATACCGCGAGGCCGTGGTGCATCTAGCCAGCGAGTACTGGCCGTACGCCCGGACCGGGGGCCTCGCGGAGGCGGTGCGCGGCATCGCACGCTATCAGGCTGCGGCGGGAGCCGACACGCTGGTGTTCCTGCCCCTCTACAGATCCGCTCGCCAGACCTTCCCCGATATCGTCCCCTGCTGCAAGCCATTCGAGGTCCGGGTCGGCGACAGGACTGAGACCGCGGTGGTGCACCATCACCCGGAGGCCCCGCCGAATCCCCGGATCCTGTTCGTCGAGCACGAGGGCTTCTTCGACCGACCGGGACTCTACAGTGCCGGCGGCGCAGACTACCCGGACAATCACCTGCGGTTCGCGTTCTTCTGCCGGGCAGCCCTCGCCTGGCTGCGCGGCGTGTCACCCGGCCCGACCATCATTCACGCACACGATTGGCATACCGCCCTCGCGTCCGTCTACCTGCGGACGACCCTGAGCGGCGACGCCTACTTCGATCGGGTAGCGTCGGTTCTCACGGTCCACAATGCCGGCTATCAGGGCCACCTCGGTCCGGAGGTGCTCCCTGAACTCGGGCTCGACACGACCCTTTTCCACCATGACCTCATGGAATGGTACGGGAAGGTCAACCTCCTCAAGGGAGGTCTCATCTTCTCGGACATGGTGACCACGGTGTCACCCACGCACGCTCACGAGTTGAGGACGCGTGCCGGCGGATTCGGCCTGCACGACACGTTCGGCGCGCTTCAGAACCGTTTCGTAGGGATTCTCAACGGCATCGACTACGAGGTGTGGGATCCACAGCGTGACCCCTGGATCGAGGCCAACTTCACGGCTGACGACCTCTCGGGAAAGGAGACCTGCAAGGCCTCCCTCCAGGATGCCGTCGGCCTTCCGACGCGGTCCGACATTCCACTGTTCGGAATGACCGCGAGGCTGGCCGAGCAGAAGGGTTTCGACATTCTTCTCGAAAGCGGGATCCTGTCGCGTCTCAACGTGCAGTGGATCTTCCTCGGCGAAGGGGAGAAGCGCTACGAGGAAGCACTCCGCGCGCTGACGGAAGAGCACCCCGAACGGGTTGCCGCGTTCTTTGAATTCACGGAGGTGAGGGAGCACAAACTCCTGGCAGGTGCCGACTTCCTGCTCATGCCCTCCCAGTACGAACCGTGCGGCCTCACTCAGATGCGATCGCAGCGCTACGGCGCTCTCCCGGTAGTCCGCCGCGTGGGGGGACTGGCCGACACGGTCGAGGACCGCGTCACGGGCTTCCTCTTCGACGAATACCAACCGTGGGCCCTCGAGGAAGCTGTTCAGTATGCGATCGACCTATACCACGACCACGATAATTGGGAGCTTCACGTCCGCGATGCGATGGCAAAGGACTTCTCATGGAGCGCCGGGGTAGGCCGGTACCAGGAAGTCTACGCACGCGCCGCCCAGTTGAGGCGGGAACAATCCTCCGGCTGAATCGAAGATCCTCGTCATGAAGCGCCCCTCCCTGGTCCTCCACAGCCACTTCTACCAGCCACCCCGCGAAAGCCCATGGACGGATCGGGTTCCGCGTGAAATGTCGGCTGCCCCCTACCACGACTGGAACCGACGCGTGCACGACGAGTGCTACCGTGCGGTCGTCGCGGCCCGCGTACTCGACGACAAGGGGCGCATCGCCCATGTCATGAACACGCTCGAGTGGATGAGCTGGGATGCCGGAGCGACGCTCCTGCGGTGGCTCGCGCGGGAGACACCGGACACCTATCGCGCGTTCATCGCGGCCGACGCCCGGTCCGTGGTCCGGACGGGACACGGAAACGCGCTCGCCGCGCCCTACCATCACATCATCCTTCCGCTGGCGTCCTACCGCGACAAGGTCACCGAGGTGCGTTGGGGTATCAGGGATTTTCGCCGCCGCTTCGGGCGGGCTCCCGAGGGTATGTGGCTGCCCGAGACCGCGGTCGACACCGAGACGCTCGAAGTATTGGCGCAGGAAGGCATTCGCTTCACGGTCGTCGGACCCGACCAAGTCACCCGTCGGCCCCCGAGAGGCGGTCCCGGTCGGGTCCTCCTGTCGGGCGGACGGAGCATCGCGGTGTTCGTCTATGACGGACCACTCTCGCACGATGTGGCATTCGGCAAGCTGCTCAAGGACTCGGACTACTGGGTCCAGCAACTGGTCGCGGCATCGCGCAAGAAAGATCTGGTGTCGCTGGCCACCGACGGAGAAACGTTCGGCCATCATCATCGCTGGGCTGACATGGCGCTGGCGGCCACCCTCACCCAGGCGGGCACCAGGTCGGACGTTCGGCTGGAGAACTTCGCCGCCTTCCTCGAACGGCATCCGCCCAAGCGGAAGATCCAGCTCGTGGAGCCCAGCTCATGGTCGTGCGCCCACGGCGTGGATCGATGGCGCAAGGACTGCGGGTGCAAGATGGATCCGTCGCAATCCTCGTCACAGGCCTGGCGGAGCGTTCTGCGCGAAGCTCTGGATCGCCTGGGCGATGATCTGCACGCGCTCTTTGGCGAGGAGGGAGCGACGCTGCTGAAGGACCCGTGGGCCGCGCGCGACGCCTACGCCGAGGTGTTCGACGCCGGCACAGAGGCGCAATTCGAGTTCCTGGAGCGGCACTGCACGGCGACGATCGACGGCGGTGGGCGGGCGAGAGCGCTGGAGCTGCTGGAGATGGAGCGGGACCTTCTGCGCATGTACACGTCGTGCGGGTGGTTCTTCGACGACCTCGACGGTCTCGAGCCACTTCAGGTCCTTCGCTACGCGGCTCACGCCCTGGACCTGGCCGGACCCGGACACGAGGCGCTGGAAGCGGAACTCACGGCCCGCCTCCAGAACGCGAAGCCGAGAGCTGCTCTCCGGGGAACAGGAGCCACGCTCTGGAAGACCGACGTCCGCGGCCCGGATCCCACCCTGACCGAGCCACAGGTGAGGCAGGAGCCCAGCGCAATCTCGCGCGCAGTGTCCGACGCGCTCCGGGCTCCGACGATGGCTCTCGCCGAGGAGGCCGAGGCTCTCCTCGATGAGGCTGGCTCCATCGATCTCTTCGACGTCCAGACCGCGGTCGCCCGGGTGGTCGGCGAGAACGGCCCTCCGAACGCAGCCGTGTCGCACCTGGCTGCCCGACTGGGCGTGGCACCCGACAGCCCGCGGCCGGGCCTGCCGGGCACCGGACCGATCCACTTCGTGTTCGGGCTCCATGTCCATCAGCCGGTCGGCAACTTCGACGAGGTGTTCCGCAGCCATGCCGAGGACGTGTACCTGCCCTTCCTCCGGCGGGTCGCAGAGCGGGCCTTCCTCCCCGTCACCCTCCACGTCTCGGGCCCCCTCCTCGAATGGCTCGACGCTGCTGGACACCCATACCTCGACCTGATCGGCCGCCTCGCGGACGAGGGCTCCCTGGAGCTCCTGTGCTCCGGCTTCTACGAGCCCGTACTTCCGGCTCTGTCCACTCCGGACCGTTTGGAGCAGATCGGGTGGATGAAGGACTGGCTGAGTCGCCGCTTCGGAGTCGACTCGCGTGGCCTCTGGCTCACCGAACGGGTCTGGGAGCCCGGCCTCGCGCACGACCTGGCCGAAGCTGGAATCGATCATGTCCTCGTCGACGATCGACATTTCCTGGTGACCGGCATCGAGCGACACAGACTTCACCGGCCCTGGCGCACCGAGTCCGGCGGCGGATCTCTCTCCGTGCTGCCCATCGATGAGCATCTGAGGTACCTCGTTCCCTTCAGGTCGACCCGCGAGATCGGCGCATACCTCCGCGGACTCGCCGCGGCCGGGCACCCGATGGCCGTCCTGGCGGACGACGGCGAGAAGTTCGGCGGATGGCCGGGGACGGCCGAGTGGGTTTGGGAGAAGGGCTGGCTCGAGCGATTCCTGGATGAGATGGAGACCCTGGCCGCTGAAGGGGTGGTGCGTTTCTCGACTCCGTCGGAGGTCGTCTGGAACGTTCCTGCCGCGGGGTTGGCCTACCTGCCCTCCGCATCGTATCGGGAGATGGAGAGGTGGTCGCTCCCCCCCGACGCCGTCGACGGGATCGAAGTGGCGGAGCGTGCCCTGACTCAATCCCACGTTTCCGCTGATATCCTGCGAGGAGGACACTGGCGGAACTTCCTCGTCAAGTACTCCGAGTCCAACCGCATGCACAAGAAGGCGCAGACGTTGTCGGAGCTGTGTCGTCAGCGGGGAGATCCGCCGGACGCCCGCCGGGCAATCGGGAGAGCCCAGTGCAACGACGCCTACTGGCACGGCGTCTTCGGAGGGTTGTACCTCCGGCATCTCCGCAACGCGATCTGGGCGAACCTGGCGGAGGCGGAGAGAATCCTGCGGGCCGGCGAACCGCTGCAGGCTGAACCTACGGACCTGGCCGGCGATGCGGCGCCCGAGATCTACGTCCACTCCGCCGCCTTCTCCGCGGTCGTGCGTCCTCATCGGGGCGGAACGCTCGTGGAGCTGACCGACTTCACGTCCCGGGTAAACCTCGCAGACACGCTGACACGGCGGCGGGAAGCCTACCACCGGGTATCCAGCGCACCACCCCCGGAGCACGCGACAGAGACGGTGGAGATACCCACCGACGGGATGCCGTCCATACACGAGATCGAAGAAGGGCTCGCTTTCGACTCACTTCCGCCGGTCGACCCCGACGAACGGACCATTCTGGTCGACCGCGTGCTCGGCGCCGAAATCGACGCCGAGGCCTACGAGTCGGCGCGCTACGACCCACTCCACAGCTGGGCTGACGAGGCGATGGAAGCCGCCCTGTCCGTCGACGGGGAGTCGGCCGAATTGACCATGATGGGGACCGGCCCCATGGCCCTTCGCAAGACGCTCCGCTTCAACGCGCAGGGTCGGGTCGAGGTTTCGTACCTATGGGACCCCGTCTCCTTCCCATCCGATGCAGTCTTCGCTCCAGAGCTCTCGCTCGATCATGATCCCGGCGTGACCTTCGACCCACACCCTGAGTCGATCTGGCGTCACGACATCGTCACCGTCTCCAAGTCGGAGTCCGGGGCGGAGGAGAGCGTGCAGGGCCTGTCGCTGACGCCCCGCTGGCCGATCAGCCTGGGCGCGGCGACGCTGGTCATCCCGGCGCGGTCCGGGTAGGAGAAGCCGGAGACACCCACCGGGGCTGGAGGTGTGCCTCGCGCAGCCCGGGGTCCCTTCGGCGGCTTCTTCTCAGGCCATCTGCAGCGCACTCGGCCGTCCGCCCCTGCCCCGCGGGTACTCCAGGTACGGAAGGATGACGTCGTTCTTGTTCCCGCCGCTCCCGTCGTAGGTCACGGACACGATCGGCACCCCGGTGTTCTGTTCGATCTCGCGCGACATGGCCTCGGTAACGAGCGAAGGACAGCAGAAGGCCGGGCTCGCCTGAACGAATAGAGCGACCTCCGGGTGGTGGCGGGCCGTGTAGAAGATCTTGAGCAGGTTGTCCATCGACTCGCCGGTGTGCTCCATGCGGACGTTGTACTCGGCCAACACCGCTTGGGGGGAAGCGTCGTAGCTCGGCTGCGGCTCACCCAACGCTTTCTCGAAGTACGGGAAGTACTTCCGCTCCAGAGGGGCCACGGCAGCCATGAGGGCACCGGTCGACAGCACGTTCATGTACTTCCCCTCGAGGAACCATTTCCAGTAGTAGGGGCGCACGATCATCTTCACGTATGACGTGTAGGGGGTCGTAATCACCTCTCCCCCATGAGCTTCGATGAACCGGACCAGATCCTGATTCAGAACATCGTTGTCCCGGGAGTACATGTCGCCGAAGATGGCCACCTCGGGTCGCGGCTCACCCTCGACGCACTCGATGGCCTCGAACGCGTCGAGGACCTGCGCCAGCGCCTTGTCTTTCACGCCGCCCTCCTCGAAGGTCCTCGCCAGCAGGCGAAGTCCCTCCGCCGCGACCCGATCCGTCTCTCCTGACCACCGCTCATAGGGTCGGATCCTGCAGGTGATCCTCCGGAAGAACCCACCGAACATGTAGGCCAGATAGGCATCAAGCGGCAGAGATGCGGAGATGTCCTGCAGCGAGAGCGAGCCGGCGAAGATTCCCGCCTGCTCGAAACCCCCGCCCTCACGGTGGAAGGCATCACGGATATGGTTCGGGTACAAACGAATATTGCAGGCGATGCTCGACGCAGGGATCCACAACACGCAACGCGCGGGATCGAGGTCGTGGTCGCGCACGTACTCGATGAAGCCCTGCGCGATGACGTTCAGCGGCATGCACTGTCCTGAATTCTGGCGGACACCGCGTCTGATCGAGCCCTGGGTCTCCTCCAGCAGGCGGGCGTCGAGTCCCCTCCTGCGCAGCGCGCCAACGACCAGCGGCAGCGTCATCTGGTCCCAGTTCGGGAACAGAATCGTGCGTCCGTCCAAGGTCGATCGACCGGCCGGGACCGGCTGGGCAGCCGCCACATTCCTCGGCTGATGTCGGCCTGCACCGAACATCGGGAGGCGTCGACCCCCCACGTCCCGCCTTCGCTGGGACGCGAAGTGATTCCGGAACGCCCGGGCACCCGCTTCGATCCGGGTCTCATACCCGAGTCTGGAGTCGTGCTCGTCGAGCTGCAGCACGAGATAAGGCTTGCCGTGGTGCTCGAGGATCTGCCGGAAGTACTGAAGGAGAAACGAGTCCGGCGAGCACTTGAACGACGTCACGAACACGGGATAGGCGCGAGGCGTCGTGGCGACCACCTCGGCGGCCTCCAGGATACGCGCAGCGTGGTGCCAATGGACCTCGTCCAGAAGCGGCGCGATCCGCGCCACGTCGTCGGAGCCGTAGGTCAGCATGTCCTGGTAGAAGACGGGTATCCCCAACTCCGCGAACATCTCCGGAATCCGCTTGTTCATGCCTTTGGCCATGGCCGAGTACGGGCGACCCAGCAGAACCACGTGCATGTCGTCCGACGACTCGATCGTGCCCCGGTAGATGTCACGCAGGCGCTGAGCCCCTTCCCTCTGTGATGCCAACGCCTCCTCATAGGCGGAGGACACCTCCCGGAAGGAGAACTCGCCCGGGCTGATGGACCGCAGCATCCGATAGAGCTCGGCCTTGGTGACCAGACTGCTGTACAGCGAGTGGACGAGGGGCGTGAGGATCCGACTCGATTCGGGTGCTGCACCCGGCCCTGCCCCCAGACTGGGCGCGAACTGGGTGTAGTAGCAGAACTGGCGGCGTCCGGTCTTCTCGGGCGGCTTCTTCTCGAGGTAGAACGGGAGGAATACGTAGTCCGCCCGATCGAGAAGCAGCCGCACGTGGGCGTGCAGCGCGGTGAGCGGAGCACAGAGTTCCGCCCCCGACAGGAGACGGCCGTGCTTGACCGCGTCCGGGTAGTGTCCGCTGGTGACCGTGCGGATTCCCAGGCGCCTGAAGAACTGGGTCCAGAAGGGCACGTCCTCGAACACGTGGAGGGCCGACGGAATCCCGAGCACCGGCTCGATCCGCGTCGGCGCGGAGGGGCCCGAGCGGAACGCCCTGCGGCGCTCCTTGAGCAGATCGAATCCCGATGCGTTGGCATCGACCCGCCTGCGCGTATGATAGTCGCGGCCGCACAGGAACCCGTAGGCGACCGTCTCGCCATCGACGTCTGCCACACTCAGCTTGCAGTGGTTGGTGCACAGATCGCAGGTCTCGGAACGAATCGGTATAGTGCTTCGATGGAGATCGAGTCCCCGGAACGACGAGAGTCGGGCCTCCCCATCCCGCAGTGTAAGCGCGCCGCCGAGCGCCCCCGTGAGATGACAGAACTTCGAGACCAGAATCGGCTGCCGTAGTCTCTGCTCGAACGCCGCGATCAGGGCCCGATTCCGGGCGGTCGCGCCCTGGAAGACCACGGTCTCCCCGATCGCGGACTCGACCGCCACGTTGTTCAGGTAGTTCTCCCGAACTGAATGCAGTACCGCCGCCAGGGCCTCCCCGCGCTCGTAGCCCTCGCCGAGGTAGTGGTTGAGGTCGCGCTCCATGAACACGGTGCAGCGCTCACTGGCCAGCGGAGCGCGGTGACCGTGGGTGTGGGTCGCGTACTCGGTCAGCGGAACGTCGAGACGCTTCGCCTGTTCCTCGATGAAGCTGCCCGTTCCTGCGGCACAGACACTGTTCATGACCGAGAGGGTCACCCGCCCGTCCCGCAGGGTGGTGAACTTGGAGTCCTGTCCGCCGATCTCCAGGATGGTATCCACGTCCGGATGGAGCTCCACAGCGGCCCGGGCATGCGCAGTGATCTCGTCCAGCACGAGGTCGGCCCGGACGATCTTGCCGATGAACTTCCGGCCCGAGCCGGTCGTGGAGACACCCGCGAATACCAGGTCCAGCGCGGCCGAGTCCGCCCAGTGCTCGATGGCCTCGAAGATGAGCCGGACCGCCAGGAGCGGCTGGCCCGCCGTGGACGTATAGAAGCCCGCGAGCACGTCGCCCCCGAGGCTGGTCACCACCGCCTTCGTGCTCGTCGAGCCGATGTCGATTCCGAGATAGACCGTATGCACAGCACTCCCGGCCAATTCCCGGTAGAGATCCACCTCCACAGAGTGAGAGTGTTCGACGACCCGACCTGAGAACAGATAGCGCTCGAGGCTGTCGAACTCGGGGTATCCGGAGAGCTCCAGCTCGAGGGGCGGGTGTTCGTACGAGCGCGTGTCTGTGGACGCACGGACGACGTCCGAGGGCGAGCGGATGCCCCCAGGCCGCGCTTCGGGGTTCTCGCCTGAGCACTTTATGGCAGCCCCCGCCGCAGCGAGAGGTAGGTCGCGGGCGGCGACCAGATCGACCTCGAGGAGGTCACGGAGATGGGCCACAACCGCCTGGTTCTTCGCCACGCCCCCTGCGAGCAGCAGCGGCCCGAGAACCGGCTCCCCCGTGAAGAGGGTGTCGACGATGTTCTTGGCCAAGCCCCGGCACAGGCCGTCGCAGATGGCTTCGAGGCTGTGCCCCTCCTGTTGGGCGTGAACGAGATCGGTCTTGGCGAAGACCGCACACCGAGATGCAATGCGTGGTGGGGTGGAACGGTTCGCCAGAGCGAGCGTCGCCAGCTGCTCGGTGCTATCGAGGTTCAGGCGGCGAGCCTGCTGATCGAGAAAGCCTCCCGTGCCGGCCGCGCAGAGAGGGTTCGCCTTGAAGCTCAGGTACTCTCCATTCTCGTCGAAGCGTACTCGGCCGAACCGTTCACCACCGATGACCAGTATCGAGCGGGCGTCCGGGAAGTACTCGCGCCCGGCCGTGATGAGGCAGATCTGGTTGTCGTGCCGCGTGTCGGTGCGGATGACGGCAGGCGTCGACGTCGTCGCTCCGGTGACGCTGATGTCCTGAAGACGAATACGGTGGAGGATGTCGCGGACCGTTGAGGCCACGTCGCCGTGGTGCAGCTCGTAGAACGACCGCACTACGCCACCGTCGGGGCCGGTTTCCACTGCGGAGACGGATACAGCGCCGACGTCGAGACCGAGAGCGTGGGTGTCCGGAGTACCGGCGGTCATGGCGACCCCCTCGTTCGGGACGGCGATAGGGAAAGATACCCTGCGGAGGCCCTTCGCGCATTCCAGGGAGGCGATGTGCAGCCGTCACGCGGGCAGCAGCCCGGAGCCGTGGTCCGCTCGTCCACACGAGCGGTGAGCCACCGCTTGAACGAGCCGAGATACCCTGCGAACGTTCAATTACGGTTTCCGCCGGGTCGCCCCGAGATTTTCCCGAGGTTTCCCCGCCGGATCCGTCCGCCCTGCCCCGGTCCGAGAGAACCCGAATCGCGGCCGCAGGCCGCAGGAGCGGATCATGTCGCTCGCAATCCGACGGGTCGACTACTTCCACACCACCGTTGCAGACCGACCCGGAGAAGGCCACAGGGTACTGGCCTGGCTGGCCAAGTTGGGCGTGAACATGCTGGCATTCACCGCCGTGCCCGGCGGGCCCGAGCACACGCAGCTGACCATCTTCCCGGAGGATGCGGCCAAACTGGCTCACTCCGCGGAAGGCGCCGGCATGACGCTGGTCGGACCCCATCCTGCACTGTTGGTGAGCGGTGACGACGAGCTGGGGGCCCTCGCGGGCATCCACGAAAGATTGTCGCAGGCCGCGGTGGACGTGTACGCGTCCAGTGGCGTCACGGACGGCGCCGGGAGCTTCGGGTATCTGATCTACCTGCGATCAGGTGACATCGACGCGGCGGCTTCCGCTCTGGGCATCTGAATCAGGCGGGGAAGCGGCGAGCCGGGCGGCGAGCGGGAAGGCTCACCTGCGCCGTCCCGACAAGCTTCCCGTCAGTTGCCCACCCGCTCCCTCAGCTCCTGGAAGAAGTTCTGTACCACCACCATACGCTTGGCGACACCCTCGTTGCCGAGAGAGGACTGCACCATCAGGAAGCGCTCATCCTTCGAGTCCACATCCCAATTGGTGTAGTTACGGTCCGCGACGAGATTCCTGATGGCCAGTTCGAACAGCCGATCTCGGCGGCCGACCCGGAATGAGCCGTCGTCTCCCTCGATCTCGGCCACCATCATCCAGCCGCTCTCGACGTAGAACAGCTCGCGCTCGCTGTTGGCCCACATCGGATTGAAGCCGCCTCCCGTCGAGACCTGCCACTTGCCACCACCGACCTCCGGGAATGGGCGAACGTAGACTTCGTCCCGGCCGGTCTCGGTCGACTCGTAGGCGAACCAGCGGCCACTCGGCGCGATCGCCGCGGCCTTTTCGTCATAAGGCTCGGCTGCGAGAGGGATCGTCACCGTGTCGCCCGCACGCATCCCCACGAGGTCACGGGCGTTTTCGACTCCCGACATGCCTCCGAGGCGGAGGAGAAACCAGTCCATGTCCTCCGTGGTCTGCACCTCCAGAATCTCGGCTGGGAGGTCCAGCAGCAGCGTCGCCTCACCCGTGCCGTCGGCGGGCTGACGCCAGAGGTCGAACTGCCCTGCCCGAAGCGAGGTGAATACGATGTCGCGCCCATCCGGGGTCCACCGAGGTCGGCGATCCACCTGGGGGTCGAAGGTGAGTCGGGAAAGAGGACCGTCGTCGAGCTGCTTGATCCAGATGTCCTCTCCCGCTTCCGTGACGATCATGACGGCCAGGCGCTCGTCGTCCGGCGACAGGGACACGGCCACCTCCGGGAACCCTGGATCGTACTCCCAGGACTCGTCCACCGGCGTCACCTCCCCCTCCCGCGTCACCCAGACCGCCCTGGCGAGCCCATTCGATACGCCGCCTACTCCGTAGACCAGCGTGCCGTCCTCGGCCAACGCGAGGTCGACAGACCCGAACCCGTCGACCCCTACTCCCTGGGTGAGGGCGACTCCGGGCCCCGTGAGTTCCAGCGCGTCCGCGTCGAAGGGAGCGGCAAGCAGCGTGCCGTCCGAGGTCACGTAGACGAGGTGTCCGGATTCCGCATAGGTCGCGTAGACCGCGTGCACGAGCAGCTTCCTCTCGCCCGTCTCCAGATCCAGCCCGTACACATCGTACTTCGTCATGTCGCCGGCGGGATTCCGCGTGGCCGTGTAGATCAATCCCCGCTCGTTCTCGAGCAGGAACGGGTAGACGTGCCAAGCTTCGGTGAGCGAGTCCGGCATGCTCAGGATCTCCGACTCACCGCCGGTCGCCGGCACCCGACGCAGGCTCACGGCGCCGTCGTAGTAGAGGGCCCCGTCAGCCCCCCAGTGGACGCTGCCCCCTCCCAGATCCTCGTCCGTGACCGTCAGAGCCGGGCCGCCCCCGAGAGTGACCGTGCGCAAGAGATCCGGGTTCGTCGTGAGGAAGGCGATGCTCTTGCCGTCCGGCGAAAATGACGGTGAGAAGGCGCCTTCAGACCCAGGGATCGAGGTGGGCTCGAGCTGATCACGCCGCCGGAGCCACAGCTGCGGCCTGCCCTCGCCCGGCGCGCGCGCAGCGTAGACGATACTGGATCCGTCCGGTGAGATGGCGAGGTTGACGCCGAAGTCGCTCCCGAAGTCGTGACCCTCCGCCAGGGCGACTTCGTACCGCGTGATCCGCTCTTTCGGAGCGCTGACCGCAGACCAGACCGAGAACGCCACCAGTGCGAAGGCGAGAGCGGTCGACGCGAGGGCGAGAGTCCGCCACCCGCCCGGCGCGGACGTGGCCTCGCTCGCGGACACGCCGCCATGCCTGAACCCGGGATCCTGCAGCGCCTTGGCAAACTCGTCCGCTGAAGCGAAGCGGTCGGCCGACAGCTTCTCGAGCCCCTTCCGCAGGGCGGCGTCGATGTTGGCGGGAATCGCCGGACGGTGCTTCGTGGCCGACACCGCCTCGCCCGCGATGATCTTCCCCAGCACAGCCTGTGCGGTAGCGCCCGAGTATGGGGGCTCACCCACGAGCATCTCGTACAGGACGCACGTGAGTGCGTAGATATCGCTGGCAGGCCCGATGTGCTGGTCCCCGGTCGCCTGCTCCGGACTCATATAGTAAGGAGTGCCGACGCTCAGCCCCGTCTCGGTGAGCCTCGCGCCACCGGCAGAGCCTACCGCGAGCGCGATCCCGAAGTCTGCGATCAGGGGTTGGCCGTCCTGGAGTAGGATGTTGGCCGGCTTGATGTCGCGGTGGATCACCCCTCGCTTGTGGGCGTGGTCCAGCGCGCCGGCGAGGGCGACCGCGATGCGGACAGCTTCGTCCACGGGAAGCTGCCGGTCACGGCCGAGACGATCGAGCAGGGACTCACCTTCGACGTACGGCATCACATAGAAGAGGAAGCCGTCGGCCTCGCCCGAATCGTGCAGTGGCAGGATGTGGGGATGGGTGAGGTTCGCCGTCGTCTCGATCTCACCCAGGAATCGGTCTCCTCCGACCACAGCGGCCAATTCCGGCTTGAGCACCTTGAGGGCCACGCGGCGATTGTGCTTGACGTCGTCCGCCAGGTAGACGGTGGCCATGCCACCCTCACCCAGCGGTTCGACGATGGCATAGCGGTCCGATAGGGCGGCTACGAGGCGTTCGGGAATCGGGAGGGAGACCATGGACCTGGGGGCTGGAGTGGGCACGCGGCCCGAAGTATCCCCGCGAACCACGTAGGGGGCAAGCCACCTGGCCCGACCGGGTTCCCACCGGCAACCCTTCCGCCCGGCGGAGCATCCATTACCATTGCCGGTTGAACGACGTCTGTCAGACTCCCCAGCACAACGGCCAATGACTGAGACTCAGACTCTCGACATCGAGGTAATCCAGAAGAAGATCCAGCAGGAGAGCGCGTTCGTGGGCCGCCTCCTGGATGAGGTCGGCCGCGTTATCGTGGGCCAGAAGACCATGGTGGAACGCCTTCTCATCGGGCTATTGGCCGACGGCCACGTGCTCATGGAAGGCGTACCCGGGCTGGCCAAGACGCTGACGGTACGCACTCTGGCCGATGCGATCGACACCAAGTTCCGGAGGCTGCAGTTTACGCCGGACCTGCTGCCAGCGGACTTGATCGGGACCCTGATCTACGACCCCAAGGATCAGGAGTTCAAGACGAAGAAGGGCCCGATCTTCGCCAATGTGATCCTGGCGGACGAGATCAACCGCTCTCCCGCCAAGGTCCAGTCGGCCCTACTCGAGGCCATGCAGGAGCACACGGTCACCATCGGAGAGAACACGTTTCCGCTCGACGATCCGTTCCTGGTCCTGGCCACCCAGAATCCTATCGAGCAGGAGGGCACCTACCCACTGCCCGAGGCTCAGGTGGACCGCTTCATGTTGAAGCTGTCCGTCGAGTACCCGGACAGCGACGAGGAACTCCAGATCATGCGTCGGATGTCGTCCGGAGCCCCGGCGGAGGTGAAGCCGGTGGTCACGCGAGACGAGATCATCAGGGCACGCGGCGCGGTGGAGATGATCTATATGGACCAGCAGGTCGAGCGGTACATCGTCCAACTGGTCATGGCGACGCGTGATCCCGCGGCCCACGGCATGCCGGACCTCGCCGACCTGATCTCCTTCGGGGCATCCCCACGGGCCACGATCTGCCTGGCCAAGACCGCGCGCGCCCATGCTTTCCTGAACGGGCGCGGGTTCGTCACGCCCGATGACGTACGGGCAATGGGAATGGATGTCCTCCGCCATCGAGTCCTGCTGACCTACGAAGCGGAAGCCGAGGAAGTGACACCCGAAGACGTCGTCACGCGAGTACTCAACAGCGTGGAGGTTCCCTGAGGTGGTCGGCCGCGGTGCCGTGGGACCAGGACACGCTCTTGGGAGCTGAGCGATGATCCCCAGAGAGATCCTCAAGAAGGTCCGTCGCATAGAGATATCCACCCGAGGCCTCGTCAACGAGGTCTTCTCGGGGGAGTACCATTCGGCGTTCAAGGGCCGCGGCATGAATTTCGCCGAGGTCCGCGAGTACCAGTACGGCGACGACATCCGGTCCATCGACTGGAACGTCACGGCGCGGACCGGCTCTCCGTTCGTGAAGATCTTCGAAGAGGAGCGCGAACTCACCGTCATGCTGGTGGTCGACGTGAGCGCCTCCGGAGACTTCGGCACGCGGGAGCGCATGAAGGGCGAGGTCGCGGTCGAGATCTGCGCGCTGCTGGCCTTCAGCGCCATCAAGAACAACGACAAGGTCGGGCTCATCATCTTCTCGGATCACGTCGAGAAGTTCGTGCCGCCGCGGAAGGGCCGCCGTCACGTGCTCAGGGTGCTGCGGGAACTGCTCTTCCACCGGCCGGACGGGCGCGGCACAGACATCACCACCGCCCTCGACTACCTCAATCACGTGCAGAGGAAGAAGGCCGTCACCTTCCTGGTTTCCGACTTCAGGGATTCGGGGTTCGAGAAGGCGTTGGCTGTAGCGGGGCGGCGGCACGACCTGATCGCCGTGCGCGTCGGCGACCCCCGGGAGCACGAACTGCCCCCGTTGGGATTTCTCGAACTGGAAGACCCCGAGACCGGCCAGCGCGTCGTTGTGAACACGTCCAACGCAGCATTCCGTCAGGAGTATGCCCAGCGGTCCGAGAACGCCCGTCAGACCCTCGAGCGGGCCTTCCGCAGGAGCAAGGTCGACCTCATCGACGTGGAGACCGGAAGGCCCTACGCCCAAGCACTCATGCGCTTCTTCCAAGAGCGCCTGCGGAGGCAGCGATGAGGCGGGTAGGCACCGAGCGCCTTGTGGCGGCTGTCTTCCTGGTCGTGGCCGCATCCGGCCCCGCCAGCGCCCAGGACGCCCGCCTGACCAACTCTGTCGACACCACCCTCGTCACGGTGGGGGACCGGATCCGGCTGACCATTACCGTGGACCACGCCGCAGGGGCGAGGGTCGTGTGGCCGGACTCGCTCGACCTCTCGCCGTTCGAGGTCTTGGCGGCAGAGTCGCTTCCTCCCGCAACCGATGGACCTCGGATACGGTCCGGGGCGGTGTTGACGCTCGCCGCATTCGAGTTGGGGGACCTCGAGATTCCGAGTTTCGAGATCCAGGTGGTCGGGCCCGGTGAGGCTTCAGAGACGCTCGCCACCGATCGCTTCGGCATCGAAGTGGTGAGCGTGGGAGTCGACGAAGGGGGCGATATCCGTGGGATACGGGGGCCCATGCGCATGCCGGTCAGCGTCATCACGGTGAGTGTGTGGCTGATCCTGGCAGTCGCGATCGTGGTCCTCGCCGCCTGGCTCTATCGGCGGCGCAAGCGCCGCGCTCCCGGAGAGGCGGGGTCCGAGACGGTGCCCCCTCGCCCGCCGCACGAAGTCGCTCTGGAGGCCCTCGACCGCATCGAGGCGTCGCCGCTGCTCCAGCAGCAGCGCGTGAAGGATTACCACATCGAGGTCTCGGAAGTCCTGCGCGCCTACGTCGAAGCGCGCTTCTTCGTGCCAGCCCTGGAGATGACCACCCGGGAGGTCATGGAGGGCCTGCACCGGGCAGGGGCGCCGGGTGACTTCACCGACGGGCTAGGCCGCTTCCTCGACACATGCGACATGGTGAAGTTCGCGAAGGCGCGCCCGGACGGCGACGCGTCCCGGGCGGTGCTCGCCCTCGGCCGCAGCCTCGTGGAGGACAGCATCCCCGCTTCGGAGCCGGCCGCGCAGGACCGGCCGCCCGAGGCCGAGAACGAGCCTTCCGACGCTGCGAACCAGCCCACCGCTTCGCCCCCACCCACCGCCGGGGGAGTGTCCTGATGTTCCGGTTCCAGGACGGATGGGTGTTGGCCTTTCTGGCCCTGGTCCCCTTGGTGTTCTGGCTCCGGGCGCGCTCCGAACGCCGATCGGGAGCGATCCGCTTCTCTGCCCTCGATACGGCACGGGCGAGCGGCGGGGGGCGGGGACGCTGGCTGGCCTCCATCCCCGACGTGCTCCGCATGTTCGCGCTGGCGGCCATGATCGTCGCGCTGGCGAGACCGCAAACCGGCGTCACGTCCGAGAGCATCCTCACTGAGGGGATCGACATCCTCATGGTCATGGACGTATCGAGCTCCATGCTCGCCGAGGACCTCGAACCCAACCGGCTGGATGCGGCCAAGACCGTGGCGTCGGCTTTCGTCGCCGGGCGTGCCAGCGACCGCATCGGGCTGGTGGCGTTCGCCGGCCAAGCCTATACGCAGGCGCCGCTCACGCTCGACTACGGCGTCGTGCGGAGCCTCATCGGAGAACTCGACGTCGGGATGATCGAGGATGGCACCGCGGTCGGCATGGGCCTGGCCACGGCGGTCAAGCGTCTTCAGGCCTCCGAGGCCGAATCCCGCGTGGTCATCCTGCTCACCGACGGACGCAGCAACCGGGGCGAGATCGGCCCCATCACCGCCGCGCAGACGGCGCAGGCACTCGGCGTCCGAGTCTACACGATCGGCGTGGGCACTCAGGGCACGGCGCGCGTGCCGGTCGACGACCCGGTCTTCGGCAGGCGGTATGCGAGCATGCGCGTGGACATCGACGAGCCGACCCTGACGGAGATGGCGGACCTCACGGGCGGCCGGTACTTCCGCGCCACCGACAACGAGAGTCTGGCCTCGATCTACGAGGAGATCGATGAACTCGAAACCACCGAGGCCGAGGTCGAGAACTACACGCAGTACGCCGAGCGTTTTCCCCTGGTCCTGGCGCTCGGGCTCCTGTTCCTGATCCTCGAAGCAGGTCTGTCGCAGACTCTGCTTCGGAAGCTTCCGTAGGGGCCTGAATGTTCCGGTTCGGCGCTTCCGAATGGCTACCTGCCCTTCTCCTGATCCCTGGCCTCGTGGCACTCATGTGGTATGCGGCCCGGAGCCGGCGACGCGCGCTGCAGAGCTTCGCCGACCCCGAGTTGGTGGAGAAGCTCACAGCCTCGGTGAACTTCGCCGGCCGCCGGATCAGGGCCGTGCTGACCGTGACCGCTCTGACCCTCGCGCTGCTGGCTCTGGCCCGCCCGCAGTTCGGCACCAGGGTCGAGACAGTCCGCAGCGTTGGACAGGACATCGTGGTGGCCGTCGATCTGTCGCGCTCGATGCTTGCCGAGGACGTAGCCCCCAACCGGCTGGAGCGCGCCCGCCTCGCCATCCTCCGACTCATGAGCCAGCTCGACGGCGACCGTATCGGACTGGTCGCGTTCGCGGGCGATGCGTTCGTGCAGAGTCCTCTTACTGTCGACTACAGCGCGGCGGCTCTGTTCCTCGGCGCCATGAACCCGGACATCATGCCCGTGCCCGGCACCGATCTCGGGGCCGCCCTGGGTGTATCCCTAGACGCGCTGGACGACGGAGCCCGGGAGGCGAGGGTGCTCCTCGTCGTGACCGACGGAGAGGACCACGAGGGGCTCTTCGCGGCCGAAGTGGCGCGGGCGGTTTCGGACGATGTCCGGATCCACGCCGTCGGCATCGGATCGGCGGAAGGTGTACCGATTCCGGAGTACGACGATCGGGGTCGACGCCAGGGATTCCTGAGAGACGAGGACGGGGCGGTGGTCACGACTCGGCTGGACGAGCAGACGCTGCGCGAGGTGGCGCAGGCCACCGGCGGGCGTTTCGTTCGTGTGGGGGCAGGCGGAACGGCGTTCGAAGACCTCGTGGACGAGATCGCGGCAGCAGAGGGTGAGGCGATCGACGCACAACAGATCACGCAGTTCGAAGAGCAATATCAGGTATTCCTGGGAGTCGCACTGTTCCTTCTTCTCATCGAAAGACTGATCCCAGGTCGCAAGAAGACTCAGGAAGCATGGTTGGGGAGATTCGCATGACGAGACGCAACGGGTGGAATGCGCTGGCCTGCGGCCTCGCGGTGGGACTACTGCTGCCCGCCCCGGCGTGGGCCCAGGCTGGGCGAGGCCAGGTCAACGAGGGAAATCGGCTCTACGAGGAGGGCCGGTTCGATGAGGCGCACGAGCGCTACCTGGAGGCGCTTCGCGCGAATCCCGAGTCACCCCTCATCCGCTTCAACGACGGAAATGCGCTCTATCAGAGCCAGGACTTCCAGCAGGCCATGGCGGCGTACCAGCAGGCGATCGAGTCCGGGGATCCTCGCCTGGCGAGCGCAGCCTGGTACAACCTCGGCGACGCACTCTACCGGGGTCAGCAGCTGGATGCGAGCCTCGAGGCCTTCAAGCAGGCACTCCGTCTGAACCCTGCCGATCAAGACGCCAAGCACAATCTGGAGCGGGTACTCGAGCAGATGCAGGAGCAGGAACAGCAGCAGGAGCAGGAGCAGGAGCAGGGCGAGAGCGGCGAGGAGGGAGAGCAGGAGCAACAGCAGCAGGAACAGCAGCAGGAACAGGAACAGGAACAGGAAGAACAGGGCGAGGACCCACAGCAGGAGCAGCAGGAACAGGAACAGCAGCCCGAACAAGGGGAAGGCGAACAGCCGGAGGATCAGACGGAGGCCGGCCAGGAGCCCCAGCCTCAACCCGGAGAGATGACTCAGGAGCAGGCCGAGCGGCTGCTCGACGCAATCCAGGAAGATCCGGGCGACGTGAATCGCCGGCCCGCGCCTGCTCGTGGCCGGAAACCCCGCAAGGTCTGGTAGTCCAGTGGCCCGGCCCTTCCCACTCGCTGTCGCCGCACTGTCGCTGGTGGCCGTGGCGCTCCTGGGTCCAGGGGCCGCCTCGGCGCAGGAGATTTCGGCGCGGGCCTACCTGACTCCGGGGGGCACGGTGGCGCTGGGCAGCACGTTCGTTCTCAATCTGGAGGTCACGGGCACCCAGACCCTCGACGAGGACCCGGTGCTCCCGGACCTGGCGGGCTTTGCGCAATATCTGGGGAGTGGGACTTCGACGTCCATGCAGATCTCGGGTGGGCAGACTCTGGTCTCACTCACCATCCAGTACCGCTTCCAGGCCGTGCAGGAGGGGGCCTTCCAGATCGGATCCATCGAGGTCGCCGCAGGCGGGACCACCTTCAGTACCGAGCCGCTCGCGGTCACCGTGTCGTCTTCCAGCACGCAGGGCCAGACCGGGGACCCGACCTCAAGCGGCATATCCGCCACAGATCTCTTCGTGACCGCCGAGACGTCGAAGGCCCGGGTGCTCGAGGGGGAGCCTTTCTCCGTCGAGTATCGAATCTGGACACGGGTCGACGTCGGCTCCTACAGCCTGACCCAGCTGCCCGAGCCCGAGGGGTTTTGGGTCGAGGATCTCGGGCAGGTGACGCAACCCCAGGTGGAGGAGGTATTCCGCGACGGCCAGCAATACGTCACCGCGGTAATACGCCGCGTCGCGCTGATTCCCACTGGTTCGGGAGAACGCACGCTGGAGCCGTTGGGCATCGAAGCGCAGGTCCAGGTCCGTCGCAGAGGCAACGATCCCTTCGAGCGCCTCTTCGGCCGGAGTTCGGTCTTCGGCACTACCACGGTGCCGACGACGGTTCTGTCCAACCCAGTGACCATCGACGTCGAGCCGCTCCCGCCCGGACGCCCAGAGCCCTTCAGCGGTGTGGTGGGCAGTCTTGGGATCGAGGCTGAGCTGGACCGGGATACGGTGGCCGCGAACGACGCGGTCACCCTGACGATCCGCGTCTCCGGTCGAGGCAACCTGAGAGCGGTCCCCGCTCCCATCCCGGACCTGCCATCAGACTTCGAGGTGTTTCCGCCAGAGGTATCCGAGTCGATACAGCCGCGCGGATCAGGGCTCGGTGGCAGCAAGACCTTCCAGTACGTGATGATCCCGAGGGCACCCGGCGCACGATCGATTCCATCCATCGCGTTGGGCTATTTCGACACGAGTGCCGGTACCTATCGCACGGCCGCCACGGGCGACATCCCGCTCATGGTCACGGGCACTGTGGCGGAAGGGCCGGGCGGAATCGCCCGCGGTGGCGTCGCGCAGCTTCGCGAGGACATCCGCTTCATACACCTCGGCGATGGACGCCTCCGCCCCCGCAACGAGTTTCTCCTGGACCAAGCCGCGTTCTGGATATTCATGCTACTCCCGATGGTGGGCATCCTGGGCTCGCTGGGACTCCGCAGGCACCGCGACCGGCTTGCCGTAGACCCGGCGTACGCCCGTGGACGCCGGGCCGGACGCGTCGCAAGGAAGCGGCTTGCGGAGGCTCGGGAGCTGGCGGCACTGGACGACTCTCAGGCCTTCTTCGCCGAAGTCGCGCGGGCCCTGCGCGGATTCGTCGCCGACAAGCTCAACGTCGCCGAAGCGGGCATGCAGATGTCGGATCTCTCCGCACACTTGAGCGGACACGGCGTTTCGGACCCGATCGCCAAGGAGGTTGTCGACTGCCTCGAGCATTGCGATCGGCAGCGATTCGCACCCGCGACAGCGGGCGTCGAGGAACGGGGGCGATTCCTGGAACGGGCATCGAACGCCATGACGTCGCTGGACCGGGAGATCCGATGAGCGGAGCTACCCTACGGGCACTAGCCCGCGGCGGGATTACGGTCCTTCTAGCTGCGTCCTCCTTCGCGGGCTCCCTCGACGCTCAGGACGAGATCTTCCAGCGTGGCAATCAGCTCTACCAGGCCGAAGACTACCCTGCTGCGATCGAGGCTTACGAGGCCGTGCTGGCAGCAGGGTTCGAGAGCCACGACCTCCACTACAACCTGGGCAATGCCTACTTCAAGACCGGCGATCTGGGGCGGTCGATTCTCGCCTGGGAAAGGTCCCTCAAGCTCGAACCGGGTGATGCCGACGCGATCGCGAATCTGCAACTCGCATCGGGGCTGACGGTCGACGACATCGAGCCTCTCCCCAGGTTCTGGCTGCTATCCGTCGTCTCCTGGTGGGTGAATCTGGTGCCACGCTCGGTCTTGATTCTGATCGTCGGAGCTGGCTGGCTTGCGCTGACTGCGGGCTTCATGACGAGAATCCTCGCGCACACGAGGAGTCGACGTCGCCTCGCACAGTCGATGTGGATCTCGGGTGCAGCGGTGGTCCTCCTGTTCGGAACCAACCTGATGGTCCGTGAACTGGGCATCGGGAGTGCAGAACGCGGGGTCATCGTCGTCGAGGCTATCCACGTGCGGTCCGCTCCTGCCGATGACGACAACCTCACCTTGTTCGAGGTGCACGAGGGCACGCGTGTCCGTATCGACCAGCGCACTGAACGGTGGGCAGAGATCGTCCTGGACGACGGCAAGGTCGGCTGGATCCCCGTGGACGTCGTGGGCATCATCTGACGCCGGTCGGGACACGACCTAGCGCCGCCGTGTCCCGTTCCATTTCGACGGGCGGCGGGCCGACACAAGCTCGGGAAGTCGTTGCTCCTCCCGAATCATGGCTGCGGAGAAACGTCTGTGGTGGATCTTCGCTCAGCGGTCGGCGATATTTCAGTCTGATCCTCGCGCTTCAGAGGTAGTGACCCATGAACAGATCCACGCTCGCAGCCCTGACTTTGCTCGTCTGCTCGATCACCATGACGGCCTGCGACGACGACCCCGCCGGCCTTAATTCCGGCGACCTATCCGACGCGGAAGCGGCCGCGATCGCCGAGTTCCTCCTGTCCAGCACGTTCGACGGCGCCCTTGCCACCCTGGACAGCCCCTTCGGTGGACCGCAGCCGGTTCCGTTCTCGTTCGAGACCCAGGCGGATGGTGAGGTGGCCTGTCCCCTGGGAGGGTCCATAGCCTTTTCGGCCACGATTCTCCTCGAGGGCGACACCGAGATCGAAGGCGGCAGCATCAGCATCAGCACGACGCAAGTGCATGACGCGTGCAAGGCCGAGCAGGAAGGAACAGGCATCGAGTTCACGTTGACCGGCAAGCCGAACATCGTGACGACGTTCGAGGCGTCCGTCGATCCGGCGGGAGCCATGGACATCCACGGATCCATGGACGGAACCGTCGCTTGGGAAAGTGGAGACCGCGGCGGCGACTGCGTAATCGGGCTGAGCTACACAGGGTCCGGCGACGAAACGACCGGCACAGCGACGGCGAGCGTCTCGGGGGCCGTGTGCGGCGTGTCCGTCAGTCGGGAACTCGAGGTGGGCTGACCGCGGGCCTAGAAGAGACCCAGGAGCTTCAGCAGCCCGATGACGATGATGAGTGCCCCGCCCCACTTGAAGCCCATGTGCGCCTTCTCTTCACCGTACCACAGGATCGCTCGACGGGCATTCCATCGGTAGAGGAAGAAGTCCCTCATCCAGGTCGCACACACGAAGAGGTAGAGGCCTACGAGCAGTCCAGCCAACCCGAACCATCTCTCTTCGTTCATGCTCCCTCTCTTGCGAAAGCCCAGCCGCATCGGGCGCGGCGCCCTATGGCCCAAGGTGCCGTCCGCGAACCGAGCCAGTCAATTCCTCACTTCACCGCTGGCGCACCGGCCCCAGATATCGATCGAGCCAGGCCTGGGACTCACGGATCACGATGGCCGTGGGGACCGAGTGCCCGCCGTCGTAGACCTGATGTGACTTGTCCTGCGTTGGCGTACCGAGGAGGTCGAAGAGGGGGATCTGCGACGACTCCAACGGGAAGAAGTGGTCGTACCGTCCGTTGAGCATGAGAACCGGGGCTGTGACCCGATGGACGTAGCTCGAAGGATCGGCCTCGGGCAGAGCGCGCTGGTGCTTGAGGCCGCCGACGAACAGAATCGCCGCCTGGAACCTGGGCTCCACGGCCAGCATGAGCACGCCCATCCGAGCGCCCCACGACGTGCCGAAGAAGGCGAGACGATCCATATCGATGTCACCTCGCGTCTGGAGGTAGTCGATGGAGCGCCCGAGATCGCGGACCCACTGAACCACGACCTCGCGGTACGCCACCGTCTCGCTGGGTTGATCCGTATCCAGGAGCGCGTTCCCCCCCCTCCCGTACGTGCCGCGGTAGATGGGTACCAGGAAGGCGCGGCCGTTCTTGGGAAGGAACTCGTGCAAGCCCGGGCGCACCTCGTAGGTGTCGTCCAGGAAGAGCGCGTTGGAGCCCGGGAAGTAGACCACCGTCTGATAGGGAGGCGCGACGTTCCTGGGGGTGAAAAGGACGGCCTGCATCCGCTCGCCGGCATAGGCCGCATCGAAGCTCACGATCTCCCGAACCCAATCCCCGGAAGCCGAATCCACCAACTCGGTCGTCGTGTTGAGCTCGGTGCGGTCATACGCGAAGACGCTTCGGTACGTCGAGAACCTCTCGTCGGAGATCGGCGCCTCGGCATAGAAATCCCTGGTCGGGCGTGGGATCGACCTGGCCGCAAGCGTGAGGTCTTCGTCGTCCCCGAAGAGGGCCAGCCGCAATCCGTTGATCTCCGAGCGGTCCCACGCAGGCTGGGTGTAGGCGTCGACGAACATGTACTGGGCGTCGCTCCAGCCTCCTCCCAGAATGAATCGATTCTCGTCGGATTCGTTCCAGCACCACTCGCGGGCGTTGCCCCCCATGTCCAACGCGCCGTAGCCCGTTACGGCCTCGGTGGTGGCCACATCACGGAGACCGGAACCGGCGAGGTTGCTCAGCGGCGTGATGACCGAGGCCCGGCTGGTCGTGGCCGCGCGGTTCCAGTGGTAGATGGTCGGTAGGCTCTTGCCCCGGAAGCGTGCGTACGCCGCGGCCTCGTACCATGCCAGACCCGTAACCGGATGATTCCCCGCCCCTTCCGCATAGTCGCCCCCGACCCAGGTGCTGGGCCCGGGAAGTCCGGTCTGGTCGACCAGCAGGCTCATCGCTTCCTGGAACGAGATTTCGCGCCCCTCGAGGATGAATGGTTCGGTCCAGTATGCCGGATCCCGGTACGCACCCCCATCGACGAATTCGGCATACTCGGCGTTGGTGACTTCATCCCGGTCGATCCAATAGGAGCCCAGGGTGACGGGCGCGAGACTCTCCAGTCCAGGCGACTGGATCTGGAAGTCTCCACCCGGCACGAACACCATCCCAGCGTGCGGCGAACCCAGCGCAGCCAAACGAAATTCCGTGCCGCTCACCACCGTGGTCACCGAGACCTCCAACCCCTCATGGCCCTCGGCCTCGAGGCGCAGGGAGAATCCTCCAAGGGGTAGACGGAACCCCCGCACCGGGGTTGAGCCCAACTCCTCCCACTCCTCCGACCAGGGGGCTCGCCACCACACCGAGGCACCGTTCGGAAGGCTTCCGAGGTCGACGGCTCGACTGACTCGTTCCCGGACCGCAGCGAACGCCGAGTCGGCAGCGAGATCCTGCTCGTACGCCCGGGACAGCATGAAGGCCGAGTCCCACTGCCGCGCGTCGGCAAAGCGCTGCAGAGAGCCCAGAACGTCTCCCCGAGTCAGCAGAGCCTCGGTCTCCCCACGCGAAGAGATGAGCGCCGCCGTGGCGATGACGCCCCAGGCCGCGCACGCAGCGAGGAAGGTGAGGCCGGCTCTACCCCAAGTGGTGCCCGGGGCTGCGGATCTCCCTCGGGCACGATCACCGGAGTCGCCGGAAGCTGCACCGAAGAGTCCCGCCACCATGACGACCAGGAGTCCACACGCCAGAAGACCAAGGGCCGTCGTAAACAGCCATCCGGGTAGGCCATATCTGTCGCTGAAGAGCGCCACGGCCTCGAGCACGGCCCACGAGACTCCGAGGTAGGCGAGCACGACCTGCCAAAGAGACCGCGCGTGGATCTCTTCCAACAGCGTCTTAGGCGTTCGAGGTTCGGTCATCGGCTTGTCCCGGAAAGGCAGATCAGACGCAACCTGTCTCCAACGATTGGGGCGGTCAACGCGCGGCCACCGTGCGGCATGCGGGAAGTCGGGACACGGCCGGCAATCGAGCTCATCGATCCTCCAGTGCCCTCAACCCCTGGTTGGCGATCCGGAGGCGATGCGAGATCTCGAGAGCGATCCGTTCTGAGAGGGGGGCCGAGATGGTTCGACCGACGCCGGCGACCCAGCTTCGGATGGCAGCGGTGAGCCCCCGGCCTCCAGCGGCGGCGGCGACCCCTGACTGCGGCCTCCTGAAACCTTACCAAAGCCTCCTGCGTCCTATTCTCCTAGGAGCAACCTGACAACGTCGTAGAAACTAGGGGGCGCGCGGTGACCCGGACCTCGCTGGGCGAATTCGAGAAGCTGGTGATGCTGGCGGTGCTGCGCCTGGGGGCTGGTGCGTATGGCGCCACCATCATCCAGGGTCTGGAGGAACGCACCGGGCGGACCACTTCACCGGGCGCGGTCTACGTCTCGCTTCGCCGCCTGGAGAAGAAGGGCATGGTGTCCTCGCGGCTCGGTGATCCAAGCCCCACGCGTGGCGGACGCCCCAAGCGCTACTACGCGGTGGAACGCGAAGGCATCCTCCGCCTGCGTCAGGCCCAAGAGGATTGGTCGACCATGGTGTGCGGGTTGGAAGGCACCCTGGAGCAGACCCCGTGAAGAACGACGGACCTCCGCGGCTTGCCGTGCGGCTCTTGGGGCTGCTCTGCCCACCGCATCAGCGGGACGAGGTCCTCGGAGACGCGGAGGAGAGCTACGCCGTGCAACTCGAGCACTTCGGCCCGAGCGCGGCGCGAAGGCGGTACTGGATCCAGGCGGCGATGACCCCTGGGTGGCTTTGGTGGGAGGAGGTGGGGACGATGATGACGATGAGCCTGCAGGAAGCGCGACACGCGGTACGTGGATATCTGAAGACTCCGGGCTTTACGGCCATAACCGTTCTGACGTTGGCGCTTGGCCTGGGGGCCACCACCGCCATCTTCAGCGTGGTGGACGGAGTCCTTCTGGAGTCGCTCCCATACCCCCAAGCCGACCGGCTGGTGAGCATCCAGCACGATGCCCTGGGGATGGATATCGTAGGCATGCCCAGCGCCACGGGCCTGCATGTGTTCTACTCGGAGGCAAGCCGGAGCTTCGACGTCCTGGCCTTGTATCGCGCCCAGACCTCCACCCTCACCGGCCGCGGTGACCCCCGACGCATTTCAAGAACACAGCTCACCCCGAGCATGTTCGAGGTACTCTCGGCCCAGGCTGCGTTGGGACGGGTGTTCACCTCGGAAGAGGGCGTAACCGGGGCTCAGTTGGTGGCCGTCCTGAGCGACGGATTCTGGGAGCAGGAGTTCGGCCGCGACCCCGGTGCCGTCGGGCAGACGCTGCATTTGGCCGGCACCCCCTACGAGATCGTGGGGGTGATGCCCGCGGACTTCGCCTTCCCCGATCCCAGCATGGATCTGTGGACACCTCTGCGGTTGGACCCTGCCGGCACCCAGTTCGGGGGCTTCAACTACCCGGCGCTGGCGCGGCTCAAAGAGGGCATCACGCCGGAGGCTGCCCAGGCCGACCTCAACGGCCTCGTGGAGCGCTTCCCGGAGCGGTTTCCGGAGATCTTCACGCCCGAGCGGATCGCCAGTGCAGGCATCGCCGCGGACGTCCACAGCTATGTGGACGAAATCGTAGGGGAGATCCGACCGGTGTTGTTGGTACTGCTGGCCACGGTGTCCTTCGTGCTCCTCATCGCGTGCGCCAACGTGGCGAACCTCTTGCTGGTGCGCGCCGAGAGCCGTGCCAAGGAGGTGGCCATCCGCTCCGCCCTCGGTGCGTCGCGTGATCACTTCATTGCGCGCTATGTCACCGAAAGCCTTTTGCTGGCGCTGACCGGCGGCGCACTGGGCCTCCTCGTGAGCCGGGCGAGCCTGGACTTTCTAGTAGCCCGGGGACCGAGAAATCTGCCTCGGCTGGAGCAGATCGGGCTGGACGGCTCCGTGGTGGCCTTCGCCGCCGCGCTCACCTTGATCATGACCCTGGTGTTCGGTGCCATCCCGGCGCTGCGAAACCGCCGGGCCCCCGTCGCGGAGGTCATCCGCGACGGTGCCCGGGGTACCACCACCGGCCGTGGCGGCGTGCGGGTCCGCTCTCTGTTGGTCGCCGGGCAGGTGGCCTTCGCCCTGGTGCTGTTGGTCGCCTCGGGGCTGACGCTGAGGAGCTTCTGGGCCCTACAGGCGGTGGATCCGGGATTCGAGTCCGCGGACGTGCTCACCTTCTACGTGGGGCTTCCCGGCACATCATACCCTGACGCCGAGGCCCGTGCCCGATTCCACGGTGAGTTCCTGGAGCGTATCGAGGCCATTCCCGGCGTGCGTGCCGCAGGCGTCGTCAGTCGGCTGCCCCTGTGGGGGCTGGGGGAGTTGGATCCCATCCTGGTGGATGGACAACCCATCGACCCTGACGCGATTCCACCCATAGTAGAAATGCGGGCCGTGACGCCCGGCTACTTCGAGGCCTTGGGCATCGAACTGCAGGCTGGCAGATGGCTCACCTCGACGGACGCTGATGCGCGCACCGGTGCGGTGCTGGTGTCCCGGCAGTTGCAGGTGGCTCACTTCGGTGGCCAGGAGGCGGTGGGGGGACGCGTGACCCAGGGGCTGCAGAACGAACATGACCCGTGGTCGCAGGTCGTCGGCGTGGTGGATGACGTGAACAACGAGTCCCTCGTCAAGGCGCCCATGGGCACCGTCTACTACCCCCTGCTCATGGGGGAAGGCGTGACCCGGGACTACCTGACGGGCACCATGGCCTACACCATCAAGACCGCCGTGGAACCCACGTCCATCGTACCCTCGGTGCGCAAAGCTCTGGGCGACATGGACAGCTCCATCGCTCTGGCGGATCTGAGCACCATGGATGCACGCGTGCAGCGGGATCGTGCCCCCATGGCATTCACCATGCTGGCCTTGGCCATGGCGGCGGTGGTGGGACTGCTCCTGGGCGCCATCGGACTGTATGGGGTGGTATCGTACGTCACCGGCCAACGCACCCAGGAGATCGGCGTGCGCATGGCGCTTGGGGCCGACGCCGTGAAGGTCCGCGGCATGGTCGTATCGCAGGGCATGGCCGTCACCGTGGCGGGTCTGGTGGTGGGCCTTGTGGCAGCCTTCGTGCTGAGCCGGTTCATGCAGGCGCTGCTCTTCCAGGTTGAAGCGGATGACGCGGCGACGTTTGCGTCCGTGGCCGGCGTTCTCCTTCTGGTGAGCTTCGCAGCCACGTGGATTCCGGCGGCCCGGGCCGCCCGCACGGATCCCGTGCAGGCCCTCAGGCGGGGCTGAGCCGGGCGGGGGGGACCAGAGCCGCCGTGCCCAAGGGCGTTGGCCTGGCAGGCACGCCGACGCATGGCTCGGGTCCCCCCTCATCTGGAGCGTGGAGCGTGGAACGGCGCGAGGCGGGCGCCGAGCGGACGGCAAGACGGTGGGTGGATCTCCTACCACTCCGAAACGCGCCCAACCAGGCCCCTCACACTTCGGCACCGGGCAACGGAAGTCCGGCTCATCGATCCTCCAGTGCCCTCAACTCCTTGTTGGCGATCCGAAGGCGATGCGAGATCTCGAGAGCGATCCGTTCGAAGAGGAGAGCCGGGAGGGACGCGTGTGTCTTCTCGAGGGCGTCGAGCGTATCCCTCGAGAGCACGAAGAGGTCGGTGGCCGTGTCCGCCACGGCGTTCGCCGAGCGGGACCAGCGGTCGAGGAACGACATCTCTCCGAACATCTCGCCGGGTCCGATGGTGGCCAGGTGATGTTGTTTGCCGCCAGCGAGGGGCAGCAGGATGCGCACTCGACCTCGGCGGACCAGATACATCTCGTGGCCGGCGTCCCCCCGCGAGAAGATCTGCTCGCCCGGGCCGTGTGTGCGCTCCAGCAAGAGCGCTTCGATCTCCTGCATGGAGCGTTCATCGAAGCCCTTGAACAGATCCAGGTCATGCGCATCCAAGGGGGGATCGTCGTCGTGGCTCACCCACCCGGCACTTTCCAGAATCCTGTCTTCCATCCACTCGAGGGCGCCGTCCCGGGTGTCGAAGACCTGAACGCCGCCGGCAGCCAGCACCCCCAGCTGGGCCAGGTACCGTTCGATGTCCTGACGCTGCGCCCCCCCGGACGGCATGCCGCAGATGAGCAGGCCTCCACCCCGTTCCGCGAGCCTGTAGCGCATCTGCTCGAACAGGTGAGCCGCGGTGAAGTCCATGGACTGGACGCGGCGTAGGTCGACCAGCACGTACCGCCGGTTCGCCAGATCCGCATCGAGGTCCGAGAGCAGCTGATCCGTAGTCCCGAAGAAGAGATCGTCCTTGAGTTGGATCAGGAGACCGTCGTCGCCGTGCTCCTCCAGGATGGTCTCTTCCTGGTCGGTCCGGCTGCGCCTGGAGCGGACCGAGCTCATGTCGCGCTTGCCGAGGATGATGGAGCTGCGGACCTGGGCACGGATGAAGAGGAGGATGGCCAGACAGACACCTACGACAGACGCCTGAATAAGGCCCACGGTCTCCGCGACCACGACCACGGCGGCGATGACGCCGAAATCGAGGCGCGTGCCCTTGTGCCGCAGGAGCCGGAACATGTCGAAGTCGAACATCCGCCACGAAACCACCAGGAGGATGCCGGCCAGAGCACCGATGGGGACCCAGGCGATGAGCTCCCCGAAGAGTAGAACCGCGGCCAACGCGAGGATTCCCTCGAACACGCTGCTCGCGACCGTCCTGCTCCCTCCAGTGACGTTGACCAGCGTGGCCCCCATCGTCCCCGCACCAGGCATGCCGCCGGTGCCGAACGACACCACGTTGGCGATCCCCTGGGCCACGAGTTCACGGTTCGAGTTGTGCCTGCGGCGGGTCAGAGCATCCAAAACCACACCCGTCTTCAGGGTGTCGATGGAGAGGAGGACAGACAGCGTGATGGCCGGCGCGATGACGAGGCCCAGGTCGCCGGGGGACAGCGACCCGAATATCGCCATTCTCGACGCGGCGGCTTCGAGCACCGATCCGGACGAAGTGATGGATCCGATCACGAAGCTGTTCCCGGCGAGCTGCCGAAGCTCGGGCTGCATCCAGGCGATCGCGAAGTATGCGGCGATGCCCCCCGCGAGGCCGATGATCACCGCCGGGACACGCTTCGTGACCTTCGGCGCCAGGAACGTGACGAGGATCGTAACCACCCCCACGACGATGCTCTGCCAGCGCCAAAGATCGACCGACGTGACGGCCTCGAACAGATGGGTCCGCGACGGGACCCCCAGGAGCTCGGGCAGCTGCCCCACGAAAATGATGACGGCCACGCCCGACAGGTATCCGCTGACCACCTGGTAGGGGATGTACTTCATCATGCGCCCCGCCCCGAGCGATCCATAAGCGATCTGCAGGACCGCCGAGATCGCCGCCGTGACCGCCAGCAAAGCCAGGACACGATCGGGGGAGAGTCCGTGGCCGGACGCGAGCTCGGCAGCCAGGCCGGCCAGCACGGCGGCAGCCGGCGCGCAAGGTGCGGTTATGAAGCCTGCGTTTCGACCAACGAGGGGCGCCGTTATGCCGAGCGCCACGGCACCGATGATGCCCGTGAGTGCCCCTGCTCCCGCCAAGCCCGGTCCGGCAGCCGTGAACGCCGCGACGCCGAAGGCGATCGCGGACGGCAGTGCCACCAGCATCGCGGCGAGTCCGGCCCAGGCGTCGGCCACGAAGGTGCTGCCCTGTGCACCGGATGAAGCGGTCACGGACATGGGACTCCCTGCCCCAGGGACAGATGATCTTGCGACCCTCCATCCTAATAGTCGATCGGGCTGGAATCGATGGTGACGTTCACGGTGGCAACTGATACATCGGGATGACGGGGGCGTCGGCTCCATCGCGGCCGACCCCGTCGCCGGAGCCTCAGCCGCAGTTGGGCCACCCCGGCCCTTGAATCCCCGCCGAGTCCCGCGCCGTACGACCTATCATGACGAACATGCTCGAAGCGGTGAGTGACGCTCCTCAAGCGTCGCACGACCCAGGAGCCAGCCCCATCGACCCGCCGGTGGCAGACCCCCCCTGGCTGGCTCTGGTCTACTTCTTCATCTACCTGGCCTACCTGTTCGCCACGTTGGAAACCGAATTCGTCCATTGGGTGACGATGATCTTCATCCCGGTGGGCCTTGTCGCTTTCTACGCCGGGGCCGGAGGCCGCCTTCGCCGAACCCTCGCTTCGTTCGGCCTCAGGTGGGGGACGCTCCGCAATGGGTTGGGCCTGACCTTGGGGTTGGGTGTGGCCGTGTCCCTGTTCCAGATCGGGTACTCGTGGAGAAGTGACGACATCATCGCCCTGCTGGCCTCCACGCGGGCCCTCGTCGCCTTGCCCCTCACCTTCCTCTTTCTGGTCCTGTTCACAGGCGCCACTGAGGAGATGTTCTTCCGGGGCTACCTCCAAACTCGGCTCGAGCGTCTGACCGGCTCGAAATGGTGGGGGCTCCTCCTGGCTTCGCTCCTCTTCGGCCTCTACCACCTACCCTACGCATACCTGAACCCGCGATGGCCCTCGTCGGGTGACTGGGGCGCAGCCTTGGTCGCTTCCTTCGGCCAGGGCGTGCCGGGTGGCCTGATTCTTGGAGGCCTCTTTCTCTATTCGAAGAGGAATCTCATGGCTCCGCTCGTTCTGCACGCCTGCATCAACCTCCTGCCGGGCGCGGCCATGCTGAAGTTCGGAGGTAACTGACCGGAATCGAAGAGGTTCGGCCGTCGACCCTGGGTAGGTGACGCTCCGCAGCGTGCTGCGCGCGTGATGACCTCGAGCGCTACGCACCGCGCTGCTCACCCCGGCTCATCGGCGCCCTCTACGATGATCTCGTCAACGAAGATCCACGCATCCTCTCCGGCGGCTCCGTGCCATTGGGGAAGCTTCTGGTTCCGCGCAATGACACGCACGTGCTGAACGACGACCTCGCCCGGGTCCACTCGCAGGTCGACCATGCGGACGCTCCGCTCCCGGCTGTTGGTCACGGGGATCTCGACGCGGCCGAGTTCACGCCAACTGCTTCCGTCGCCCGACACCTGGAACTCCACGCGCTGTGGAAGGAAGATCCACGGCCCCTGGGCCTGTAGACAGTCGAGCCCGATGCGCCTGACCGCGACCGGACGCCCCATGTCCACCGTGGCAATCACGTCGTCTCCGCTGAAGCCGAGCCACAAGGGATCGTTGTGGTCTCGGCTTCCCAAGAGACCGTCGGTCAGCGTGGCCGGCCCGCGTCCCGGGTAGGAAGGGCTAGGGGGGTGCGCGAGCCCGACCGTGCCCCCGATCGCAGCGTGCTCGGCAACGTCGGGCCGGTCGAAGGGCTGCCGTCCAGGACCTCGGACCTCGTTACCGATGCGCGCGTTCAAGCGGTCGCCGAGTGCACCGCGCGCCTCTTCTGCGAGGGCGTCGAGTCGCTCCACCACCTCGGGGTGCAGGGCACTCACGTCCGTCGTCTCACCGATGTCCGCCTCGAGGTCGTAGAGCGCGGCCGGGATCACGGGAAAGGCGTAGGGTCCCGGATGTCCGTCCCGGCCGGGCTCGACGCCCTCGTACGATCGGGTCCGGTGCTGGTACACGCGCTTGAACCGGCCCTCGCGCACCCCGCGAAGCTCGCCGCCGTAGTAGAAGTAGAAGGTGCTGCGTGGATTGGCGCCGGGCACACCCTCCAGCAGCGGCAGGATGCTCACACCGTCGATGGCGTGATCGGGAAGCGTGGCCTGTGTGACTGCGGCGAGCGTGGGCAGGATGTCGAGGGTCGAAGCCATGTTCGTACACACGGACCCCTCGGCGATGCGGCCGGGCCAACGCATGATCGCAGGCACCCGCGGCCCTCCCTCCAGGGCGGTCCCCTTCCCCTCACGCAGAGGGCCGACGGAGCCCGCGTGGTTTCCGTAGTTCAGCCAAGGCCCGTTGTCGCTCGTGAAGATCACGATCGTGTTGCCGGCCACCCCGTTCCGCTCGAGCGCTTCGAGGACCTGCCCGACCGACCAGTCGATCTCTTCGATCACATCGCCGTACAGGCCCTGTTCGCTGTGTCCCCGAAACTTGTCCGAGACCCCCAGCGGGACGTGCGGCATACTATGCGCCAGGTACAGGAAGAATGGTCCCGCTGCCGCGCTCCGGTCGATGAAGTCCACGGCGCGTTCCGCGTACCGGGTCGTGAGCGTTGCCTGATCCTGCAGAGTGTCGATCGTCTCGATCACGTCGTTCCCGTCGATCAGCGGCAGTGGCGGATAGCGAGAAGCGCGGTCCTCGCCAACCGGGTTTCCGTCGTAGTCCACGGGCCACATGTCGTTCGAGTACGGAAGCCCCAGGTACTCGTCGAATCCGTGCTGGAGGGGCAGGTACGGTTGGGCGTCTCCGAGATGCCACTTTCCGACCGCACACGTGGCGTAGCCGCGACTCTGGAGGAGCTCGGCAATGGTCACCTCGTCGGTATCCAGGCCGATCTGGGAGTCGGGGCTGAGTGCCCCGCGGATCCCGACGCGTTCGGAGTAGCACCCGGTGAGCAGTGAAGCACGCGAAGCCGAGCACACCGCCTGCGATGCATAGAAGTCGGTGAAACGCATACCCTCCGCAGCGAGCCGGTCGAGGTGCGGTGTCCTGAATCCCTCGGCACCATACACGCCGACGTCGCCGTACCCCTGATCGTCCGCGAACACGAGGACCACATTGGGGAGGTCCCCTCCTGCTTCCCACGCGCAGCCGGTCAACCATTCGCCGAGTCCGAGCGCCAGCCCGAGAGAGCCGGTTCGCTTGATGAACTCCCGGCGGGACGGATCGCCCGGGCTCGCCAAACCACCATCTCGCTGTCGATCCGTCATAGGGCCGTCGCGTCGCAATGCGTTGCCGTGTATCACAGCCGCATTCAACTCGGCTTTGTTCCGTTCCGCAACCCATTCCCTGGGCGACCTCGGCTCAGGGCCCCGTCGGGAGCGCCATGCTCCGGCCGGCCTTCACGAGGCCTGCGAGCCGCGACCTCGCTCCCCGAAAGTCGCTCCAGTACGTTGCGGACGCTCGTCCACCACCCGGCACCGAGGCCCTCGCGTGAATACGCACACCCCACCCTCCGTGAGTATCGCGGCCAAGCTCGCCCTCCGCACGACGGCCGTGCTCGTATCCGTCTTCGTGATACCTGCTCTCCCGGCGCACGCGCAGAACGCTCCATCATCCGCGTCCACGCTCTGGTACGACGAGCCCGCGTCGTCCTGGAATGAAGCCCTTCCCGTCGGGAACGGGCGCCTCGGTGCTATGGTCTTCGGGGGCATCGGGCGGGAGCGCATCCAACTCAACGAAGAGACCCTGTGGTCCGGAGGACCCTACGACCCCGTGGTCGCGGGTGCGCACGAAGCACTGCCCGAGATCCGCCGCCATCTATTCGACGGTGACTTCCAGCGGGCCCACGACCTGTTCGGGCGCACGATGATGGGTGTCCCCTACGAAATGATGAAGTACCAGCCGTTCGCGGACCTCTGGCTGGACTTCGAGGGGCATGAGGGCGCGACCGAGTACAGTCGCGAACTCGACCTGGGGGCGGGGGTGGCGCGGGTGACCTACGTGGTCGATGGAGTCACACATGTCCGTGAGGTGTTCTCCAGCGCCGTCGACCAGGTGGTGGTGGTCCGCATGTCGGCTGACCGCCCCGGTGCCGTGACGTTTTCGGCAAATCTGCACGGAGTGCGGAATCCCGCGCATTCCAACTACGGCACGGACTATTTCCGCATGGACGGAATCCACCCGGGGGACCTGCGGATCACCGGCAAGAGCTCCGACTATCTGGGCATCGAAGGTCGCCTGCTCTACGAGGGCCGCGTCCGGGCGAAGGTGAGCGGTGGGAACGCAGAAGTCGACTACCGGACGCTTCGTGTGAGGAACGCCGACGAGGCCGTACTCGTCTTTGCCGCGGCCACGAGCTTCGTGGACTACCGAGATGTCTCAGCGGATCCCGCCGAGCGCGTGCACGATGCGCTCTCTGCGGTCGGGGACCGCACCTGGGAAACGATGCGGACGGAGCACGAGCGGGAGCACCGCGCCTGGTTCGACCGCGTATCTCTGACGCTCAGAGACCCGGCGGAGCCGGGAGCCAGCCTGCCCACGGACGAGCGGATCGACCGCTTTGCCGAACATCCCGACCCGGCGCTGGCGGCCCTCTACTACCAGTTCGGTCGCTATCTGCTCATTGCCAGTTCCCGTCCGGGCACACAGCCCGCCAACCTCCAGGGCATCTGGAACGACAACCCGAACCCTTGGTGGGACAGCAAGTACACCATCAACATCAATCTGCCCATGAACTACTGGCCCGCCGAGACGGGCAATCTGCAGGAGATGGTTCAGCCCCTGGAGCGCTTCACGCACGAGATCGCAGAAGCTGGAGAGGCCACCGCCCGTGAACACTGGAACGCGCGAGGCTGGGTGCTGCATCAGAACACCGACCTTTGGCGCGCCACCACCCCCATGGACGGTCCGTCCTGGGGGGCGTGGCCCGTGGGGGGCGCGTGGATCATGACGAACCTCTACGAGCACTACCGATTCAGCCCGGACGAGGCCTATCTGGAGCGGCTGTACCCGCTGCTGCGAGGGCAGGCGCTGTTCCTCCTCGATATTCTCGTCGAGCATCCCGAACGGGGGTGGTGGGTCACCGCACCTTCCAACTCGCCGGAGAACTTCCCCGGCTGGGAGGGCAACGGGCGCTTCTTCGACGAAGTGAGCGGGCTGTTCCTGACCGCCCGCACCATGGCCGTGGGCCCAACGATGGATATGCAGATCATTCGGGAGGTGTTCTCGGAGTTCATCGAAGCGGCCTCCATCCTGGGTCGGGACGCAGAACTCGCGGATCAGGTGAGCACGGCCCGAGAGCGACTCGCCCCCAACCAGATCGGCAGGCACGGCCAGATTCAGGAGTGGATCGAGGACTACGAGGAGATCGAACCCGAGCACCGCCACCTCTCGCACCTCTGGGGCCTCTACCCGGGCCGGGAGATCACCCCCGCGTCGGATGAACTCGCCCAGGCGGCGGCCGTCTCGCTGGACCGGCGGGGCACGGGCGGGTGCGGGTGGTCGTACGGATGGAAGATCGGCGCGCGTGCGCGGCTGCTGGACGGCGACGAAGCACTCGGCCAGCTCCGCGCGCTGCTCGTCGACTCGTCGCTTCCCAACCTGTTCTCGCTCTGCGGAAGAGCCCTCCAGGTCGATGGGAATTTCGGAGCCGCCGCCGGCATCGCCGAGATGCTCCTCCAATCCCACAACGGCATCGTAGCGCTTCTTCCCGCCCTGCCCTCGGAGTGGGCCGACGGCAGCGTCCGGGGGCTGCGGGCTCGAGGCGGCTTTACAGTGTCCATGTCCTGGAGTGCAGGCTCGTTGACCGACGCCACCATCCAGGCATCCGTGGACGGGCTCTGCCACGTCTCCGCCGAAGGCCTGTCCGCAGTGTTCGCGGACGGAAGGGCATTGCCTCTGAGGCGTGCGGATGACGGCAGTATCGAGTTCGAAGCCCGCGCGGGCTCGGTCTATCACCTTGCCTTCTAGCGACGCTCCAGGCTCGGGCACACCGAACATCGAGGCAGAGGGCGGGGACGACCCCGAGCCTTGGCTCCGGACCGGCCGGTGGCTCACCGGAGCCGGCACTGAACCAACCCTCTTGCTCCCCGGCACCCCAAGTCCTACCGTCATTCTCGACCCCCCGCCGCGGTTGGATTTCCTGTACTTGGCTCTTCGCTGTCGAGGAGGTACCAGCCTGACAGGTCAGAACTCAGTCCCGCCTGAACGCCCCACCCACGGCGAGCCCGCGGCGGACCCGGCCCCCGTCGACTTCTTTTCCGAGCTCAAGCGACGGAAGGTGTATCGTGTCGGCGTAGCGTACCTGGCGGTGGTCCTGGCCGCTCTCGAGGGCGCAGATATGGTGCTCCCGGTCTTGGGAGCGGGACCCGGCGTCTTCAATGCGCTGGTCATCGTGAGCGTTCTGGGGTTCCCCGTGGCCATGGGCCTCGCGTGGACCTTCGACGTCACGAACCAGGGCATCGAACGGACGGGCCCCGCAGCAGGCATCTCGGTCCCGCCGCCTCCCGACCGCTGGATTCGCCTCAAGGCCGCCCTGGTGGGCGCGGGCTTCGTCGCAGTCGTCTGGATGGGGGCCCGGGCATGGCGTCCGCTCACCGAGCCGCTCGACACCGGGGTCCCCGTCGAGGAGCCCACGCTGGCGGTCCTGCCTCTGGCCGACTACTCGCCGGCGGGAGACCAGGCCTACCTCGCCGATGGACTCCACGAGGAGATCCTGCATCATCTGGCGCAGCTCAGAGGTATCCGCCTGACCTCCCGGACCTCCACCCTGTTCTTCCGGGGAGTGCCGGGAGAGGTGGCGGGCGACTCCCTGGGCGCGCGTTACGTCTTGGAGGGCAGTGTGCGCACGGCCCCGGACAGCATCCTCCTCACCGTTCAGCTCATTGACGCACTCACCGACGAGCACCTGTGGTCCGAAGAAATGAAACGCGGGTTCAGCCTGGAAGGGCTTCTGGGTCTCCAGCGGAGCCTCGCGACGAAGGTGGCGACATCGCTCCAGGGGACGCTGGCCAGCGACTCGGAGATGGCCCGAAGGGCGCCTCCCGCCCAGAGCCTGGAGGCCTACAACGAGTTCCTCAGGGGGGTCTACTACACCAACCAGGTCGACACCGAATCCTGGTGGCGGGCCAAGGAGCACTTCGAACGTGCCCTGCAGCTCGACCCGGAGTTCGGTCGGGGTCACGCATGGCTGGCCAGCACCTTGGGGTACCTGAACAACTTCAGCGGCGGCACCCAGGGCGAGTTCTTCCCCCAGATGACCGAGCACGCCCGGCTCGCGCTGCAATACGCACCCGAGGACCCCAGGGCCCAAATGGCGCGGATCGCCTACCTGTGGCCCCAGGACTTCAACTGGGAAGAGGCGCGGCGCGTCATCGAGTTCGCGCTGGAACTGGACCCTCACAACGTGGACGCCACCTGGTATCTGGCGGAATGGTACGGGGTCATCGCGGGTGACGCGGAGCGGGGTCTCGAGCTGATCGGGCAAGCGCGACGCCTCGACCCGTACAACCCCTGGATTTCCGCCGTGAGGGCATGGATCCTCCTCAACAACGGAATGCTCGATGAGGCCGCTGAGGAGTACCGTTCCCAGTTGGCCGCGAATCCCGATGACCTGGATGCGGCCAAGGGCCTCATCATCAGCCTCGGACTGTCGGGTCACCAGGACGAGGCCGGGGAGATCGCGAGCGAGGTGTTGGCCAAGCACTCCAGGCCCTATCCGCCAGACCTTTCGGCGTACCTGGCCTCCGCCGGAGACACCGCGGGGGCGCGGGAGGTGCTGCGCTCGGCCATCGCACGGAAGGAGTCGGGCGGAAGTGCAGCAGCGTCGGGCATCGCCCTGGGCTACGCCGTCCTGGGCGAGGTGGGCGAGGCCCTGAACTGGCTGGAGCGCAGCTTCCTCGAAGAAGGCGGCGTGTACTACCTGCGTCGCCCCGGCTTCGCCACCCTTGCCGGGGAGCCCCGCTTCCAGGCCCTCTGGGACCAGGTAGGGCTGTACGGTGAGCACCCAGCCCTGGCGGGGGAGCGGGGGACGACCAAATGAAGATCCTGACCGCAGCGACCAAGTCCGCGAAATGGATGGCCTACCTGGGTCTCGTCTGCGGTGTCCTCTACTCGGTGGGTGGCTTCTTCGTCGATCTGTTCACGCGTGGCCTGAACTTGGGCACGTTGATGGCGTTCGGTGCTCTAGTCGGCATGCCGGCCATCTCCGCCGCGTTCGGCTTCGTGGGCGGAGCGCTCATCGCCCTCCTGGTCCGAGGCGCAACCGCAGCGCGGGACCGGCTGGGGCAGTAGGGCCGCCGAGCACGGGTGACACCGGGCGGTTTGGCGCCCATTATGCCCCGCCCCCTCCCGGGGCCTCATTTCATTGGAAGGAATCTGCCCAGATGCGCCTTTCGCCGTTGATCCCGGCTGTCATCGTCCTCGCCCTTTCCGCCTGCGGCGGGTCTGATCCAACAGAACCGAAGACCCCGATTCCAACATCGATCACGGTCTCGCCCGACGCGATGCTCCTGGCGGTCGGGGGCGCCGGTCAACTCACGGCGACGGTCTTCGATCAGACGGGCACGCAGATGGCAGTTCCTGTGTCGTGGAGCGCGACCCCGGAAGCCATCGCTTCAGTGTCCACCGCTGGCCTGGTCACCGCGTCCGGTGAGGGTATCGCGAGCGTGACCGCGACCGCCGGGTCGGCCACCCGGACGACGACCATCACGGTGGTCCCCGGGCTCAACCTGGGCATCACGGTGGATGTGACGGAGGCAGGGTACGACGCGTCGTCGGAGCAGTACGAGTGCCATCACACGATCAATGTGGAGGCGAGGGATGGAGTACCGGGAGACGCAGCGGAATGGTCGAGTGGAGAGGTGCAGTGGACGCCCCTGGATGGCTCCCCTGGTGAGATCTCCTTCCTGGGCCAACTCGACCTGAGCGACTATTTCGGCGGAGCTACGGTCCTCCGCGGCACCACCGTCAGCGCGAGTCGCACGGTGCAGCGACCGGTAAAGTTCGATCTGGACTATACGTTCCGGTACACCTTCTCCGGTGAGGCTCGCAGCAGGTCCGTCGCCGTAGACTGCTTCAACTGAGGCACCCGGCAGCACCGAGCCGAATCCACTGCCAGGCGTGCAGCCACTGCCGTGGACCCCTGACCTGTATCAGCGGCTCGCGGGGAAGCGGCGGTACCGCCTCCTAGCTCCCCGAAGCGATCAGAAGCTGCGCTCCATGATCTGTGATCTCGAGTTCCGTTCCATAGGCCGCAGATAGGTCCCGAAGACGGACGAGGATCGACTTCGCCAGTGGACCGCGAGCCAGCTCTGCGAGGCCGCGACGGGACAGGAACTCGAGGTCGTCGTAGTCCTCGCGATAGGATTCGCCTTCGTCGAGATCGAGAGGCAGGAACTCGATCTCCTCGACCCGGCCGTCACGGATGAGGACGTCCGCGAGGAGGCCCTCCCATGGTCGATGCTCCTCGTAGCCACCGATCTCCGGGTTCAGTCCCTGGTAAGCGAAGCCACCGAGCTGTCGCAGGAGCGGCTTTCCGTCATAGACCTCGACACCATCGAACGCTCGGTGCCCATGGCCCACATACATGGACGCCCCGGCGTCGAGAACCGCACGCGCGAAGTCGGTCTGCCACTGGGCCACGTCCTCGACCCGGACATGGCCGTCACCGGTCGAGTCCCCCCGCTCGATGTCCGCGAATTCGTCCAAGTCGATCTGGAAGTGGTGGTAATAGAGAACGAAATCAGAGTCGGCCGCAGCTGCGCGAACGGAGGAGAGGTTTCGATCCCAATCCTCCTGCCGCCCCGTCCACACCCCGTTCACCGCGTGTCCGATCGCCCTCCGCTCGTCATGGCTCGTCGTGGCAGCAACCAGGCCGATCGTGAAATCGCCCACGGTCAGGTACCCTGGTCCTGAAGCAGTCGAGATGTCCGGGCCCGTCCCGGAATGGGCCACGCCGTGTTCCTCTGCTGCGGCTCTCGTTGCGGCAACCCCGCAGTCGCCCAGATCCCACGCGTGGTTGTTCGAAAGGGACATGAGATTGAATCCGAGATCGGCCAGGAAGCCCATGACATCCGGCTCAACCGCGTGCGGACCCGACGTGTTGCCCAGCCGTGCCTCCGGATCCAGCCGGGGCCTTCCAAACGAGACCTCGTAATCGGGCGGCAGCCCACAACGATCTCCTTCGGCCAGGACAGACATCTCGAAGTTGGTGAAAGCGATGTCGGCACGGCCCACCGTCGAGCGGAGACTCCCATATGGATCGTCCCAGCGGATTCTCGGGTCCTTCTTGATCAACGACTGGCCAACGACAACGAGCCTGATCTCAGTCCCGGGGGAAGGATCCCCACAGGCAGCGGCACCAGCTGCAAAGGCCATGCAAAGTGTGAACGCCGAAGCGCGATGGTTCATGCTCGGACCACTCCTGTTTCCACGAACGACGGGCCCTGTGCCACGCCAGAACACGCCGCGCTCTGACGACCTCGCGACTCTGCGGCCTGGTCAAGATGCTGGGCGTGCCTCACCAGGTGCAAGCCGCGTGCTTCGCTGCCCGCAGTAGATCCGAATCACATCAAATTCTTGTGGGGTAGCTTCGGGTCCTGAGTGTCGGGCTCCTGTGCGACGCAGTCACCGCACCCCTGTGCGGGGACCAGTTCTTGCTGATACATAGATTTCCTATGTATACTACCTCTATGTATCGACGCCACACTGCATGGACCGCATCCCACCGCCTGGCATGGACATAGGCAAGGACCTCGTCGCGGCATCGGCCACGCCCTTGGTCCTGGCCATCCTCAGCGAGGGTGAGAGCTACGGCTACGCCATCATCAAGCGCGTCGACGAGTTGTCCAGCGGGGCGCTGCGGTGGACGGACGGCATGCTCTACCCGGTCCTTCACCGCCTGGAGCGCAACGGCCTCGTGGAGGCCAACTGGGGCCGGTCCGAATCCGGCCGGCGGAGGAAGTACTACCGGCTCACTGCCGAGGGCTCCGCGGAGTTGTCGAACCAACAGCGTCAATGGCAGGTGGTGAACGAGACGCTCCGCGCGACCCCGTTCACGTCCTTCAGACTCGCGCCGCAGGGGATCTGATGCCGTACCAGGGAGGTGTGAAGTGATCGAGGAGCGGATCAGTGAATGGCGGTCCTATCTGCGCCGGCGGAAGACCATCGAATCCATGGACGTGGATGAACTCGAGGACCATCTCCGAAGCCAGGTGTCAGACCTCCGGGAGGCCGGACTCGACGAGGAGGAGGCTTTCCTCATCGGGGTGAAGCGTCTCGGCGAACTCGACGCGTTGTCGCGGGAATTCGCCCGGGAGCACTCCGAGCGTCTGTGGAAGCGCCTGGTCGTGACCGATGCCGAAGAGGACGGAGTGGACTGGAGCGGGGAGGCTCTCGTAGCACTCGGTCTCGCCGTGGCGGCAGGAGCTGCCATCAAGGTACCCGAGATCTTCGGGCTGAGCCTCGAAGACGGTGGACCTGCGGCCGAGTCGTTCTACATCCGCAACTTCAGCCTCTTCGCCCTTCCCTTCCTGGCCGGGTTCTTCGCATGGAAGAGGGGCCTCGAACCCGCCCGCATGCTGGGACTGGCGGCGCCCTTCATCCTGGGCATCCTCGCCGTGAACCTCCTTCCCTTCGAGCCTGCCGGACACACCGAAGTGCTGGCGGCCATTCACCTTCCCATGGCGCTGTGGTTGGCCGTGGGCATCGGGTACGCGGGTGGGGCCTGGAGGAGCCATGAGCACCGGATGAACTACGTCCGATTCTCCGGGGAGTGGTTCATCTACTACGTGCTCATCGCCCTGGGCGGCGGTGTGCTCATGGGGTTCACGATGTTCGTGTTCGGCGCCATCGGGCGGGATGCGGAGTGGCTCCTGAATTCCTGGATCCTTCCCTGTGGCGTCATGGGCGCGGTCATCATCGCCGGATGGCTGGTCGAGGCGAAGCAGAGTGTAATCGAGAACATGGCGCCGGTGCTCACCTTGCTCTTCACGCCCCTCTTCACCCTCATGCTGCTGGCATTCCTGGCCACCATGCTGTGGACCGGGAGTTCGATCGACGTAGAGCGTGAGGTCCTCATCGGATTCGACCTGCTTCTCGTTCTCGTGGTGGGCCTGCTCCTCTACTCGATATCGGCCAGGGATCCTCGAGCAGAGCCCGGCTTCTTCGACGTGCTGCAGCTGGTGCTGGTGGTGTGTGCCCTCCTCGTGGACGCGCTGGCTCTGTGGGCCATCCTCGCGCGCATCTCCGCGTTCGGCTTCAGCCCCAACCGGGTGGCCGCCCTGGGAGAGAATCTGATCCTGGTGGTCAACCTGGGCTGGTCCGCCGTGCTGTACGCGAGATTCGTCAGGAGGCGCGGAGGCTTCGCGCCACTCGAACGCTGGCAGACGGCCTACCTGCCCGTGTACGCGGTCTGGGCCTGGATCGTCGTAGTGGTCTTCCCGCTTCTGTTCAGGTTCCAGTAGCGGAGCGCGTTCACACCTGACGAAGGCCCCGGCCCATCCCCCGCTTCACCCCTGAGCGGGCCCGCGGCACACATGTGCACCCTCGGCCGATCACATCTTGTACAACTCTTGTCCATGTATCAGGGTCAAAGGTGTTGACAAAACATGAACAGCTAATGATCATTCGCTGCACACCAATTGTACAAACTGCACTTAGGGGTTTCGACATGTTCCAGTTTGCTTCCAAGGGGGCTGCAGTAATCGCACTGGCCGCCACAATCTCCGCTTGTGGGGACGACACCATCGCCGACGTCCCGGAGCCGAACATCATCGACGTTGCTACGAATGCGGGCACGTTCAGCACGCTCTTGACGGCGTTGGAGCTCACCGGACTGACGTCGACGTTCGAGGGAACGGAAGAGTTCACCGTCTTTGCACCCTCCGACGCTGCATTCGAGGCACTCCCGGCTGGCGCGCTCGACGCCCTTCTCGCTGATCTCGACCTTCTGGCGCGGGTCCTCACCTACCACGTCGTTTCCGGTCGCACGACCGCTGCCGAGGTCGTCGGGCTAACCTCCGCACCCACTCTCAACGGTAAGGACGTGGCGATCTCGGTCGAGAACGGCGAGGTCTTCATCGACGGCGCCAAGGTGGTCTCCACGGACATCGAAGCCCGGAACGGAGTCATCCACGTGATCGATGACGTTCTCCTCCCCGAAGTGGTTCTGGACCTGATTCAGACCGCCGAGAAGGCTGGCACGTTCGCGACGCTGTTGAGAGCCCTGGATGCCGCCGACCTCACTGGAGTATTGAAGGGTACCGACGCGTTCACCGTGTTCGCTCCGACTGATGCGGCCTTTGCGGCGCTTCCGGCCGGCACCCTGGACGCTCTGATCGCCGACCCCGAGACCCTGTCCGCCATTCTGCTCTATCACGTCGTACCTGGTCGCGTGACTTCGACTCAGGTAGTGGGTCTGACGGAAGCAGTCACGGTAAACGGCGCCGCAGTGGCCATCTCAGTCGACGGAACCACTGTTCTCATCGATGAAGCGACGGTGACCGCAGTCGACATCGAGGCCACCAACGGCATTATCCACATCATCGATCAGGTGATTCTGCCGCCCATGTAGAGAACGGCCGAACAGGTCGTCTCCTCTGAACACAGAAGCCCCCGGCCCTTCACGGCGCCGGGGGCTTCTGTGTTCCTTCGCATGAGACTCCTTCCCCCTGCTCATGCCCCTCGAGCACGAGCACGGGCCGCACAGCGTCCATGAGGACTACGTGCCGCCAGACTGGTGGCACCTGCGGGTAGACCTTGCGGATCCCGTGGCTCCCTGACAGCATCAGCGTCGGCAAGTACCGCCAGCACCCAGAGGTCTTTCCAGGAGTATCCGCGTGCTCAGAACAATCGTGAACGACGTCCGTATCGCGCTTCGCAGCCTCGTCAAGCAGTCGGGGTTCGCAGCCGTGACCATCCTGACGCTCGCGGTCGCGATTGGCGCCAACACCGCGATCTTCTCCGTAGTCGACTCTGTGCTTCTGGCACCGCTCCCCTACCCGGACGAGGATCGCATCGTCACCGTGGCCGCCGGTACGAGGGCAGAGGTCGGAGGTGGCGAAGCCCCCTTCTCTGATCGTGGATATTGGCACTTCGTCGAGAACAACCAGTCGTTCGAGGTCTTCGCGGGCTACAGTAGCCGTCCCGTTCAGGTCGCTCTCACGGGTGACGGCGATCCCCTGCAGGTCAACGTCGCTCGCATGACCCTACCTGCCTTCGAGCTCCTCGGAGTTCTGCCCCAAAGGGGTCGTCTCCCCACAGCTGAGGAAGATCTCCCCGATGGACCCGACGTGATGCTGGTGAGCGACGGGATCTGGAGAGGTCGATATGGGTCTGACCCGGACATTATCGGCAAGACCCTTACCATGAACGGCCGACCGTTCGAGGTGATCGGTGTGATGCCCGCGGGATATGACTTTCCGACCCCGGGAATGGATGTCTGGGCTCCCTATGGACTGAACCCCGCGAGTGAGAACTTCGGTGGCCACCACATCGAGGGACTCGGAAAGCTGGCGGCCGGCTCGACGTTGGAGACGGCAACGGTGGATGCAGAGGGTCTGATCGGCCGGTTCGGAGAGGTTGGATACGGAGAGTCCTGGTTCACGGGGGTGTTCGATGGGACCGCTCTCGTAAGGCCGCTCAGGGAGACCATCGTCGGTGACTCCAGGCAGCCACTCCTCATTCTGCTGGGCACCGTAGGCTTCGTGCTTCTGATCGCCTGTAGCAACGTCGCGAATCTGATGCTTGTCCGCGCTGAGGGGCGCACACGTGAGAGTGGCATCCGGCTCGCCTTGGGTTCCGGTCGGGGGAGGCTGATTCAACAGGCCATGACCGAGAGCGTGGTGCTGTCGCTCATCGGAGGCGCGGCAGGTGTGTTGCTGGCCGTCCTCGGGACGCGGGTGCTCGTTTCGATGGCTCCTGCGAGTATTCCGAGGCTGGGTGAGATCGGCGTGAGCGGGGCGGCCCTGCTCTTCACTACGATCGTGTCCGTCGCTGCAGGTCTCCTCTTCGGGTTCTTCCCGGCGATGCGATCCGGCTCTCGAGGGTCGATTGCCGCTCTGAGAGACGGGGGGCGAAGCGCGACCGCCGGACGGGAACGCCACCGGTTGCGCGGCGCTCTCGTGGTCACCCAAGTGGCCTTGGCGCTGGTATTGCTCGTCGGTTCGGGGCTCATGGTACGGAGCTTCCAAGAGCTGCGCTCCGTGGACCCCGGTTTCCAGGCGGAGGGGCTGCTGACCTTCAGCCTTCGGCCGCTTCCAACCAAATATGAGGGGCCCGAGGGCGTCGCTCAGTTCTACGATCGTTTGATCGAGCAACTCGAGTCCGTACCCGGTGTCTCGAGGGTGGGTGGCATCACCACACTCCCGCTGACCGGAGGCGGGCCGTACCTGACTCGGATGGTCGAGGAATTCCCTCCGGCCGAAGGAGAATTCCCACCGGCCTTCCACATCAGGAGAGCGACTCCCGGATATTTCGCAGCGATGGGAGTGCCGGTCGTCGAAGGGCGCGCATTCAACCAAGACGACCACAACCTCCGTCTCGGGTCGATCCTTATCAGTAACTCTGTGAAGCAGCGCTACTGGCCCCAGACCAGCGCGATCGGCAAGCGCATCTCCGGCTCCACGATTGTGGGCGTCGTCGGAGACGTGCACGACACAGCGCTCGACTCCGAGGTAGAGGAGTTCGTCTACCATCCGATGCTGGATTCAGCCGGTGGCGGCGTCAGCGCGATGACAATGGTCCTTCGCACGGGCGTCGACCCGAATTCGATCGTCCCGAGCGTACGCAGGATGATCGGCGAACTCGACGCGGACCTTCCGCTCACCGATGTGAGGGCGATGAATGAAGTGGTTGGGGATTCGCTGAATCGCACGACGTTCACGATGACTCTGCTTGCCCTCGCCGCCCTCATCGCCCTGTTCTTGGGGTCGGTCGGGATCTACGGCGTCATCTCGTACACGGTGAGTCAACGCACTGCCGAGATCGGCGTGCGAGTGGCGCTGGGCGCCGACCCGGGCCAGGTGAGGGGCCTTGTGATCGCCCAGGGAATGAAGCTCGCGGTTGCCGGAGTTGGTGTCGGCCTGCTCGCGGCCGCCGCCTTGGGCCGGATCCTCAGCTCACTGCTCTACAGCGTCAGCCCCCTGGATCCTCTGACCTTGGTCGGTGGTTCGCTTCTCTTCTTGGCAGTGGCTGGATTCGCGAGCGCGGTTCCTGCCATGAGGGCCGCTCGCACCCACCCAGCAGAGGCCTTGAGAGCAGAATAGGCGGCCGGATTCTCGTGACGCCGGGGGCTGCCGGTCGATGAGACCTCGTCCGCCGCAAGATCGCTGGTGGTGCTCCGCCCCCCAAATATGGTCCCCTACGAGGGTGAAAGACCGAGCCGACTTGGGCCTGGGATGAAGTGGCCACCGCCGCCGACTCCCTCAGGCGAGCCCGAAGTGGCTCCCTCGAAGGCCGCAGGCTCTCGTAGGGTACCGTGGATCGGGAGACACCCATCGCCCGGCACGCCCGACGCTCCGGCAGCCGGTACGCCTCCCGCGCCCACCCGACTGAGGCTTTCTGCTGCCTCGGGCTCACCATTCCTCTCGGAGCGCCTCCTGCAGGATCGTCTTGTCCAACCATAGATCCGCCACCAGCGTCTTCAGGCGTCGGTTCTCTTCCCGGATCGCCTTCAGTTCACGGAGCTACGATACGCCCAGTCCGCCGTACTCCTTCTTCCAGCGATAGTACGTCTGCTCGCTGATCCCGAGCTTGCGGATGATCACCGCTACAGGGGTACCGACCTCGCCTTGGCGCAGTGCCATGGCGACCTGTTCCTCGGTAAATCTCGACTTCCGCATCGGACTCCGTTCCCCGCCTGGGGGGGCGGGTATCTCGGAGCCCCAATCTAGCTCGCCTTTGCGTTAGTCGCCCTGGACCAGGTTGTTGTATCTACTCTCTCACCACCCATCGCTGCGGGAAGTGAAGCCCCTCACCGCGTCCGATCCGGAGCTCATAGACTCCCGGCTCAGACGGCGTCCATATGAAGTCGGCCGTCTCCCCCACACCCAGCCTGGGGAGTCGATCCACCGGCACTCGCTGATGAACCGGGAGGTCGGCCCCGTCCTTGGCATGGAGGGTGATGGGAATCACCTCGCCGTCCCGAGTGAGCCAAGCGGTGACCTGTCCAGCTGGGGCAATGTTGATGACGCGGAAGCGGTGAGTCTCACCCACCACCGCCTCTGCATCCGGCTGCTCGCGCATCCCGTTCAGGTCAAAACTGTGCGGCCCTGAAGGCGCGGGATCGTTCCAACCCCAGACCTTCACGTGATCGGTTCGGCGATCCATGGTCTCGCCCGGTGGGAGCACGACCAACGCGCCGTAGAGCCCGCCACTGAGCTGCTGGATGTCGTTCAGGTGCGAGTGATAGATGAACGTCCCGGGTCGCATCATCGAGAGCCGGTAGGTAAACGAGTCCCCTGGCTCGATGACCGGAGACATCCGTCCCGCCGAGGCGCTCCACATAGGCACACCGTCAGCCCACGCGTCCAACTCGAGGCCGTGCCAGTGGACCCCGGTGGGGACCGACATGGTGTTGTGCACGGTCACATCCGCTGCCTGGTACTGGTTGAAGACCAGCACGGGGCCGGGCGCTTCCGTCAGACTGTCTGGCTGAACCGCAGGATCCAGTGCGAAGCCGAACCGATAGCCCGCCTCATCTCCGTACTCCTTCGTGAACAGGTCAAGCTCCACAGGCTCCCCTTCGGACACGAGGTCCGTGGGTCCGGGCGCCACCTCGATGCCCATCACGAGTCCCGACATGTGACTATGGGCGTGCTCCGGATCCGCCTCCTCGGCACCCGGGAGTCGGATCTCAGCCGAGACGTGGAAGGAGAGGTGGCAGTGGAAGAGCCACCGCCCTTCCCGCACCGGCGTCCACTCCATGAGCATGGTTGTTCCGCCTCGCATCGGCTCCGTCACCACCAGCCGCTGCGATCGGGCCTCGTAGATCGTGTCGCCGGCCATGTTCCCACGGGAAAGAACCGAGTAGAAGAAGCCATGCAGGTGCATGGGATGGAAGCGATTGCTGGCGTTCACGATACGCCAACGTTCGTTCTGTCCCACCTCCAGTTCCATGCGCTCGGTGTACGGCCAGGACTTGCCGTTGATGGTCAGGCCCTCCACTCGCGCGTTCTCGGATTGCGCATCCGTAACCAACTGAGAGAAGATGTTGATGACCATGATCCGGTCGGCCGGCGAACCCCCTTCCGGGTCCACTACGAACGCTCCGGAGAGCTGCTCGCGTTCTTGGGACGGGCGGCCGTTGGGCAGCCGCGGTGGAGGCTCGCCCTCCTGGATCCGGTAGAAGTAGGTCCCAGGTTCGCCCGCCGGGAACTCCACGGTCCGCGCTTCGCCCGGGGCTAATTCGAAAGACGGTCGCTCATCCGAGGGCCGGGTATGCAGACCGAAGACAGTGATGGGCATGTCATCCAACCCATTCCGGACACTCACGCGAAGGAGCGTACCCTCTTCGACCCGGATCAGCGGCGAGGGGATCGTAGGCAGGCCACCCTCCTCGGCAACGGCCGCCACCCGGAGGCCTGGGCTGTGCGGCGTCTCCACCCGCCAGTCGGCCCGCACCACCTCCAAGGAGATCTCTTGCGCACCGTTCTGGAGGCTCCCCGCAGGGACCGTGTTGTCGTTCGCTTCCACCAGTGGGAGCCCGCTCGTGGCACCAGCGGGGATCAGGAATTCGTCCTGCCGGGGCCACACCTGTTCCGGTTCGTCCTGGGCGGAAAGGGGGCTGCAAAAGAGAAGGGCGAGCAGAACGCCTGCGATGGCGGGAGGGCGCGGGGATCCCATGCGACATGACTCCGGGCGGGGGGGGGAAACCGGATCGGATTCTGAGGGTTGAGCGTGGGAAAGGCAAACGGCCGGGAGATTCAATCGCCGTTGACGCTCTCGTTGTAGCCGTTCTCCCATGGACCACCTGGCTCGGTGAAGAGCATCTGCACGAACGAGTCGGTCAGCACCTCCGTCCCCCCCAACTCCTTCCTCCACCGGTACCAATTCTGCGCGCTGATCCCGAGCTCCCGGATTGCCTTCCGCCCACCCCACGGCCTACCGTGTCCCCTGATCCCAGACCCCGGTCGGATCTCCTATCCCTCAGAAGCCGCGGGGCAGAGTGTTCGGAACGACACTCATCCTCATCGAGGTCGGCGGCAAGCCGCCAGGCCCAATGGACGCCCAGGCAGATCACACCCGGAGACGTGGTGTGGTGACCGCAAGGAGCTAGAGTTGTCTGCTGATCCCGCAGTAAGCGTGATTATCCCTACCTACAACTCGGCCGACTACATCGCGCAGGCCATTCAGAGCGTTCTGGATCAGGACTATCGGGACCACGAGATCGTCGTAGTAGATGACGGGTCGACCGACGATACCAGGCAGGTTCTGGACCCCTTCATGGGGAAGATTCGCTACTTCCTCACGGAGAACCGGAGGGCGGCCCATGCCCGCAATGTCGGAATGAGGGAGGCCCGTGGCAGGTACATCGCCTCCCTCGATTCGGACGACCTGTACATGCCGCACAAGCTTGCGTTGCAGGTGCCCTTCATGGACGCTCACCCGGAGGTGGGCCTCGTCTCGACGGAGGTCTCCTCAATCATCGGCGATACCGTCCAGGAGGAATACCACCTCCGTTCCTATCATCGGGTCTTCGACAGGCTGGGCTGGTCGTTCGAGGACGTCTATTCCGACAGAGGTCAGTTCGACTGCGACGCTTTCCCAGAACCCGTCCCCTACTTCGTCGGCAACGTATTCCGCCACGTCCTGCAGAGTCCCGTCATCATGCAGAACACGGTCCTCTTCAGGAAGGAGATCTTGGAGAGCGTCGGATACCATGATGAGCGATACCAGATCGCGACCGAATACGAGCTGTTGGTGAGGATGTGCAAGCATCATGTGGCGGCATTCCTCAACGTTCCGACATATCTCTACCGCTACCATGAGAACCAGATGTCTCTGGTGGGCAGTGCGAGAACTCGACAGAGCGTCCTGACGGAAATCACCATCGAAAGTGAGCTGCTTCGGGCCGTTCTGAAGTGGGGCTGCGGTGACGAGGAGTACTATCGGAACAACAGCGACTGGCTTGATCACCGGGTCGCCGTCCTGCATCACGTGATCGGTGAGAAGTGGCTGGAGATCGGAGAGGCCGGCAAGGCCCGGGAGAGTTTCTCGACGGGACACGGGGTCGAGCCACGGTGGCGTGACAACCGCCGGAGTCTGTATGCCTCCTACCTCCCCGGGTTGGTGCGGAGGGCCCTGTCCGGCATACGTAGGCGCTGGTTCCGGGCCCGAGATCGAACGTAGCTGGGGTCCCCCGCGACAGCGACGCTGCCATGCACCTCCGATCTGGCCGTATGGTTACAGGAAGGCTCGACGCCGCTCCCGTGAGCAGGCGATCATGGCGGACCGGAGGCGTCGCTGAGCTTCGGTTCCCAGCCCACGACAGGGGCAGCGCCCGCAACCGCAGGGCGAAGAAGATCCTTGGAGGGGGCGGGATCGGAGCGTATGGTGCATTCACGCACCCCCGAACGGAGACCCTCCCATGCGCCTCTCGGACATCCTTCGCGTCAAGGGTTCCACAGTCGTGACAATCGGCCCCGACAGGACCGTCCTCGACGCTGCCCGCACCCTCGTTGAACACAACATCGGCGCCGTTGTCGTGATCGAAGCCGGGACCCCTGTCGGGGTCCTCTCCGAACGGGACATCCTGCGGCTGACTTCGCAGAGCCCCCAGGACATCGGCCAGACGCCCGTGTCGGACATCATGACTCGGGACATCGTCTTTGCCAGCCAGTCGGACTCCCTGGGTTCCGCCATGGAGAGCATGACCCACCACCGTATAAGACATCTCCCGGTGACCGGGGATGGCGGACTGGCCGGCATGGTGTCGATCGGCGACGTGGTGAACGCACTGCGTACCGAATTCGAAGAGGAGAACCAGCACCTCAAGCAGTACATCACCGGGAAGGGCTGAGGTGCCCCACCGGTCCCCCACTGCCGGTTCTCGCCGTCCGAAGATCTCACGAGCGCCCATCGGGCTGTGAGGCGGGCTCCACGACTCGTTCATTCGACCGATGAAGACGGGGGAGGATCACGACCACCCACCCCGCAGATCACACAGGATCGCACTTCCGCAGAAAGCACCTAAGCTGCACCATGCCACGCTCGTGCCGCTCTCATGGCGCAATGGGGGCGACGAGCAGACCCTCCGCCGGATCGCACCCATTTCGCTCACCAGTGGAACTCCCCTAGAGAGAGATACCGATGGCCGAAACCGAACAGCCTCAGCCTCAGAGGCTGCGAATCGGCGAAGGAAAGATCAGCGGCTATCTGTCGATCTTCCTCGCGGTCATCTCGTTGGGCGCTGTGATCTGCTTCCATTTCCCGGAGTACTTCACGACGCCTGAGTTCCGCGTCCTGTACCCGGTGGACCTGCTCCGCTGGGTGCTTCTCGCCTGCCTGGTGCTCGCCTTCGGCTTCGCGCTCACCAGCTTCATGCTCAGTGGCAAGACCCGGTTGGGGCTGACCGCCGTCGTCATCAGTGCCATCGCCATCGTCCTCGGCGGCAACACCGTTGAGATCACGGACTTCGACCAGAGCATCGTATCCATCAGTCTCGATTGGTTACTGATCGATATCCTCGTGCTGTCGTCGATCTTCATCCCCCTCGAACTCTTTCTGCCCAAACGCACGGAGCAGACGAAGTTCCACCTCGAGTGGAAGACCGACCTGGTCTACTTCGCCGTCAGCCATCTGTTCGTGCAGTTCACCGCGGTGGCCATCAAGACCCCGTCCGAGGCGATCTTCGGTGGTTGGGGCTTCCAACAGATATAGACGACGGTTTCCGGTTGGCCCTTCGTCGTGCAGGTGCTTGTGGCCATGCTCGTGGCCGACCTCTTCCAGTACGCGGCTCACAGAGCCTTCCACACCAACAGCTTCCTTTGGCGCTTCCATGCAGTTCACCACTCGATTCGCGCCGTCGACTGGCTGGCCGGCTCGCGACTGCACCTGGTCGACATCCTCTTCACGCGGGCGTTCTCGTACATCCCGCTCTACGTGCTGGGCTTCTCGATGCCCGCCTTCTACTCCTACGTAGCCATCGTCGCCCTGCAGGCCGTCGCAGTCCACGCCAACGTCCGGATTCCATTCGGACCGCTCAAGTACGTGCTCGTCACCCCGCAGTATCACCACTGGCACCACAGCGACGATCCCGAGTTCTACGACAAAAACTTCGCCATCCACTTCCCGCTCATCGACAAGCTCTTCGGCACCTACTACCTCCCCGGCGACGACTGGCCCGAGACCATGGGCCTGGGCAAAGAGCGGTTCCCGAAGGGGTACCTCCGGCAGCTGGTATACCCGTTCACGAAGGACCCGAAGACTGGGGACGTCGAAGATCCCAGCGGGCGATGAGTGGGTGAGATGGAGACTGGCATGACACCCATGCAAGCCATCCAGTCCAAGCCCACTATGCAACCTCGGGGCTACTTCTTGTGTCCATATAGGCGAGGGCGGCACTGGGCACGGGCGGGGGGGCCATCTCTTCGTACGGGACCATCCACGTCCTGGGACCGGGAACGACCCGGCCCTCCGAAACCGGCTCGCGCGGGCGGGCACCTCCACTGAAGACCCTCGGAGCCCAATCGATGGCCTACCTCAAGCTCGCTGGACGGACCCTCACCAAGACGCCGTTCATCACGGCCGTCGCCATCCTTTCGTTGGCGCTGGGGATCGGGGCCAATGCGGCCATCTTCTCGCTGTTCGATCAGATCCTGCTCCGCACCCTCCCGGTGGAGGCTCCGGAGCGCCTGGTGAACTTCGGGGTGCCCGGACCCAACCCGGGCTCTCAGTCTTGCACAGACGCGGGGGGCTGCGACGAGATCCTGAGCTACCCCATGCTCCGAGACCTCCAGCACGGTGAGACAGGGTTCGCCTCCATCGCTGGGCACCGGCCCTTTGCTGCGAACCTCTCCCACACCGCCCGGACCACCAACGGTGGAGGCATCCTGGTGACGGGGAACTACTTCGAGACCCTGGGCGTCCAACCCGAACTCGGCCGCCTCTTTTCGTCCGCTGACGACGAGCAGATCGGCGCCCACTACGTCACCGTCCTTACCCACCGATACTGGCAGAATCAACTCGGCGGCGATCCCGCCGTCCTCAACTCGAGCCTGGTCGTCAACGGGCAGTCCTTCACCATAGTGGGCGTCACCGAAGCGGGATTCGACGGGACAACCATCGGCCGCCAGCCAGACATTTTCGTCCCGCTGAGCATGCGCCAAGCCCTCTTCCCGAGCTGGGAGGGCGTCGAGAGCCGACGGAGCTACTGGGTCTATGCGTTCGGTCGCCTGGCTCCCGGGCTCGAGATGGAGCAGGCCGCTGAGCGGATCAACACCCTCTACGGCTCCATCATCAACGAAGTAGAGGTGCCGCTCCAGGAAGGGATGACCGATCAGACTATGGAGCGCTTCAGAGCCAAGCAGCTCACCCTGGCCTCAGGCTCCCGGGGGCAGAGCAATATGCAGCGCGAGGCCGAGACGCCCCTCAACCTCCTTCTGGCCATCACGGCCTTCGTGCTTATCATCGCTTGCGCCAACGTGGCGAACCTCCTCTTGGCCCGGGGCGCACAGCGGGGCCAGGAAATCGCCATCCGAAGCTCGCTGGGCGCCGCCCGCTCACAGCTCCTGCGCCAGCTCATGACCGAGTCGATCCTCCTGGCAATGCTGGGCGGGGTCGCCTCACTGGCGGTGGCCCAAGGCACGCTCACTCTGATGAGCCGGCTTCTCCCGCCGGACACCTCCCAGATGATGAGCTTTGCGTTGGACGGATCGGTGATCGCCTTCGCGGCGGTGCTCTCGCTGGGCACAGGCTTCCTCTTCGGCTTCTACCCGGCGCTCCACAACACCCGCATGGACCTGACGAGCCGTCTCAAGGCCAACGCCGGGCAGCCCTCGGGCTCCCGGGCTGCACAGCGCTTTCGGAGTGGCCTCGTCACGGGCCAGATCGCTCTCTCGCTGGCCCTTCTGGCTTCTGCGGGCCTCTTCCTCAAGAGCCTGGGAAACGTGAGCCGGGTGGATCTGGGGATGCAGACGGACAACATGGTCACGTTCGCCATCTCACCCTCGCTCAACGGGTATGAAGACGCCCGAAGCCAGACCCTCTTCCGGGAGGTGGAACAGGAGCTGGCCGCCCTGCCGGGGGTGGAGGCCGCTTCGGCCTCCATGGTGCCGGTGTTGGCTGGGAGCTCCTGGGGGACCAGCGTCTCCGTGGACGGCTTCCACTGGGAGCCGGGGGTGGACGCCGGGAGCCGCTTCACCTTCGTCGGGCCCGGCTTCTTCAGCACGATGGGGATGGCGCTCATGGCGGGTCGGGAGTTCACCGACAGCGACGCCACCGGTGCGCCCAAGGTGGCCGTGGTCAACGAGACCTTCGCCCGAAAGTTCGGCATCGAAGGGCCGGGGGCCGTAGGGACGTTCATGTCCCGGCACTCGAGCAACGCCGACGAGTTGGACATCCAGATCGTGGGAGTGATCCAGGATGCGGCCTACAACGATGTGAAGAACGCGGCGCAGCCGATCCTCTACATCCCGTACCGCCAGGCCGAGAATGTGGGCACCCTCTACTACTATGCCCGCACGGCCGTCGACCCCTCGTCGGTCCTGCGCGCCATCCCATCCCTGGTGAGCCGGCTGGACTCGGACCTCCCCGTGGAAGATTTGAAGACGATGGAGCAGCAGGTCACGGAGAGCATCTTCCTGGACCGCTTCATCAGCATTCTCTCGGCAGCCTTCGCCGTGCTGGCCACGATCCTGGCGTCGGTGGGGCTCTATGGGGTGCTGGCCTTCACCGTGACACAGCGGACCCGGGAGATCGGACTCCGCATGGCTCTGGGCGCCGGGCGGGCCAACGTTCAGCGCCTCGTCTTGAAGAAGGTCGTTCAGATGCTGGTCTTTGGCGGGGTGGCCGGGTTGGTGGCGGCCTACTTCCTGGGCCGGGTCGCCCAGTCTCTCCTCTTCGGAATGGAGGGCGTGGACGCCGTCGTGCTGAGCGTGGTGACGGCGCTCCTGGCCGGCGTGGCGCTGGGAGCCGGGTATCTGCCTGCGCTGCGGGCCTCCCGGGTGGACCCGATGGTGGCGCTCCGGTCCGAGTGAAGCGGCGCGAGACGGACTCGAGGTATGTGTGCATCATGGCGATCCCTCTCCGACCGCCGCGGCCTCCTTCTTCGCGGATTGGCTGCTGCTGACGAACAACCAGGCCTCCCTGGACCTGGACGTGGTGTGCACCGACGCAGAAGCGCCGGCCCAGCCCCGCCCCCTATGGACGAACGACTTCAGCAGCCTGTTCGAGGCGGTGGAGTTCAGCGACGGAGGTTGGGGTGGCGGGCCCGTAAGCGGGCGCTTCCACCTCTGGGTCGACGGGCTTGTCCTGTTCCAGCGGGAACCCTGGTGGAACGGCCGTAAATCGCATTGTTTAGGCAGGCCGTTGGTTGCCTGGAGTTTCTGGCGATGGCGAGGCTCCTTCGTGCTCCCGGCGTGTGGCGTCACTCTCACGGAACAGGGGCACTCGTATGTCGCGAACTACGCTGGGGTTCATTGCTCTGACCATCGCGGTCCTGGCGGGCTGCGGAGGAGGAGGGCAACACTACTGGCTGTACCCCGCACCCCTACTCCCGGAAGCGGAAGAATCGGTCTTTCTCGCCTACGAGAGTCATGGGCTGCGGGCCATCGATGGCAAAGACGTGGGTTCGATGTGTTGGGACGACCAGCACCGGCCGGAAGCCTATAGTCGAGCGGATGTCGCCTGTCGCCTCCACCTCCAGCCGGGTGAGCACTCCGTGGTAGTCCATCCCTCGCCTTCCACTCGGGAGACGGTGAGGCTGACGTTCACCGCTGTGGCCGGCAGAGTCTACGGCGTGGACCGCTCCAGCTGTGCTACGTCGACCTTCACCCTTGAAGCGCGCCAGCAGACCTGTCAGCTGGCGATCCGGGAGGTGGGGTGATCGGCGGCCTCCGTTCCAGCCCTAGTCTGCTCGCTGACCCCAGCTTCCGGATAATCTCTGCCACCGACGTGCCCACCTCGCCCTGGCGCAGGGCCATCGAGATCTGTTCTTCACTGAATCTGGACTTCCGCATCGGTCTCCCTCGCGGCCGCTGTGAGACCCGAAATCCACTCAGCCTTTACGTTAGTCGCCCTGGACCAGGAAACGGGGGTTGGCGCACACTGACGTGCCCCCAGGTGCGGTACCACTCCCTATGTTAGATCTTGGGCCAACGGCGGTCCAAGCAGCTGGGGCATTCTGAGAAGCAAGTCGGCTGGTTTTTCGGTCTCCGGAGCGGCGGCTCGGCCAACCCGGGCACTGTGCCCTCAGCGTTGACTTGGATCTCGGGTCATGGCGTTGTTGATCCCGGACTGGGTGGAACAAATGCGAGGAAGAGGACGCACGGTTGAGCTGACAGGCCGTTCAGTAGCTCTTGGCCTACTACTGCTATCATTCGCGGCCTGCGCGCCGACGAACGATCGACCAGAGGAAGAAGGAACCACTCGTCCGGGACTCATAGTCCTCATCGTGGTGGACCAGCTCGGCTCGGAACTGCTCGCCGCACGGG
>JBDHIL010000003.1:0-194755 GCA_039587465.1 Gemmatimonadota bacterium | reverse complement strand
GCTTGGATGTCACGTCGAGCACCACGGCACCGACACCGCTGAGAGAACCGATGCGATCGGCCAGGCTCGCGAGGAGGTCTGTCGGAAGCTGCACGGCGGTGGCGGTCATCGCACGCGCCGAGTGTACCGGCCGGATGATGACCGTCTCTCCGGCTGCTCCTCCGATCCGGAGCGGGGCGAGCACCGTGGGGCACTGCCAGACCTGATCATAGAGTCCGGCGTCGCGGAGACTCTCCATGACGATGTGGTCCGCCTCTCTCAAGAGGTCGAGCCGCTCTCGGGTCGCGCTCGCGGCGATCACGTCGGCCGACGTGGGATGCGATGCGCTGAGGTTGAGCACGCATCGGTTGATCCCCGGGACGTCCGCTGTGATCGCCGAGACCGCGTCGAGCAGGCGATTCCAGGGTACATCCCCGGTCAGAAGCACGGGGTGCTCGTAGGCGCGCAGATCCGCCTTCACTCCGACCGAGCGGATGGGCAGAGCCAGCGCCTCAAGTCCGAAACCTGCCGCAGCGTCGTCGAGTAGAGGCTCGGTCACGTCGAACCCGGTGCGGTCCGCCACTCCGTCGCTGCAGAGGAGTCGCACCCCGAGGCCCGGTCCTGGAAAGGGGTGCCGCCACAGCGCGTCGTGCGCGATGCCCAGTCTCTCTCCGAGCTCGCGGACTTCCACCTTGTACAGCTGGGCCAAAGGTTCGACCACCCTCCCCTCCGCGATCATGCGCTCTACCACGTCGACCCGGTTGTGGTGGGTCTTGATCGTGTCGGCGCGTTTCGTCCCACCGGTCTCGACGGTGTCGGGATAGATCGTGCCCTGGCCGAGAAGGTGGCTTTCGATGCCCAACCGGGCTGCCTCGTCGTTGAAGACCTCGATGAAGGTGCGACCGATCGCGACCCGCTTCTCCTCGGGTGCGGTGATGCCTTCCAGAGCATGGAGGAATCGATCGCTCGCGTCCGCGAAGTGGAGGTTCTCAGCCAGCCCCAGGTCGGCGAACATCTCGAGCACCCCGGCGCTCTCGTCCTTCCGCATGAGTCCGTTGTCGATATGGAGCAGGTGGAGACGCTCCGGGCCGAGGGCCTGACCCAGCACCACCGCAGCCACCGTAGAATCGACGCCGCCCGAGGCCAGCAGGAAGACCGACTCGTCGCCCACCTGATCGCGCAGGAGTTCGAGTTCTTCCTGCAGAAAGGCCTCCATCGTCCAGGACGGGGTACAGCCGCAGATCCCGATGACGAAGTTGGCGATCATCTCGTCGCCATGGATGGTGTCGTCCACCTCCGGGTGGAACTGGAACCCGTATCGCTTGAGCGAATCCGATCCGATGGCGGCGAACCGGTGCTCGGCGGAGCCTTCTCCGGTCACCGTGCGGCCCAGTTCCTCGAACTCGGGGCCCACGGAAACGACCGAGTCGTAGTGGCTCATGAAGACCTGCTCAGTCTCGGAGAGTCCCTTGAAGATCGGATGCTCCGTGGCGACCCGAAGGTCTGCCTTTCCCCATTCGCGGCCGCCGTGCACGACCGTTCCTCCATAGTGCTGGGCGATCTCCTGGTGACCGAAACAGAACCCCAGAATGGGGGCGTCGAGGTCGTAGATCTCCTTCGTGTATTCGGAGTCCTCACCGTGGGAGGCCAGGCTCGGGCTGCCGGAGATGATGATCCCCTTGTAGCCGCGGAAGGCCTCGATGTCGTCCTCGGGCTGACGGATCTCGGCGCGCACGCCGTGCCGACGGATCTTCGTGGCGATCAGGTGGGCGTACTGTCCACCGAAGTCGATGACGGCGATGGTGTCGTGGTGCACTGAGGCTCCCGGGCCGTGTCTGCGGGCGATGGCGAAGCCGTAGTTTGGGAGAAAGCGTCCGACGCAGGAAGGGGGAATGGTGGATTCGGAAACGACGATACTCTCGCCCGTTCAGACGGGGGGACTCGGGACCATCCGGCTGAACCATCCCGCCGGATCCTTCGCCCCCACGCCGGCCACCCGTGTAACCTTGCTCGCGGTTGCCGATCACAGGGAGGACCTGGTCGGCTCTGGGGTCGATTGGGGGTGTGGGATCGGCGTTCTGGCCATCGCGGGAGCGCTTGCCCCCGGGGTGGAGCGCATCATCGGTCTCGACCTGTCCCGGACCAACGTGACCACGGCTCGGGAGAACGCTCGCCAAAACGGGGTGGCCGACCGAACGGCCTTCGCCGTGTCGGATTCCTTCGAGCCTCTCGAGGCAGAGGGACGGGCGCTGCTGGAGCCCCTGCGAGGCAGCCTGGACTTCGTCCTGGCGAATCCACCTGCCAGCGCATCCAACGATGGCTTCGACTTCCGACGTCGCGTGATCGGGGAGGGAGCCGACTTCCTGCGCCCGGGTGGCCTGGTCCTGGTCCAGGCCCTGTCTGCCTACGGCCCTGCCAGGGTCGAGGAGCTGGCCGGGACCGAGTACAGGTATGATGGTGTGGTCGCCCGGACGGATCTCGTTCCGCTGGACTTTGCGCTTGAACCCATCCGGCGACAGCATGCCACGTACGTGCGGCAGGAGCAGGGGGGTGGACGGCCGTACGAGTTCTTCCTGGGCGACGAGTCCGCCGGCCCTTCGACAGCGGTCGAGGCACTCGACGGGCTGGCAGATGGTGAGCCGGTGCTCGGCCGGTGGCAGGTGCATCGATTCCGGAGGCTCGGATAGTCCGATCGAGGGGCCGGCGTGTATGCCCTTTCGGCGAACCTGTCCTCACGCCAGCTTGAGCACCGACCCTCCTGACGACGCGCCCCTCGGCGCATCGCCCGTCATCGTCCGCGTCCCCCGTCATCGTCCGCGTCCGGAGGTTCCAAAATGCGTGCCGCCCCGAGAGCCCTCTGGCTCCCTGCACTTCTCTCGATACTCTGGTCCCCGGCAGCCTACGCCCAGGAGAGTCCTTTCCTGCCGGACAGGACGTTTCAGCTCCTCAACGGCGAGATCTCCGGCGACGCAGCCTTCGAGACGATCCGCCACTTCACACAGTTCCACCGCATCCCGGCTTCACCGCCGCCGCCGACTATCTGTACGAGCGGTCCGTGGAATACGGCCTGGAGGACGTGATCCGTCTCAAGCAGCCGGTCGGAAGCGCCGCGTGGAGTGCGACCGACGGTGAGATCTGGATCACGAGTCCGGTACTCATGAAGCTGGCCGACGTCACCGACGTTCAGCTCATGCTGGCGGACTTCTCACGGTCGACCGATGTCGAAGCCGAACTGGTCGATGTCGGTGAAGGCACGAGCGCCGCCGACTACGAGGGGCTCGACGTGAGCGGCAAGGTGGTGTTCGCCCGCGGCAGACCAGGCACCGTGGTCAGCCAGGCGGTCTTCGAGAGGGGGGCACTCGGCATTGTCACGACCGCCCTTCGTTCGACCAGCCAGCCGTGGGACCATCCCGACCAGATCCCCTGGCAGAGCGTGCCCGACATGGCGCCCCGGGGGAGCGATGCAGACAGTTGGTTCGGCTTCGTTCTCTCGGCGCGGCGCGGGGGAGAGCTGGAGGCCCTGCTGGCAGGACGTCAGCTTCCCGACGAGGTCGCGTTCACGGGCGCGGATCCTTCTGGGCCCGTGACGGTGCGGGTGCACATCGAGGCGACGTTCGACGACGCCGACATGGACACGGAGTTCATCGAGTCGCGGATCAACGGAACCGACCCGAGTCTGCCCGGCATCGTCTTCACCTGCCACGTCCAGGAGGAGAAGTTCAGCGCCAACGACGACGCGTCCGGCTGCGCGAACGTGCTGGAGATCGGCAGGGCGCTCACGCATCTGATGGACACGGGCATGATTCCCCGTCCTCTGCGCACGATGCGCTTCTGGTCGGCCAACGAGATCAGCGGTCCGTACTGGTACTTCCGCACGCGTCCCGAGGCGCGGGGCGACATCATCGTCAACCTCCATCAGGACATGGTGGGCGCGCTCCAGACCGAGGGAAGCAGGGTGCAGCACATCATCAGGAGCCCTCACCACGCCGCGTCGTATCTGGCGGACGTGGTGGAGAGCATCGCCGAGGCGGTGATCAAGGGGAACAGCGGCTACCTGGCCGCCGGACAGGCAGGCGGGCGCTATCCGTTCTCCCGGCCCATCTTCTCGAGGCTCGGGACGAGGGACGGCTACCGCGCCGAAGTGGTCCCGAACTTCAACAACTCCGACCACATGGTCTTCAATGACGGGATCATCGGCATCCCCGCGGTCGGGTTCATCAACTGGCCGGACGACTACATCCACTCGTCCGACGACGACCTTTGGCAGATCGACCGGACCCAACTCAAGCGGAACGCGTTCATCATCGCGGCCGCGGCCCTGTACATCGCTAACGCCGGTGCCGACCACGTGGGGACGCTTCTGGCGGAGGTGGAGGGCCGCGGGGCCGAGAGACTCGGCAACGACCTCAGGACCGCCATGGGGATGGTGTCCGAAGGTGGCGGCTCCTCAGACACTTTCACGCGGGCCATGTGGGTGCTCGAGGCCGGGGAGATGCGTGAGCAGCGGGCCGTGCGAAGCGTGCTCGACTTCACGGATGGGGACCCATCGGCCCGGGGGGCCGTCGAGGCAGCGCTGGGGCGGGTCGCAGACCGCACGCGAGCGTTCCGTGAGTCGCTCACCGGATACCGCACGAGCCAGGGTGGGGTGCCTCGCCTCTCGATGACCGCGGCCCACAGCGCGGCGGCCGGCAAGGTGCCCGTCAACATCGACGATGTGCAGACGTACCTCTCGAACCGACCCAGACCGTCGACGGGCCTGCACAGTCTGATGACGTTCTCCGTGTGGGGTCACGTCGACGGTGAGGCCTCGTACCTCGATATCTACAAGCAGGTCATGGCGGAGGCGGCTGTGCACGGGGCGTGGTACTACGGCACGGTGACCCTCGATCAGGTGGAAGCGGGGATCCTCAACCTCCGCTGAGGGGCTCGGTAGACGGTGTATTGGGCCGTCGTCCGCTGCGGACGACGGCCCTTCTCCGCTCCACTCCACGCGACCGGGGGGTCCAAGATCCCCACCCCCTGGCATTCACGGTGTGTCCGGCGCGTCTCCGCGGATTGACAAGGCTCCTTGATTCGTTGAAGTTTAGGCTGTCCTAAATTTATCTGAGACCCCGTCACCTTATGACTGATCCAGCCCTGGCGTTGAGCGTGTTTGCTGCTCTCGCCATCCTGGCCATGTTGGCATTCTGGCCCCGTCGGGGGCTGGCTGCGCGGTTGGGGAGATCCTTCCTCCGATCCAGGCGCGTGCTGCTCGAGGATGCACTCAAGCACGCTTATATGTGTGAGCGTCAGGGGCTGACCTGCACCTTGGAGAGCGTGGCCGGGAGATTGGAAGTCTCTACAGCCAGGGCGGCCGAACTCCTCGCGGGCCTGGGCCAAGCTGGGTTGGTGGAGCTGACGGGGCGGTCGCCGGAGCTGACCGGAGACGGTAGGCAGGCCGCGTTGCAGCTCCTGCGCTCCCATCGCCTGCTGGAGCGGTATCTGGCAGATCGGACGGGTCTGCCCGCGGGCGAATGGCACGAGGTTGCCGAGAGGATGGAGCACTCCCTCACGGCCGAGGAGACCAACGCTCTCGCATCGCGACTGGGACATCCTGCCTGGGATCCGCATGGCGACCCGATCCCCACCTCACGCGGTGAACTGCCTCCCGTCCGTGGGCTCAACCTGAGTGGCGCGGAAGTGGGGTCACACGTCGAGGTGCTCCACCTCGAAGATGAACCCCGCGAGATCTTCGACAGGCTGCTGGCCGACGGCCTCGCACCCGGTCTCCGGTTGGCGGTGGTGGACCGGACCCACGAGGGAGTGACGGTGGAGGCTGCCGGCAGGCAGTGGGCCATCGACTCCCTCGCGGCTCGCAACATCACGATCCAGTACCTGCCCGCCGGGGAACGGGCCGAGGGTCCGAGGCGGACTCTGCGGGACGTTCCGCTCGGCGAGGCCACCACGGTCGCGGGCATCTCTTCCTTGTGCCAGGGGCCGCAGCGGCGACGTCTTCTGGACCTCGGCATCGTCAGGGGCACGGAGATGATTCCCGAACTGTCCAGCGCTGCGGGCGACCCGATGGCCTACCGCGTTCGAGGGGCACTCGTGGCTCTCCGGCGCGACCAGGCCGCCTGGGTCCTGGTTGACGATGAAGAATACGGAGTGGGGGGAGCTGCCTGATGCAGTCTACTGCCACTTCGAACGCCCCCGGCCGCAGCCAGCATCGCGACCAGAGCCTCGTCCGCCTCGGGCTCAGTCCCGACAAATGGGACTCCCTCATCGCGCTGGCAGGGAACCCCAACGTCGGCAAGAGCACCGTGTTCAACCGGCTGACTGGCCTCAGGCAGCACACGGGCAATTGGCCGGGCAAGACCGTGGTGCGTGCCGAGGGGGCCTTCCTCTACGAGGGGCGCAGGGTCAAGGTCGTGGATCTGCCGGGCACATACTCGCTGCAGGCCGGGAGCGTAGACGAGGAGGTGGCTCGCGACTTCATCCTCTTCGGGCGCCCCGAAGTCACCGTCGTCGTGGTGGACGCCACCCGGCTGGAGCGGAACCTGAACCTCGTGCTGCAGATCCTGGAGATCACAGACCGGGTGGTCGTCTTCCTCAACCTCGTCGACGAGGCTCGCAGGCACGGGATCGCCATCGACGGAGCCAAGCTCGAAGAGGCACTCGGGGTCCCCGTGGTAGAAGGAGTGGCGAGGACGGGCGTGGGCGTGGAGAAGCTCCTCGAGGTCGCGCACAGGGTGGCCATCGGCGAAGTGGAGACCACGCCGTTCCGGCTCGCCGAACAGGCTCCGGAGGTCGAACAGGCGGTGGCGACCCTCCTGCCGATCATTGCCGAGGTGTTTCCCGCGCTTCCCAACGCCCGCTGGGTGGCGCTGCGTCTGCTCAACGCGGACGAGGCGGTGATCGACAGCGTGCGCGAGGGACAGCTGGGGATGCTCGGCGGCGGACACGGCGCCGTGGGTGCGGCTCCGCCCTCGGAGGAGTTGCGCGAGCGCGTACTCGACACGGCGCGCACGCTGCGGTGGCAACTGCCCGCCAACTTCCAGGATGCGGTTACTGAACGGGCGTACGCCGTAGCGCAGGAGATGACCAGTCGGGTTCAGGTGCGCGGCCTGAAGAAGGTCGGGCTCGACATCGATCGCAACCTCGACCGGCTCCTCACGAGTCGATGGTTCGGCTTTCCCCTGATGCTCGGGATCCTGGCTGTGGTCTTCTGGATCACGATCGAGGGGGCCAACGTGCCTTCGGCCATGCTCGCCACTTTCTTCCTCGATACGGTCCATCCCTGGCTCAAGGGAATGGCCGCCGCCATTTCAATGCCCTGGTGGTTGGACGGCCTGCTCGTCGATGGGGTGTACGTAGGCACCGCGTGGGTGGTCAGCGTCATGCTGCCCCCCATGGCCATCTTCTTCCCGCTGTTCACGCTGCTCGAGGACTTCGGCTATCTGCCTCGGGTGGCCTTCAATATGGATTCCCTCTTCCGTAAGGCCGGGGCGCACGGCAAGCAGGCCCTGACGATGTGCATGGGCTTCGGATGCAATGCCGCAGGGGTTGTGGCCACGAGAGTCATCGACAGCCCACGCGAGCGCCTCATCGCGATCATCACCAACAACTTCTCTCTGTGTAACGGGCGTTGGCCGACCCAGATTCTCATCGCATCGATCTTCATCGGCGCGGTCGCCCCTGCGAGGGTGGCGGGCTTCGCGGCGTCTGCGGCGGTGGTCGGGATCGCGCTCCTCGGGATTGGAGCCATGTTCCTTTCGTCGTGGTTCCTCTCGAGGACGGTCCTGCGTGGCGAGGCCACAAGCTTCAGCCTGGAACTGCCCCCCTATCGGCCGCCGAGGATCCTGCAGACCCTGTACACGTCCATGATCGATCGGACGCTGATCGTCCTTTGGCGCGCCATCGTGTTCGCGGCACCGGCCGGGGCAGTGATCTGGTCCGTGTCCAACATCCCTTGGGGTGATGCATCGCTGGCCGAGGCCCTGATGTCAGGGCTCGAGCCCTTTGGGCTTCTGATGGGCCTGAACGGGGTGATCCTGCTGGCCTACGTAGTCGCTATTCCGGCCAACGAGATCGTGATTCCGACGATTCTCATGCTCACGGTCCTCAGCACCGGTGCCGACGGGGGGCAAGGTGCGGGCGTGATGTTCGAGCTGGACAGTGCCCAGAGCACGGAGGCCCTCCTGAGAGCGGGTGGTTGGACCCTTTTGACTGCCGTGAATCTCATGCTCTTCAGCCTGCTCCATAACCCGTGTTCCACAACGATCTACACGATCTACCGGGAGACACGAAGCGCGAGGTGGACGCTGGTCGCGACCTTCATGCCGCTCGTGATGGGCTTCGTCGTGTGCTTCCTGGTCACGCAGGTGTGGAGGCTGCTGGCTTAGCCCGGACGAGGCCTGGGTGGCCAGATTCCCGCACCCGCAAAGTGGGGATTTTCCTGATTCCCTCGCTCCCGTCCAGTGCCCATCTTTCGATACCGTCCAGTCAGTGACGTACGGGCTCATCCTGCCGCGCCCCGCGGCGACCCTCCTGCCCGCTGGGGAGGAGTGTATGGTCGAGATTCGGATTCATGGTCGCGGTGGTCAGGGTGGAGTGACCCTGGCCAAGCTCATCGCGACTTCCCGCTTCCTCGAGGGCCAGTCGGTCCAGGCGTTCGGGCTCTATGCCGCGGAGCGATCAGGCGCGCCGGTGCAGGCGTTCTGCCGCTTCTCGCACGAAGCTATCACCAATCGGAATCTGATCTACGAGCCTGATCACGTGGTGGTGCTGGACCCGACTCTGGTCTCCTTGGGCATCACGCAGGGACTCAAGCCCGGTGGCTGGATCCTCCTGAACACCCCCCAGGAGGCAGAGGGCATCGCGAAGGAGTTTCCCCAGGCCCGGATTGCCGTTCTCGACGCGACGGAGATCGCCCGCCGGCACGGACTCGGCACTCGTAGCGTTCCGATCGTGAATACGGCGCTGGCTGGTGCGACGGCGCGCATCTTGGGCATTCCGCTCGATGAGATGATGGCGGCCCTGGATCATCTCGGATTTCGGGGCGGCAACGTGGATGCGGCGGAGGACGCCTATCAGGCCGTGGCCATGACGGAGCCCCTCCAAGAGGGGAGCGCCAGCGGGAACGGCGCACGACCGGTTCCGGCCCCCCGGGGTCCGAGCTTCCTGGAGGGCGCCGGCGGTGACCTTCCGGGGATCAAGACCGGGAACTGGGCGAACGAGCAGCCCAAGCGCCAGCAGTACGTGCCGCCGTGCAACCACGTATGCCCGGCCGGGAACGACGTACAGGGCTTCCTGCATGCGCTCGCGGAAGACAGGGTCGACGATGGCCTGGAGATCCTCCTGCGAACCTCTCCATTCCCCTCGGTTTGTGGCCGGGTCTGTCCGGCGCCCTGCATGGCCTCATGCAACCGCATCGATCTGGACGGAGCCGTGAACGTGCGGGAGTTGGAGCGCCTGGCCGGTGACCGGGGGAGCGTGACCCTCGTCCCCTCGGAGAAGAGAGAGGAGCGCATCGCCATCGTGGGTTCGGGTCCGGGGGGGCTCGCCGCAGCATACCACCTGGCCCTGTTCGGCTACGGGGTCACGGTGTACGAGGCCGGACCAAACGTGGGTGGCCTCCTGCGCACGGGCATTCCGGAGTTCCGGCTGCCTGGCGAGGTTCTCGACCTCGAGGTGCAGCGGATTCTGGATCTGGGTGTGGAGGTCGTGGTCGCGAACCCCGTGAACCGAGCCCGGCTGCTCGAGATCGCGGCGAGTCACGACGCGGTCCTGGTCGCTACGGGCCTGCAGGAGCTCCGGGGACTCCAGCTGGGAGTCGGCGGTTCCGACGTAGTCATCCAGGGCATCGATTACCTGGACCGGGTACGAGCCGGGGATCCTCACGCACGGGTCGACGAAGAGGACATCGTCGTGGTCGGTGGTGGCAACACGGCGATGGATGCGGCGCGATCGGCGCTCCGCCTCGGGGCCGCGTCGGTGCGGGTCGTATACCGCCGCACGCGGGCCGAGATGCCCGCGATCGCCGAAGAGATCGAGGAGGCCCTGGACGAGGGCGTGGTGATCGACTTCCTGACACAACCCATCGCCCTCGAAGCGATGGGTCAGGCCGACGGAGATGGGTCTGGACACGGACTTCTCTGCCGCCGGATGGAGCTCGGCGAGCCGGACGCGTCCGGTCGCCGCAGGCCGGTGGAGGTTCCGGACTCGGAATTCGACGTTCCCTGCAGCCGGGTCATTCTGGCACTGGGTCAGTCCCCCGACGTCTCTGTATTCCCCGAAGGGACGGAGGTGAGAGAGGACGGCGCGCTGCTCGGAGTTCTCGAACGTCCCGTCTACTCTGTGGGTGACCTCGCGACGAACGAAGGAACGGTCGCAGGCGCGATCGGGAGCGGTCGCCGCGTGGCCATGCACATCCACCAGACCATGACGGGAGAGGTCGTGCCGGTCGGCGAGACGACCCGCATCCGGTCCGACGTGGATGAGTGGCACGACGAGGTCATCAAGAGCGAGGCGCTGCGGATGCACCTGTTCGAGCGCCAACCGGTGGAGTCGGGCCCCGGCATCGACATGCAGCGACGCCTGACGACGTTCGACGAGATCCACAGCGGACTCGAGACGCCGGACGAGGCGAGGCGCTGTCTCTCCTGTGGCGTGTGCAACGAGTGCGATCTGTGCGTTACGTACTGCCCGGAAGGCGTGCTCAAGCGCGTGGGCCACCAGCTCGTGTTCGACTACGCGTACTGCAAGGGATGTGGGATCTGCGTGACGGAATGTCCGCGTAACGTGGTCTTCATGAGCCACCTCTGATCGGAGCCTATACCGCGCCGACCCGGGATTTCGGGAGCGCTTGAACGGAGTAGGGTATGGCAGTCGAGATCGTCACTGGGAATCACGCATCGGGGTACGCACTCTCGGTCGCCGGCGAGGCGAACCGGCACGCTCGCGGAGCCGCCTGCGGGATCTATCCGATCACGCCCCAGACCGAAATCGTGGAGCGGGTCGCGGCCTTCCCGTTCTCCAAGGGCCGCGTGGTGCCCGTCGAGAGCGAGCACTCGGCCATGGGCGTGACCATGGGCGCATCGCTCGCCGGCGCGCGGGCCTTCACGGCCAGTTCATCGAACGGCCTCGCCTACATGGTCGAGAATATCATGGTGTGTGGCTTCTATCGGCTTCCCATCGTGATGGCAGCCGTGAACCGCACGCTCGGGCCGCCGTGGAATATCTGGGCAGACCAGGGTGACACGCTGATGTTGAGGGACTTCCCGTGGGTGCAGATATACTGCGCCAACAACCAGGAGGTGATGGACCTCACTCTGCTCGCGTTCCGGCTGGCGGAAGACCACCGCATTCTTCTGCCGGTCATGGTGTGCATGGACGCGTTCATCGTTTCGCACACGCAGGGCGAAACGGACTTGCCGCCGCAGGAGGCGGTGGACCGTTACCTCCCCGATCTCGATCTCCCGCACCGCACCGACCACGACAACCCGAAGACACTTGGAGGTCTCATCTGGCCAGACGTGACGACCTCCCTGCGCCTGGAGATCCATGAGGCGATGCTCCGGGTGCCGGCGGTCTACGAAGAGGCCCGCGCTGAGTTCCGGGAGGTGTTCGGTCGCGACCCGGGGGGGGCAGTGGAAACGTTCCACACCGACGACGCCGACACAGTGATCATCGCGTCGTCCACAGTGGCCACCACGACCATGAACGTCGTGAAGCGCCGCAGGGAAGCCGGTGAAAAGGTCGGAATGGTGCAGGTGCGGATGTTCAGGCCGTTCCCGGAAGAGGCACTACGGGCGGCCTGTGGAAGCGCATCCAAGGTGGGAGTGCTGGACCGGGACTATGCTGCCGGTCTCGGCGGTGTGTGGTGGCAGGACACTCGCGCCGCATTCCAGGGACGGCGTGACGATGTGCTGATCCAGAACTATCTGGTCGGGATCGGCGGTGGAGACGTCACGCCCGAGATCGTCGATCGGGTCCTCGACGACCTGGACACGCGTGATGAGGCTGGCCCGCCCGTGTGGACCGGAATCGATTCCGGAGTGGAGGTGGACGCATGAGCCCGACGACAGAGGCCGCCGAGAGCGGTACGGTATTCACGCGCCCCCCCGACGTGGCCTGCACGGAAGAGTGCATCCTGCGGCCCGGCAACACGAACTGCGGTGGATGCGGGATGAGCGTCGGTCTGACGATGCTGGGCAGGGCGTTGGCCGAGGCGGGCGACACCTGCACGCTTGCGATCCCCGCTTGCTGTGGCGCCGTCACGGCGGGCGCTTTTCCCACGACGAGCTACGGCGTTCCCACCGTCAACACGACCTTCGCGGCTGCTGCGGCCGTGGCGTCGGGACTCGCCGCCATCCGCGACATCAACGAAGAGTCCGGACAGGTCATCTGCTGGGCCGGAGACGGTGGCACCTACGACATCGGCATGGCGACGCTCTCAGCCGCGGCGGAGCGGAACGAGAACATCCTGTACATCTGCTACGACAACGAGATCTACGGGAACACCGGGGGGCAACGGTCATCGGCTACGCCTCCGGGCGCCCGCACCACCACCACACCCGCCGGGAAGTCCGAGGCCAAGAAGGACATCATCGGCATCATGGCCGCCCATGGCATTCCGTATGCGGCCACGCTGTCTCTGGCCCACCCGGAGGACTTTCGCCAGAAGATGCTGACGGCGCTTGGGATGTCGGGTATGCGCTTCCTGCTGATCCATTCGCCGTGCCCGACCGGCTGGAAGTCCGAACCCGGCGACTCCATCGAGCTGGTACGTGTGGCGGTGGACTCGGGCCTGTTTCCGCTCTACGAGGTCTTCGACGGCAAGCGCTATCGTCTGAACATGGAGCCTGCGTGGACAGATCCGTCGGCGTACTTCGATCGCCAAAGGCGGTTCCGGCCGGACGAGGTGGATCTCGATGAGACCCGGAGAGTCTGCCGCGAGAAGTGGGACAGGCTGAGCTTCCTCGCGGAAGCATTCCCTGCCTGAAGAACCCTCCTACTTCCCCGTGATCACCCGGACGATGCGGGCCAGCTCGGTATCCAACGCCAACTCCGCGAAGCCCATCCGGACCACGTACGCCGGATAGGACTGTACGAGTCTCACGGGCACTCCCGGAAGCACGCCCAGGGCAGCCAGTCGCGCGGCTCGGGGATGGCTGGGATCTGTGAGACAGGAGATGATCCCGGCGTCGCCCACGGCCATGTCGGTCACCGGGTGAGACGGACAGCACGACGACTCACACTTATGCTCAGCCGCCGCGAGTCCGGGGGAGGCGTCTTCGTGGCCCATCTCGATGCCGGTAAAGGAGGCGAGCCCTCTTCGGATCCTGTCAGCGATCGTCACGGGCCTTCTCCGATGTGGGCCGACGCGCCGAGCACCGGCAGTGAGCGCCGCTTCTGTTCAGGTGTCGGAGTGGATGGCGCCGGAGGCGCTCCCTTTCCTGTGAATCGGTCTCGCAGGAAGGCGATCCAGCGGGGCATGCCAGGGTTCTCGTACCCGCAGTGAGGGCAAAGGATCAGGCCGCAGTCCGAGCCGAGCGGGCACGCCTTGCAGGCCTTTTGGCTTCGGTCCTCAGCGAAGGACTTGCCGCAGTACCCGCAGTTCACCAGCCTATCCCCCGCAGCGAGATGTTCAGGAACCAGCCCGCGCCGAACGCCACCGGCGTGATGAGCGCGAACATGCCGAGGGCCGTCCGCCATCCCCGTTCCTTCACCATCATGAGGAACTGGGCGATGCACGGAACGAAGAGCGTGAGGGTCACTGCTGCGACCGTGAGGTGCACGACATCGAGGGCCCCAGCCTGGTTCAGATCGAAGAGGCCGGCTGCCCCGTAGTCACGGCGGAAGAACCCGAACAGGAAGATCGTGGCCGTTTCCGCAGGAAGCCCGAGCAGGCCCACGACCGGGGTGAGGCCGGCGATGACCCATCGCATGAGGCCTGTGACATCCAGCGCCCAGAGCATGACGCTGGCCAGCAGGAAGAGCGGAAGTACCTCGAGGAAGTACCACTGCATGCGGCTGTAGGTCTTCAGCGTGACGTTTCCGACCCTGGGCATCCTGAGTGGCGGAAGCTCCATGTGGAAGCTGGCGGCCTCACCGGGCAGGAGCTTGGCCGACAGCCATCCCACCACGACGAACGTCGCCAGAAGCGACAGGGTCCAAACTCCGAGGGCCAGCGGTTGGCTGGAGAGAATGGCGAGGATCACCCCCAGCTGTGCCGAGCATGGGATCGCCAGTGCCAGCAGAAGCGTGGAGAGCACCCGTTCACGCTTCGTCTCGAGTGTGCGGGTAACCATGGTCGCCATCGTGTCGCAGGCGAAGCCCAGTACGATGGGGATCACGGCGCGCCCGCTCAGGCCGATCTTCTTGAAGCTGCGGTCGACCAGGAGGGCGAGGCGTGGGAAATAGCCGCTGTCCTCGAGGACGCTGAAGAAGAGGAAGAAGCTTCCCACGACGGGCAGGATGATGGCCACCGCGTAGCGCAGCCCCAGGGTCAGCATCCCGTACTCGCCCACCCACAGGCTCCTGAACCACTCCCAGGGGATGCCCTGGAAGAGCGTCTCGACGAACGGGTTGATGCGGTCCTCGAAGAGCGGACCCTCGATGAGGTCGACCAAAGTGCCCGCGCCGAAGACCCCGACGAACTGGTAGAGCCCGAGCCAGAGCACCACGGCCAGGATCGGCAGGCCGGTAACCGGGCGGGCAAGCAGGCGACCCACCTTATCGGCCAGTGACTCCTCTGCGGGGCTCGTGGACCACATGACGTCTTCGAGCATCTCGCGGACAACGTGCTGGCGTTCGAAGGCGACCCGATAGACGGCAGGCCCGCCCAGGCCCGCCGCGACCTCGTCCACGACCTCCTGGACCGAGGTGCCGCCGTCGGCTTCCGCGGCACGGATTCTCGCCGTAGCGCCTTTATCGCTCTGGAGCACGAGGGTCGCCATCGCGGTGCTGTCGATCTCGTACCCGTCGCCGAGCGCGCTGCGGACCTCAGCGATGGCTTCGCCCACGCCGTTCGGATAGTGCGGCGCGGAGGGGGCGGGATGCGCCAGTGCCTCTTCGACCGCGACTGCGAGCTCGTCGAGCCCCTTCCCGCGGATGGCGACCATCGGTACGACCGGAATGCCGAGGCGCCCCCGAAGCGTGCCGAGGTCGATCTCCACCCCGAGGTCGTCCAGCTCGTCCATCATGTTCAGGGCGAGCACGAGCGGGCGGCCGCACTCCATGAGTTGGAGCGTGAAGGGCAGCGCTCTTGGGAGGTTCTTGGCGTCCACGACATGGATGAACACGTCGGCGGCGCCGTCCAGGATGACGTCCTGGGTGACCCTTTCCTCTTCGGTGCCGGGGATCAGGGCGTAGGCGCCCGGTGTGTCCACGACGTCCACATCCCGCTCACCTATGTGTCCATGGCCCCGAGTCACCGCCACAGACGTTCCCGGGTAGTTGGAGACGACGACATAGGCACCCGTCAGCCGGTTGAAGAGCACGCTCTTCCCCACGTTCGGGTTGCCTACCAGGGCCACGCGCACCCGTCCATCACCCCCGTCGCGCGAGGAAGGGGCGTCGTGGGCTCCCGCCTCGGCTGTGGCCGACGGGCTCTCCACGTTCAGGTCCGGGATGACGGTCGTCGTGTCCAGGGTCGCTCCGCGGCGTCGGGCCAGACGGGCCCCACTCACCGGGTGTAATTGAGAACCGTTCTCAACGGGCCCGCAATATACGACAAAGTCTGTCGGGTTACGAGGCCTTCTGCGGGGTCCGGCGGGTCGAACGCGGCGGCACTGGCCGTGGATGGGCGAACATGATGTCCCGCAACGGGTTCTTGCTTTTCGCCTCTGCGGTGCCGAGGGTATATTGGTGAATCACGCTCTGGATTATCACAGGGTCGGTCGACGGCTCTCTTTACAGACATGGAGTACTTCATGAGAAGATCGTTCTTGGCGCTGGCAGCGGCTGCCGCGCTCGCTCTACCCGGCTCGGCAGATGCCCAGCTCGGCGTTGCGGCCCGAGCCGGAACGCTGGGAATCGGCGGGGAAGTCGCCCTCGGACTGGGCAGCGCCCTGGTCGTCCGCGGTGGCATGGGCCTCGTGCCCTTGGAAGTGCCCGTCAGCTTCTGGGACATTGGGACCGAGACGGATGTGAAGCTCCATCTGCCGGACCGGTGGTACAACATCGGTGCCGATCTCTACCTCGGAGGTCCCTTCCGGATCGGGGCCGGCCTGCTTTTCAAGTCGACCAACCTCTCTGTGACGGGCACCGTCCAGGGTACTGCCCAGATCGATATCGGCGGCGTCCCGTATTCGGCCACCGAAATCGCGGAAATCGAGGGTCGCCTCGTCTCCAAGGACCGGGCCCCCTATGTGTTGATCGGCTTCGGCAAGCATACGTCCACGGGCATCGGTCTGTTCGTGGACCTCGGGCTCGCCATGACCGGGGAGCCCACCATCGAGTTGGAGGCTACCCAGGGAGATCGGGCGGTCATCGATTCCCCTCCGTTCCAGGCTCTGCTCGCGGACGAGCAGCAGACGCTGCAGGACGCGCTCCCCACTTGGAGCAAGTATTGGCCGATCGTGAACATCGGCCTCAGGGTGGGACTCGGCGGCTGAGGCGGACCCGCAGCCACACGCTCTGAAGAATGCCAAGAGCCCGCCGGGTCCGACCCGGCGGGCTCTTCGGCATTCTTGGGGCAGTCGCTCAGCGGGTCGCGGGTGGCGGCCGCCTTGCCGCGAGACGAGATACCACCACGAACGTCAGCACCAGGAATGCCGGCTCTACCGGGAACTTGAAGCGGACGTTCTCACCCAACTCCATGGTACACCCCACCACCGCAGTGTAGAGCGTGATCACCCACAGGAAGACCAGAGCTGCCTCCCGGCCGAGACGTTCCTTCATTGTGCCGGCGTCGCGCAGGCGACGCGCGAGCTGGAAGGCGTAGACCAGCAGGATGGCGGGGAACAGGAAGTAGAAGAGGGAGCCGTAGTAAAGCCCGCCCTCGGATCTCTGTTCGATGGCTTCGAACACCGGTCGCAGGAGAATCCACCGATCCAGCTCTCCTGCCCTTCCCATCCGCTCCCGGTTGGGGGTCAGGTGAGGAAAACTGGACGACGGCGCAGAGAAGTTTCCGTAACCGAGGACGACGTTCGCCGCGTAGCGTGAAGGCGTGCTCAGGATCACGCTGCGAGCGCTCCGCTGATAAGCTGCGGAAATTTCCGGAATGTTCACGTTGTGGAGGTCGTCCCTGTCGAGCAGGAGGATGTCGCTGGTCTGCGTGTACCCCAGGCTGGCGTACCCGGAGGGCTGGCTGAACGGAGCCACGCGGACCACGGGGTCCAGCCTTCCCTCGGCGAGGGCCTGGTTCAAGGGGTCGATGTCCTGCTGAAACAGCGCGGACCGCCAGAGCCCCATCCCGTACCAGCTGCTGCCCCCAAAGAACCCGAATTGCACGGCGTTCTTTCCATACCATGCAGTGGGCAGCAGGACGATGACCCCGAGTGTGACGAGCGTGCGTCGGGTCGGGCGCCCCCATACGAACAGAGCCAGGGGAAGCGCCGCCGCCAGGAGCACCAGATGGTAGAGGCTCCGGGTCAGAATCAATGCCGACACGACACCGAAGAAGCCGACCACCCACCTCCACGGGTTGCCGTGCTCTTCGCTGGCGCCGCTCAGCAAGCGAGCCGCCAGCAAGATCAGGAACGCGACCTGGATCGCATAGAGCGCGTAAGCTTCGAAGAGAAACATGGACGGGTGCAGCGCGACCGCCAGGCCAGCGGCGATGCCCCACCATCGTCCATGGGTGTGGCGAGTCACCAGATCGTGCACCAACATCACGACGGCGGTACCCAGGGCGATGTTGCAGGCCTGAAGGACCTGCATGTGTGAGGCGGGAAACGCCTTGATCAGGACGGCGCCGAACGCGTTCCAGAGCGGCGGCTGGGCGTGGAGCCACCACAGGCTCTGTACGGCGTGATCGCGCAGCAGATCGGCAGAGATGTTCTGCCAGAACCAGGACCACGGGTCGGGCCCGAAGTCGTGCACGATCGTGACGCCGCGGCCAGCCCAGAAGTAGAGTGCCAGCGCGGCGTGCACTCCTCCGATAAGCAGCCCGTCGCGTTTGGCGGGGGTCGGTGAGATCCGCATGCAGGAGAGACTAGCCGATCGTCCGGGTGCGCGACAATGTGAGGACCATGACCGTGCCACTCGAGAACCGCTTTTCCGTCAATGATGCCGTGGGTGAGGTGACGGGCATCCTCACGCGCCCAGTCGATGCAGGGGTGCTCCTGGTCTTCGGCCATGGGGCAGGGGCTGGGGCCCGGCACCCCTTCATGCAGGGAGTCGCAGACCGCTTGGCCGAGCGGGGAGTTGCCGTATTTCGATATCAGTTCCCATACATGGAGGCAGGTCGGAAGGCGCCCAATCGGGCGCCTGTGCTCACGGCCGTCGTGCGGGCTGCCACGGTTGAGGCTGCCCGGTTGGCTCCCGGTCTCCCGCTGTTCGCGGGTGGCAAGTCCATGGGCGGGCGGATGACGTCGCTGGCTGCTTCCCAGGGTGCGCTTCCAGCTGCGCTTGGGCTCGCGTTCTTCGGTTTCCCGCTGCACGCCTCCGGCAAGCCGGGCACCGAGCGCGCCGGTCATCTCTCCCAGGTCGGGCTACCCATGCTCTTCCTGCAGGGGACCCGGGACCGGCTCGCGGATCTCGACTTGCTGAGCCCCGTCCTCGATGTGCTCCAACCGGCTCCCACGCTTCATGTGGTGGACGGGGCCGATCACGGATTCCACGTCCTGAAGCGATCCGGGAGGACAGACGAAGAGGTCCTCGAGGAACTCTGCGATGCCTTCTGCTCGTGGGCCCGCGAACTCATGTGAGCTGCCCGGGAGACCGAGTCAGGCTTCTGGTCCGTGAGCGGGCGAAGCCTGCGGGTCGAAGTGCACGTCCAACTGCGGGTAGGCGATGGTGATCCCGTTGTCCTTGAGGGCCCACCATATCGCCTTGTTCAGGCTGGATCGCGTGGCCCTCGCGCCCCAGGGATCTTCGGCCCAGATGGAAACCTCCCAGACCACCGACGAGTCCGCGAACTCCGCGAGCAGAACGACCGGTTCCCGCTCCTGATATCGCTCCTCGATGGCCTCGGCCGCACTGAGCAGTACCTCCTCAACCCGGCGCTGATCAGAGTTGTAGGCGACACCGACCCTGCACCGCACTCGGTAGAACCGGTCGGCCAGCGTGAAGTTCTTTACCGTCGACTGGACCAGGTTCGAGTTCGGGATAATGAGCTGTTCGTCGTTCCGGGTTCGCGCGACCGTGGAACGGGTCCCGATGCGCTCGACGCTGATGATGTCACCGTCCACCTCGAGCACATCACCCTCCCTGATCGACCGCTCTACGAGGAGGATCACACCCGAAGCGAAGTTCTGGAGGATGTTCTGCATCGCGAAGCCGACTGCCACTGCGACCACGGCACCGGCGGCAAAGAGGCTGGCCAGGTTGATCCCCACCGTCTGCAGAGCGACGCCGAGTCCCACCAGCAGGATCAGGTAGTGAATGAGTCGGCTGATGGCAGCCTTCGTTCCCGGCTCCGCGATGCCGCTCTTCTGGAGGCCCCGCTCAGTCACGCGGCGCAGGACGATCGAGGTCCACCAGAACACGAGCATGATGAGGACGAAGGTCACCAGGGATCCGACGGTGACCGAGGCACCCCCAATGTCGAACAATCTCTGGCCCGCGAGGTCACGGACCGCTGTTGCCACGTCTCTCAGGTTCATTCCCCAGTCCATCTTCTGGTAGCGAGTAGGGGGCGGAGAGCACTCCCGCAGTGCATCGCCGAGCGGGGCGATGACGGCCGCAAGGAAGTGCAAGGTGACTTCCGGTGTCCCGTCGGATACAAGAAATGACGGACCGTCACCCTTTTGCGCCAGCATCAGGGCTGCATCTGGGCCTTTCCTGTTGACCCTCAGGTCGCGTGGGGACATTCTGACCGTCCACGAGGGGACTCCACACGTCCTGAGGGATTCGCGATGACTCCGATTGATCGCCGCCTGCATTGCCGGGCCCGTTTTCTATCCACTGCAGCGGTCTTGTTGGCCGTGGGCACCACCCTTGCCCTGCCTGGCGCTTTGCAGGCGCAGGCCCCGGACGGTGAGGCCTCGGCGGAGGACGTCTTCCGCGGCCTGAGATACCGGAACGTGGGCCCGTCCCGGGGCGGGCGCGTGACGGCCGTGGCTGGTCACCGCGACCACCCCTTCACGTTCTATATGGGCGCGACCGGTGGCGGTGTCTGGAAGACGGACAACTACGGCACGGATTGGCGGCCGATTTCCGATGGATACTTCGCGACCGGGTCCATAGGGTCCATTCGGGTGGCTCCCTCGAACTCGTCGGTCGTATACGTCGGGACGGGCTCCGACGGGATCCGTTCCAACGTCATTCTCGGCCGGGGCGTGTACCGGTCGGATGACGCTGGAGAGACCTGGGCCCACGTGGGTCTCGAGGACATGGGGCAGATCGGTGCGGTAGAGATCCATCCGAGCGACCCGGACGTCGTCTATGCCGCCGCCCTGGGCAATCCGTGGGCGCCGAATGCAGACCGCGGCGTCTACCGGACCCGTGACGGTGGGCAAACGTGGGACCAGGTGCTCTTCACTTCGGATTCGGTGGGCGCAATCGATCTCGAATTGAATCCCGAGGACCCCGACGAGATCTACGCCGCCATGTGGAGAGGCCAGCGGCGGCCCTGGACGATCATCTCCGGCATGGAAGCCTCCGGGGAAGAGAACGGAGTATGGAAGTCCACGGACGGCGGCGACACGTGGCGGATTTCCACCGACGGCATGCCGACCGGCCTCATTGGCAAGATGGACCTCGCCGTATCACCGGACGACCCCAATCGGGTCTATGCGCTGGTCGAGACCACCGATCCCGACGAGGGCCTGTACCGCTCGGACGACCGAGGAGAATCCTGGCGTCTCGTGAGCAACCAGCGGGGCCTCATGAATCGGCCCTTCTACTACACGAACGTGGACGCGGACCCCAGCGACGCGGACAAGGTCTTCGTGAACAACGAGGGCTTCTACGTCTCGCAGGACGGCGGTGCGGACTTCAGTCGGGTATCGACGCCGCACGGCGACAACCACGATATCTGGATCAACCCCGACAATCCGGATATCTGGGTGCAGTCGAATGACGGTGGCGCGAACGTCACGCTGGATGGCGGGCGGACCTGGTCGACCCAGAACAACCAGCCGACCGCCGAACTCTACCAGGTCGATGTCGACGACCGCTTCCCCTACTGGCTCTATGCTGGGCAGCAGGACAACAGCACGATCATGGTGCCGAGCAATGCTCCCGAAGAATCCGCACCCGGTGGCCATACCGGGCTGTGGAAGGCGATCGGTGGGTGCGAGACCGGGCCTGCGGTGCCGAAGCCCGGTGATCCGGACATCGTGTACAGCAACTGCAAGGGGCGCTTCGGCCGGTACAGTCACGTGACCGGGCAGGAGAAGCAGTACTACGTCGGAATGGTCAACCTGTACGGCGTGAACCCCGCCGAGCTGCCGTTCCGCTTCCAGCGGGTGGTGCCGATCGAGGTGTCGCCACATGACGCCAGCACCGTGTACCACGGCTCACAGTTCGTGCACAAGACGACGGACGAGGGCGTTACCTGGGAACGCATCAGCCCCGATTTGACCGCATTCCGGCCGGAGCGGCAGATGGTGTCGGGAAGCCCCATCACCCGGGACATCACCGGTGAGGAGCACTACTCCGTGCTGTACGCCGTCGAGGAATCTCCGGTCGAGGCGGGCGTCATCTGGACGGGAGCGAACGACGGTCCGGTTCACGTGACCCGCGATGGTGGTCGCACCTGGACCGACGTGACGCCGGCGGACATGCCTCCTGAGGGGCGGATCCAGACCATCGATCCGTCGCCTCACAGTGGCGGGACGGCGTACTTCGCCGGGTACCGGACTCTGCTGGGCGATTTCCGGCCGTTCATCTATCGGACGGACGACTATGGTGAGACCTGGACGCTCCTCACGACGGGCGAGAACGGCATTCCGGCCAACTACCCGACTCGGGCCGTTCGCGAGGACCCGGAACGCGAGGGTCTGCTCTACGCCGGTACCGAGTTCGGCATGTTCGTATCGTTCGATGACGGCGCCCAATGGGAGCCTTTCCAGTTCAACCTCCCCGCGACGCCCATCACCGATATCAAGATCAAGGACGGCGATCTGGTGATATCCACCATGGGCCGGTCGTTCTGGATCATGGACGACCTGGGGCCACTGCGGCAGTGGCATGACGCGGTGATGGCCGAAGGGGCCTACCTCTTCCAGCCCCGCGACGCTCACAGGCTCCCCCGTGCGGGTTTCGGAGGAGGATCGAGCAGTCCGGACAGGCCGGAGTGGGGGGCATCCGGAGTCACGCTCGACTACTTCCTGCCGGTCGATGCGGCGGACCTGAAGCTGGAAATCCTGGACGCCGACGGTGTCGTCATCCGTACCTTCGAAGGAGGCGGGCCGGGCCAGCGCACCGAGCAGGCCCAGGGGATGCGTCAGCCTTTCTCGCAGACCACGGGCGCGCTGTCTCTCGCTCGCGGGTCGGGAGTCCAGCGGGTCGCCTGGGACTTGGCGGTGAGCCTGGAGGGTGCAGGCATGCGCGGCGGACCACGTGCGGTTCCGGGTTCCTACTCGGCGCGTCTCACCGTGGACGGGAGTGAGTCGGAGCGGACGTTCGAGGTGATGCTGGACCCGCGTGTCGAGGCAGATGGCGTGACCGTCGCCGACCTGCAGGAGCAGTTCGACCTGAGCCTGCAGATCCTGGCTGCGATGGGCGACGCGAATCTGGTCATCGAGCAGACCCAAAGCGCCCTGGAGCTGGCCGCTGACGGCAGCAGCATCGAACAGCAGCTCGAGCAGATACATGCTGCCCTCGTCACGGACCGGACCATCAGCAGCTACCCTCAGCCCATGCTGCAGGCACAGCTGCAGTACCTCTACTCGGCCCTGCAGAGGGCTGACCAGAAGCCGGGCAGGGACTCCTACGAACGCCTGGAAGCTCTCCAGATGGAGTTGACGGCCCACAAGGCCCGACTGGAACGACTGCTGCGTACCATCACCGAGGACGGCACCGGCAGCTAGGTCGGGATATCCGCACGAATCGAGGGCCGTCGCCCCACCTGCACGCCAGCGGGTCCGGGGCGGCGGCCCTCGTCCGTGGGGGCGTGCCGGAACAGACGGTTCAGCGTGTGGACGACTCCCGTACGAAGTCCTCGTCCAGGATCGCGTCGAGTTCTCGGGTCACCCGATCTGCGTCCTGTTCGGAGAAGACCATGGGTGGCTTGATCTTGATGACATTGTGGTCGGGCCCGTCCGTGCTCAGCAGGACGTTCCTGTCTCTCATGCGCTGGACCACGTAGTCCGCGGCCGCGGCCGCGGGTTCGCGCTCGTCACGATCGGCGACGAACTCCACCCCGAGGAACAGGCCCCTCCCCCTCACGTCGCCGATCACGGGATGGCGATCCCGCAGCTCCTCCAACTGGGCCTTGAAACGGCTCCCGACTGTGTGTGCGTTGCTCTGGAGAGCCTCTCCCTCCAGAACGTCCAGGACCGCCTGCCCGATGCGGGCTGAGACCGGGTTCCCTCCATAGGTGCTGAAGAACTCCATCCCGTTGGCGAAGCTCGCCGCGACGGCCGGGGTCGTGACGACCGCGCCGATGGGATGGCCGTTCCCCATGGGCTTGCCCATGGTCACGATGTCAGGGACGACCGGATGGGCTTCGAATCCCCACATGTGGTCTCCGGTGCGTCCGAACCCGACCTGGACCTCGTCCGCGATGAAGACGGCCCCGGCGGCGCGCGCATGGGCTGTCGCGGCGTCCAGGAAGCCGCTGGGCAGCTCGATCTGCCCGCCGCACGAGAGAATGCTCTCACACAGGAAGGCACTGGGGCCGTGCCCGGATTCAGCCAGGGATGCAAAGGCCTCGGCCACGTAGCCGGCATACTTGGCGCCGCGCTCGGGATCGTCGCGCCGGTGGCGGCCGCGGTATTCGTCGGGCCGCGGGATCACCCGGACCCACGGAGGAGCGCCGGAGCCGCCTGATCCCGCGAACTTGTAGTGACTCACATCCACCATTGCCTGGGTGTTTCCGTGGTATCCCCCCTCCACGGCGACGATCCCGCGGCCTCCCGAGTGTGCGCGAGCCATGCGGAGGGCGAGCTCATTGGCCTCGCTCCCCGAATTGGTGAAGAAGCAGACAGAAAGAGGGTCGGGGAACAGAGCCGCCAGGCTCTCGGCATAGTCCAGCACGGCCTCGTGGAGATACCGCGTGTTGGTATTCAGGACGGCCATCTGTTCCTGACCCGCTTCCACGACGTAGGGGTGCTCGTGGCCCACGTGCGCGACGTTGTTCACGCAGTCGAGGTACTCTCGACCCAGGTGGTCGTACAGGTAGGCCCCGATGCCCCGAACGGCGTGGATCGGCCTTCGGTACGAGAGGCTGAGGTTTGCACCCAGGACCCGACTACGGCGTTCGGCCAGGTCCGACGGGTCCGTGTAGGTGGTGTCGAACGGGAGTTGCAGGATCAGGTTGGGGTCCGGTGAGAATGAGCTCCACACACGCCGCTCGCGGGGCAGTGCCACCCCTGGAAAGTCACCCTGGCAGTCCAGGAGATCCGTGATCAGCTGCAGGTGGAGGTGGGGAGGCCAGTCGCCGTTTTCCGGAGCGGGTCCGATGCGGGCGAACGCCTCTCCCGCAGCCAGGCGGGTACCTTGGGCGAGGCCCTGCACGGAGGCTCGCTCCAAGTGGCCGTAGAGGCTCCAGAACGGGCCTTCCGGGCCCTCGTGCTCGAGGATCACGGTCGGTCCGTAGTCCAGCCTGTCGGCATTGTCGTGCACCGACGCGACCACCGAGGACATGAAGGCTCGGATCTCCTTACCGGGATCGTCGAACACGTCCAGACCCATGTGAACCGTGCGTCGCTCAGGGTGTTCGGCATCTCCGCCGGCGAATGCATCGGTGAGGTAGAAGCCCCTGGGTTCGTCGTAGCGGCCGATTCCCACGAGAGCACCTGCCGCGTGAATCGCCTTCCAGGTACGCGCTGTGAAGTCCTCGGTGTCGTCGGTATCTCTTCCAGTGAGGACCGGACTTCCCACACTGAGGTCCAGGACCGTGGCCGCCTCGGGGTCGATGTCCATCACCGGGTGGAAATCTCGAGCTCCCATCCACGCCACCAACGGCGCGGCACGAGGGCAGGCGGGAAGGCCACACGCGTCGCGGTACACCCCGCGCGCGACCCGCGGATGCACGAGAGCCATGGCTTCGAGGGCCTCCCATGCGGGAGCTTCCGAGATCAGATGGTAGTCCGACACGGCGCCTGGCGCCTGACGTCGGGTTGCCGAGATGGAGACGCTGGTGGCCAACCGGGCCGCCATCAGGGCGTGGAGGACCCCCAGCTCGTCTTCGGACAGCGGGCGCAGCTCGTGGTATCCGGCCACGATGCGGGCGGCAGCCTGGATGGGGTCCCGTGCCTGGAGGGCTCCGTAGGCCATGGCGATGGCCAGATCGAAGACGGCTGGTGCGCTGTGCACGTCGCCGAAGTCCAGGATGCCCGTTACGCGTCGGGGAGGGTCGGACACGGCGGACACGAGCACGTTGTGATCGTTGATGTCTCCGTGGATGACCTGGGCGGGGAAGGCAGAGAAGATCGGCTCTGCAGCGACGAAGGCGTCCCGTGCCTGGGCCAGGATCTGCCGACGGGGGGGCGGCACCACCTCGAGGCCCGCCTCGATCACAGCTGCGGCTCGCTCCAGGGCCCAGGGAAAGTCTTCGCGGTGTGGGGCCGGTGTGGGAAACTGGGCCAGCGCACGGTCCAGAGCACCGACCTTCCTGCCGAGGTCCTCGAGGACGTCCGGGGTCAGAGGTTTCGCCAAGCCGAGCACCCCACCCGGCAGGAACTCCAGGACTCGAACCCGCCAGGTGTCGTCCCCGGCCGCCAGGCGGGCGATCACCTCTCCGTCGGACGATGGATACAGACCAGGCACCCGAACATCCGCTCTCTCGGACAGCCACGACATCAGACCGCACTCGAATTCCAGGCTGGCTTCGGGCTCGCCCGCGCAGGAGACCTTCACGACCCATTGGTCGCCCTCCTCGGTGGTGAGCAAGGAGTTCAGATCCCGCTCTCCCGGGAGTGGGCGAATCGAGCCTTCGAGCCCGAAGGCCGTGCGGGCCGCCTCGGCCGCAAAGTCAGGCCCCAGGGGAGGTGGACTTTGGGTGGGTACCATTGTCGATGGCCTGTCGCCGGGGAGGACGAGTCGGGGTTACATCCGCTCCACGACGAATGTGTACTTGGTGCCCAGCGTGTAGTTGGCCATCGCGCTCCCGAAGAAGTCGATGACCGCCTGGCCCAATTCGCGGTCCGTGGTGACGATCGAGAGTCCGAGAAGGACACCGGTCTCCGGGTGCATCGGAAGCCCGTCGGGCAAGACCCAGTTTTCCCAGTCGAGCCGATATCCCGCTTGGTCGAACGGATATCCGTCGGGCAGGTACTCATGGAGGCCTGCGGGGATCTGCCCCGTATAGGCGTCCGCCGGCCACTCGCGGTGATCGAGGTAATAGTTGAGTACCGCAATCCGGACGGTCTCGAAGTTGCCTACCACCTCTGCGGCGCGGGCCCTGAGCATGAGGTCGTGGAAGTTGGGCAGGGCGATCCTCACCAGGGTGCCCATGACCACCGCGACGGTGAGAACTTCGACCATGGTGAAGCCCCCGGCCCGTGGGGCAGGTCGCTGCCCAGCGTGCCTCTGGCGGCTGCGAAGGCCAAGGAACCGGAACAGGCTACCCACCGTTCACTCCGAGAGGTGATCCTTCCAGCAGGTCGGCGGCCCGTCCCACGAACTCCAGGGGTGGGGTTTCCGATTCGTAGAGCAGGTCCACGCGTGAACTGATGCCGTGCAACTCGTAGGAGCGGCTGTCGCGTCGGTTGTACTGCATCCCGATGAATGGCGGGCCAGCTTCCTCGAGCACGTACGGCAGACGGCCTCGGGCGATGAGGTATCCCTGGATCTGCTGGGTCTGGAGGAAGACGTTCAGGCGCAGGGCCTCGGCTTCCTCCGCGATGGTCTGGTCAGGGGGAGCCTCCACGGTGAGCCATGAGGGCGTGCCGAGCCAGACATAGGCGATTCCGATCCATAACACCACGAGCGTACCTCGGCGGACCCGAGAACGCTGGTATTGGCGTTCTTCGGCCAGCAGAGCGGCGTCCGCGCGCTCCTCCTGCTCCCTGAGAAAGGCGGTGAGCGCGCGAACACGTTCCTGTTCCTCGCTCATCCCCAGTCTGGGGCCAGTGCCTTTGGGGTCCTGCTCGTTCATGCTGACTGCCCAAGCCCAAGTTCAGATCAGCCCACCGATTTCGGGGGCATTCGTCCATTTCTAATCTAAGACGCGTTCACCGCTTGCCCCAAGCGATTTCCCATCCTGCCTGACGGTAGACGACTTCTATCAGGGGCTGTGTGCCAAGATCAGTGTCCAACTGCCGTCGTGCAGGAACGACACGGCGCCTCCGTATCGCTCGAACAGCGCAGCCAGTATGGATGCCTCGCCCGAGTGGACGGTGATAGCGGCGAAAGGGTGGATCGTGGGCCCCGGACGCGGCCGATCGTCTCCTTCCAAGGGCGGCTGCGCCAAGCTTTCGAGGTTCGGGTTCTCCTCGTCGGGGATCTGCTCCTCCACGACCGGGTCCGGATCCCGAACCGCCTCCCAGACATTCCAGTCCAATGTGACCCCCTCACCGAGCATGGAGAACTCGTCAGCGGGCTCGTCGGAAAGCTCCGTGGGGGTCACGCCGGGGAGCGCCTCTGCCGGCCATTCCCCGGAATCCTCGAAGTGTCGCTGCGCAGCGCTCCGAAGTGCCTCGACCTCGAAGACGATGGCACTGATGCGCCGCTCGAAGACAGTCCGGCCGAAGCGGGGGTAGATGATCGCGAGCATGAGGGACAACAAGGACAGCACCACCAGGACGTCACCGGGCGTGACGCCGGCGCGGTGGCGATCGGTCGGGCGCACGCTCACCGCGGCAGGTCCAGCGCGGAGACGGCTGCCTCGAACTCGTCGGTGGGCCGTGACGAGTCGTAGATGACCTGACTGCCGTCCACACTGGGCGTGACCAGTTGGAATACTCGATTGTTCGACCGGACCAGGGAGATGCCCGGCAACGTAGCCTGGAGCTCGTCCATCGAGGCGGGGAGGCGGCCTCTCCGGACTCGGAACGCCTCCACCTGCTGCGCCTGGACGTAGAGCGCGGCCCTCATACCCTGCTCCCGGGCACTCACGCTTGCCTCCGGAAGGGCCTCCCCTGCGACCCAACCCGGGGGAAAGGCGAGAAGGTAGCCAGAGAGGAAGAAGACGATGATCGCGAGAGGCGCCTTCCATCTGCCGGTGCGCTTCTCGTCGATCAGCGGCTGCTTGTACTGCGCCTCGAGCAGGGCCGTATGCGCCAGGGCCTCCGCGAGGATCGTCTCACGATCCTCGGTGGAAGTCAGGTCGATGACGGGAATGTCCTGGTCGTCTTCGGTCAAGGAGCTTTGCGGTTGAGAGGGTGCTGCCCAGCCGGGGCCAGAGCTCAACATAAGGCACGCCCCTGGGCCCGTCATGGAGTCGGGTGACGAGGGCGGAGCCTCTGCCGAGCCCTATCCGGTTGCTGCTACGGAGTCAGCCAGTAGTTCATCTTCAGCACGAACACGTTGTCCGCGTCCGCCGCGAAGAGCGCCTGCCTGTCCCGCGAGAAGTCGAAGTCACCTACGCCGGCAGCGTAGTCCGTGCGGCTCTGCTGCCATGCGAGGTAGAGCGTCGATCCGGGCCTCCACTCCCACCTGAGAACGGCGGTCCCGCGCAGCGAACGGAAGTTGAAGTCCAGGTCGGAAGCCGGTCCGAGCCATGTATCGAATTCATAGCTTTCCGGTGCCGCGAGCGACTTCGGCGCGCCGAAGTCTCCGCTCGAAATGAACGGCTGCGCATACAACTGGAAGGAGAGCTTCGATGTGAACGTGACGTCCAGGCGAGTTTCCAGGACGAAGGTGGTCTGCCGCAGCGGGGCGAACAGATAGTAGGCCCCATACGTGTCCACCGCCGCCGCGTCGGCCAGAGTCCCGACGTACTGTGCGTCGGTGTACGATCGCAGAAGTCCCGGCGACATGGTCAGGGTCCATCGCGGTGATGTCTTGATGCCGATTGACCCGGAGAGATCCGTGGCCCAGTTGTCGTAGTCACCTCTGGTGATGTTGACGCCAGCGCCGTAGAACACGGACTTGCGTGCATCGGACATGAAACTGGCCGTGCCTGTCAGCACCGATGGGCGCTCCATCATCGGGCCCCCGCGTGTCGATCGGTCATCGAGCGCCCGGGGGAAGTATTGAACCCCCAAGCGGCCGCCCCAGAAGTTCAGATGACGGAAGTTGAACCCTCCGATCCAGAACCCGAGGATGCGCTGGTTGGAGTAGTTGTGCTCGTATCGCACGTTGCCGGAGAAGGAATAGGAACGGAAGAACGACCCTGGCTGGTTCTCGGAGTAGCTGAGGTTGAGAGCCGCGTCCCTCCGGTCCGTTCTGGTCTGGAAGCCGAGGTCGTTCACCTCGTACCCGGGGCTGGTTGCGGCTAGGGCGAGCTCTCCCCGCCAGTGCTCGCCAGCCTGCTTGCCAACAGCCATTCCCACGGAGTAGCCCGTCAGGTTGGTCGCGTTGGGATCCAGGTCGAGGTGGTCCGCGTCGGGTCGCTGGAAGAAGTGGTTCCCCGCCCGTTGAATCCGCTGGAGGGCGGCGGGCTCGCCCGAGATGCGGCTTCCGACCGCACTCCCTCGCACGACCCACGAACGGTTCGCCCATTCGTGTCGAAAATCGATGCCGCCGGCGTAGGCATTCTCTCGCAGGGACTCGCGGAGGTAGTCGGCGCCAAGGCGTCGATTGACTGCGGTGACCATGCCCCCGATGGACGACTGTCCGTCCCTGCCGTCCTTGCGTATGCGACCTACCAGGTAGTTGGCGAGAGGCTCCGCGATAGCTTCACCCTCGGCGTCGGCCATGTCGATGAAGCGGACCGTCTCTTCGGACGTGATTGCCTCCATGATACCCACGGACCAGCCGCCCCCGGTCTTACCGGACAGCTTGCCGGCGCCGAGGATGGACGTGGCACTCGGCATATCCGCCCGCGGATACGGAGCGCCCACCTGCGGTGTGCGACCGATACGGCGGGAGTAGAAGAGCTGGCCGCCGCTCGTGTTCCGACCGAAGTCGAAGATCTCACTTCCCTCGATGAAAAAGGGGCGCTTCTCGTCGAACCGCGTCTCGTACACGGTGAGGTTGATCACGGCCGGGTCCACCTCGACCTGGCCGAAGTCCGGATTGATGGTTGCATTGACGGTGAAGTCCGAGGTCACGCGGTACTGGAGATCGACCCCCCCTGAGCGGAAGTACTCCGAATCGGTCCTGAAGGGATTCGAGCCGGGATCAACGTATTCGGCCCGCGCCACCACATACGGGAGCACCTCCAAGCGCTGCCCCGGGTCGAGATCTTCCAGGCCCGTGAGGTGTCCAAATGTCGGTATGCCACCCTGCTCGTTCTTGGGCGTGAACGACAAGATCGAATACTCACGACGACGTCCGATCACACGCTCGATCTGGATGCCCCACACCGGCTCCACTGCATCACCGAAGCGGAGCTGGCTGAAGGGGATCCGGTATTCGGCGGTCCATCCGTCCTCGTCTGTGGTCACCGCCGCCTGCCAGACAGGGTCCCAGGACAGATCGTCCTGTTCACGACCCCCGGGGCCCATCGACTTCACTGCGTCTCTCTGGACGCCCGCCGGGTTCACGTCGAACGAGTACCCGGTCCGGTGGTCATGATAGGAATCGATTACGACCCCCAGCCAATCGGAGTCGGAGAGGGCCATGTCCCGTCGCCCGAGTCGAGCGCTCACGGGCTCACGATCGAACAAGCGCACGCCGACGTACAGCGCGTCGTCGTCGAAGAGCACCCTCGCCTCGGTTCGCTCGCTCGCGGGGCGGCCTTCCTCCGGGTCCACCTGGGTGAAGTCGCTGACCGGTAGGGCCTTGGCCCACTCCGCCTCGTCGAGAAGGCCGTCGATGGCGATGGCTGCCGTTGCGCGTGCAGCGCCGACCACCGGCCGATCACTCTCGCCGCCAGCGCCCTGGCTTTGGCTCGCCGCCGCGGCCGGGAGAGTCAGCAATATCGAGACGGAGACGCACCAAGTTCGGCTCACACGCATATCCACCACCCCTCTGTTCAACAAGACGGGGGCCCGAGTCCACCCAGGACCCTTGGCCCCCGATCTCACCACCCGATGTAGAACCTACGGCGTCGGTCGCTCATTTGTGCCGAGCTGCCAGGTCCATTCCCCGTTCGAAATGTCGCCCGAACCGGGCGCGCCGATCAATGGCCGCGTGGGTCAGTCTCTGACGAGCTTGCGATACTTGATCCGATGCGGTTGGGATGCCTCGTCGCCCAGTCGGCGCCTGCGGTCCTCCTCGTATTCCTGGTGGTTCCCCTCGAACCAGACGACCCGGCTGTCACCCTCGAAGGCGAGAATGTGGGTCGCGATGCGGTCCAGGAACCAGCGGTCGTGAGAGATGACCAGCACGCATCCGGCGAAGTCCAGAATGGCGTTCTCCAGAGCGCGCAGCGTATCCACGTCGAGATCGTTCGTGGGCTCGTCGAGCAGCATCACGTTGCCGCCGGCCTTGAGCAGCTTCGACAGGTGGAGACGATTCCGTTCGCCTCCCGACAGCACGCCGACCTTCTTCTGCTGATCAGGCCCGCGGAAGTTGAACCAGGAGAGGTAGGCGCGAGCATTGATCTCCGCCCGACCGAAGTAGAGAATGTCGGCGCCCGCACTGACCTCCTCGAAGACCGTCTTGTCCGGATCCAGGGCGTCGCGGGACTGGTCGACATAGGCCAGCGCCACGGTCTGGCCGAGCTCCATGGCCCCCGCATCGGGCTGCTCGTCCCCGACGATCATGCGGAAGAGCGTCGTCTTTCCGGCGCCGTTCCCTCCGATGATGCCCACGATCGCGCCGGGTGGGACATCGAAGTTCATGTCCTCGACCAGCAAGTTGTCTCCGAAGGCCTTCGCGACGTCGTTCGCGCGGATGACCGAGTTTCCGAGTCGGGGGCCCTTGGGAATGAGGATCTCGGCGGTCTTCAGGTCGTCACGCTCATCGCGCGCCAGGAGCTCCTCGTACGCGCTGATGCGCGCCCGGCCCTTCGCATGGCGGGCACGGGGGGACATCCGCACCCACTCCAGCTCGCGGTCCAGCGTCTTCTGCCTGGCGGACTCCTGCTTCTCCTCCACCCGGAGTCTTTCGCGCTTCTGCTCGAGCCAGGAGGAGTAGTTGCCCTTCCACGGAATGCCCTCGCCCCGATCCAGCTCGAGGATCCATTCGGCCACGTTGTCGAGGAAGTACCGGTCGTGGGTGATCGCGACGATCGTCCCGGGGAACGCAGCCAGGTGATGCTCCAGCCAGGCCACGGATTCCGCGTCGAGATGGTTTGTCGGCTCGTCGAGCAGGAGCATGTCGGGCTGCTCGAGGAGGATCCGGCAGAGGGCCACACGCCGCTTCTCCCCGCCGGAGAGCGTCGAGACATCCGCGTCGCCCGGGGGCAGGCGGAGTGCGTCCATCGCGACGTCGAGCTTCCGGTCCAGGTCCCATGCGCCCACGGCGTCTATGCGGTCCTGGAGCTTCGCCTGCTCCGCGATGAGGGCCTCCATCTCCTCGTCGGTCGCAACTTCCCCGAACTTCATGTTCACCTCCTCGAAACGTCTGAGGAGGTCCTTGGTTTCCGCCACGGCCAGCTCGACGTTACCGAGCACGTCGAGGCTCTCGTCGAGCACGGGCTCCTGCGGCAGGTAGCCGACGCGGGTGCCCTTGGCTGCCCACGCCTCACCGAGGAAGTCGGTGTCCAGGCCGGCCATGATCTTGAGGAGCGAGCTCTTGCCGGCTCCATTGGGTCCCACCACGCCGATCTTCGCGCCCGGATAGAACGAGAGGTTGATTCCCTTGAGGATCTCCCGCTTGGGGGGGACGATCTTCGACAGGCGATGCATGTGGTAGATGAACTGCGGTCCGGCCATGGATCACTCGGGTGCTTGTGAGGACGACGAGAAAGAGGACCGGGAATGTAATGCGTGTGGGCCTGGACGCGCCCGGTGGCGGGCGTCCACACCTGATCGCAGGGGCGCTTCCGACGTGGGCTCGCGCCCGGGGAATATGAACGGTGCGGGCTGGTGCCTCAGCCTCCGCTCCCGCCTCCACGCGCGAGGGCCCTGTAGTACTCCTCGACGAGTCTTCGATACCCCTCGGGCACGTCGTCGGAAGTGGTCAGCGCGGGACGACGTCCGACGTCACCCTCGACTTCCCGTCGGAGTCCGAACTCCAGCTGCTTCAGAAGCTCGAGGATGTCTTCCTGGAGCGCCGCCACCTGGCTTGGATTGTCGTAGATACCTTCGCGCTCGAGACGCTCCATCGCGTCGAGGACGGCTCGCAGGTCTTCCTCGCTGCGCCCCGCTTCACGCAGCCTGTCCTGCAGCCCGCGGACCTGATCTCCTCGCTGTCCAAACTCACTGCGGAACTGGCGTACCTCTTCGCGGGACAACCGCCGCGGGTCTCCCCTGGTGGCGCCACCCGCGCTGCCGGCAGACTCCACCTGCTGGCCATCTGCTCCCTGCTGTCCCTGCTGCTGGCCATCTGCCCCCTGTTGGCCCTGCTGCTGTCCCGGTTCTTGTCCGGGCTGCTGACCGGTCTCACCGGGCTGCCCGGCGGGCGACTCTTCCAACCGACGCTGGATCGCCTCGAGCCCACGCACGAGATCCCGCGTCTGGTCGAGAGCCTCGGACAGCGGGTCCACCTGCCTCTCGCCGGCAGCCTCGGAGGCTTCCTCGATGCGGTCGCGCAGGGTCTGGAGATCCGCCTCGATGTTCAACTCGAGGGTCGCAGCTGACGCCTGATCCCACTGCTCGATGGTGCCACGGGAGTACTGGAGCTTCTCCTTGAGCTTGGATTCGCGGATCTGGTCCGCGGCATCGCGCAGTCGGCGCGCCGCCTCGGCCTGGTCGCTGGCCGCGCTCTGCGAAGCCCGATCCAGTTGACGCTCGAGTTCGGCGACCGCGTCCGTCATGTCCTCCTTCCGCTCTCTCAGCTGCGAGATAGCGTCGAGGCGTTCCTGACCGCCTGCGGGGAGATCTCTCACCCTACTGGTGACGTCACGCTGCTGGCGGGCGAGTTCATCCACCTGGCGGAGGGCGTCGTCGGCATCCCGCCGGGCGCGATCCTCCCGGTTCTGCTCCAGGCGCCGACGAGCTTCCTCCAGCCGCTCGAGCGCTGAGCTGGCCTCTGCAGCGCTGGCGCTGCCGCCTTGTGATGCGGATTGGCGCATCGACTCTGCGGCCTCCTGGAGGCGGCGGGCGGCCTCCTCCATTTCGGCGTCCCCAGTCTCTCTGGCCAGTCGTTGAAGCTGGCGGCCTGCCTCCTCGGCCTCTTCCGCGAGATCACGCTGTGTCGCGCTACCGCCCTGCGGAGCCCCTTGTCCCGCACGCTGGGCCCGACGCCGCTGGCGCTCGGCCTCCTGTTCCTGGCGGCGGGCGAGTTCCTTGAGGCGCTCCAGGATTTCGTCCACCTCGTCGTCGGCCTGCTGCTGCTCGCCGCGGCGAACGGTTTCGTACTGGTTCTTGAGCTTGTCCAGTTCCAGCTCGAAGAGGTCCGCGAGGTCGTCTGCGGCGCCCTGCTCACCGCCCCCGCCTCCGCCCGGCTGCTGTTGGTCGCTTACGTACCGCTCGTACGTCTCCTCTGCCTGCTGGAGAAAGCGAAGCGCCGTCTGCTCGTGTGGTAGGGCCGCCCGGAGCGATTCGGTCTGGAGTTCGGCCTGCGCGAGCTCCATCGCCTCGGTCGCCCGGGGCAGGATGGCGGACACGTCCCGGAAGCCCGGATCGGTCCCGACCAGTCCTCGGTTCTGCATCCGTTCCAGCAGGGTCGCGACCTGCTCTTCCAGGCGCTCCTGGGCAAGCGCGACGCTTACGACGTTTTCGCTGAACTCGTCGGCCTCATAGCTGTCTTGCTGCCTGATGAGGTTGAAGGTGGCTGCGATGATCTGACGCTGAAGCTCGGACAGTGCGGACTCAGGGACCTGGCCCTGGCCCCCGGGCGGAGGCGAGCCCTGACCCTCGGCCTCCCGGTAGGCCCTCTCGAACGGTCGGATGGTGAGGAAGTAGATGTCGCTGGATACGGCCTTCACGTCGTCCGGGCGGTTGTCCCGAACGAGCCCGTAGAACGAGACCAGGTCGCCGGGTTCGAGGTCGTACTCCTCCAGGTAGAGGGTATGCCCGACGGAGACCTCAGAAAGAGGAGCGCCCCGCGTCTGAAAGATGGTCGTCGTGTCCTCAGGCCCGCCGTTGACGGAATAGACCAGTCGCACGTCGCCGACCCCGTAATCGTCATCCGCGCTGATCTCCATGTACACCTCTTCGATCGGCGACGCATTGGCGTCCCGTCCCGGCTTGGTGAACTGGATGGACGGCGCCTGATCGGTGAGGACGTCGATCGTGTACTCGGGCGACGCGTCCACCATGTCGCCCGTCTCAGGGAGTAGGCCGACCGAGTAGAAGCCTCTCTGCCGCACGGTGAATCGGCCCCTCATCACGCCGTTCTCATCGAGCGAGAGAGCAACGGAGCCTTCGCCGTCCAGTCTGAGTTCCCCTCCCGGCACCGGCATGGTGGGCTGCACCCGGACCTCAACGACGGTTCCAGGCAGCGCCGCGACGTCGCCGCCGTTCTCCACGGTGCGCGCCGGAAGGCCTGTATAGCCGGGGAAGTAGTATGTCAGGTCCATCCGGTCCACGTAGGGCAGGTCGGCCACGTCGATCGCAAAGCGGCGCGAGCGGATGCCGGTGGATTCGACGAAGTACTCCAGGCGCTCGTCGACGTCGAGAAGCAGAACCTCGTAGGAGCCATCTTCGGCGCGGAGCATACTCAGTCGCTGGAAGGTGCCGTCCGGTCCACGCCGGGTGAACACCGAGGCCTCCTCGGAGTCGAAGCCCGAGAGTTCCGCGTTGATCATCTGGTCGGAGCCGCGGGCGATCGTGACATCCCCGGGTTGGACGCTTACGGCATAGGGGTTCACCGCGGCCGCATCGGTGGTCGGCACCAGCAGAGCCGAGAGTCCGATGCGAAGGTGTTCGGGCCCCATGGTCGCGAGGGCCAGGGCTGCGAAGGTCAGAGCGACCAGTCCGCCTGAGCCGCGATAGAGCCGGCTCTGCTCCACGCGCCTTCCGAACTCCACTTCGCGGGCCCGCTGCATCGCCGCCTCGACCAGGTGACTGGCGAGCGCGGGCGAGACGGAGGCGCCGGCATCGGCTTCGAGAGCGCTTACGATGGCATGGTCGAGAGAAGGCTCGTGCTCTTCCAGATAGAGAGCGACCTGCTCGTCGGTCACACGCCGCAAGAGCGGACGGACGACGAAGGCGAACAGGGACGCGCCGAGCGTGAACCACGTGAAGATCCGCAGCCAGTAGACCGCTTCCGGGGTGAAGCGAAGAAGCTCGAGGCCCGCGGCCGAGGCGAACAGCACCATGCCGCTGATCGCCACCGCGACGGCCAACCCGCGCAGCCCGAGGCCGACGCGCCACCGCCGGCGCACCGTTCGCACCAGCCGCAGGACGTCCTTGCGGTTCGCTGTCTTCGCTGCACTCATCCCGATCTCCCTCTGCTGCGGCAGCCCTCCGCCGCACAGTACCCGCTCATCAGGCCCGGCGTCACACCGGGCGATTGTCTTCCTAACCCGTGACCATACCCGGGGTCCCCGACCGCCTTCGTGACACCCAATTCGACAGTACGGTCTCCAGCACCAGTAGCGCGAACGCGGCCGCCAGGATCAGTCGCCAAAGCGACTGCCTGCGCTCCTGATCCTCGCGCCTGAGATCCGAACCCTCTGCGAAGTCCGGCCCGGTGGTCGGGTCGGTGCCCGGGGCGGTGATCTGTGCGACCAGTTCCTCCGGATCGATGCCGGTGCGGGTGGACTCGGAAAGGTCCACGTTGACCGCAATGACGAAGGGTCTGTCAGGATCGGAACCGGCGAGCCGAACCGTGTAGAAACCCTGCTCTTCCAGCGGCAGATAGCTCGGCCCGTCTCCGGCCGGGAGCGGGAGCGCCGCGCCGGACGGGGACAGGGCCATCCGGTCAGACTCGTTGTCCAGTCCCGCGGCCTCGGCGGACACGAGGCCAGCGGCCTCGAGGGCATCCGGGTCCGCCAGGTCCACGATCTGGCCAGCTGTGAACCAGGGCTGGACTTCCACTCGTCCGCTGAGGTATTCGGCAAGGCGATGGACGAACGGCAGGTACACCGGCTGGAGCGCGAGATCATTCCACTGCGCATCCATCGTGGAGGTCCACACCATGATTGTTCCGCGTCCGGTCCTCGTCTCGGCCAGAGCCACGGATCCGTCGTCGAAGCGGGCCATCACGCGTGCCGAGTCCGAGAGCGTCAGGTCGCGAGCCCGGAAGAAGCGGGCGCCCGTGAAGTCACCGCTCCTGGGGCCTGCGAAGGGCTCGAAGACGGGGTGCCCATACTCGAGAAAGCCCAGGCGCCCCCCCTGACCCTCCGCACGGTCGTCCACGGGTCCGACCGCACCCGGAGCCACGTCCGCCGCGGATTCGGGCCAGGACGACCTTTCGCCGAGGACGAGAAGGACACCGCCGCCGCCCCGGGCGAACGCCCCGAGCCTCTCTGCGGAGGCGCCGTCGACCCTGACGTCGTTGAGAACGACGACGTCTGCGTTCTCGAGGTCCTGCGGAGTGACCCCGTCTCCCCGGCGCACACGCACCGAGAAGCGCCCCTCCTCGGAGATCTCCAGGGCCCGCCTGAGATAGAAGCTCGCATCGGTCGGCGCTCGACTGCCCTCCACCACGAGCACCGAGATGGTGCTACCGGGCGAAAGAACGAAGTGACGCACGTCGTCGGGTGACAGATCGTCGGCGGGTACCCGCACCGTTCCGCGGGTGTGCGGCTGCGAGAGCGTGAAGGGTTGAAAGACCAACGCGGTCGCCCCGTCCGGCTCCAGAACTGCCACACGTGTCTGGATCTCCTGCCCGTCGAGTTCCAGCGTGACCGGGACTTCGCGGGGTTCGTCGCCCCCCACACGGGCCAGGCGCACCGTGGGGGTGACGCGCTCTCGGCCCGACACGGACTGCCTGGCGAGCCCAAGGCCTGTGATCTGGATGTTCTCGGGCACGTCGCCCGCGACGGACACGGGGGTCAATACAGCCCCCGGAGGTAGGCGGACGCCCTCGTCACCGGACCATCCGTTGCGTTGAAAGTCCGAGACCAGCACCACTTCGCCCGACGGAAGGTCCGACTCCTCCAGGATCGTTTGAGCGGCCTTCAGAGCCGGTCCGTATCGGGTAGTGCCGGAACCCACGTCAACGGTGTCGAGTGCGGCTCGCAGGCGTGTCCGGTCGGACGTGGATCGGGCGATGACGCGAGCTCCCTGGGCGAATGTGACCAGGCTGGCGCGGTCCAGGGGGCCGAGGTCGTCGAACGCGCCGGCCGCGGCGCGTCGGGCCTCGGTCCATTGGTCCCCAGCTCCCATGCTGTAAGACTGGTCGATGAGCACCACCAACTCGCGGGGCCCTCCTGCGCCTCCCAAGACCAGGTCGCTCCGGTCGAGGAACGGGCGGGCGAAAGCGACCGCGAGCAGCAGAAGCGCCAGGGCGCGCAGCGAGAGCAGAAGCCAGTGCTGGATGCGTCGGCGACGCTGTTCCTGGAATGGGACCTTGCTCAGGAACATCAGCGACGGGAACTCCACTACATTGCGCCGCTGTCGGCGCGTCAGGTGTACGACTACCGGAATCGCGATGCCTGCGATGCCCAGCAGGAAGAGCGGGACGAGAAACGCGAGACTCATCGGACCCGGGTCATCCGCTCGCGGAACGACAGGTACTGGAACAAGGCCAGATCCAGCGGTTGGGAGGTGTCCAGAAGCTTGTAGTCGATCCGTCTCGCGGAGAAGCGCTGTTCGAGCTCCGATACGTGACCGCGAATGAGGGCGAGGTACTCGCCCCGGAGCCTCTCCGGGATGACGGGTACCTGCTCGCCGGACTCCATGTCCTGGAAGCCGGAAGCGTCTTCGAACGGAAACTCCAGTTCCGCAGGATCGAGCACGTGGAAGACGATGACGTCATGACCGCGGGCGCTCAGGAGTCCGACCGACTCCAGAATCTGGTCAGGCTCCTCATAGAAGTCCGAGATCAACACCACCACGCCCTTCCTGGTGAGGCGTTCGGTGATCTGGAGCAGCGGCTGGTGCAGCGATCCCGGCCTGCCCGCGCTGAGCTGGTCGAGGACGTGCAGGACCGTGTCCATGTGCTTCATCGAGGGGGGTACGAAGTCGACCACCTTCTGATCGAAGGTGATCAGGCCCACCCGGTCACGCTGTCGGTTGGAGAAGAACGCCAGCGCGGCCGACAGGTAGCGCGCGTAGTCCAGCTTGACGACCGAGTGGCTGCCGAAGCTCATCGAGCGTGAGATGTCGAGGAGAATGGCGAAGTTGGCGTTGGTCTCTGCCTCGAAGAGCTTGATGTAGTGACGGTCCGTGCGTGCGAACAGGCGCCAATCGATGCGGCGCACGTCGTCACCCGGCATGTAGGGGCGGTGCTCCGCGAAGTCGAGACTGAAACCGAGGTAGGGCGACCGGTGCAGCCCGGTGAGGAACCCGTCCACCACGGTGCGCGCGAGCAGCTCCAGATTGTCGATGCGGGCCAGGACGGCGGGATCGAGAAACTGAGCTCCCGCGGAGGAGCTTCGCGCACGGGCATACGAGGTCAACGTCTACATCCCCGACGAGGGCACGGGCACCGCGTCGAGCAGCAGGTCTATCAACTCGCCCGGCGTACGTCCCTCGGACTCGGCGTGGAAGTTGGTGAGCACCCGGTGGCGGAGCACGGGATGTGCGAGAGCCTGGATGTCTTCGAACGTGACGTGATAACGGCCCTGCGTCAGCGCCCGGGCCTTCGCCCCCAGGACGAGGTACTGAGCCGCCCGGACGGAAGCTCCGTAGGCGACCCATTTGGTCACGAATTCGGGGGTGTCGGGTGAACCCGGTCGGCTCGTACGGGCCAGGCCCACGGCGTACCTGAGCACCGCCTCGGAGACCGGGACCCTGCGGACCAGACGCTGGAAGGCGACGAGATCGGGTCCGGTGATGGCCCGACTGAGGTCAGGCTCCTGGATGCCGGTGGTGGAGCGGACGACCTCCAACTCCTCGTCCTCGGAGAGATGATCGATGAAGATCTCGAACATGAAGCGGTCGAGCTGTGCCTCGGGAAGCGGGTACGTCCCCTCCAGCTCGATCGGGTTCTGGGTCGCGAAGACGTAGAAGGGCTCGTCGAGCGTGTAGGTTCGGCCCTGCACCGTCACGCGGTGCTCCTGCATCGCCTCGAGCAGCGCCGCCTGGGTCTTGGGCGGCGTTCGGTTGATCTCGTCCGCAAGGACGATATTCGCGAAGACAGGACCGGGAGCGAACACCATCTCACGGCGCCCGGACTCGGGATCCTCCTGGATGAGATCCGTACCCGTGATGTCGGAAGGCATGAGATCCGGAGTGAACTGGATCCTCGAGAACTTCAGGTCCAGTACCTGGGCGAAGGTGTGGATGAGGAGTGTCTTGGCCAGGCCGGGCACACCCATCAGCAGGCTGTTACCACCCACGAAGAGGGCGATGAGCACCTGCTCGATGACCTCTTCCTGGCCGACGATGAGCTTTCTCAGCTCCTGGATGACCTGCTCCCGACCGGCCTTCATCCGATCGGCGAGGGCGACGTCGTCCTCGTTGTCCATCTGCACTGTCCCGATCACTTCACTCACAGCGAACTCTCCGTTTCGGACCCTTCAGGATGATTCAAGTCAGGCTTGCGTGTACTGCACACGATCGGACGCCAACTCAGTGGGTCATCGCGTAGACGATGTAGTTCACGCCGAGCTTGTAGGCTTCGTTCGACAGATCGATAGGGTAGTACCCTCGGTCGCTGAACTCCCAATACTCGGCGATGTCGTTGTTGTAGTTGATGATGGCGAGAAGTCTCTTGTCCCGGTCATTGTCCTCGTAGATCCCCAGATAGAGCGGGAATTGCGCGCCGTAGGGTGGAATGACCTGCTGCGGATCGATACGGAAGAATGAATCGAAGATCTCGTGTTCCGCCTCGATCTCGACGATCGCTGCCCCGGGTAGGACCCGGCCCATCTGGGCCTCCAGGTTGGCGAGGTCCCATCCACCCCTGAAGTCGTCGATGATGAGAAAGCCGCCCTTCGTCAGGTACTGCCCCAGTCCCTCGGCTTCTTCCTCGGTAGGGCTCCACGCCCCGACTTCGACCATGTAGGCGACGGGGTACTTGAACAGGTCGGGGTCGTCGGTACTGAGGATGTTCGAAGCGTCGACGCGCGGACCGATGTAGGTCGCCTCGTCCAGGATCCGCAGGAAGTTCCGCTCGGCGCGAGGGTAGTCGTGGGCCCAAACAGGCTCCCGGCCCCCACGGCCCCGTCCGAACCCGCTCCCGCGTCCCGCGGGAGTGAACTGTATGCGCACGAACTGCAGGCGCCCGTCGTACCCCGGGTTCATGTCCGAGTAGTCCTGCGGCTGCTCGGTCGCCGCTCTTCCGGGAGCCGAGTCCCCCGTGGAGATGGCCGGGGGCGTCTCTAGCATGGCCGCTGCGCCAGCCAATGCCAGGCCTGCGAAGGTGACGGCCAGCCCCATGCGCATGGGGCTCATTCCTGGCCTCCCGTTCCGATTCCCTCGCGCAGCTGCAGTAGAAGCTCGAGTGCATCGTCGAAGTTCGGCGCCACATCCAGCGCGCGGATGACGGCCCTGCGAGCGGCCGTCACGTTCTGGGCGTCACGGTAGGCGACTGCCAGCATATAGAGCGCCTGCGCCATGTCTACCGGATCGAGCGCGACCACCGCCGAGCGGGAGCGTACGGCGGCGGAGAAGTCGCCCGTTCGCGTGGAGTACTCCGCCATGCGGCGGTGGTCCTCGATTTCGTACGGATAGACGTGGACGGTCCGGGCCAGCGCGGCGGCGGCGGCGGTCGTGTCTCCGGTGGCGGCCATGACGTCAGCCTGTTCGAGCAGGGCCGTGTAGTTGGATTCGGACAGTGAGTTGAGGCGAGCCAGCGCGGCCCCCGCCAATTCGAGATCACCGTTGGCGCGATGCACTCGCGACAGCAACCAGAGCGGACTGTCGGGGCCCCCGTAGTCCGGGAACATGCGGAGCGCCGCATCGAGGTGCGGCCTGGCCTCATCGAAGCGGCCTGCGTTCACCAACATCCCGCCCAGCCGGATTCTGGCCACCAGGTCTCCGGGATGACTTCGGACGAAGTCCTCCAACACTTCCGGGCCGGCCTGTGCCGGGGGAGCTTCGGCGAGAGGGGCCAGGCCGCGGAGTGGGGCTGCGAAGCGGCTTCGGAGCCAACCGTCGAAGTCGTCGTCGAAGTCTGCGAGTTCCAAGCCGAGAACGGATTCGAACAGCTCCGGCGTGGTGGCTCCCCGGCGGTAGCCGTCCAGCATCCGACGGATTGCGTCGAAGCCGTGGTCCCGTTCGATGACCTCGAACACGAGGGACGCCTGGTAGTAGGAGAAGATGACCTGCTGTGGGTATTCGGGGCGCATGAAGCCGTCGTTCAGCTCGCTCACCGTCTTGAGGCGGCCATCGCGGAGCGCCTCGAGAAAGGCGATCGAGGGCTGGTGCCCCCATCCCGCGCGGGCCTTGCGCTGTTCATGCACGGCGAGCCCTTCAGAGAACCAACGGGGCACCTTGTGATCGGTCATGCCGAGGTGGAAGGAATGCGCCAGCTCGTGCCACAGGGTCGAGGCCCAGTTGTAATGTCCGCGCTGCCTGGCTGCGGGGGAGTCCATGATGACGACCGACCCGAAGGCCACCCCCAGTGCGCCGAGCCCGGTCTCGCCGAGGGTCCGCACGGAGAAGTCGTCATGCGACGGGTACACCTCCACCCGAATCGGCAGGGGGGGCTCTGTGCCGTAGCGACGGGCCAGGCTGTCGTACGCTTCCTCTGCGATCTCCGAGATCAGCGGAGTGAGGAGATCCGACTCGGTCCCATGGAGAAACAGCTCGAAGTGAGGGGTCCGCACCACCTCGAACAGCTCGAAGCTGTCCAGCAGTTCCAGGTTGTTCACGACCCATGGGTTGTATGGGTCTCCGGAGAAGGCCCGCTCGAGATGCTCCCGCCCTTCCTCGATCCGTCCCAGGCGCAGCTCGTTCATGCCCAAGAGGCTCCAGGCCGTCCACGCTGCCGAATCGAGGGTCACCGCCGCCAGGGCTCGGTCGGCCGACTCGGCGTACCGGCGTACCTGAACAGCGACCTCGGCTACGGTCTGATCCAGCGAAGCGGAGCGCGGGTTGAGTGCGAGGGCGCGTTCCCGCGTGAGCCGGAAGGCTGTCGTGTCGCCGGCGACGAAGTGGGCAGCTGCCAGAGCCGCCAGAGCGTCGAGGGACTTCGGGTTCGTCGCGAGCGCCTGCTCTGCCTCCTCTCGAGCCTCTTCGTGACGCTCGCTGGAGAGGTGAAGGCGGGCTTGGAGCACGTGCGCTCCCACGTGCTCGGGATTGACCGCCAGGATCTGCTCGAGATACGCACGGGCTCCCGCCGTCCCGTCGAAGTCCTTCGCCCTGGCCATCCCGAGCAGGGCTTCCGGGTCGTTCGGGTTGAGCGCCAGAACCTTGGCGTACTCTGCCTGCGCTTCGGGGCTCGTGTACTTCGCCAGGAACAGGTCTCCCGCGCGGCGGGCTGGTTCCGTCCAGCCGGGCTCCACCCGGGCCGCTTCGTCGAACGCGCGAAGGGCGTCGCGGAAGAGGTCGGGATCCTTCCGTCCCAGGAAGCTCACCGCCCGGCCCACGGCGACGAGGTCGGGGGCGTCGAGACGCCCGTCCGAGTCGTTGTAGACGTCCACGAACGCGTCGAACCTCTCCATGGCCTCGTCGACGTTGCCCCGGTCGAACAGGAGTTCCGCGAGGTTGGCCGCGGCCGTGAGGCGGTCGTCCGCGCCGCCATTGATCGCTCTGTGGAATGCCGTCTCCGCGGCGTCGAGCGAGCCCTGCAGGACGAGGACTTCCCCGAGCGTGTTCGCCAGCATGACCTGGTTGGGCGCCCGACTCGCCGTGGCCTCGGCCTCGGCATACCGGCCGGTGATGCGGAGTGCCTGCACCAGACCGCGTCGTGCGTCCACGGATGACTCGTCCTCCCTGAGTAGCCGTGTGAACGACGTGACGGCCTCCTCGTATTCACCCGCGCGCATCGATGCGCGAGCCTCGGCCACGGACTGCGCCTGGATCTCACAGGCGAAGGCGAGGGCCATGAAGAGGGTGGGAAGGAGTGATCGACTCATGCTCCGCCGCCCTCCCGGGTCCTGATCTCACGGGCCTTCAGGGCCAACTCGACCAGCAGGTCCTCCAGGGCGGCTTCGTACTGCTCCTCATCGAGCGTCTCGCGGAGGGCACGCAGGGAATCGATACGACTCTGGATCTCCTGACGATCCTCGTAGAGCCTGTTCAGGACCGGATCCTCGGTCACCTGTGTGGTCACTCCGGGCCGGGCTCTGAGCAAGAAGGTCGCAGCGAGAGATCCATCGGGTCCCTCGGCACTGGCGGTGGAGCTTCCCTCGCCATCGCCGTTGTCATCGAGGACGGCATGCTCGGTCAGAAGCTCGTTCTCCTCATCGTAGAAGCGCTCCACCTCGGCGCGGGCGTACTCGAACGCCTCGAGGAGGGATACCTGTCCGTCCTTGTCGAGGTCCGCGACGTCGTTGCCGATGGCTTCGATGAAGTAGCGGGGGAATTCGGTCGCGTTGCGTTCGCGGGCCGTCCGGGTTGCGGTCACCAGGACACGATTCGGTCCGGAAAGGGGCTCGACGAAGCCGCCGCTCGCGCTTCCCGTGAACACGAGGGCCAGGGTCTGGGTGGGGAAGGCGGTGAGCCCGGCCACGAGGTCCGCGGGCGCGAGGTCCGGCCCCGGCAGGTTGAAGCGCGGGTCGTCGCCCTGGGCGGTGCCATGGCCGATGAGCACGAGGAGGACACGATCCTGCGGTCCGGTCCGGGCTGCTACCTCACCCAGGACTCTCGTGATGTTGTCTCTGGTCGACCGGTCGTGAAATACGCCCTGGGCCAACTCCTCTCTTTCAGCCAGGAGGGTGATGTCCTCATCCGAGATGCCCAGACCGTCCGTGAGAGCTGTGTGCAGGGTCGTTCCATACGAGTGGAACTGCTCGCGATACTCTGCGGACCCGCCGAGGCCCACGACGATGATGGCGTGGGTCGCGCCCTGTGCGAGGGCCGAAGATGGAACCGCCCCCAGAGCGAGGACGGCAGCCAGCGCGCCGCACGCGCGAGGAAGAGGTGTGAGGGACCTCATATCAGACCCCGCACCCGCCGGTATCCCCACTCGCCGCCCATCAGGATGAGCATGAGCAGGAACAGCCCCGGCATGTCCCAGAGATCCCGCTCCTCCACGAGCGTGACACCTGCGCCCGTCACCGAGATGTCCTCGGGCAGCGAACCCACGTCGTCCTGTGTGTAGAACTGCCCCCCGGTCTCCTCCGCGATCCGGCGAAGCGTCTGCGTCCTCCTGCCGGCGCTGAAATACTCGTCGTCCGACGGGGCGGTGTGGAGGAAGGTCACGTCGGATCCCAGTGTCTCGTCGCCCCGTGTGGCCGTCACCTCGATCTCGTACTCGCCATCTTCGGTCGGCACATACTCAACGGCATATTCTCCGTCACGCTCCACGGTCCACTCGACGGGCACCTGCTCGATCGCTCCGGACGGTGTGGTGACGCGGGCCGTGACGCTGGCATCGTTCACCTCGATGTAGCTGGAGTCCTCCACGGTCGCGACCACGCGCACGGGTTCGCCCGCCTCCACGGTTTCGCGATCGAGGGCTGCGACCACGGCTTCGGGCACGCCGTCCACGAGCCAACGCAGGAGCTGCCGCCAGAGTGTCTCGTGGCTCTCGTCGTCGACCGGTACGTCAGCGTGCATCTGCCAGAGCCAGGAATCCTGGATGGTCAGGGCGATGGCCTTGCCCCTTCCGTACCGCTGGTGGGAAAGCACGATCTGGTCCCGAGGGAGGTTGTCGCTCGTTCCCGTCAGCAGAGCCGTGGCGCCCGGTTTGATGTCCCACAGGGCGTTCACCACCGTCACCGCTGGCAGCGCTCGCCATCTGTCGGCCACATCGCCTTCCTCGTCGCCCAACTGCACCGCCGGGTGAATCAGCCCCGCCGGGGTCGGCTCGACCTTCACCTCGGCGAAGGTCTCCCCCGGGGCGGCCGTGGAGTCTTCTAGCACCACTGGCATCACGTCTTCGACCGGGGTGCCTGTCCATCCCCCCTCTGCGAAGGCGCTGCGGCCGCCCAGCATGAGAAGGCCTCCACCCCGTTCGGCCACGAAATCGGCGATCATCTGCAGTTGATCGTGGGTGAAGAAGCTCGCCTCGACACTTCCCAGGATGAGCGCCCTGTATCTGTAGAGTTCCTCCCTGGTGCGTGGGAACCCTCCCTGGAGCTCGTCGGCGTCGTCCACGTCGAGACGGAGGAACTTGTTCTCCGCGGTGCGCTGCAGGATTACGATCTGGACGTTCTCGTCATCGGTCACGGCGCGGCGGATGAACTTCACCTCGAAGCGCGGCTCCCCTTCGAAGTAGAGGATCTTCTCGCGCTCTCCCCTCACCTCGATCTGGACTTCGCGCGCGTTGTTCCGATCGACCCGCTCTCCTTCCTGTACCGGAATCCGGAATCGAACGCGACGCGGTCCCGCCAGGTCCATCTCGAAACTGACCCGTGCCACCACGGGCTCGCCGTCTGGTCCGAGCTGCACCTCTTCCTGGCCCAGGATGCGAGTGTCGTCTTCCACGATCACCGGCACGGTACGTCGACCGAAGCCCGTCTGCGTCACCACCACATCCACGATGAGAGAGCTACCCTCGAGAACCGTGCGCGGCAGCTCTACCCGACCGACCTCGATGTCCGGAGAGATCGATTCCTCCCCCAGACCCACCGTGAACACCGGCACGGCCGCGGCCTGCAGCGGCACCAGAGCCTCGGTCAGTGCCTCGGCGGAGTTGTCGGCTCCGTCGGTGACCATCACGATGCCGGAGAGCGGTACGCCCGACAGTTCCTCGCGGGCGATGTCCAGGGCTCCGCCCAGGTCGGTATGCGTGCCCTCGAACGTGAGTTCTGCAGGACTGGCGATTCGTGCGGCGTGATCCGAAAAGCGGAAGAAGCGCAGAGTGAAACGCTCTGAGAGCTGCTCCAGCAACTCGCTCTCGCCCGGTGTGAACGCCTGCTGCACGAAGTCGCTGCGGGGCCGCTCATCTGCGTCGGGCAGCTGCATGCTACGCGAGTCGTCGACCAGGATGGCCAGGAAGTTCTGTTGAGGCACCACGGAGGTGAGGATGAGCATCGGCTGCAGGAGGCAGAACAGAACCAGCCCGAGCAGGACCACGCGGACGGTGGCCATCACCGAGCGATCGACCCGGCCGGACCTGCCTTTCGCCATCGTGTAGGTCGCCACGGCCACGACGCCGAGAATCCCCGCTACCGCCAACCAGAGACGTACGGACGCCGGCGCGCCGAACGCGAAGTCACCCTGCTCGAAGACCAGGGGGCGGTACTTGAAGAGGAACTCGAACACGGTCTCAGCGACCCTCCCGCAGATGCGACATCAGTGGCTCATTCCGTACACGATCATATTGGCTCCGATTTCATACGCATACGTCGAATACTCGAGAGGGTACCAAGGGTCCTCTGCCCATTCCCACGCGTCTCCCAGATCAGTATTCCAGTTGATGACCACCATGAGCCGCCCGTCATCATCGAAGATCCCGCGCACATGAGGCGTCACCCCATCGCGCTCCCAGGTGGGGCGCCCGGCGATGCCCCGCCCGCGGGCCGGAACCTGCTTGATCTCGTCGATCTTGTAGTAGGCCGAGAAGATCGGGTGGTCCAGGGACAGGTCGACGATGGGTCGCCCCGGGAGAACCTGTCGGATGTTGTACTCGAACTGGGCCCATTCGTACGAGCCCCAGAAGTCATCGACGATGAGGAACCCACCCGCGTTCAGGTAGTCGCGGAGGCCGTGGATCTCCTCTTTCGTGAGGTCCATGTGCCCGACCTCTACGGCATAGATGAGAGGGAAATGGCGGATCGCGGGGTCCGCGAGGCTCACCGCGTTCTCGTAGTCGAACGCGTCCAGCCTCACCAGCCGCTCGAGCACGACGAGGAACTGCCGATCTCCCTTCGGATAGTCGGTCGCCCAGGCTCCGTTGCCGCGTCCACCCCACCATCCGTTACGAGTCCCAGTGTAGATGGCGCGGGTCCAGTAGAACGCGTGACGGCCGGGCGGCTCGTCCAGAGGGAGGGGTCGAGCCTCTGGAGTGCGGATCACGGCCGACGACAGATTCGAGGGCGACAGATTCGGGTCGGCCGTCGATGCGAGGGGCGTGGATGCGGGCTCATCCCACTCGCGCTCTGCCGAGCAACTCCCAACAATGAAGGGGATGCCGATGACCGCCAAGGCGGTGCTGGCTCGGGAGGGACGCCGCATGGCTGGATTTCTGAAGTGTGTCTGAGTGGGGTTTGTGTCCTACGTGCTGCATAGTGGCAAGGTTCCTGGATCGCCGCATCCCCGGCCGTCCCGCGACCGCCACACTTCGACGGTGAATCTCTCCCGGCCTGATACCGTAGGCCCCTATGATTCCAACGCCAACCCCGCTCTCTTATAGGTATGTCACGACACCAGCCCATGACTGTAGAGGATCGCGGAATCACTGTGCGCGACTTCGTGATCTTCCAGGTGAAGTTGTTGATCGACGGATCCAAGGACGCCGTCGTCTTCGGTGTGTCCATCGCCGCTGTGCTGCTGGACTTCATCGCGGGGAACGGCCGGCGGCCGCGCCTCTTCTACTCCGTGATGAGACTCAGCGAGCGCTTCGACCGCTGGCTCGACCTCCATTCGAGTATCCATCGCGTTGAGGCGGAGGAGCGGGATGCGCTGCTCGAGTCTACCTCGAGCACCGCGGATCCTCTCATTGAGAAGTTCGATCAGCTCATCCGGAAATCGGACGCCGGGGCGAAGCCGGGGGCCAGGCCACCCAGCGATCCTCTCTGAGGGTGGGGTAGACTCCTCTACCTGCTCTACCTGCACAGACGGCCAGCGCCTTCGCGTCGGTCGCTCCGTACCGTGAAGTTCACCGGGGTGCTGGCGTCACACGACTCGAGCAGGGCTCGTCATCTCGCGCCCACGACATGGAGATGGAGATAGGGATGGCGCCCACCCGAGCGCGGCTTGCGGCCAGCACCAGGTTCCTTCTGGCCTCGGTTGGGACGGTCGTCCTGGCCAGCTTCCTCGCTTCGCTCGTCCAGACGTCGGGCGCAAGCGTGCAGATCCGGGACATCCGCCTCCCGACGGAAAACGGGCAGTGGGTCGTGGCCGACCTCTTCAAGCCGCGGACGGCCACGAGCGCTGATCCCGCACCGTTCGTCGTCGTAGTCCCCGGCTTCCAGCGTTCCAAGGAGTCCCTGTCGAATATCTCGCTGGAGCTCGCGCGGCGCGGCTTCGTGGTCGCGTCGATCGACCCCTACGCCCAGGGCGGCTCCAGCGCTTCGCTCAGCAGGCGGGCCGCGACCACCGAGGGCTATGGGATGTTCGCTCTCGTCGAGTACGCCGCGGACGCCCCGAACCTGAACTACATCGACCAGAGCCGCATTGGGGCGACCGGCCACTCAGCCGGGGGGAACGCGGCGATCCGCGGGGCGAACTACTTCGGCAGGCAGGCCGAGAGAGTGGGCGGCCCGAGCAAGCTGCACTCGGTCTTCGTGTCCGGTTACGTGCTGACGCTGACGGACGAAGTCCTGGGTGATGTGCGATCCAACGTCGGGATGAGCTACGCCTTCTACGACGAGGGCGCCTATCGCAACGAGTTGGGAAACGGTGATATGCGACGGGCTCCGGAGGCGCTTCGCCTCGTGAACTCCGGGCTCGCACCCAGCGGTGCCGAGGTCGAGCAGGTGGCTATCGGAGAATACTACGGGGACAAGGCGTCAAGGACTCTCAGGGTGGTCCACAACGAGCGCGTGCTCCACCCCTTCCAGCCCTATGTGATCGAGGCGACGGCGAATCAGATCGAGTACTTCGAGCGTGTCTTCGACTTCGACAGTGGGCTGTCGAGCCGGGATCAGATCTGGTACTGGAAGGAGCTGTTGGGCCTCATCGCGCTCGTCGCGTCTCTGGTGGCGCTGGTTCCCCTGGCTCGGCTTCTACTCACTGTCCCGGCCTTCCAGCCGCTGGTTCATCCGACGCCGGAACCGCTGCCCGCGCTCCATGGACGCGCCCGCATCCTGTTCTGGGGCACCTTCGCGTTCGGTGCCATTGTCGCCTGCTTCTCGTACATCCCCATGGCCGAGCTTTCACAGAGGCTGTTCGTCGACGCGTCCACGCGACAGCTGACCTGGTTCTTCCCTCAGCGGATGAACAACGCCGTGATGTTGTGGGCCGTTCTGAACGGGAGCTTGGGGCTGCTGATCTTCTACGCGAGCCACCGTTTCTTCGGAAAGGCCAACGGGGTGCGGAGCGAGACGTGGGGTGCGAGCTCGAGTGCGGCAGAGTTGACCCGGACGTTCGCCCTGGCAGGCACGCTCTTCCTCTTCTACTACCTCCTGCTGTTCTCGGTCTACTACTTCTTCCACGTCGACTACCGCTTCCTGTTCATGGGTGTGCGGCCCTTCCAGCCGGAGCTGCTGGTCCTTCTGGCCATGTACGCGCCTTTCTTCTTCGTGTTCTTCGTGTCGAACTCGCTTCGGGTCAACGGGGCGATGCGGTTCGCAGGGCAGCCGGAGTGGCGCAGCATGCTCGTCGCGGGTCTGGCGAATTCAGTGGGCCTCGTGCTCATCGTCGTGGTCCAGTACGTGACCTTCGCGGCTACCGGCACGGTGTACTGGACCGACGGGTGGCTCTACGTGAACCTGCTGTTCGGCGTGGTTCCGATGATGTTCGTGCTCCCGTACTTCAACCGGTACTTCTTCCGGATGACGGGGAGGATCTACCTGGGGCCGATGGTCACGTGCCTCGTGTTCATCATGATCCTGATCACGAACACCGTCATCTATATCCCGCTCTAGGGCAGGCGCTGGAGAACGGCCAGTGCCCCGGTTGTCCCGCACACCGAATCCGGTGCTCACTCGGTCGACAGAGTCTCCATCGTATCGACCCGGGTGGCCCGCGCCGCGGGGAGCCATCCGGAGACGACCCCCACCAACAGGAAGATGGTCACCGATGCCGCCAAGGTCAGCGGATCGCCGGCCTCCACACCGAAGAGCAGGGCCTCGATCCAGCGGCCCGAGATCCACGCGCCGAACAGCCCCAGGACCACGCCCGATAAAGTGATGGTCGCCGCGTAGCGAAGGACCATGGTCCGCAGACGCCCCGAGTCGGCACCCAGCGCCATGCGGATGCCGATCTCCCGGGTACGGCTCGCCACGCTCCCCGACAGGATCCCGTACGTGCCCAGGAGAGCCAGGAGCAGCGCCAGGCCGGCAAACGCGGCCATGAGCAGGGTGGCGAAACGGTCCTGCGCGCGGATGGTACCCAGCACGTCTTCGAACGACTGAGGCCGGTAGAAGATCAACTGGCCGTCCAGGCCCGAGAGTTCCTCCCGGATGGCTGTACGCAGGTCTGAGAGATCACTCCGGGCTCGGACCGTCTGGATGAGAGCCCAGTTCCGATCGCCGTTGTACTGGGCGTGTGGCAGGTACAGCCTGGATAGTACCTCGCCGCGCGCTCCATACGGGATACTCTCTACGACACCCACGACGCGGCGCAGCGCACCACCCATCCAGACCTGTTGTCCTACCGCCTCGGTAGCCCCGAAGATCTCCTCCTGGATCTTCTCGTTGACCCACATCACCGGCTCCGCTTCGAAGTCGACGCCTGCCGGGGCCCGGCCACGGAGCAGGTCGATACCCAGAGTGGCGAAGTAATCGCCCGCGATGATTCGAACTTCACTCGGGTTCCAAGGGGCCTCGGGCGACCCCACAGCCTCCTCGGGATCCCATTGGAATCCCCACTCGTGGTAGCGACCGTTCACCGGCAGCCATGAGGTCGCGCCGACGGCCTCCACCCCGGGAAGCTGACGCACTCGCTCCTGGAGCTGCTCGTGGAAGGCATGGCGAGCCGGGCCGTCCGGATACCGCGCGGTGGGCAGGTGCACCTCGTAGGTCAGCACACCCTCCGGCTCCACCCCGAGGGCGACGTCGCCAAGGGCTCCGAAAGAGCGTGCCAGGAGTGTTGCGCTGGCCACCAGAATCAAGGCGGCCGCCACCTGTCCCATGACCAGCCCGTCTCGAACGCGGCGGGCGAACCGCCCCGCCGTGCTGGCCCGGTCACCGGAGCGCAGCACATCGGCCGGTGAGGTCCGCGACATCCGCAGAGCCGGTGTGAGGCCGAAGGTGAGGAGTGCGAGGGCGGTGAGAGCCAACGCGAACGCGAAGACAGGTAGGCCCATTTCCAGCTCCACCACCGAGGGGAGTGCATCGGGAGCCAGTCGCACCAGGCCATTCAGGACCGTCCACCCCACGGCGAGTCCCATGGCGCCACCCAGCAGTGCCAGGAGGCCGTACTCCGAGAGAATCCCTGCCACCAGGCGACCCCGGCCCGATCCCAGTGCGGAGCGGATGGCGAGTTGCCGATCCTGCCCCAGTCCCCGGGCGTAGAGCAGGTTGGCCACGTTCACGCACGCCGTAAGGAGTACGAGCACTGCGGCGGCGGCGAGGATCCACAGCATCCGCGTCCGAGCTGCGCCCACCACGTCGTCCTGGAGAGGGAAGAGATGGGGGAATTGGCTCCTCGCAGCGGCGTCGGATTGGCCGAACGCTGCTGCCCGCACCTTCACCCGTTCCCGAGCCGCTTCCAGGGTTACCCCGTCGCGGAGACGTCCGACGCCTGACAGATAGAAGTTTCCGAAGTTGTTCGATCCGCCCAGGCGGGTATCCTGGGGAATCCAGACGTCGCCCTGGGGCCCGATGGGATTGGTGAAGCCCGAGGGCAGGACGCCGACCACCTCGAACGACGCACCGTCGAGCTGTACCATCCGGCCGACGATGCCGGGGTCGCGACCAAAGTGCTCTGTCCAGAGTCGGTCGCTGATGATCGCGACTGCTGCGACGATGTCGGTGGAGCCCAGGGACTCGCCCGGTCCGAAGCTCTCCTCCTCCAGAAAGGTCCGGCCCCTCTGTGGCGCGACGCCCAGTGTCTCGAAGTACCCGGCCGATACGCGCAGCATCGTCACGCGACGGGGGACGTCTCCGTCGGTGAGGTCGGCGCCGACTTCCCGGTACGTGTAGATGACGGACAGCGACTCGAACACGTCGTCCCACTGCCGGTACTCCCGGAACACGGGCACCCGCATGAACATCTTGAGGGACGGTTGCTCGACGTGGCTCTCGTAGACCCGCACCAGGCGGTCGGGATCCTGGTAGGGGAGATCCTCCAGGAGCACCGCGTTCAGCACGGTGAAGATCGCGGTGTTCGCTCCGACCCCCAGCGCGAGGGTCACGATCACGATCATGGAAAACCCGGGCGTTCTCAGCAGCCTACGCGCGCCGCTCCGAATCTCGTTCCACCACTGGGCCATCGGCATACCCCACCTCCCCCGCTCGCCACGATTCCTTGCGGCCGCCCTGGGCCTCGTTCTCGCGATCCTGCGCCCCGCCGCCTCCGGATCTCCAAACTTCAGGAGCAGTGATTCGGCCGAGGCTCCACCCGAGAGTCCGTCTTCAAAGTGTGCCCGCAGTTCGGCCTCCACTTCCGCCCTTCCGTCGACGAAGGCGAGACCGCTGGCCTGCAACACCCTTCCCACCACCACCTCGATTTCCGGTGGAAGCGGCGACCGTCCTGGCTCCTGCTTCATGCGGAGGGCTCTCCACCGCCCGCTATGCCCAGGTGTCCCATGGCCGCCACCAGCGTCTTCCACTGGGAACGCTGTCCTTCAAGCCACGCGAGGCCTTTTGGCGTAATGCGATAATACTTCCGTCTGCGGCCCGCCGCGGAGTCTCTCCAGACCGCCTCGACCTGCCCGCGCCCCTCCAGGTTGTACAAGAGGGGGTACACGGTCGACTGACCCATGGCCAGGAGTCCGGCGGAATCACGATCCAGCGCCTCGACCAGCTCGTACCCGTACATCTCCGTCCGCTCCAGGAGCGTCAGCACCGCCAGCGGGGCCGCGCCGCGCATCCATTCACGCTCGAGTGTCATTCCTGCTCCGGTTGCGGGATGTGGTCGCTTAATGGGCAGTGCATACTATGTATGACATAATATGTATCGCCAAACCCTGCTGCAGGGATGAGACGCGGATCGATGGAGGAAGGTTGGAACGGGGTGTCCGCCTCCCGTTCCGGCTCCGGCGCATGGAGTGCAGAGTCCCGAGGCTGAGGCCCGTCCCGGTCCAGGTGGCCCCCGCGTCGTCGGGACAAGTCCGCACCATTGCATCACCCCGTGATCCGGCCCAATCTCATCGTTCTGCCTGAACCCCGGCCGCTCCGGCCACGTGCAACTCAACACCGGCGACCCATGAACCGCTTCGTCAACATTCTGGCCACCCTGGCCATCACCGCAGGCCTGCAGGCCTGCTCCTCCGCTCAGGCTTCCCCAACCGCACCCGGCCCGCAGGATGCTCGGGAGGGGCGTGGGGGCGGCAATGGAAACGGCGACGAGATCAAGCCGTATTCCGAAGTCATCACCGAGGATGCCGTGAGCGACGAGGGCGTCTTCACTCTCCACCGCATCGACGAGGATCTCTACTACGAGATCCCGATGGAGCTGCTGGGGGCGGAGATGCTGCAGGTGACGCGCATCGCTCGTACGCATCAGGACGTAGGGTACGGCGGACAGAAGGCGAACACACAGACCGTCGTCTGGGAGAGGCGCGGCAAGAAGGTGGACCTCCGCGTGGTTTCATACGTGAATGTCGCCGACACGACGCTGCCCATCGCCACCGCGGTGGACAACTCCAACTTCCCCCCGATCGTCGCGTCTTTCGATATCGAGGCCTTCAACGAAGACACCACGGCAGTGGTCATCGATGTCTCGGACCTCTACACCACCGACATCCCCATGCTGGGGCTGCAGAGGAGCCGGAGAACGGCCTACGGTGTGCGGCGCCTGGACAGTGACCGTTCGTACATCTCGTCGGCCAACAGCTACCCGGAGAACATCGAGGTCCGCCACGTGCTGACCTACGACGCCACCCAGGTGCCCGCGAACGGGTCCACAGGCTCAATCACCCTGGAGATGGCCCACTCCATGATCAAGCTCCCGGCGGAGCCCATGCAGCCCCGCCTCTGGGACGACCGGGTGGGCTTCTTCAGCCTCACCCAGAACGACTACGGGCTGGACATTCAGCGTGCGGAGACCCGTCGCTACGTCACCCGCTACCGCCTCGTGCCTTCGGATCCCGAGGCGTACGCCCGGGGCGAAGTCGTGGACCCGGTGGAGCCCATCGTCTACTACATCGATCGGTCCACGCCGGAGAAGTGGCGGTCGTACCTCATGCAGGGCGTGGAGGATTGGCAGGTCGCGTTCGAGGCTGCGGGCTTCAGCAACGCCATCGTAGCCCGGATGGCGCCCACGCCGGAGGAGGACCCCGAGTACTCCCCGGAGGATATCCGCTATTCGGTGATCCGCTACTTCGCGTCTCCGGTGCGGAACGCCTCGGGCCCCCATGTGCACGACCCCCGCACGGGAGAGATTCTCGAGAGCGACATCAACTGGTACCACAACGCGCTCGGTCTCGTCCGCAACTGGTACTTCGTCCACACCGCAGCGACGAATCCGGAGGCCCGAGGCCTGGAATTCGATGATGCGGTCATGGGCGAGCTGATCCGCTTCGTCGCCGCCCACGAGGTGGGTCACACCATCGGGCTTCAGCACGCCATGCAGTCCAACGCCGCATTCACGGTTGAGGATCTCCGGAGTCGGGAGGTCACCTGCAACCAGGGCACGTCGGCGTCGATCATGGACTACGCCCGCTTCAACTACGTGGCACAGCCGGGCGACGACGTTTGCTACATGCCCATCGTGGGTCCCTATGACAAGTGGGCCGTCGAGTGGGGTTACAGGTGGGTACCCGGTGAGGATACCGACGGTGAGCGGGAGACCCTGCATCAGTGGGTTCTGGATCACTCCGAGCCCCTGTACCGGTACGGCACCTCCTATGCGTACGATCCCACCTCGCCCAGCGAGAGCCTGACCAACGACCCTGTGGCCGCCAGCGACCTGGGCATCGAGAACCTCAAGATCATCCGTGAGAATCTCATGGATTGGACCACGGAAGACGGTGAGGACTACAGCCAGATGCAGGAGCTGTTCGGCTCCATGGTGGGACAGTGGAACAACTACATGCGCCACGTCAGCACCATCATCGGCGGTGTGGAGCGCACGGCCAAGACCGCGGATCAGGACGGTCCCGTCTACGAGATCGTCCCCGAAGCGCGCCAGCGGGAGGCCATGGACTTCCTGAGCCGCCAGGCCCTGCAGACGCCTGAGTGGATGATGGACGAGGAGATCTTCAGCAGGATCGGGCACGCCGGCATGGTGGAGCAGATCCGCCAGGTGCAGGTGGGCACGGTGAACCGCGTCCTGGACTTCGGTCGCATGCAGCGTCTCATCGAGAGCGGAGCCCGTCTCGGTGACGACGCATACACCCTGGGCGAGATGATGACGGACCTGCGTCGGGCGGTCTGGACCGAGCTGAACAGCGGTCGGAACGTCGACACCTACCGTCGGAATCTCCAGCGCGGTTACCTGGAGCGCATGCAGTACCTCATGGAAAACGAGCCCGCACCCGTACCTCCCCAGTTCCGGGCCTTCATTTCCCGCACCGAGGTCGACGTGAGCCAGTCCGACATCCGGGCCTTCGTCCGCGGAGAACTGGGTGTCATCCGACGTCAGGCGCAGGCATTCCTGAACCAGCAGCACGATACCGCCTCGATGTACCACATGAGTGACGTGGTAGCCCGGATCGATGCGATGCTCGACGAGGGAGACTGACGGGCGCGCGGCCGGCGGTGAATAGCGCACAGCCGGGTCGTTCGGTGGCTCAGGCCGCCGGCGTTGCCCCATAGAAGAGAAGCCTCCCGCCGCGTGGCGGGAGGCTTCTCTTCTACCTCGCAGCCTGATTCCTGCCTCCCTGTCCCGGACCGGATCGGCGGCTGCCGAGGCCTGGAAGGCGCCTGAGGGATCGGACGACCTGGTGTTGGAATCCGCGATGTGGAGGGGCGACTCGAGCCAGAGCGTCGCAGCTCACCCCTGCCGGCCCGGGCCGGGCCGGATTGACGCGGATATGGTCGTGGGGATATCCCCCACTTAGGCCCCATAGGAATCCCCACCCGGGCGCGGAGTTTCCACCCTACATGCTGTCTGGCAGGCTCTCAACTAGCTTCCGATTGGGCCAACAGTCCTGAAGTCTCGGGGCTGACATATCAACCGACCCTCAAGCGGGGGAAGGAATGGCGATGAAGCTACCAACCGTCGGCGAAGCCGCGCCGACGAGTCAAGACGTGTCCGCGAAGGTCGTATCCGACCTTTCTGTCGAAGTGGTGTCCGATTCGGGTGAAGGTGCCCAGAAATGCGGACAGATCTTCGGCTCGGTTTCTGCGAAGATGGGAAACGGCGTGTGGACCGTCGAGATCATCCCGGCCGAGGTGGAGCCCCCACCGCGTCAGCCGGCAGGAGCGTCCGGGATCCGGATTCGACTGGGCGACCAGGAGGTCACGAACTGGGGTGACGAGACGAACGTGGTCGTGGCGTTCAACGAGCAGGCCCTCATGGGCCGGCACCACCTGAACGCGCTGGCGCCCGACGCGGTCGTCCTCGTCGAGAACATGTGGGCCACCCACCCGGACCCGACCATCCGGAAGGAGTGGGAGGACGCGATGGAGGTTCTCTCCAAGACGGACTACCGCGTCATCGAAGTTCCCATGGAAGAGCAGTGCCTCACCGTCGTGGACAACCCGCGCCGCGGGAAGAACATGTTCGTGCTCGGGTTGCTGAGCTGGATCTTCCAGCGTGACGTGGATCGGGCCAAGGAGCAGATCGCGCACGCCTTCCGTACCAAGAAGCCCGAGATCACCGAGCGGAACCACGAACTCCTCGACCTCGGATTCGATTGGGCCGCAGCCAACCTGGACTTCCGTTACGAGATTCCTGCGATCACTTCGGACGTGCCGAAGATCGTCATGAACGGAAACGAGGCCATTGCGCTCGGGTCGGTTGCCGCCGGACTGGAACTCGCCGCGATGTATCCGATCACCCCGGCCACGTCGGTGTCCCACATGCTCGGGGACGTCTTCGAGAAGTTCGGGGGCACCCTGCATCAGGCGGAGGACGAAATCGCCGCGGCCGGCGTGGCGATCGGTTCTTCCTATGCCGGGAAGTGCGCGTTCACGATCACCTCGGGACCCGGGCTGGCGCTGAAGACCGAGTTCCTCGGACTCGCGATCATGGCGGAGATCCCGCTCGTGCTCGTCGATGTCCAGCGGGGTGGCCCCAGCACGGGTCTTCCCACCAAGGTGGAACAGTCGGACCTCCTGGCCGCCGTCTTCGGTCAGCCAGGCGACGCTCCGCATGTCGTCATGGCGCCCGCCACGATCGAGGAGTGCTTCCACATCATGACCACTGCGCGGCGCATTGCCGAGGCGCTCCGTACGGTGGTGATGGTCCTTTCGGATGCGAACCTCGCGACCGGGGTGGCCCCGTTTCCACGACCGGAGCTCTCAGCCGAATGGCAGTCAGGCCCACCCGACCAGCGGCCCATCCCGGAGGGTGCGAACCCCTACGCCTGGGACGAGAAGACGGGACTGTCACGTCGGTTCATTCCCGGGCAGCCCGGGGGTGAGCACACGGTCACGGGTCTGGCCCACGATCAGCGATCCAAGGTGGCGTACGACTCGGTGATCAACGAGCACTCGAGCAACATGCGCAGCCGCAAGCTGGCCGTGCTGCAGAGCACACTCTTGCCACCACAGGTACGGGGCGACGAAGAGGGCGATCTTCTCATCGTCGGATGGGGCAGCACCAAGGGCGCGATCGAGGAGGCGGTGGACCGGGCGCGGGCTCAGGGCCTCAGCGTTTCGTCCCTGCATCTCACCTTCCTGTCGCCTCTGGCGCCGGGACTCAAGGAGATCTTCCAGCGGTTCAGGAAGGTCATGACGGTGGAGATCAATTACTCGGACAAGAAGGGCGACCCCTTCATCACCGATGAGAACCGCCGCCGCGGCCAGCTCGCCTGGATGCTGAGAGCGAGCACGCTGGTCGACATCGACTGCTGGACGAGGGTACTCGGGGAGCCGCTGCGTCCTTCGAAGATCCTCGAGGCCATCGAGGGCAACATGCCGAACGGGGAGAATGAACTATGAGCTGCTCACTGCTCCACGCCGGCCATGAGGACGAGCGCACCTTCGAGATGGGTGACTACCAGGGGCCGGTGGCTCGCTGGTGCTCGGGCTGTGGCGACCACTCGGTCCTGGCGGCGGCACAGAGGCTGCTGACGGACGAGCAGCTCAAGCCCGAGGACACGGTCTTCGTTTCAGGAATCGGGTGCTCGAGCCGCTTCCCGCACTACATGACGACGTACGGCTTCCACGGAATCCACGGTCGGGCGTTGACGATCGCGACCGGGGTGAAGCTCACCCGTTCGGACCTGGACGTCTTCGTGGTGATGGGAGACGGTGACTGCATCTCCATCGGCGCAGGTCACTGGATCCATGCCGTGAGGTACAACGTCGACATGGTGGCGCTGCTGCTGGACAACAACATCTACGGCCTCACCAAGAAGCAGACTTCCCCCACCACGCCCCAGGGCTACAAGTCGAACACGCAGCCGCGAGGCAGCTTCCTGCCGCCGATGAACCCACTGGAAGCGACGCTCGGTGTGAGTAACGCGTCGTTCGTGGCGCAGACCGCAGAGTGGGTTCCGGCTCACCTCTTCGCCACGCTTCAGGCCGCCTACCGACACAAGGGCTTTTCGTTCGTGCGCATCCTTCAGCGTTGCCCGCACTTCACGTCGGACATGTATGAGGACGCGGTGAAGCAGCCGGACCTGGTCGAGATCCTCTCACACCCGGAAGGCATCCAGGTCGAGGGCCTCGACAAGATCTACAAGAGCCAGATACGGCACGACCCGACGGATCTGAACGGTGCGCGTGAACTCGCGGAGGACATGAACAAGATCCGATTGGGTCTGTTCTTCCGCGACGAGAGCCGCCCGATCTACAACGAGACGAGGACCATCGCCAAGCACACGGCGCGCCAGAAGATGGACCTCTTGAATGAGGAGTTCGACAGCTATGCCGTCTGACGCTCCCACGGTCGAGGTCACGCTGGCGGACCGGGCTCTCCAGGCCCTCGAGGTTCGCGTACAAGCGTTCCACTCGTCCGTGGCATCCGCAGAGGAAGAGATCCGCAACTTCGTGACGCACCATCGGGGTGCCAACGAGTACCGCACCGAGCAGGCTCTCATCGAACTCGGTGCCTTCGCCATCGGGCGCATCGATCCGGAGAAGTTCGCGAACTTCATGGGTTCCGGTGAGGAGCTCGGAGACGATGCCGAGGGCGTTCTCGAGCGGGCTGAACAGATTCTCACGGAGTACGCGACCAGCCGAGAATACCACAGGGTGGTGGTCGAGCCCGGCGGTGACCTCCGGGATGCGGTGAAGGAGGCACTCGACCATGTCGGGCAGGTCTTCGGCGCGTCCCGCGCCGTCGAGATGGCCCGTTCGGGCACCTTCGACCCGGATCAGCACAACCACTTCCTGGGCCACATGTCGTTCCGGAAGTGGAATCGCGCGGAGCGGCAGCTCGCGCCGCCGCTCGTCGTGGAGGTCGCGCCGGACGACCTTCTGCCTGCAGGGCTTGGAGAGTTCCTGGACGGACAGGTCAAGATCGTCCTCGTCGTGAACGGCGTGACCACCGCAGCGCCCTTGGCTCGCCTCATCACGCCCGGCACGTACGTCATGCAGACGGCGGATCCCGCCGATCTGGCCGGGCTGGCCGCATCATCTTACCCGGGCGTGGCCCTCCTCTTCGACGAGGAGCGGGCAGGGCAGGCCCGTTTCGTCCACGATCCCGATGCAGGGGACTCGCCGGGACGTCGGATCACGATCCACCATCTTCCGGAGCGTGCGGATGTCGGCCGCGGTCGACGTGCACCGATCTGGCTGGAGGAGATCGATCACCTCGAGGCTCTCGCCGGCCCGCCCGCCGCAGCGACGGTCGGAAGCGACGACGACACGGACACGCTGGTGCCCGCTGCCGAGGGGGGCGATTCGGCCGATCAGCTCGCGGCCTGGCTGCTGACCCAGACCAACCTCGAAGGCCTGTAGGAGGGCCCGCTCGTGATCGTCTCCGGTGAAGTCGTCGCTTCGGTCGCCATTCTCGGCGGAGTGGCTACGGTCTTCGGCAGTTTCATTTCGCTGGCGAACGCCAAGTTCAAGGTCTGGGAAGACCCCCGGATCGATGGCGTGCGCGACCTGCTGCCGGGCGCCGATTGCGGTGCGTGCGGGTTGGCGGGGTGTCGCGCGTTCGCGGAAGCTGTCATCGACGGGGAGGTTCCGCCCGCGCAGTGCACGGTCATGGGTGCCGAGGACCGCGCGGATGTGGCGGACTACCTGGGAGTGGCTGCGGGTTCCGCCGACAAGCGGGTGGCCCGTCTCCTGTGCGCGGGCGGAACGGATGTAGCGCCCTACAAGGGCAAGTATCACGGTATCGAAAGCTGCGCTGCTGCCGCTGCCGTCACGGGTGGGGGCAAGGCGTGTTCCTGGGGATGCCTGGGCTATGCCGACTGCGCGGTGTCCTGCGATTTCGGGGCAATCACCATGAGTCCCAACGACCTTCCGGTCGTGGACGCCGACAAGTGCACGGCGTGCAACGACTGTGTGGAGGCCTGTCCACTGGGGCTGTTCGTGCTCATGCCCCAGGAGCACCACCTGCTGGTGCAGTGCAAGAACCTGCTGCAGGGCGACGCGGCCGAAGCCGTGTGCTCAGTGGCATGCAACGCGTGCGGTCGCTGTGTGGCCGACGCAGACCCAGGCCTCATCGAGATGGTGAGTGGCCTGGCGACCATCGACTATGTGCAAATCGAGCTCGAGAACCCGAAAGCCATCGAGCGGTGCCCGACCGGCGCCATCGTTTGGATACAAGGGCAGCAGTTTCCCGAGCTGATCCTCCCGGCGGAAAGTGAAGCTGCATGAGCAGACAATCGAAGAAGACCAAGTCCCAGCCGAAGTTCCCGGGCATCCTGACGGCCACGGACGGAACAGGAACCGTCGTCCACGCCGAGACCAATGCCAGTGAAGCCGCCGGCGCCTACCCAATCACGCCGTCCACCCAGATGGGTGAGGGCTGGGCCGCAGCGCAGGCTGCGGGCAAGCTCAACGTGAACGGAAGGCGCCTGCTGTTCTTCGAGCCGGAAGGCGAGCATGCTGCCGCTGCTGTGACCGCGGGCATGAGCATGACCGGCCTCCGCTCCGCGAACTTCTCGAGCGGCCAGGGCATCGCGTACATGCACGAGTCGTTGTACGCGGCGACCGGCAAGCGACTGACGTACGTCCTCAACGTCGCCGCCCGGGCCATGACGAAGCACGCGTTGAACGTGCACGCGGGCCACGATGACTACCACGCGGTGGACGACACCGGTTTCTTCCAGGTGTTCGCGAAGAGCGTCGAGGAGGCGGGTGACTTCGCACTCCTCTGCCATCGGATCGCAGAACTCAGCCTCACCCCGGGCCTGAACGCCCAGGACGGCTTCCTCACCAGCCACCTCATCGAGTCGACGCGCATCGCCGAGCCCGACGCCATCCGGGAGTTCCTCGGGGACCCAGCCGACATCATCGAGTCCCCGACGCCGGCCCAACGGCTGACCTTCGGAGAGACGCGCCGCCGGATTCCCGAGCTCTTCAGTGTGGACTACCCGGCGATGCTGGGTACCGTCCAGAATCAGGACTCGTACGCTCAGGGGCTCGCTGCCCAGCGGCCTTTCTACTTCGACCACGTGGCGGACCTCACGGATCAGGCCATGGCCGAGTGGGCTGAGCTGACTGGCCGCCAGTATGCGCGCGCTGCCGGGTATCGCCTCGAGGACGCGGAGTACGTCGTGGCCGGACAGGGGTCGGTCGTCCCGAACCTCGAAGTGGTGGCGGATTACCTGCGCCAGCACGAGGGCTTGAAGGTCGGCGTCCTCAACGTCACGATGTTCCGCCCGTTCCCTGCGGACCTGATTACCGGGATGCTCGCGGGCAAGAAGGGCGTCACGGTCTTCGAGCGGTGCGATCAGCCCCTGGCGGTCGAGCCCCCTCTGTTGAGGGAGATCCGCGCCGCCATGACGCAGGGGATGGAAAACTGGAAGGTCCAGCGGGCCAATGGTGCCGCCAAGGGCCGCATGGATCGCAAGCTCCCGTTCCCGAACCTGGCTGCCGTCGATCCGCAGGGCGTGCCGGACTTCTACTCGGCCGGCTTCGGCTTCGGCAGTAGGGACCTGCAGCCGGGGGACATGATCGCCGCCGTCAGGAATATGCTCCCGGACGGTCGGGGCCACCGGCAGTTCTACCTGGGCATCGACTTCATCCGGAAGGGCACCCGGATGCCGAAGCTGCAGATATGGCAGGAGCAGCTCCTCGACGCCTATCCGCGTCTCACTGACCTGGCGCTGGAGTCGGCGGGAGACGTGAATCTTCTGCCCGAGGGCGCGACATCGATCCGTATCCACTCCGTGGGCGGATGGGGCGCGATCACGATGGGCAAGAACCTCACCCTCACGGCGTTCGAGCTCTTCGGGATGCATGTGAAGGCGAATCCGAAGTACGGGTCCGAGAAGAAGGGTCAGCCCACGACGTTCTACTCGGTGCTGGCGCACGAGCCCATCCGGCTCAATGCAGAACTCAAGCACGTGAACGTCGTGCTCTCTCCGGACGGCAAGGTCTTCGGCCATTCCGATCCCCTGGCGGGCATGCAGGAGGGCGGTGTCTTCGTCATCCAGAGCCACGAGGCGCCGGAAGCTCTTTGGGCCAGCCTTCCGGAGACGGCTCGCCGGACGATCCGCGACAAGAAGATCAGAGTCTTCGGGCTGGACGCGTTCGGCATCGCTTCGAGCGAGGCCAGCGATCCTGAACTCCGCTATCGCATGCAGGGCGTCGCCTTCATGGGCGCCTTCTTCCGGTGCTCACCCCTCGCCCAGCAGGAAGGCATGGACGAGGCCGGACTGTTCGAGGGGATGACGGCCCAGATCACCGAGAAGTTCGGCAAGCTCGGCCAGCGGGTGGTGGACGACAATATGCGAGTCATCCGCCGGGGCTTCGATGAGGTGAAGGAAGTCGACACCAGTGTAGACGAGACCGGCGACGAGTCGCTTGCCGCTCCCGGGGGTGTCCTTCCCACGCTCATGCAGAGCCCCAACCAGGAAGTAGGCTTGGGTAACCAGGGCCGCTTCTTCGAGCAGGTCTGCACAGCTTGCTCCATGGGCGAGGACGGTATCGCCGATCCGTATTCGGCCATTTCCGCGATTCCGGCGGCGACCAGCTCTGTTCGCGACATGACGGGAATCCGCCTCGAGGTTCCTGGATTCATCGCCGAGAAATGCACCGGCTGCAGCCAGTGCTGGGTGCAGTGCCCGGACGCGGCGATTCCCGGGTTGGTGACGTCGGTCGAGGATTTGTACGACACGGCCATCCGCACGTCCGCCAACGGCAAGCCCAACGATCGCGTACGCCAGATCGCCAAGCACCTTTCGCGGGAGTCCCGCAAGATTCTCAAGGGTGTGCCGTTCACCACGTTCGGCGAAGTGGCGACTTCCGCCTACGCGAACGTGGTGGAGAAGCTCGGTTGGGATGCTGACCGGCGAGCTGCGCTCGATGAAGAGTGGTCCAGGGTCTACCCGGTACTCTCGGAGTTCCCGTTGGCCAAGACCGCCCCCTTCTACGACCTCCCTGAGGGCAAGGAGAAGGGCAGCGGTGGGTTGCTCTCCATCACGGTGAGCCCCGAGGCATGCAAGGGCTGCAACATCTGCGTGGACGTATGCCCCGAGAACGCCCTCATCACCCTCCAGCAGGACGACGAGATCGTCGACCAGCTTCGGAGGAACTGGAAGTTCTGGGAGCGGCTGCCCGACACCGACGACCAGTACATCAACATCCGTGATCTGGACGAGGGCATCGGTGTGCTGTCGTCACTGCTCCTCAAGAAGGACAACTACCGGTCGATGGCCGGCGGTGACGGCGCGTGCATGGGATGCGGGGAAAAGACCGCCGTCCACCTCGTCACGGCCAGCGTGGAAGCGCTCATGCAGCCACGGGTCGAGAAGCTGCTCGCGCGCATCGACGAATTGACCGAGATCCTGGACAAGCAGGCTCGGGAACTCGTCGCTTCGGAGGTGGATCTCACCGACGCTGCGGACCAGCCAGGTGACCACGCCGATGTTCAGCTTTCCGGCACCAAGAAGGAGACGCTGAGGATCCTGAACGAGTCCAAGGCAGAGCTGGCGGACCTGAAGTGGAAGTACCTCCAGGGACCGAGCGGCAAGGGCCGCGTCTCCCTAGGCATCACGAATTCTACAGGCTGCTCGAGCGTCTGGGGCAGCACCTATCCTTACAATCCATACCCATTCCCCTGGGTGAACCACCTCTTCCAGGATGCCCCGTCCGTCGCTATCGGCGTGTTCGAGGGGCACATGCGGAAGATGGGCGATGCGTTCCTGTCCATGCGAAAGGCCGAGGCCCTCGCGGACGGGACGTTCGATGCGGCCGAATTCTCCACGCTCTTCGGCGAATTCGGATGGCATGATTTCACCGACGAGGAGTTCCACCTGTGCCCGCCGATCCTGAGTATCGGTGGTGACGGGGCCATGATGGACATCGGCTTCCAGAACCTCAGCCGCCTTCTGGCGAGCGACAAGCCGATTCGTGTGATGGTCCTGGATACGCAGGTCTACTCCAACACCGGTGGCCAGGCCTGCACGAGCGGCTTCACCGGTCAGGTGGCCGACATGAGCGCCTGGGGGAAGGCACAACACGGGAAGACGGAGGTCCGCAAGGAGCTGGCCTTCATCGCCATGGCCCACCGAGGCGTGTTTGTTCACCAGTCCTCGCAGGCCTCCGCTTCCCACCTTATCCAGGGCGTGATCAAGGGTCTCAATGCCCGACGCCCGTCGCTGTTCATCGTCTACACGCCCTGCCCGGTAGAGCATGGGCTGGCGGACGACTGGGCGCCGAACGCCGCGAGGCTGGCGCTCGAGAGCCGCGCGTTCCCGTTCCTGACCTACGATCCGGAGGCCGGCCCGGACCTGGCGGACTGCCTGTCGCTGGAAGGAAATCCGGCGCTCGACGATACCTGGCCCTCGTACACGCTCGAATACGTCGACGACGATGGGAATGAGGCGTCGATGGAGCTGCCCCTGACGACGGCGGACTGGGCCGCCACCGAGGTCCGTTTCCGCAAGAACTTCGCGGTGTTGCCCAAGGACGAGTGGGGCGACGACACGATTCCGTTCCACGAGTTCATGGAGCTCAGCCACGAAGATCGGACCGGCAAGATTCCGTTCATCTGGACGCTGGAAGACGACAGGACGCTCAAGCGCATGCGCTGCTCCGTCGAGATGGTGGTGCTCGCCGACGATCGCCTGAACTTCTGGCATCAGCTCCGCGAATTGGCGGGCATGGACGTACCCGCTTCGGTTCACGATTCAGTGACGTGGGAGGCCGAGGCCGAATTCGACAAGAAGCTCGCCGCCCTGAAGGAGCACTACGAGAGGCAGCTCACGGACCTCAAGGCGACGTACCCGAGGGCCGTAGCGCGCAGGATGGCGGAAGGCCTTCTCAAGATCGGCGACGGAGGCATGACCGTTTCGGATCTGCTGACGCGGGCCGAGTCCACCAAGGGCCTGGAGCCCATCGGGCCCACTGAAGTGGACTTCGGTGGTGGTGAGGCGGCAGCTCCGTCCGGTCCCAACGGAGCGGTCCCGCCGGTTGTCGAACAGGCGCAGGCGCAGGCGCAGGCGCAGCGGCAGGCGGCGGCGGTGGCCGACGTTCCCGTCGTCGCAGAAGAGGAAGACGAAGACGAGAGCTTCGCAGCCGAGGCGTGGATCGAGACCATGCGCTGCACGTCGTGCAACGAGTGCACGAACCTCAACGGACGGATGTTCGCCTACGACGACAACAAACAGGCGTACATCAAGGACATCCACGCGGGGACCTTCGCGCAGCTGGTGCAGGCCGCGGAGCGGTGCCCTGCCGGCATCATCCATCCTGGCGATCCGGTGAACCCGAAGGAGAAGGATCTGGAGAAGTGGGTGACCCGGGCGGAGCCCTTCAACTAAGGCCCGTGTCGCTGGGTCGACTCGGCTCGGCGTCAGCTTCGAGGAGCGGCCGGCTCGGATTCGTCCGGGCTGGCCGTTTGCTGTACGTCGCGGGCCGGGGACCCGGCAGCGGTGGGCTGTGGGATGGAGCGAACCTCGGCGTGAGTGAGTAGTATTCCTCCCCCACTTCAACACGCCCCCAGGAGACGAATGCGAATGCCTCACCGAGCCCTGCTGGTCAGCCTTGCCCTGGCTGCGGCTGCACCTGTTGCGGCCCAGGACGCCAAGCAAATGGTGGCGGATCACGTGGTGGCTCACGCCGCCGAGTACGAGCAGCTCGCGATGGAGATCTGGGACCTTGCAGAGGTGGGCTACCTCGAGCACGAGAGTTCGCAGCTGCTCCAGTCCCGCCTCGCGGGTGCCGGGTTCGACCTGACCCCGGGAATCGCCGGCATGCCGACGGCCTTTGTGGCGTCGTACGGATCCGGCGAGCCCGTCATCGCCATTCTCGCTGAATTCGACGCCCTTCCCGGCATCACGCAGGACAGGACCCCGGAGCGCAGCCCGATCGAAGGCAAGCCGGCCGGGCACGCATGTGGACATCATCTCTTCGGAGCGGGGTCGACCGCCGCTGCGCTGGCCGTCCGCGATTGGATCGAGGAGTCCGGGCAGGTAGGGACGATCCGGCTATACGGCACACCGGCGGAAGAGGGAGGAGCCGGCAAGGTATATCTGGCCAGAGCCGGACTCTTCGATGACGTGGATGCGGTTCTTCACTGGCACGCCAGCGACCACAACATGGCCGACGCCGTCTCTTCACTCGCCAACATCTCTGCCAAGTTCCGTTTCTCGGGCGTGTCCGCCCACGCAGCCGGCGCACCGGAACGGGGTCGTTCCGCGCTCGATGGCGTGGAGGCCATGAACTACATGGTCAACATGATGCGCGAGCACGTTCCGCAGGAGACGCGGATCCACTACGTGATCACCTCCGGCGGGGCTGCTCCGAACGTCGTGCCCGACTTCTCCGAGGTCTACTACTACGTCAGGCACCCTGAGGCGGGCACGGCGCGCGAACTGTTCGAGCGCGTCGTGGAAGCTGCGCGCGGGGCCGCCCAAGGCACCGGAACCGAGGTCGAGTATGAACTCATCCACGGTGTCTACAATCTGCTACCCAACGTCACGTTGGCGACCATGATGCACGGTAATCTCTCAGTGGTCGGTGGGGTCGAGTACACCGCCGAGGAGCAGCGCTTCGCAGAGGTGCTGCGTGAGAGCTTGCCTGCGGATGCCCGCTCTCTGGAGAGCGCGGCTCAGGTGAAACCGTTCGAGGCGATCCTCGGTTCCCGCCGGGGTGGAGGTTCTACAGATGTAGGGGACGTCAGTTGGAACGTGCCGACGGCAGGTATGAGGGCGGCGACCTGGGTGCCCGGAACGTCGTCACATTCGTGGCAGGCGATCGCGGCGGGCGGGACGTCGATCGGCACCAAGGGAATGATCGTGGCAGCCAAGACTCTCGCGATGAGTGCCGTCGATCTGTTCGTGCAGCCGGAGCTCGTGCGGAAGGCATGGGACGAGTTCGACGAGAGGCGGGGAGAGGGCTACCGCTACATCTCGTTGGTGGGTGATCGACCGCCGCCGCTGGACTACCGGCTGAGCCCGGGCGGCTGAACCGACTGGCGAGGATGGGAGTGCATCGCGCCCGTCGGGGCCGGAGGAGGTCTGGATCTCGAGCGCCCGTCGGCAGCGCAGCCTTCGGATGACGCCTTGCTGCCCGTCGCAGTCTGCTCTCTGCTGGTTGCGGCCTGCTCTTGTCCGGTCGCCCCCACTCCAGGATGTCATCGCCGTTCCGCATGGGCAGATCCCCGGGGGTTTTCTAGATTAGACGGTCTGTGCGGCTGAGCCCGCAGCGCCACTCCTCGCTGAACACGCAGAAGCGATCTCATGAGCAAGTCACCCTCGATCATATATACCTGGACCGACGAAGCGCCGGCCCTGGCCACCCACGCGTTCCTCCCCGTCATCCGCGCCTTTGCGGGCGCCACCGGCGTGCCGGTCGAGACCCGCGACATCTCTCTCGCCGGAAGGATCCTGGCAGTGTTTCCGGACTGCCTCGACGAGGGACAGCAGATTCCCGACGATCTGGCCGAGTTGGGCCGGTTGGTGGAGACGCCCGAGGCAAACGTCATCAAGCTTCCCAACATCAGCGCGTCGCTTCCGCAGTTGAAGGCGTGCGTCGCCGAGTTGCAGGCGAAGGGCTACGCTTTGCCGGACTACCCGGACGAGCCGGACACGGACGAGGAGCGGGCCGTTCAGGCGCGTTATGACAAGGTGAAGGGGAGCGCAGTCAATCCGGTGCTGCGGCAGGGTAATTCCGACCGTCGTGCACCGAAGGCCGTGAAGGACTTCTCCCGCGCCAACCCGCCTCGCATGCGAGCGTGGCCCGCTTTTTCGAAGACGCACGTGTCCACCATGGATTCAGGCGACTTCTTCGCCAATGAGAAATCCGTCACCATCGCGGCCGCGACCACGGCGAGGATCGAGCATGTGGCGGCCGACGGCACGGTCACCGTGCTCAAGGATTCGCTGCCGCTCCAGGCGGGCGAGGTGCTCGACGCCACCTTCATGAGCAAGGCCGCTCTCGTGGCGTTTCTGGACGAGCAGATGCGCGAGGCCAAGGAGCAGGGAGTGCTGTTCTCCCTGCACATGAAGGCCACGATGATGAAGGTGTCCGACCCGATCATCTTCGGTCACGCGGTACGGGTGTTCTTCGCGGACGTGTTCACGAAGCACGCGGCCGTGTTCGACGAGCTTGGAGTGGACCCCAACAACGGCTTCGGTGACGTCATTGCCAAGATCGCCGGGCTGCCCGAGGACCAGCGCAGCGCCATCGAGGCCGATATCCGGGCCGTGTACGAGAACGCCCCGGCTATCGCCATGGTCGACTCGGACCGGGGGATCACGAACCTGCACGTGCCGAGCGACATCATCATCGATGCGTCGATGCCTCCGATGATCCGCGATTCGGGCCGTCTCTGGAACTCGGACGGGGAGCTCCAGGACTGCAAGGCGGTCATTCCCGACTCGAGCTACGCGGGCATCTACGACGCCATCGTCAGGGACTGCCAGGCCCACGGCCAGTTCAATCCCTCCACCATGGGCAGCGTTCCGAACGTGGGGCTCATGGCTCAGAAGGCGGAGGAGTACGGCTCCCACGACAAGACGTTCGAGGTTGCTGCCGACGGCGCCATGCGTGTGGTCGACTCCACCGGCCAGACCCTCATCGAGCAGAGCGTGGAGGCGGGCGACGTCTGGCGTGCCTGCCAGGCCAAGGACGAGCCGATCCGGGACTGGGTGAAGCTCGCCGTGAGCCGCGCCCGAGCCACCGGGTCGCCCGCGGTCTTCTGGCTCAACCGCAGCCGGGCCCACGACGCCGAGTTGATTCGGAAGGTCGAGGCCTACCTGGGGGAGCACGACACGGAGGGGCTGCAGATCGAGATCCTCGCGCCCGTCGACGCGATGAAGTTCTCCCTGGAGCGCATTCGACGAGGTGAGGACACGATCTCGGTTACGGGCAACGTCCTTCGCGACTACCTGACGGACCTGTTCCCGATTCTCGAGCTTGGAACCAGCGCCCGCATGCTGTCCATCGTGCCGCTTCTGAATGGCGGTGGTCTCTTCGAAACCGGCGCCGGTGGCTCTGCGCCGAAGCACGTGCAGCAGTTCGAGAAGGAGGGGCACCTGCGCTGGGATTCTCTTGGGGAGTACATGGCTCTCGGCGCCTCCCTCCAGCATCTGGGCGAGCAGTTCGGAAACGCCGGGGCGAAGGTCCTCGGTGATGCCCTGGACTCGGCCACGGCGGAGTACCTCAACAACGCACGCTCACCCTCGAGGAAGGTGAACGAACTCGACAACCGCGGGAGTACCTTCTACCTGACGCTCTACTGGGCGCAGGCGCTCGCGGAGCAGGCCGTCGACGGCGCGTTGGCCGAGCGCTTCGGGCCCGTGGCCGCAGCGCTCACGGAGCACGAAGACGCCATCCTGGCTGAGCTCGAGGACGCCCAGGGCGCCGCGCAGGATATCGGTGGCTACTACATGCCTGACGCCGGCCTGGCCGGTGCGGCGCTGCGCGCCAGCGCTACGCTGAACGGGATCATCGACGGTATCTAGGAGGCTTGGAACCGGCTTTCCCGGCGGAAGACTCCGAGTCCCGGCCGGGCACTTCAGTAGGTCCAGACAGGCGGTCGGCCCGGGGTCATCCGGGCCGACCGTTCGCTTGGGTGGGCAGGGAGTATTGCTGGCGATCTCAAGAAACATGTCGCAGCTTGAGAACCATTCTCTTGGTAACCCGCCGCCGGGAGGCGTTGTTTGGACTCTGAGATGGACCGCCTGCAGAAGACCCTTCCCCAACGCTACACGCTCATCCGCCAGTTGGACGGTGGGGGCATGTCTCGCGTGTATCAGGCCCGAGAGGAGCTTCCCGAGCGAGATGTAGTCATCAAAGTGCTCGACGAGGGTTTGTCCGCCCGACTCGGCCGTGAGCGATTCGTGCGAGAGGTGGAGGTCACCTCGAAGCTCAGCCACCCGCACATCGTTCCCATCTATGCTGCGGGGGAGGCAGGTGGGACCCTCTACTACGTCATGCCGTACATTGACGGAGAGAGTCTGAGGGATCGCCTGGACCGTGAGGATCGACTTCCGGTTGCAGACGCGCTCAGGATCACTCAGGAGATTGCGGACGCTCTCCAGCACGCGCACGATCGTGGCGTTGTTCACCGGGACATCAAGCCGTCCAACATTCTGTTCCAGAGTGGATTTGCGGTCGTCACGGACTTCGGCATTGCCCGGGCCCTGAGTGCAGCCGAGGACGCCGGCAATTCGACTCAGAGCGGCACCATGCTCGGGACGCCCAACTACATGAGCCCGGAGCAGGCCTCGGGCGACCAGCCGGTCGATGGTCGCACTGATATGTATGGCCTGGCGTGCGTGCTCTACGAGATGCTCGGCGGCGAGCCTCCTTTCCACAGTCGGAGCCCCTCGGCGACACTGGCTCGACACCTCACCGACTCGATGCCCTCGCTTCGGACCCTTCGCAGTACGGTGCATGAAGAAATCGAAGACGCGATCCGCCGTGCTCTTTCTAAGGTCCCGGCTGACCGGTTCGCCTCCGTTGCCGATTTTTCGAAGGCCCTCTATGTCGCGCCGCGACTTGCCGTGGGCGGCCCCCGGGCCAACACGGGCTCGGGAAGGTGGCACGCGCCCTTCGGCACGTCGGTGCGTATCGTCGGCACCATGCTGGTCGTGGCGTCCGTCGGGCTTGTGTGGCAGGCCTGGTCAGGCGATCCCGAGCCTGTGGTGGCGGGCGAGACCTGGATGGATTCCGTCGCTGTGATGCCGCTCGAGAACCGTACCGGTGATTCGTCGCTCGAGTCCCTGGGATGGTCGGTCTCCGATGAGATAAACGGCCATCTGGCGACGGTCGCTCCGCTCAAGGTGATAGACAGCTACTCCGTGGTTTCCCTTTGGCGTGAGGACCTCGGCATTCCCAAACTGCTGGACTCTTTGAATGTGGGGCACCTGATCCGGGGACATTACGATTTTCGGGGCGACGAACTCTGGGTAGTTGTCTCGGAAGTCGATGGTCAGGGGGCCATTCGCAGCCGAAAGGAATATCCGTTGCCGGTGACCGGCTTGGACACGGCTCAGCGGGACCTCGCCCACCAGATTGCCAACTCGTTCTTGGCGCATGTTGGCCTGGGCAGTCCGATTGTCGAGTCGGAGCTTCAGATGGGACCGGGGCGTGACGCCTACCTGAGGGGCAATGCCTCGCTGGGCCAACGCACCCCCGAGGCGATGGTGCAGGCCATCGCGGAGTTCCAGAGGTCGCTGGAGCTCGGACCCGGCTATGCTCCCGCCCATGCGGCCCTATCGTCGGCGTATGCGCTGGCCATCTACTACAAATACGACGTGGGAGTCCCTGCGTTCGGGCTCGCGGGGATGGCGATTTCGGCGGCCGACCGAGCGGTGGCCCTGGATGCGGACCTGGCGAACGGGTATGCCGCGCGAGGCTTTGTGCGCGCGCTTCTGCGGCTGGATCTCGACGCAGCGGAGGCAGACTTTGCCCGGGCCAACGAACTGGCCCCGAACGCACCGAATGGGCCGAGTTGGTCCGCACGCGTTCTGGCGGCTCGGGGGCGGACCGACGAGGCGTTTGCGGAAGCAAGACGCGCTCGGGACCTGGATCCGCTCCAGGCGGGTCGTCGGAATGCGCTGGCAACTCTCGCGTTCCAACTCGGGCACTATGACATCACCATCGAGGAGGCGAGGCAGGCCCAACGCCTGGAGCCCACGCTCGCCCTGGCTCGAGCCTTCGAGGGACGCGCTCTCGCCATGGTCGGAAGGGGCGAGGAGTGTCTGCGCCTGGACCTGGGAGTCTACGCCGCGGTCCGGGCGCTCTGCCTCCAGGTGCTGGACCGGAGTGACGAGGCGAGTGCTCTGATCGCAGGCCTCGAAGAGAGGCTGGCCGGTGTGGAGGGAGTCTACCCGGGGTATCTGGATGAGCTGGTGATGGAGGACCTGGCGGCGTTCCATGCTTTCACCGGAGACGCTGCGCGGGCGGCAGGCTGGCTGCGTAGGGCCTTCGATCGCTCACCCAACGGAGTCGATGCCCGCATCCTCGGTTCGGCGATCTTCGACCTCGTCCGCGACGATCCCGACTTCAGGGATGCGGTGAACGAAGCAAGGGCGATCGCAGCGGACGAGGTGCGGATGCTGGTGGAGCAGACGCCGCCGATGCTGGGCATGTAGCCCATTCCAGGCACGGACGCTACGCCTTGATGCGTGTCATGTCCGGGTCGTACATCGGCCGCAGTGACACCTGGGCAGGGTACATCTTCCCGGCGATGTCGACCTCCCAGGAGCCCTCTTCCAGGTAAGTTGCGTCGATCGGAACGTCGGCCTCGATCATGGCCAGGCCGACAGCGCCGCCCAGGGTGTGCCCATAAGACGCTGCACGGACGTCGCCCACGGGGATCCCGCTCCGATGTACGATCTCGGCGTGAAACATCATGGGTTCGGGGTCCTCGATGAGCACCTGCACGAGTCGCCGGGTGGGCGGCCCTGCGGCCTTCCACTCGAGAAGGGCCTCCTTCCCCAGGAAGCCGCCGGGCTTCTTCATGCTCACGGCGAAGCCGAGTCCCACCTCATACGGGTTGTCGGTGTTGTCGATGTCGTGCCCGTAGTCCCGGTAGCCCTTCTCCATCCGCAGACTCGCGAGCGCCTTCAGTCCCGCGTGCCTCAGTCCGAAGCTCGGCCCCGCCTCCACGATCCGGTCGTACACGTGGGTCGCCTGTTCCGCCGGCACGTACAGCTCGTATCCGAGTTCCCCGAGGTATGTGATCCGCACGCACAGCGCCCGCGCGTATCCAATGTCGATTTCACGGGCGGTGCGGAAGGGGAACGCCTCGTTCGACAGGTCCGCAGTGGTCAGGGTCTGAATCAGTTCGCGGGACTGAGGTCCCTGGATGTTGATCTGTGCGTAGGCGGAGGTCACGTCGGTCACGAAGGCGTGAGCGTCTTCCGGCGTGTTACGTCTCATCCAGGTTTCGGCGTGACGGTGGTTGGTGTCACTCACCACGACCATGAATCGGTCTTCTTCGAGCTTGGTCACCGTCAGGTCCGCCTCGAGCTTACCCCACTCGTTGAGCCACTGGGTATAGGTGATGCGGCCACACGCGCCATCGACGTTGTTCGCGGAGATGAAGTTCAAGACCTCTCCCGCATCGCGGCCCTGGACCAGGAACTTGGACATGAACGACATGTCCATGAGAATGACCCCCTCCCGGGTGGCCCGGTGCTCCTCCGCCCAGTATGGGAACCAGTTCTGCCGTCCCCACGACAGTGCGTCGACTTCGGGTTCGACTCCCTCGGGGGCGTACCAATCCGGACCCTCCCAACCGCTCACGTCCTTGAAATAGGCACCCGCAGCAGCCAGCCGATCGTGCAGCGGCGATTTCTTCGCGCCGCGTGCCGTCTGCAGGGAACGGGTGGGGTAGTGGCACTGGTAGACCATCCCGAGCGACTCCACGGTGCGCTCCGCACGGTACTCCGGGTTGGACTGATAGGGGTGCAGCCTGTCGATGTTCATTCCCGTCACGTCCATGTCGGGACGCCCCGTCATGATCCAGTTCGCGACCAGGCGCCCCATGCCGCCGCCCGTGAGGATGCCGATGGAGTTGAGTCCTGCCGCCACGAAGTAGTTCCGCAGCTCGGGAGCCTCACCGACGATCGGGCTGAGATCCGCCGTGAAGCTCTCCGGCCCGCAGAAGAAGGTGTGGATTCCGGCCTCCATGGAGATGGGCACCCTGCTCATCGCCTTCTCGAGGTAGGGACCCATCCGGTCCCAGTCGGGCTCGATCTCCCCGAACGAGAAGTCCTCGGGCACCCCTCCCACCATCCATGGTGCGCAGACCGGCTCGAACAGGCCGACCATCAGGCCCCCCACCTCTTCGCGGATGTACGTGTGGCTCGACGGATCTTCCAGGATCGGCATGCCCGTCGGCAGATCCGCGATCGGCTCGGTGATGAGGTAGTAGTGCTCTGCCGACTGGAGCGGAATGTTGACCCCGGCCAGTTCCCCGAACTGGCGAGCCCACATGCCGGCGCAATTCACCACGTACTCGGCCTGGATGTCTCCCTGGGGAGTGCGCACACCGGTGACCCTGCCATTCTTCTTGAGGATTCCCGTCGCTGGCAGGTCCTCGATGATGCGGGCGCCCTGCATGCGGGCGCCCTTGGCGAGCGCCACGGTCACGTCCACCGGGTTCACCACTCCGTCATCGGCCACGTAGAAGCCGGCGAGGATGTCGTCCACGTTTGCGACCGGAAAGAGCTCCTTGATCTCGGACGGTGAGATCTCCTCGACGTCCACCCCCAGGAACCGGTTGTGGGCGGCCGTTCGGCGGTACTCCTCGAGTCTGTCGGGGTCGGCCGCCGCCTCGATGAACCCGATCTGCTTCAGACCGGTCGCCTGGCCGGTTTCTTCCTCCAGCCGGGCGAACAGGTCGCGAGTGTACTTGCGCATCTCGGTCGAGGTCTCGGACGTGGACCCGAACGTCACCATGAGCCCGGCCGCATGCCATGTCGTGCCCGATGTCAGCTTGCTCCGCTCGAGAAGGACGACATCCTTCCACCCCATATGCGCCAGATGATAGGCCACCGAACATCCGATGACACCGCCACCGACTACGACCACTTGAGCCCGGTCGGGAAGTCCTGAACTCGACATGTGTTGATCCACCGTTTACGCGGAGAAGGTGCTGGGAAAAAGTGCCTGGACCGGGAGGGGCTCAAGGCAGGGTAGAGGGGTGCAGGATCGGTGACAAGAAGGGATGCCTTACCCCGCCTCGCGAGGACTCGTAGGTTGCCGAAAAGCGGCTGAGTGCAGGGGCTGTGAGAATCGGAGAGTGAACCCTCATCGAGGTCGTTCTCAGTCGCTCTGGCAGCGATGCAGCCGCGGCATCCACGCCTTGGCCGCTAGCTGCGCGAGCAAAGCAGCACCGTCACCGCTCAGGAGATATCGGATGGCATCCCAAGGGAAGAACGCAGCGGGAATCCCACTCGCAGAGCAGCAGCCCTCGATCGTCACGGAATTGCCGGGTCCGCGGGCTCGGGAACTGCTGGCCAGGGAGGAGCCGTTCCTGTCACCGTCGCTAATCCACGTGGTGCCGCTCATGGTCGATCAGGCCAGTGGGTGCATGGTGCGTGACGTGGACGGCAACGTGTTCCTCGATTGTGAGGCAGGCATTGCCACCACCTCGACCGGGCACTGCCACCCGCGGGTCGTGGGCGCGGTCAAGGAGCAGGCCGACACGCTGCTGCACATGTGCGGTACGGACTTCCACTATCCCGGGTACGGAGAGCTCGCGCGCCGACTCGCGCGGCTGGCCCCGGGCCCCGACGACTGGCAGTCGTTTCTCACCAACTCGGGCACCGAGGCGGTCGAGGCCGCCATCAAGCTGGCCCGTTACCACACCGGGCGCGTCGACATGATCGCCTTCCGGGGCGCGTTCCACGGGCGCTCCTCGGGCTCACTGTCTCTGACGGCGAGCAAGGCCAAGTACCGGCGTGGGTTCGGTCCTCTGCTGCCGGGTGTGCATCACACGGACTACGCTACCTGCTTCGATTGCCCGGTAGGCAGGAGCTATCCGGGATGCGGCATCGCCTGCATTACCGAGAGCCTGGAGCGGGACCTGTTCGGCCACACCGTGGCGCCGGATCAGGTGGCGGCGATCTTCGTGGAGCCTATCCAGGGGGAGGGCGGCTACGTCGTGCCGCCCAAGGAGTTTCTGGTGCGCCTCAGGGAGATCTGCGACGAGCACGGAATCCTCCTGGTCTTCGACGAGGTGCAGTCGGGTATGGGTCGCACAGGCACCTTCTTCGCGGCGGAGCACTTCGGTGTGGTGCCGGACATCATCACCGTGGCGAAGGGCCTGGCGTCCGGCTTCCCGCTTGGGGCGATGATGGCCCGCCCGGAGGTGATGACGTGGCCCGGGGGCTCTCACGGTTCTACCTGCGGGGGCAACCCGGTGTGCATCGCCGCCGCATTGGCGACGATCGACCTGCTCGAGTCCGACCTGTGCGAGAACTCCGCCACGGTGGGCGCCTATCTGAGGGATCGCCTGGAGAGGGAACTGGCGGACGTAGACATCGTCCAGGAGGTACGGGGCAGGGGTCTCATGATCGGCATCGAGATGTCCGAGCCGCGGCTGGCGGACGCCGTGACCCAGGCATGCTACCGTCGGGGGCTCCTCGTGCTGGATTGCGGCAAGAAGGCGATCCGTATGGCCCCGCCGCTGGTCATCACCAGAGAACAGGTCGACGTGGCCGTCGATCTGTTCGTGGCGAGCTGCAGGGAGTTGTCCGCATAGCGGGTGCGGCGGCAGCTGCACGCGGCGGCCCGCGTCCTACCACCACGTGTGCTGGGAAAGCGTCTTCACCTCGGGTACCCCTCCCTGCAGGACCATGTATCCGTCGAACGGTTCCCGAGTGGTGATCTCGCCGGCGATGGGGGTGGTCATCAGCTCGCGTGCCGCGTCCGGGTCGTCCGGGTGCATCCCGAGCGCCCAGCCCAGCTTCATGTAGGCGACTTCCGGCAGCATGTTCGCCAGCGGCACCACGCCCAGCTCGAGGATCTCCCGGCCCGTCTCGTAGACGTTCATCTGCACGAAGCCCCAGAGAGTCTGGAGCGTCATGTACACCTGGACTCCTGCGCTGCGGGCAGCTTCGAGAGCACGGTAGGTCTCCCGGTTCACGTGCCCGAGTCCGGTGCCGGCGATGATGATCCCCCGGTATCCTTTGTCCACGAGTGCTTCGATGACGTCCGGGTGCATGCCCGGGTAGTAATACACAAGCGTCACTCTCTCTTCGAACACTGGATGGACGTGGACCTCCCGGTCGGCGCGGCGCGGACTGATGTCGTCCTTGAGTGGGGTCACCACCCCGTCCTCCACGATCGCGAGCGGGATATCGCCGATCGTCCGGAATGTGCTCCGATACGACGAATGCATCTTCCGCACCCGTGTGCCCCGGTGCAGCAGGTTGTAGCGGTCCGAAGTCGGCCCGAACATGCACACCATGACTTCGGCCCAGGCGCCGTGGGCAGCCGTCCCGGTGGCGTTGATGAGGTTCCGCGCGGCGTCGGAAGAGGGCCGGTCCGAGGAGCGCTGGCTTCCCACCATGACGATCGGGACCGGCGGACGCTGGACCATGAAGCTGAGGGCCGCGGCAGTGTGGTGCATGGTGTCGGTTCCGTGCCCGATCACGATGCCCTCGTATCCATCGGCGATGGCCTCGCCACATCGCTCTGCCAGAATCTTGTACTGGGAAGCCCCCATGTTTTCGGAGAAGACACCGAAGAGCTTCTCGGTCTCGAGGTTGCAGATGTCCGCCAGTTCCGGCACCGATCCGTAGAGTTCGCCCGGGGTGAAGGCCGGGATCACGGCGCCGGTTCGGTAGTCCAGCCGGGAGGCAATCGTGCCACCCGTGCCGAACAGCTTCACCCTCGGGTGCCCGTCCTGGGTAGGGAATTCCTGCTCGGGGATCTTGTACTGGGCTTCCTTGAATCCAGTCCGGGAGATCTCCCGCACCGTGTCGTGCCGCACGCCGATGTTGTACCCGCTGTCCAGCTTCAGCACGAGATGATGCTCGTCGCTGGTCTCGGATCGCGGGAGCAGGAGGCCGGCGAACGCCCCCTCCGTCGTCTCCATCTCGACTTCGCTCCAAACCGTCACGCCGCAGCGTTCCATCAGATCGCGGCACGGTCCTCGGTAGCCCCGATAGAGGTCCTCGCTCGGTGCCGTCACGTGAGCGCCCCCTCGTCTTCGCCGACAAGGGCTCGTGCGAGTGCGGCATGCACCTCTCCGGGATCGACCCTTCCCACCAGACTTCGCATGGCTTGTCCCATCGCCCACCTGAGCCTCGTGTCCGGAGCGCGACCTTCGAGCGCCTGGGCCTGCTTGACGGTGGCTTCCAGCACGGAGCGCAGCGACCCATCCGGGTCCTCGGGGCTCCGGAACCGATCGACGATCGCCTCAGCCGGTTGGTCGGACTCCGCCACGGCGGCGTCGAGCATGCGGGGAAGGGCCTCCGGGCGGATCTCTCCGCTGGAGACCGAAGCGATCATCGTTTCGAGCCGCTTGGGGTCGCACATGGGTGGAGCTCCCGCCCTTCTGACGTGGTGCCGCATACGATCGACTGCGAACCAGGCGAGACGTGCGGCCGTGCCCCCGTCCTCCGGCGCCGCCGCGTCGAAGAGGGTGGCCCAGGGTGAGCGGGCGAGTCGGTGGGCGAGCCGGCCCTCCAGGCCCAGCGCACGGTAGCGTTCCTCGCGTTCGATCGGGTGCTCCGGAAGGGTGACCCGGATAGCCTCGACGGTCGTGTCCGGAATGGGGAGCGGTGGGGTGTCGGTGTCCGGGTACATCCGGTCCGGCCCCGGAAGAATGCGCTCGAAGCCCGTCGTACCGTCGTCGTGCGCCTGCCGGGTTTCGGACGGGATGCCGACCAGAGCCTCCCGAGCGCGGATCATGACCTCGCGGGCCGCCGTCTCGGCGTCGTTCGCAGACGCCCAAACCAGGACTACGGCGTCACCCGGGTCGGCGTCGACCGCAGTCCTGATCTCCCGCCACCCGGCGTCGCCCACCAGCCCATCGGAGTCGTCGGTGTGGGTCATGAATGGGTGGTGGTCCGGGCAGGCGATCACGCGCACCCGCTCATAGATCTCATGGGAGAAGGTTCGGCCCGGCTGCGTTGGGTGACCCAGCACGCCCGCGAAGCCCCGCAGGCGAACGGCGCAGACGGTCTCGCCGCGTTCCGCGGCTTCCCGTACCGGACCGTCCTGCCCACGGCGCACTACGGACCCGACGTCACCGACGACCCGACTCACTTCCCAGGGGCGTCCGTCCGGCGGAAGGGCGAGATCCTCCGGAGTGACGCCGCGCCGGAGCAGCTCCTCACGCACCCGCAGCAGATTCAGCTGGCGGAACGCTTCCACATGCACGAGGCGAGGGAGACCCCTGTGTCGGGCCACGCCTTTGATCTCCACCCTGCGGCTGCCGGCCACCGATACGTTCACGTCCTGGCGAGCGGCTCCGGGGCCACGTCGGACCTTCCCCGTGGCCCGGGCGATGTCGGCCAGGAGACGCCCCGCCGCCTCGACCTCCAAGGGGGTGAAGAGCTCCGGCTCGGTCACGGTTTCGATCAGGGGCATTCCCAGCCGGCCCGTCGAGAACGTGATCCGGTGACCCACGTCGCTGACCTCACGACACGAGTCCTCCTCCAGCGACAGCTGTCGAATCCGCAGCGTTCGATCGATTCCCAGCTCGGGAACCCGGAAGGGGACGGAACCGTCGAGCCCGATCATGGCGGTTCGTTGGAAACCCGTCGGGATCGAGCCGTCGAGGTACTGCTTCCTCATCACGTGGATCTCCGACACGAGGTTCAGACCCAGAAGCTCGGCGACCTCGATAGCGATGCGGATCGCGGAGTCGTCGATCTCGAAGGGGGGTGTGTCGTCGGTTTCGTACGTGCACACCGAGTTCCGCTCGAGCTGGTAGACGATCTCCTTGCGGGTCTTGAACTCCATGAGCGCCGTACCGTCATACTCACCCAACTCGCTCAAGGTCGGCCGCATATGCCGGAGGACTTCGGCATCGTGGTGCTTGGGGAAGCGCCCGGTCGGGCACCTGCAGAACAGCTTCGAGTCAGTCAGCAGCTGCTGGTGCACCTCGAGTCCACACATGAAGCCGAGGGCCTCGTAGTCACCTCGGGACAGTGCCCCGAACTCCGCGTCGGGAAAGTCCAGAGGCGCATCGGTCCGGGGATTGAAGTCCCCGATGGGCTCAACGACCTGCTCTGCGCTGGATGGGTCCTCGACCATGACGTCCTTTCGCGGGATGTAGGCCTCGATTCCGGCAGACGATGCTTCGGGGGAGGCCCGTGTGGAGCGCCTGCAACTTGCCTTGGTGGGCGTGGGATGGATAGGGGTTTTCTCGGGCACTCCGGCGGCTCGGTGCACGGGAGGATGCGAATGGGCCCCAGACCCCTGGCACGGGTTGGCTGCGGTGGGGAAACTCCCCACTAAGGCCTCGCCACTATCCCCACCGGATCGCGCCCCGTACTCCCGACACCGCCGGGAGTGGTGCCGGGGTAGCTTCTGCGTGGGCCATCAGCCAGTATGGCTGGGTGATTATTCACTCCCCGCGTCGCTGCGGGGAATCGCGATGAAGTCAGCGTCTCAACCTGTGCGGAACCTCGCTGGGCCATGGGGCGATGAGAGCTCACAGCAGAAAGGACACGCTGTGCTCGACCTTTTCGGTGTCACATTCCAGCACGGGGTGCACCCGCCCGACTCAAAGAGTCTGACGGAGCACATCGCCGTGCGGCGGATGCCCTTCCCCAAGCGTGTCGCTCTGCCTCTGAGGCAGCATGCCGGAAACCCTGCCAAGCCTCTGGTGAGCAAGGGCGACCACGTCGAACGTGGCGACAAGATCGCCGAAGCCGACGGGTTCGTATCCGTGCCCGTCCATGCTTCCGCGGCCGGGACCGTGGTGGACATCGACTGGTGGCCGCACCAGGACGGCTCCATGGCTGAGGCCATCATCATCGATCTCGATGAGTTCAGCGCGCAGATGCCACGGCCCAGGATGATTCCGGATTGGAGCGGCCTCACCCCGGACCAGGTCCGCCAGGAGGTCCAGAACGCCGGCGTCGTGGGATTGGGCGGGGCGGCGTTTCCCACCCATGTGAAGCTCGCGCCGCCCAAGGACACGCCCATCGAATGGCTGCTGGTGAACGGAGCCGAGTGTGAGCCGTACCTGACGACGGATCACCGCACCATGGTGGAGTATCCGGAACGGGTGCACTTCGGCATCCGGATCATGATGCAGACGCTGGGCGTGCGCCGTGCAGTGATCGGCGTGGAGATGAACAAACCCGACGCCATCGAAGCCTTGGAGCGAACCAGGCCTGACGACATCGACGTCACGATTCAGCCTCTAGTGGTCAAGTATCCGCAGGGTGCCGAGAAGATGCTGATCCAGGTGGTGACCGGGAAGGAAGTGCCCTCCGGAAAGCTCCCCATGCACGTGGGCGCGGTTGTCCAGAACGTCGGTTCGATAGCCACCATTGCCGAGATATTCGAGACGGGCCTTCCGCTCATCGAGCGCATCGTGACGGTGACCGGGCCCGGGGTGGTCAGGCCCTCGAATCTGATCGTCCCGGTCGGCACGCTGCTGGTGGATGTGCTGGACTTCTGCGGGGGGATCACCGATGACGCCGCGGAGATCGTGTTCGGCGGCCCGATGATGGGGAGTTCCCAGCCCGATATGAGAACCCCTCTCATCAAGGGGACCACCGGCGTGGTCGTGCTCACCGACAAGGAAGTGAAGCCCAAGAAGACCTATCCGTGCATCAAGTGCGGGCACTGCCTGGATTCGTGCCCCGTCTTCCTCAATCCCTCGGCACTCGGGATACTGGCCCAGGCCGGGCGATACGAAGAAATGGTGGACATGCACCTGATGGACTGCATGCTCTGCGGCAGCTGCTCCTACGTCTGCCCATCCAACATCCCGCTCTCGCAGATGTTCGCCTTGGGCAAGTCGGCACTCAAGCGAAAGCAGTCGGCCGCCTAGATGGATACTCGACGATTCGAGCTGACCGCCTCCCCTCACATCAAGGGGCCGGACACCACCCCGCGCATCATGTGGTCCGTGGTCGGCAGCCTGGCTCCCGTGTTGGCGGCTGCGGTCTACTACTTCGGGCCCAGCGCCATCCTCGTCGTCGGTTCGGCGACCCTCGGGTGCGTGCTGACCGAGCGGCTTCTGGGTCACAGAGGCTCTCTCGGAGACGGGTCCGCTGCCATTACGGGGCTGCTCCTCGGGTTGACGCTCCCTCCGGGCCTGCCGATCTGGATGGCTCTCCTTGGAGGGTTCTTCGCCATCGCCTTCGGCAAGCTGCTGTTCGGCGGGCTGGGTCAGAACATCTTCAATCCGGCGCTTCTGGGTCGTGCCTTCCTCCAGGCCGCCTTCCCCGAGGACCTCACGACGTGGCCGGTGGCTGCCGAGACCTGGGCTCAGTTGAGGGGCGACAACTTCGCGTTGCCCCTGATGTCGGCCGATCCGGTTGCCGCGGTTACGGGAGCCACCCCGCTGGGGCAGATGAAGTTCGATCAGATCCCGACAGAGACGCTCGATCTGATGATTGGCAGCATCGGCGGATCGTTGGGCGAGACCGCGGCTGTGGCCATCCTGCTGGGTGGAGCATACCTGGCTCTGAGGAAGTACCTCGATTGGCGCATCCCCGCGTCCATCTTCGCGACGGTGGCCGTGCTGTCCCAGATCGTCCATTGGATCGATCCCACCAAGCCCACCGCTGTGTTCATGCTCTTCAGCGGCGGACTCATGCTCGGCGCCGTGTACATGGCCACCGACATGGTGACGTCGCCGACCACCCCCAAGGGGGCATGGGTCTACGGATTCGGCATCGGTGCACTCGTCGTGCTCATCCGTCTCTGGGGCGGTCTGCCCGAAGGGGTCATGTATGCCATCCTTCTGATGAATGCGATGGTGCCGTTCATCAATAGGGCCACCCAGCCGAGGGTCTTCGGTACGGGGAAGGCGGTGGCTGCGCATGACTGAGCAGAAGCTCCCCATGGCCGAATCTCCTCAAGGCGGAGTCGGCACGGCGGGTCCCCCGGTGGAAGTGGAGGCCTCTTCCTTCCGCCTGGTGGGGACCCTCACGGTGGCCGGGGCGCTGGCGGGCCTCGCCATCGTCCTCGTGTTCCAGTGGGCCCGCCCGCAGATCGAGGCCTATCAGGCCCGCGTGCTGGCCGAGGCGGTCACGGAGGTGCTGGGTGGTGCGGCTCGCTACCAGACCGTGTTCATGGATGAGGACGGGGTCTACAAGGACCAGCCCGTGGCCGACACGGCCACCATCGAGGAGCGTATCTACGTCGGCTATGACGAGGCCGAGAACCCTGTGGGCGTGGCTGTGGTCGGAGCCAAGGCCGGATTCCAGGACGTCATCAGACTCATCTTCGGCTACGATCCCGACGCCCGTGAGGTCATGGGGATGAAGGTCCTCGAGAGTCGCGAGACCCCTGGTCTGGGGGACAAGATCGAGAAGGACTCCACCTTCGTGAACCAGTTCGTCCGCGTGGCGACGCTCATCCAGGCCGTCAAGAAGGGCCGGGAGCGCGGGCTCGACGAAGAGGTCGTCATGATCACCGGTGCAACGATCTCGTCGAAGGCTGTGATCGAGATCATCAACATGCGAGTGGAAGAGCTGGAGGACCCCATCGGCACCTACTGGAATTCTATGGGTGCCAGCGTCGCTGAGCAGGAAGAGACGCCGCCGCCCACCACCGTCGGGGGAGGTGCCCCATGAGCCCGAGGGTGACGACGCCCCAGCACGATCTTCTGCGTGGGATCTGGAGAGAGAATCCGGTTCTGGTGCAGCTCCTGGGCCTCTGTCCGGCGCTGGCGGTCACGAACACCGTGGAGAACAGCCTGGCCATGGGGCTCGCGACCTTCTTCGTCCTGCTGGGGTCCAGCATCCTCGTGTCCGCGTTCAAGAATCTGATCCCGAAGCAGGTGAGGATCAGCGCCTACATCCTGGTCATCGCGACGTTCGTCACGATCGCGGATCTCGTTCTCAACGCCGTCGTGCCGGAGATCCACAAGGCCCTCGGCGCCTTCATTGCGCTCATCGTGGTCAACTGCATGATCCTGGGCCGGCAGGAGGCGTTCGCGTCGAAGAATCCCGTGGGGCGTGCGATTCTGGACGCCGTCGGCACCGGCATCGGCTTCATCATTGCGCTGACGATGATCGGAGGCTTCCGCGAGGTACTCGGGTACGGGACGTTCCTGGGCTACCCCGTCATGGGCGCCAGCTTCGAGCCCTGGATCATCATGATCCTCCCGGCCGGCGGGTTCTTCACCATGGGCTTCATTCTGCTCTTCTTCGCATGGTGGGAGGAGCGCAAGACGGAGCGGGTCCAGCCTCGTCGATGGATGCACGGCGTGACCAGCGAAGTGGGAGGGGCTGACTGATGGGCGAGCTCTTCCTGATCCTGATCTCGGCGATGCTGGTCAACAACTTCACCCTCGTCCTCTTTCTCGGACTCTGCCCATTCATGGGCGTCTCGGGTAAGGTCTCGACCGCGCTTCGCATGGGGGGAGCGAACATCTTCGTTCTCACCATCACGAGCATGGCGGCGTCGCTGCTCAATGCGTATGTGCTCCCGTACGCACCCTATCTGCGAGTGATCTCGTTCATCGTGGTCATTGCATCGTTGGTGCAGATCGTCGAGACCGTCATCAGGAAGGTGAGCCCGACGCTCTTCAGGGAGCTGGGAATCTTCCTCCCGCTCATCACGACCAACTGTGCGATTCTCGGGCTGGCCATCTTCCAGACCAACAAGGGCTACGATTTCATGGAGGGCCTTTTCTTCGCGCTCGGCGGTGGGCTCGGCCTCACGCTCGCCCTCGTGCTCATGGCTTCCATTCGTGAACAGACCGAGGTCACGGACATCCCGGCAATGGCCCGCGGCATGGGACTCGTCCTGATCCTGGCGGGGAGCCTGTCGCTCGCGTTCATGGGCTTTGCGGGGATGTTCAGCTCATGATGGCGGCCACGGTGGCGATGACGGCGATGGCAGGACTCTTCGTGCTCTTCGGCTTCTTCGCTCTGGGGGATACGGACCGGGGATGTGACGGGGCCTGCGGCACGTGTACGAAGGACTGTGAACTCGACCGGGAAGGGGAGCCGACGTGAACCCGGATCGCCGAGTGCGCGCTGCGACACCGGAAAGACATGGACTCGACCTGGCAGCGAGGACTCCCTGCGACCGAGGCACTTTCCCCGCGCTGGTCGACGTCGGCCGTGACTTGGCGGGTTGCGGTGTCGACGACGACGATGAGCTTTGCAGGATGGGCGTCCCAACGGGGGCGGAACGTGCGCTGCACGGGCGGGCTACCATACTGCACACCATCTAGGGAGGGATCGCCGTGGAAGTCAGGACCGCCTACTGCGCAACACACGACCGTCCGGTCCGCGTCATGGTCACGGACGCGGATGGAGCCGAGCTGAGCGTGGACAGTATGGTGTGCATGGAGCACGGCGATACCTGCACCGGCGCCATGTGTCCGATCTTCGACGTCCCGTCCGCGGAGATGAAGGAGAAGCTGGAAGCCTACCGGGCAGAGACGGAAGGGGAGGCCATCCCATGAGAAAAGAGACGGCTCACTGTTCTGGCTGCGGCCACAAGATACGGCTCGTCTTCACGGACCCGCCGCCGCACAGCGGGCAGGCGCCACTCCGTGACGGTGCGGAGATCGTCTGTCTCGACTACAAGGAGGAGTGCTCGGGTGGCAGCTGTCCCGCCACGGGGAAGCCTGGCATCGTCATGGGCGTGCGCCTCGCCAAGAGCCACCTGAACGACGACGCCTTCGACACGATCCATGCCCGCTGTGAGGGCTGTGGTGAGGTCGCCGACCTCGAAGTTCTGGACGCCACCTTCGCTCTCTGCCCTCTCTGCAATACGACGAACCGGTGGGTCAAGCTGAGTCTGGGTGACGACAGCGAGATCGCCCTGACCAGTCGCTGAGGCCGCGGCTAGTCCTCCGAGACCGTCACTTTCTCCATGACGACTGCCTCCACCGGGCGGTCGCCCATGCCCGTGCGTGTGCCGCCGATTCCCTCGACGACATCCATCCCGTTCGTGACCCTGCCGAAGATGGCGTGCTTGCCGTCGAGCCAAGGGGTCGCGGCGAGAGTGATGAAGAACTGCGAGCCACCCGTGTTCGGGCCTGAGTTCGCCATCGAGAAGATGCCTGAATGGCCGTGCTGCAGCCCGGGGCCGAACTCGTCGGGAATGGTGTGTCCCGGCCCGCCCATGCCGGTTCCGTCCGGGCATCCGCCCTGGATCATGAAACCGGATATGACACGGTGGAATATGAGACCGTCGTAGTACCCCTTTTTCGCCAACTCGATGAAGTTCCCGGCGGTCTTCGGGGCCTGGTCCATGTACATCTCGGCGGTGATCGTGCCGTGATTGGTTTCGATGGTGACTGTGGGGTTCGCCACGTGGTGCTCTCCTGTTTGATGACTCTGGAGGCGAAGGGTAGCCAAGCGAGCGCCCGATTGCCAGCCGTCTGGAGGTCGTCTAGTGTTGCCCGCAATGAAAAGAATCAAGGCTGTTTCCGTGGCGATCCTCGTGGGCACGGCGGCTTCGTGCGTACCGGCCCTCAGGCTTACCCCGAGCGACGCGGATGTCGTCCTGGCCCGGCAGGTGCTGAGTGCGCCCGATCCGGGACGCGAGGGGCCGTTCCCGGTCCTCACGCTCTACTACGGCTCCGGCACGGACAGGCACCGTCCCGAGTACCGGGACTCGGTGAGTCTCGTCACGCAGAGCGTGGATGCGTCCAAGCTCGTGAGCCTCGGCTCGTCCGAGGACAGCCGTAACGATTACTGGGGGTTCACCCCGGAGGAGATGCCGCTCAACGCCCGAGTCTGGTATCCGGACGGACCCGGCCCATTCCCTTTGGTCCTCGTGGTCCACGGCAATCACGACATGAAGGACTTCTCAGACCCAGGCTATGACTACCTGGGAGAACTCCTTGCAAGCCGCGGGTACATTCTCGCGAGCATCGACGAGAACTTCATCAACGGTGGTATCCGCGGAGAGAATGATGCCCGCGGATGGTTCCTCCTCAAGCACCTGGAGCTGTTCCAGGAGTTCAGCCGCGAAGAAGGGAATCCGTTCTTCGACAAGGTCGATATGGGCCGTGTGGCGCTCATGGGTCACTCACGGGGTGGGGAGGCCGTCGCGAACGCAGCGGCGTTCAATCGTCTGCGCCACTATCCGGACGACGCCTCACTCGAGTTCGACTTCGGCTTCGACATCAGGGGCATCGTCTCCATCGCGCCCGTGGACGGACAGTATTTGCCCACCGGGAGGAAGGTGGTCGTGGAGGATGTCAGCTACCTGACCTTCCACGGGTCACATGATGGGGACGTCACGAGCTTCCACGGCCTCCGTATCTACGACCGCCTGCGGTTCACGGACGCGCTCGACGATTTTCGGTTCAAGTCCGCTGTGTACGTCTATCGGGCGAACCATGGACAGTGGAACACCGTGTGGGGACCGCACGACAATGGACCCCGAAGCGGCCGTATCCTCGATCTGCGCGGGCTGATCTCCGGAGAGGAGCAGCGGCGATTCGCGGAACTCTACGTTTCGGCGTTCCTGGAGATCGTCCTTCGCGACGATCATCGGTACTTGCCGATGTTCCGCGACCATCGGGTTGTCGGCCAGTGGCTTCCTCCGACGATGTACGTCACCCGCTACGAGACCAACGCATTCCGCCCGCTCGCCACCTTCGAAGAGGACATCGACGTCACCTCCGGAACCGAAGCAGGGGTGACGCTGCGCGGTGACTCTCTCGCGACGTGGAGAGAGGCGACGCTGGAGCTGCGCTCGAGCAACAGGTCGAGTACCTCGGCCTCGCAGGAGAACCAGGCCGTCTGGCTCGGCTGGAACAACCGCATCTCGGGACCCGATACCAGCCGCACCGGCCCCCCTGCATCGTTCACAGTCAGTCTCCCCGACAGCTTATCCGCCGACTGGTCCCTCGATGGCGGCACCTCGCTGGATTTCATGCTGGGACCGACGGAGGTCGTGCCTCCCGAGCGCTCTGACCCGGACAGTGTGGCGGCCAATGACGATTCGCCGCGCCGTGGAGATGCGGATGGCGGTCAAGGTCCGGAGACCGATGAGAAGCTCCCGGTGGATCTCAGCGTCGAGGTGGAGGATGCGTCTGGCAGCACGGCGCGTATACGCCTCGGTGAATACGGCGCGATCCGCCGCCCATTGGAAATCTACGTGATGCGCCGCGCGGACATGGAGCGGGATCGCTTCGAGACTCATTGGGAACTCGTGCTCCAGACCTACTCCATCCCGCTAGGCGACTTCGTCAGGGAGAATCCGGCCGTGGACCTCTCCCGCCTGGTCGGCGTCAGATTCGTGTTCGACAGGACGATTGCCGGTGAAGTCGTGGTCGACCAGATCGGGTTCTCCGCGCTTGATCCAGACTTTCTGGGCGCCAGGGTGGAGGGTCACTAGGGCAGGAGCCCCGTCCTGGTCAGCGCCAACGCACCCCGAAGCGGTGCGTGCCCGAGTCGATGTCACCGAACGAGCGATACGCCCATTCCAGCACGAGGTCGTCGCCATGGAAGGCGAATCCGAAGCTGAACGGGCTGGCTGCGCCGCCGCTGGGCACTTGCTGCAGACCTGCCCGGGCTACGAACGTGCGGCCGTTGATCGGCCAGTAGCCGACCTCGACGCCACCGGAGACCACGGTCTCGGCGTCCGAGTAGCTCAGGGCTCCTGTCAGGCCGACGTCGAAGATGCCGACCTCCTGCCCGTACGCTCCCGCTCCGAGCACAATCCGCGACGGGCCCTCTCCCCCGGCGTCCACCAGAGGTTCACGGCCGAAGTCGCGCGCGGTGAGCCCTACCGTGAGCGGCCCGACGCCGGTCGACAGGCTCACATCGAAGAGCGCCTCCGTGTCCCGGTCCATGCCGACCCGTTCGTCCAGGAGCTTCCCCGCAACACCCACGTCGACACCCAGGATCTCCCGGGCGTAGCCCAACACGGCGACCCGCTCCGATACGGGCACCACTCCTGTCGCGAAGAGGTGGTCCTGGCCTCCGGGAGCGGCTGCTGCGAGGGTGGCGGGTCCGCCGTACTGGAGGCTGAGGAGCCCGATCGCTATGCCTCCACCGAGCCATGAGGTGGCTGCCGATGCCGCGGTGGCGCTCGACTCGCCCTCCCAGCGCTGCACTTCCAGGCCGAAGCCGCCCGCCCGGGTGAGCAGCGCGGGGTGGTAGAAGAGTGCATCCGCGTGGTTGGAGTTCATCATGTACGCGTCTCCGAGTGCCATGCTGCGGACGGACGCGGGTGTCTGCAGAACGACCGGGAGTACCCCTGGCGACTGGGCTGCGAGGGGGAGGGGCGCCAGCAGAGCTGCGGCGACGAGCACGTGACGGAGTGCGGGCATCAGGGGCATGGTATGGGTTGGTGGGCCGCCCCAACCTCGGTGGGCAGGGCAGCCACGGGCAATAGCCGGCTCGTCAGGGATTCGGCTTATTGCGGGCCAGGAAGTCGTCCACCAGGGCTCTTGCGATAGACGCCTTGAAGGGGAGCCGCGGCGGCAGGTCATCCGGTGTGAACCATCTGGCGTCCTCGATCTCGCTCGGATCCGGAGTGATCTCGCCGCTGACGTATTGGGCTACGAACGCCACCATCAACGAGTGGGGAAACGGCCAGGACTGGCTTCCGAAGTACCGGAGGCCGCCGACGACGACCCCCACCTCCTCCATTATCTCACGATGCACGGCGCTCTCCAGCGCTTCTCCGGGGTCGACGAAGCCGGCGAGAGTCGAATAGACCCCTTCCGGCCAACCCGGGGAACGCCCCAGAAGCATCTCCCGTCCTCGCTCGACGAGCACGATCACCGCAGGTGACACCGGGGCGAACTGGAGGTGACCGCAGTCGATGCACACCATGGCCTCGTGGCGCTCGTGCCGATCGGTCCGTCCTCCGCACCTGGAGCAGAATCCGTGGCTTCTGAGCCACGCCACCTTCTGCAGGGCCGTGCCGGCGGCCGAGAAGACGGCGGCGGGCACGGAGGCCGCCAGTTGCCGGAGGTCCACGAGGGTGCCCGGGGTGCTGGGGGAGTAGTCCGTCGGCAGGTCGAACGCCCTGGACTCGCGACCGGCGACGAGGGGCAGCGGCACCTCTGCCTCGGCCGTGTCGACGGCGTCTGCTCCCAGGAATGCAGCCAACTCACCCACGGAAGGGACCCTCGTGGCCTCCTCCTCAGTGATCACCAACAGCCTCCGCTCGACGAACGCGAAGGCCAGGCGCTCGTGCGCCGCCTCGGTCGGCACCTCACCGTCGGCCACCCCGCGCCGGGTCAGGGCGCTTCCCGCCGATCCAGGATCAAGCCGCGGTGACACTTCGGGCACGCCGCCCAAGCGCGATCCCTGACGTATGCGATGTCCGTGCGCTTCGGTATCGGGTTCAGATCCATGGGAACGTCGCACATGGGACAGGTCAGGGGATCTCCCTCCTTATAGCTGCGGTGCAGGGCATGCGAACACGGCGAGTCGAACCGTTGTTGGGCGTTGTGGGCGTCTGGTCGGTTCAACGTAGCGGCGAGGCGGAGTGTCTTGATCGTCTGTGGGACATCGGCGTCCGTGCGGCGCGGGGGAGCGGTGGGTCCCCCTTCGGCTGAGGTGCGGAGGGTATATGTTTAAAGGCTATACTATTCAGGCGCCTGCGAGGGCGACAGCGCGCGCGAGCGCAACGGACGTGTCTTGATGGCGAACACCGTACTCCCGTTCCTCCTTTTGGCCGCTCTTGCAAGCGGGCCCGACGATCCCGGTCCCGGCTCCAAGAGCTTCAACGGCCGGGGGGGCGATATCATCGTGCCCACCCCGAGGGTCGAGCACGCCGATATCACGATCGACAGCCGGTTCGAGGAACCCGCTTGGGAGCAGGCGGCACTTCTGGAAGCCTTCACGCAGTTCGATCCGGTCGAGGGGGCCGAGGCGTCGCAGCGAACGGAGGTTCGCGTCATCGTCGACGCCACCAACATCTACTTCGCCATCAGAGCGTTCGACGACGACCCCGAGGGCGTGCGGGCCACTCTTGCGGAGCGCGACGAGTTCGACCGTTCCGACGACTACATTCGTATCATTCTGGACACGTTCAACGACCAGCGTCGCGGCTACGTCTTCAGCGTGAATCCGCTCGGCGTGCAGCACGACGGGATCTGGAATGAAGGTGGCGGCGGCATGCGCCACAGTTACGGTCCCCCCGTGGACGACAATCCCGATTTCTTGTGGGAGTCTCACGGCGAGATCACCGAATGGGGTTACGCAGCAGAGGTTCGTATCCCCTTCAAGAGCCTCCGCTTTCCGCAGGACGAAGTGCAGGAGTGGGGGCTGCAGGTGACCCGGCGAATCCAGAGAAGCGGCTTCGAGAGCTCCTGGGCGCCCATGACAGCCAACGTGTCGAACCGGTTGGCCCAGTCGGGCAGGCTCACCGACCTTCGGAACCTCGATCCTGGAATGATGCTCGAGATCAACCCGGTTCTGACCGGCAAGCGGCTCGGCGAGTACGACGAAGCTCTCGCCTTGTTGCAGCGAGGGGATCCCGAGGGGGACTTCGGCCTGAACGTGTCGTATGGGCTGACTTCGAATCTGACTCTGGACGGGACGTACAACCCGGACTTCAGTCAGATCGAGGCCGATGCGGGCCAGATCGCCGTGAACGAGCGCTTCGCGCTCTTCTTTCCGGAGAAGCGCCCCTTCTTCCTGGAGGGGACCGAGATCTTCGGAATGCCGAAGCAGCTCGTGTACACTCGCTCCATATCGAACCCTATCGTGGGCACCAAGCTGACGGGCAAGGTGGGGAGCTTCAACGTCGGCTACATCGGTGCGGTCGACGAGCCCTTCGATGAGGGAGATCCCAACGTCGTCGCGAACCTGTTGCGGGTTCGGAAGGACGTGGGTGGCCAGTCCACGATCGGAGGTGTGTATACCGATCGTACCGCCGCCTCTGACAACTACAATAGAGTCGTCGGGGCGGATGCCCGCCTGATCTTCGCCCGCAGTTACACGTTGACCGTCCTGGGCGCCAGCAGTCACACCCGTGATCCGGATGACGGTGGATTCGCCCAGTCCGGGAGCCTCGCCTCGGTGCGCATCGAAAAGGCTGGCCGGACGTTTTCCTACAACGCAGAGTTCGAGGATACCGATACCGACTTCGACGCGGGCAGCGGGTTCTTCCGGCGGGTGGGCGACACTCAGCTTCAGGGCAGGGTCGACTACAACTGGTATGGGCCGAGTGGCAGCCTGCTCGAGTCTGTGTCCCCCGATCTCAATCTGGATGCATACTGGGACCACGACGCATTCTGGGCCGGTGAAGGGCTCGAAGAGGCCAGCGCCCGGATAGGGTCCAGGGTCTCGTTCCGCGGCAACGTGACGCTGTTCGGGAGCCTCGGCGCATCGATGTTCTCCTTCGATCGGGACGCATACGAAGGCCTCTACGCGTCCGAATCGCCGCTCCCGGGAGCAGCCCTGGTCTCGTACTATCCCGATCAGGATCTATTCCAGGGCCTATGGTCGGGGACCGTCGGTCTGTGGGTGAGCAAGTGGGAGCGCATTCGTGGCAACGTGCGCGCCACGTGGAGCGACACGCCCGTCTTCGATCGTGGACTCAGGGTTCCGGTCGAGCTCGGCAATTCGTTCAGCACCGAGCTCACCCTCAATCTGTTTCCGACCCGGCATTTCAAGATGGACGTCGGATTCCGTCACACCCGTATTACGCGTGACCTGACTCAGGTAGAGGCTTCGTCCGCGACGATCCCGAGGGTCCAGGCTCAGTACCAGTTCTCCCGAGCCTTCTTTGTGCGCGGCATCTTCGAGTACTCCGCGCAGAGGACCGGAGACCTCACGAACGGCGTCATCGAACTCCCCCTTGTCTATTGTGACGCCGGCGGATGTGATGCACGCCGGGGGTCCGATGAGAACGACTTCCACCTCGAGGGATTGGTCACGTACGAACCCAGTCCCGGTACCGTCTTCTACGTAGGGTACACGCGCCAGATGGAAGAGCCGGAGGCCTTCCGGTTCCGGGACGTCAGGGCCCGTGCCGATGGTCTGTTCATCAAGCTCAGCTATCGCTTCCGGATGTAGCTCACAGCAGGGCCGTTGAGTAGGGCGACGTGCGGAAAGGCATTGCACCGTTTGGTCGCGCGACGTTAACGTACTTTGCTGCACATCTCACTATTCAAGGCGAAGATTCGGGTGGCTAAAGAAGCGATCGAGATTGAAGGGGTGGTGAGTGAAGTGCTCCCCAACACCACCTTCCGAGTGGAGTTGGAGAACGGCCACGAGGTGCTCGCGTACCTGTCCGGCAAGATGCGGAAGCACTACATCCGGGTGCTGGAAGGCGACCGCGTGAAGTGTGAGCTTTCGCCCTACGACTTGAGCCGGGGTCGCGTGACCTACCGCTACAAGTAGGCCGCCTCCGGGCGAGTGCACAGCGGGGCCCGCACCTACGGGGTGCGGGCCCTTCGTACGTTCTGCAGACTCGGCCCGGGATGACATGGGATCGCCCGCGTGGCGTGGCCATTGTCATGCATGACCGTGCACATCCAACCTGCATCCCTCGTGGGTGCCAGCCCTGCCATGACCCACCTTCGCCGCCTCGTGGAGGTGGCTGCGGCGACGGATGTCCCTGTCCTGATTCAGGGAGAGACCGGTACCGGCAAGACGATGGTGGCGCGGATGATCCACTCGGCAGGCCCCCGCGCTGATCGTGCCTTCGTGGCCATAAACTGCGCCGGGATGCCGGAGGCTCTCTTCGAGAGTGAGATGTTCGGCCACGAGAAGGGTGCCTTCACTGGCGCGATCTCTTCGAAGGAGGGCCTCGTGGAGGCAACGGGGCGCGGCACGCTGTTCCTCGATGAAGTGGGGGAACTCCCGCCGTCGCAGCAGGCGAAGCTGCTCACGGTGGTCGAGGATCGTGAGGTTCGCCGGGTGGGTGACCATCGAACGAGGCCGGTCCACTTCCGGCTCATCGCCGCGACGGGCCAGGACCTTTTCGGCGGGTCCACAGGGCCGGTGTTCCGACGGGATCTCCTGCACCGGCTCACTGTGCTCCGAATCCTCATTCCGCCGCTCAGGGATCGGCCCGACGATCTCGATCGCCTGGCCCGGCGATTCATAAAGCGCCTGGCCAGGCGATATCAGCGAGCTGGGCTGAGATTGACGGAGGAAGCCTGGACTCTGCTCCGTGACCATCCGTGGCCAGGGAACGTTCGCGAACTCGAGCATATCCTCGAGGGAGCGGTGATCCTCACGCGAGGAGCGGTGATCGACGTCGAGCAGGTGCGGGCGGTCGCCCTGCCTGCAGAGTCGGTGCCCACGCCCGGTGGGGGAGCTGCCAGGTCCGCCTGACGTGTCCGAGTCACGAGGGATCCCACATAGGTGCGAAGTGCCGTCCACGTGCCGGGAGACCCTGAGGGGCCAGGGGACCCCAGCCGCACGCCGGCCTCGCCGCCCACCGGAGCGAAGAGCCGCCGCCACTGTGGGCGAATGGCATGCGGAAGAGAGCCTGCCGGGGACGTCACAGCCCGCTACCAGGGAGTGCTGCGGTAGCGATCCGAATGCCCTCGAGCACCTCCTCGACGAGAAGAATCTCATCGCGGCCGACGAAGGGAACGGACCCCTCCGGCGCGTCGGCTTCCCACCGCCCTTGCCGGCCGAGGCCATGGACCGCAGCGGTGCGCTCACCGGTCGGGCGCACCAGTACGACACCGGCTTCCGTGTACGATACGTCCGTGAGGTAGGGATAGTACCTCGAGACCTGGTCCGAGAGACCGGGAAGCCTCTGGCGGCTCCTGCGTGCCCGAAGAGAGTCATGGACGGCCTTGGGCAGGACGACGCGGCGCGCCGGGTCCAGGCACGGGCCGACTGATCCCTTATGCGTTGCAGAGTGGAGGCAGGGCTGCGCCACAGAGCCAGCGAGAAGCCCGTTCGGGGTGCTGACGAGTCTGGTCATGTCTCCTGGGAGGGCGGACCTTTCTGGACCGGGCCATGCGATGGGGCGGGTCCGACCGGAGGGGAGGTCGATTCCCACCAGGTGGCGTGCCGCACCGTCCGCTCCGAAGCACCGCACGGCCAGGACCAGTTCCTTGCCGGACGCGACGAGATCGTCGAGGAACGGGGGTGTGCAGGGCATGTCAGGCCGGATCCGAAGGAGGAATTCGCCGGTGGCAGTGAACGCGTCGATTCTGGTCCCGGCGATGTCGGCGACCCAGATCGTGTCACCCCGGACGGCCATGCCGGCCGGATACCTCAGGTCTCCGGGTCCGTCTCCTGTGCGCCCCCAACTCGAAAGGAGTCTGCCGTCATCTGAGAGGAGGTGAATGCGGGCGGCTCTTCCGTCCATCAAGAGCCATCCGTCGGGAGTCTGGATCGCTTCGCCCACGGAGAGGAGGCCGGGGAGGGTGTCCCAAGCTCCACGGAGGAGGGCTACCGGTGTAGGGGGTGGCCGGGGCGGCGGAGGCGGCGGAGGGTGAGGAGAAGGCCTCCCCGAGAGCACGAAGACGGCGGCCGTGCCGGCGGCGATGGCCATGAGGATGGCGGAGGCTTGGCTGGTGGGTCGCATCCGGGACTCCTGTGTGGGTGACGTTCCGGATGATGGGCTCTCCCCCAGGTACGGAGCATGGTTGGATGGGACGGGCCCCGGAGTGCGGCGTTCGGGGCCCGCCCCCCCCGATCAGTGCATCACGATCTTCCAGGGTGAAATCAGGTAGCACGCGGCCATGTCGATGGCGCCGTCCTCATGGCATCGATACCAACCCCAGATCGACAGCGTGTTCTCCTCCAGGCACTGCTCCACTACGTCGTGGGCGTTGGACAGACAGTGTCCCAGTTCTTCGAGTGCCGTGCAGTCACGGGGAAGATCGTACCTGTCCACCGCGATACACTCCACTGCGACCACCGCGCTCGGCAGGGACAGCCATGCAAAGGCCAGGATCGCAGCCAGGAATCTGCTTCTGCGTCGTGTCACAATCGTGCCGAACCTCATGGTCCACCTCCGAATGGGGGTTTGTGCCCGAATGGATCGTCCCCTCGGGCGCCGCCGGCGGGTCGCCTCTTGCGGGTGGGCGTGTGGATCATGTGTCAGATCCGAGGCTGGCCGCGCGCAGCTGTGAGAGTGCCGCCGTGCCAGACGCGTGCCGAAGCAGTACCAGGGGGCGCTGCCATGCTTTCCGGGGGCCGGCGAAACATCGGTCTTCACCGGGCCGTAGTGCGGGTCAGATACGAGCGGACTCGGAGCCGCGAACTCCAAAAGGAAGTCGGAGGAAGATGAGGATGAGGACTTTTGCGGCGCTGACCGTTACCGGAGCTGCCGGCATCGTGCTCTTCAAGATGCTTGCAGCCATCATGTTCCCCGTGATCGGGATGGTGTTCGGGCTGATTGCCATGACCGTGAAGTTCGCGCTGGTCGCGGCGGTCATATTCTTCGTCTACTCGATGATCCGGAAACGGAGGCACGAGCAGACAGCCTGACCCGGCGTATCGCGTTCGCGCGATGGCAAGAGGCCCCCGGGGACCGCATGGTCTCCGGGGGCCTCTTGGCGTCTGGGCCGAAGCCTGCGGTCAGCCCACGTAGCCCCGCAGCTTGTCGACCTGCTCGGCGCTACCCAGCACGATGATGTGGTCGCCGGCCTCCAACTGGGTATCTACCCCCGGATTGAAGACGAAGTCCATCTTGGTCCCACGGTCCTTGCGAATGGCGATGACGATCAGTCCCGTCACGTAGGGAATCCGGGCTTCGCCGAGCGTTCTTCCTGCGAGCTTCGATCCCTCGGAGATGATCGTTTCCTCCATACGGAGCGCGAACTGCGAGGAGCGGGTGGCGATATCGAGAAAGCTCACGACCGAGGGACGCAGGAGGACCGAGGCCATCCTTATGGCCCCGCTCATGTTGGGGCTCACTACATGGTCTGCCCCCGCACGGTAGAGCTTGTCCATGGCCTCTTCTTCGTAGGCCCGAGCCACGATCTTCACCTTCACGGCCAGATCGCGGGCAGAGAGGCACACGAACAGGTTGTCCGCTTCGGAGCTCAGGCAGGTGACCAGTCCCGCGGCCTCCAACAGACCGGCCTGGATAAGAATCTGATCGTGGGTGGCATCTCCTTCGAGGATGTGCGCGTTGGGGATGAGTTCGCGAAGCTCCTCGACTCGTTTTGGATCCGCCTCGACGATGACGTAGTCGCTCTCCATCTTCTCGAGTTCCTGGACGACCTGGCGACCGGTTCGGCCGGCACCGCAAATGATGACGTGATCCCTCATCTTGGTGATCTCTCTCATGGTCCGGCGCCGCCTGAGTACGTTCTGAAGGTCCAACTCCACGATGAGCGATGTGAGGCTGGCGAACCAGAAGCCCATCCAGGTGATTCCACCCAGGAGCAGGAGCATCGTAAAGACGCGTCCGGCCCGGCTGAGGTGCCATACCTCTTCGTAACCCACGGCCGTCAGGGTAATGACCGTCATGTACAACGCGTCGGCTACGCCGCGCTCCTCGATGACGAGATACCCGCTGGTGCCGATGACGATCAGCGCTAGCAGCAGAGCCAGGGTCCAGACGAAGCGTGGAAGGAAGATGCCCATATGCCGCGCAGTTTATACGGAATCCGAGTGCGTCTGGCCCTGCGCTTCGTCCAAGATATCCTCGCGCGGACCGGTCCCGTCGGCTCAGAAGCTAGGCACGGCGCGGGGTTTCGGCCACTTCTTCCCTTGACGCTCCATCCACACAGTCTTACCGTAGGATCAAGTCTGACCCGCGGGGACCGGAAACACTTGATTCTATGCGGCTTTTCGGGTGGCTTGAGATGCACGGACGAGATCTCTAAAGGTCCTCGCTAGGGCGGCTCCGGCCGCGACCCTCATTCCCCATTCAGCTTTCAGGAGCTGCCAGATGAACAAGTCCGACCTAGTGGACGCCCTCGCCGATCGCACTGGCATGACCAAGGCCGATGCGGCTCGCGCAATGGATGCGATGTTCAGTCCCTCCGATGGCATCATCTCCGATGCCCTCAGGGGTGATGCTCGTGTCCAGATCACCGGCTTTGGCACGTTCGAGGCCAAGCACCGCAAAGAGCGCACCGGTCGTAACCCGCGCACGGGCGAGACCATTCGGATTGCTGCTACCAAGACCCCGAGCTTCCGTGCCGGTAAGGGTCTCAAGGACGGCATCAAGTAGAGTCGGCAGCTTCATGACCTGAGCCAGCCCGAACAGTGGCTTGCTCCGGTCGTTTGGCCGGGCCCTCGCGGCCTAGCTGCCAGTTGAATGAAAGAGGCCGCGTCGTGAAAGCGACGCGGCCTCTTCTGTTCGATACGGTGCTTCAGAAGCGGAAGGATCAGGGACGGCGGCCGCGTCCAGACGATGGTCGCTTCGGGCGATCGAAGTCGGCCCTGACGCTCCGGCCCCGGATGGTTGTGCCGTTGAGTGCCTTGATGACCTGCCGCGCCGCTGAGTGGTTCACCTCGACCACCGTGTGGCTCTCATGGATGTCAATCCGGCCGACCTGTTCGCCCTTGATACCGGCTTCACCGGTGATCGCCCCCAGAAGATCTCCGGGTCGCAGGTTGTCCCGTTCTCCCACGCTCAGGAAGATCTTGGCCCAGGCGGTAGCGTCCGGGACGCTGGGGCTCGCATCTGCTGCGGGCACAGTGACAGGGGGCGCGCTGGGGACCTTCTTCCTCAGGAGCGCCACTGCGGCCGCCGCGACCTCGGCCGGGTCGTGCTGGCTGAACAGGGGCTCGAGAGCGAGGAGATAGGGGGCGATGTCCTCGTCGCGCATCGCGTCCTCCAACGTGGTCCGCAGTCGATCGAGGGATCCCTCCGCAGCTCGGGACTGTGGTGGCAAGGGCTTGACCGTGTACCCTGTCTCCCGGGCGACGGATCGCAGATGTGCCACCTCGCGAGGTAGAACGAGAACGACTCCATCGTCCGAAATACCGTGCCGCCGATCGAGACTGTCTTGATCCGCTGGCACGTCGCAGCTCACGACCACGACTCCCTCGTGGTCCTTCGCGGCAGCGCGGGCTGCGAGTTCATCGACCCCCAGCCAGACGGGCATGTCTCCGTCTCCGGGTGCTCCGGCCATGTAGCCGTGCAGGGTGAGGAGGTCGCCCATGTCGGCCGCACGGTCTTCACTGCGGCAGAAGACGAGAACGTGTCGAGCGTCTTCGAGCAGGAGGGCCACGACGTCCAGGAGGTCTGCTTCCGTCCCGCTGGTGGTGATGCGGAAGCGCAGAGAACCCCGCTGGGGCGAAGACGCCACCTGGCTGCTGTCACTGGGCCGGGGAGGGACCATCGCCGCCCGCCGGACGTGCCTCTCCATGAAGTCTTCCACTGCAGGCGTGACCGGCAGCGAAGTGACGATGCGTTGGGCTTCCTTGGGCAGGTAGTCCAGAACCCGCTCGACATCGGCGAGAGTGTCGAGCGTTTCGAGGACCGAAGCCTGGTCCACGACAAGGGCCTGGACGCCGTCGAGTGACACATCTCCCTGAACGGCGGCGAGAACGTCCTTGGGGGTACCGATGAGCACGTCGGCCATTCCAGGCAAATGCCACCGGGAGCCGACAGCGGCCAGGCTGTGTCCGGTGGCCCCCGCGAGCCCTCCGAGGGACTCCGCCTGCGCGGCCGCAGCATCCGCCGTCGTGGTGAGGATCAGCACCCTGGTTCCCGAGCCCTCCGGCTCGAGGCGGTCCAGCAGAGGCGCGGCCCAGGCGAAAAGAGTTCCGGACCCCGGGCCCGCGGCCATCAGGAGGTGGTTCCCGCGTCGGAGCACGGGCACTGCAGCCGCCTGAATCGCGGTCGGGCGCTCGACGCCCTCCGCGGCCAGCGCTTCTGTGAGTTCGGGAGAGAGCCCGAGGTCGTCGAACGTATCCATGGTCTCGCGGTTCCGGTCAGGAGGGAGTGCTGGATCCCGGGCCGCCCCGGTCCTCGGGTTCATACGGTAGGCTATTGAGGAACCGCTGCGTTTCGTGGTCGATCTTGGAGGTCCGGAGCCCGTCCGTGGTCGCGACCACCTCTGTATAGGGGCCGTGCCGGTGCGCGGTCAGCACGAGCGTGCCCTCGGCCCCGGAGTAGGTGGCAGTGTGGGACGTGCCTTTCGACTTTGAGAGGCCGATGCGGTCGAAAAGAAGTCGCTCGGCTTCGAGGAGAATTTCGGCGGGAGAGAGGGCTGTCTTGCGCTGATAGCCGGCCATGATCAGTCCAGTGTGTTGTCAGGGGTGTTCGCGGCGTGCAGAAAGGTGCTCAGGGTGGTGCGGTTGTGGAAGCCCTCGAGCCGCTGCTCTCCGGCGACAAGAGTGGGGATTTCCGCTATTCCCGAGGAGATGGCAGCGTGCCGCGTCCCCTCGACCTGTTCAGAGTACTTGTCGACATCCAGGACGGCCTTCGTCTCGCCAGGGTCCAATCCAAGCTGCGCGGCGAGACCTACGAGAACATCGATGCGCCCGATGTCGAGCCGGTTCTGGAAGACACCCTCGAAGAGTGCCGCGTGGAGAGCAGGTCCGGCATCCTTGTCACGGGCGTGCCACACGAGCTCGTGGGCCTTCCGGGTCCAGGGAACGAGGGGAAGAGCGGTCAGGGATATGCCCAGGTCAGATGCTGCTCGGGCGGCTTCCTGCCCTCGTCGAACCCACCTCGTGGACTCGGGGTCCAGCATGGGTTCCGGCGGTGCGCAAATCTCCAAGCCGACGCGCTCGACGACCCATCCCGATCCGGCCTCGACTGCCTGGATCTCCAGATCGAACAGGTACGATAGGGGGTCGACGTAGTCGAAGAAGAAGCGGGCGTCGGGTGGTTTCATAGCCTGGGAAAACTAAACCCGCCCGCTTCCTTGAAAAGCCCCAGGGGTCCCTTGATATTCCACCTTCCTTTCCATGCCTCGGCGATACGCCGCCTCGGAGATACGCCATGCGGTTCAGTTCGAACATCGCGGCTCTCAAACCGTCCGCCACGATAGCGGTGAGCACTCTGGCGAAGAAGCTCTCGGCCGAGGGCCGCGATATCCTGAATTTGAGTGCCGGTGAGCCCGACTTCGACACACCCTCGTTCATTTCCGATGCCGCTATCGAGGGCATCAGGGGTGGGCAGACACGGTACACGCCACCGCCGGGTATCCCGGCGCTTCGGAGGGCGATCGCCGCGAAGCTGTCCAGGAGGGCGGGCCGCGAGCTGGATTGGAACGGAGTAGTCGTGACGGCCGGGGCGAAGCAGGCGCTGTTCAACGCCTTCTTCACGCTCTTCGGACCGGGAGACGAGGTCCTGGTCGCCGCGCCCTATTGGACGACGTATCCGGACCTGCTCACCATCGCCCGTGCCACGCCGCTGCCTGTGTTCGGGGACGAGGCTGACGATTTCAAGCTCTCGGTAGCGATTCTCGAATCGGCTGCGACCGACGCTACGCGGGGCCTGGTGCTCAACACCCCGTGCAATCCGACGGGGGCGGTCTACTCCGCAGAGGAGCTGCGTGAGATCACGGAGTGGGCGCGGGATCGTGACCTGTGGCTCATCTGCGACGAGATCTATCAGAACATCTATCACGAGGACGACGTCAGCCCCGCTGCTGGCATTCTCGATGTGCCGGAGGCGAGCCTCGGCAACTTCGTTCTCGTGGACGGCGCGTCGAAGAGCTACGCGATGACAGGCTGGCGCCTCGGGTTCTCGTACTGCATTGGCGAGGTGGCCAAGAAATTCGCGGCCCTGCAGAGCCAGATCACCTCCAACACGACCACTCCCTCCCAGGTGGCTGCGCTGGAGGCCTACACCAACGTGGAAGCGGCCGACGCGTCCATTGCAGAGATGGGGGCGGCGTTCCGCCGCCGTCGCGATCTCGTGGTCGAAAATCTGGAGCAGAGGCTGCCGGGCGTACCCTTCGTGTATCCCCGAGGGGCCTTCTACGTGTTCTTCCGGGTCGATCACCTGTTCGGGGACGACATCGCCGACGCTACCGCGTGGTGCAGCCGACTGCTGGAGGATGAGGGTGTGGCTCTCGTCCCCGGTGCGGCTTTCGGAGACGACCGCTGGGTTCGGATGAGCTTTGCGACGTCCGACGACGTGATCGAAGATGCCTTCGCCCGAATCGCGAGCTTCGTCGGGGCGCGGCAGCCCATCTAGTGAGCCCGGTCTTATCGGCCAGGGCCCTGAAACCTCAACTGAGAGCTCCCACAACGCGGGATGCGGCCTCGACGGTCGCGTGCGCGTACCCGGAACCGAACAGGTTCACGTGAACCAACAGGTAGTAGAGTTGATACAGGTCCTTTCGGTATGCCGAGTAGGCTTCGGCGATCGGCAGGATCTCTTCGTAAGCGCGATGGAAGTCCGGACCGAATCCACCGAAGAGTCCGGCCATGGCCAGATCCACCTCACCGTGCCCGGCATAGATGGCCGGGTCGATGATGACGGGAGCGCCGGATTCGTCTGCGAAGGTGTTGCCGCTCCACAGGTCGCCGTGGATCACGGACGGCGAATGATCCTCTACGTCCTCCAGGGCAGTCGGGATCAGCGCCGTGAGTCGGTCGAACAGCTGGTCGGCGGTCCGGTCGAGGTAGCCTCTTCGGCGTGATTCAGCCCACTGCGGCACCAGTCGGTGGTCTCGCCAGAATTCGGTCCACGATGCGGTTGTCGGGTTCGCTTGGGGCAGCGCGCCGATCCAGTTGTCGAAAGCCCATCCGAACTCTGATCTGCGGCTCGTGGAATGGAGCTCCGCGAGTCCGCGGCCTAGGGCCGTTTCGTAGTCCTGCGAGCGACGCCCGGGCGCGATATACTCCATGACCAGCCACGTGGGGACGCCTGCTCCACCACCTCTCATGAGGGGCCGAGGCACCCGCAGCGGGCACGCCTCCGCGAGAACTCTGAGGCCGTCTGCCTCTGCTTCGAACATCCGTGGCGAGGCCGATGCGTTCCACTTGACGAAGTAGGACCGACCGTCAGCGGTGTCGATCTTGGCGCCATGGTTGATGCAACCTCCCGCCACCGCCCTTGCATCGACGACGACCGTGGAGGCGCCCAGTTGATTGAGCGCGCCCTCGACGCCCTCCCGGACCGGCGACGGAAGGAGGGTCATGATCAGCCCGAGTCTGATGCTGTGTGGAGCGCGTCGAGCAGCGTCTCACACGATCGGCGCACCATTCGGTAGACGTGCTCGAAACCGTCTGCGCCGCCGTAGTACGGATCGGGCACTTCGTCGCCGTCTTCTTCCGGGTCGTATTCTCGGAGCAGCCGGATACCCGCTTCGGCGCCGGAAAGAGCCGCCATCTCCTGGAGTTCGCTGAGGTTGCTCCTGTCCATGGCCAGGATGTAGTCGAAACGTTCCAGGTCCTCCGCTTCCAACTGGCGGGCCCTGCTGTCCAGCGAGATTCCGTGGCGTTCCGCTACGATGACCGCACGCCCGTCTGGGGGCTCCCCGACGTGCCATGCTCCGGTGCCGGCGGAGTCGATGTCGAACCTGTCTTGGAGTCCCGCAGTCTCCACCAGGTGGCTGAAGACGCCCTCGGCGAGTGGTGAACGGCAGATATTGCCCAGGCACACGAAGAGAACGGAGGTGGTGAGCGCCTTGTCGGGTGGGGAGTCCATTGGTTCAGCGCGTCGGCGTGGCCCCGCCGGGACGGGCCGAGTGTCCGTCGTCAGGGACCCGAAAGGTGGGACTGCCCTACTCGCCTGGCAAGGAAGCGGATAACTTCTCTCCCGAGCCCAACTTCGGGCTGAGTAGTCCTCCGCTCGCTACCGTGCGGACTCTGAAACCAGGTGTGCCTGAGTGGCACGCCGCCCGGGCAAGATCAATGGAACCCGTCACCTTCCGAGACCTGCAGCTCAGCGACGATCGCCTTGCTGCGATCGAAGCTATCGGCTGGTCGCAGCCAACGCCTATCCAGCACCAGGCCATTCCCTCCGGCCTCGCGGGCCGGGATGTCGTGGGCATCGCCCAGACAGGCACGGGAAAGACCGCGGCGTTCATGATTCCCGCGCTGGAGAAGATCAAGGCAGGGGGAGGTCTGCAGGTTCTCGTGCTGTGCCCTACTCGCGAGTTGGCGCAGCAGGTCGCCGAGGACACGGAGTCGCTCGCCAAGGGCACGACCGTTCGTGTCCATGCCATCTTTGGGGGAGTGGGATACGCACCGCAGATCCAGGCGCTCGAGGAAGGGTGGGAGGTGGTTGTCGCGACCCCCGGACGCTTCATCGATCATATGCAGCAGAGGCGTGTCGACCTCTCGAAGGTCGACTATCTCGTGCTCGATGAAGCGGATCGCATGCTCGACATGGGCTTTCGGCCGCAGATCGAGGACGTCATGCGCGGGATGCCGTCCCGCCGGCAGACGATGCTCTTCAGCGCCACGATGCCGCACGGCGTGCACGACCTGGCGCTTCGACTCACCGAGGACGCTTTGTGGATCGCGGCCACTCCGCCGGGCACCACAGCCGAAGGCGTCTCGGAGGTCTTCTACTCGGTGAAGCCCGAGAAGAAGCCAGACCTCCTTCTGAAGCTCCTCGCGGACCCCGATTGGGATCAGGTGCTCATCTTTACTCGCACGAAGGCCGGCGCCGACGTGCTCGAGGCGCGGCTGCAGCGGGAGGGGATCAAGGCCGACGTAATGCACTCCAATCGTCAGATGAAGCACAGAACGAGGGCGCTCGAGCGATTCGCTACCGGGAAGGTCCGTGTCCTGGTTGCCACGGATATCGCTCAGAGGGGTCTGGATGTGGAGGGGATCAGCCACGTCGTGAACTACGACGTGCCGATGGATCCGGAGGATTACGTCCACCGAATTGGGCGCACGGGCCGTGCGGGGTCGACCGGGACCGCAGTCACCTTCGTCACCGCAACAGACCTCGGTGCTCTCAAGACGCTCGAGCATCGGCTGGAGCGGACAGTGGAACGGGTGCACCTGGCCGACTTCGACTACGCCGGGGTCCCTCAGACGGAGCAGCGGGTGGCAGCCAGCCGGGGCAGGAAGTCCCGTTCTCCTCACGGGATGGGTGCTCGCTCAGCGGAAGAGCTGAGCGCTGAGGAACTCGCTGAACTGCTGAAGCCCGGCTGACAACGGGATGGTTGCGGTACACCGCTCTTGAAGTTCCCACGCACCTCGGGCGTACTGTCTAGAGCGTGTGTCGGGGTCTCGGGAGTGTGGTGAGCGTGGGTGGGGAGAGAGCCCTGATCGGACCCGGTGGGTGCATCCTGCCGGGTCTCTTTTTGTAGGGATATTCCCTACGGACTATACCGGACTTCTCCCGACATACCGCCACCGCCCGAACGGGTAGTCTTCCTTAGTGATTTTTTGGGCCGTGAACCGACGGGACTGAGGTCTTGTATCTCTACCCGCCCTCGCCGGAACGCGGTCCTGGGTTTGCCGGGAGCTTAGGGCAGGAGTTTCCGGCGGCCCGAACTTTGATCGGACGGAGTGGGCGAGTGATCGCCACGAGTACGATGCTCCGTCCGACCGAATAGGGGAAGGGAGTGGTGGAAGGTGCATCGCTCGTGAGCCCTGAGAGTGGTGAGGGGTGTCCTGTTGGCGGGAGGGTCGCAGGCGCCCCCTGCCTGGCCCGATGAGGCGCAAGTCTCATCGGGCCTTTTTGTCGTATGATCGGCCGATATCGGTCGCTCGGAACCCACGTGGGCCAGCGCCGGGAAGCGTGGATCGCGAGGCCCCGGCCAGGGGCGGGAATCGGTGGTCGCAACCGCTTGAGTTCAAGGGGAAATAGAGCGAACCTTCATGCTCGAGACCCTCCCTTGACCCGACCCCGTCGGGCGTGGCCTGAGTGCGTTTGGTGCTGGCCCGACCCGGTCTCCAAAGTGAGATCAGGCGTCAAGATGAGTACCATAGCAGAGGAAGCGGTCGTACGACCCGTCCTCACCCGCGACTTCCCTCGCGGCGTCGAGCTCCTCCACGACCCCATTCGAAACAAGGGCACCGCGTTCACTGAACCAGAGCGTGAGGCAGCGGGGCTGCGAGGTCTTCTTCCCGCCCGCGTCATATCGCAGGAACTTCAGATCGAGCGAGTGATCCAGAATCTTCGTGGCAAACATTCCGACCTCGAGCGATACGTCGGGCTGTCAGCGCTCCAAGACAGGAACGAAGTTCTGTTCTATGCCGTGCTCCGAGAGCACCTCGAGGAACTCCTCCCTATCATCTACACCCCTACGGTCGGAGAGGCGTGCCAGGTATACGGGCACATCTTCCGGCGGCCGCGCGGGCTGTACGTGACCGCCGATGATCGCGGACGGGTGAAGGAGGTGCTCAGGAACTGGCCGAATCCCGACGTAAGAATCATTGTCGTGACCGACGGAGAGCGCATTCTCGGCCTTGGCGACTTAGGTGCGGACGGGATGGGTATCCCGATCGGAAAGCTGGCCCTCTACACCGCATGCGCGGGGGTCCACCCGACGCAGGCTCTGCCAGTGATGCTCGACGTCGGTACGGACAACGATGAGCTCCGCAACGATCGGTTCTACATCGGCATGCAGAGGACGCGCCTGCGCGGAGAGGCCTACGACGAGCTGGTCGACGAGTTCTTCGAGGCGGTCGGCGAGGTATTCCCGAAGGCTGTCGTGCAGCTCGAAGATTTCGCCACCCGGAACGCGTTCCGTCTCCTGGAGAAGTACCGCAAGGGCTTCTGCTCGTTCGATGACGACATCCAGGGCACCGCCGGCGTCACCCTGGCCGGGGTGTACTCGTCGCTGCGGGTCACCGGCGAGAAGTTGGGAGAGAAGCCGTTCTTGTGCCTGGGGGCGGGCGAGGCGGGTATCGGCATAGGTCACCTGATCGTGTCCGCCCTGATGCATGAAGGGTGGGAGGAGAGCGAAGCCCGCCGCAGGTGCTGGTTCTTCGACTCCACGGGCTTGGTCGTGCGCAGCCGGCACGACTCACTCGCGCCGCACAAGAGGGCGTTCGCCCACGATGCCGAGTTCACCGACGACTTCCTGTCGGCGATCGAGCGCTTGAGGCCCGGAACCTTGATTGGCGTGTCCGGACAGCCCAGGACGTTCACGCAGGCGGTGGTCGAGGCGATGGCCGGGCACAATGAGCGTCCCACGATATTCGCTTTGTCCAATCCGACTTCGAAGTCGGAGTGCACCGCCGAGGAGGCGTACACGTGGTCTGACGGAAGAGCCATCTTTGCCAGCGGAAGTCCGTTCGATCCCGTGGAGTATGGCGGGAGGCGCTTCGTGCCGGGCCAGGGAAACAACGCCTACGTCTTCCCGGGGGTTGGTCTTGGATTGATCGTGTCCGAGGCGACGGAGTGCACCGACGAGATGTTCTTCGCCGCTGCGCGTACCCTGGCGGACATGGTGGACGACGGCGATCTGGTGCAGGGCCGCATGTATCCAGCTCTGACCATGATTCGTCAGATCTCCGCAGCCATCGCGGAATCCGTCGCCGACATCGCGTTCGAACGGGGCCTCGCGGGCATCGAACGGCCCCAGGACCTTCGGGCGACGGTCATCGACGCCATGTTCCGACCGACGTACCAGACCTTCGTGTAGTCTTGCAGGAATCCAGCGGCGGGCGGCGAATGCCGCCCGCCGCTGGATCGTCAGGGTGCGAGGCCGACCGGCCTGCCGTCGAGCTCCCAGGCGGGATCGATCTCGATGCCGAGATGCGCGAGTGCGGTTACGGAGACGTCCACGATGAAAGGCGGCTCCAGCGGCGGTCCCTTGATCGCGGAGGATCCGCTGACGAGGAAGAAGATCGTGCGCTCCTCGGGAGTGTCTCCCCCGTGTCCGCCGTCGGCCCGGCGCCCGTGGTCGGTGCTGACCACCACCAGCCAATCCTCGTTCGGGTAGTCGGGGCGGCTCTGCATGGCCTCGAGGAGGATGCCGACCTGGTGGTCAGCCAGGGCGATCGCGTCCCTGTACTCCTGTCCGATCGAGCCGAAATGATGGCTCGTTTCATCCGGGTTACCGAGGTATACGAAGAGCGCGTCGGGGTCCTCCTCAACCAGGTGGGCTGCCGCAAGGTCCGCTGAAATGCTGTCTGCCTCGGGCCATCCGGATTCATATCCGTCCAGGACCCGCCTTACGTCGATGGCGTCGCTGATGGTCGGCAGCCCGTCTTCTGCATACACAAGCGGTAGCCAATCCGCCACTGCGAACGTATTGAGTTCGGGCCGGACCTGCTCGATCCGGGTCAGGAAATCCGGATAGAGGTCATAGCGCTTGCCCGTGAAGTCGTTGTTGGTCACTCCGTGCTTCTCGGGCCAGACCCCGTTCAGGAAGGACGACCATCCGGGGCCGCTCACGGACGGGAGCCCCGTGCGGGCCTGGTCACTGTAGGATCCGTCCGCGATGAGTGCGTCGAGATTCGGGGTCGGGACCTCAGCGAGCACGTCCGGCCTCACGCCGTCGATGCCGATGACCATGACCTTGGGCGTGCGCTGCTCGGCGGTGGGGCCATCGTTACAGCCCCAGAGGGTGAGGATCAGCGCCAGGTGTGCGACGTTGCGATGTATCACGGGCCCCTCATCGGTTGCGGGATGCTATGGTATCTTCACCAGATTGGGGCCATCACTCATCAGGAGCAAAGATGTCCGTACGAAACGTTGACACGTTGCCCGCCGAGAAGGTGAAGGCGGGGACCGGGACGACCCGGCAGGTTCTTATCGGACCCGACGTCGGACCCAACTTCGCAATGCGGCGCTTCGTCATGGAACCGGGTGGCGGCATGCCGATGCATACGAACACCGTGGAGCATGAACAGTATGTGCTCAGGGGTGGTGCAAGAGTCGTCATCGGGGGCGCCGAGCATCAGGTGAGAGCAGGCGACGTGGTGTACATTCCCGCGGGCGTTCCGCACAACTACACTGCCGACTCCGGGACCGAGCCTTTCGAATTCCTTTGCGTGGTGCCCAACGCTCCCGACACGATCGAGATCATCGAGGAGTGAGCGGCCTTCCAATCGAGGTCCGGCTGGCCTCAGCCTCCTGAGGCTGCTCCGCGGGTCGACGCCATGTCCGGGCGTCGTGGACGATCCCTCGCCCTTGGACCTGCCGGGAATCACAATTGCAGAAGGCGCGAGCCGACGCAGCCACGACCTATTGCCATAGCCCAACTGCCGCCGGATGATACCCAGCCCTCCCGCTTCGTCGGATCACAACCTGCGGGGACCCGAGCCAACGAGGTCCCTCTGGAGAACGACATGAAACGCAGCATTTCCTTCGTCAGTGCCACTGTGCTCGCTCTGGTCTCCATGCCCGTGTCAGCCCAGGAGGCGTACAGGCTCCCACCCCAGGACGTCGTGGACATCCTCGATGCGCCGCCCCCGCCCAGCGTGGTCGTGAGCCCGGACCATGAGTGGCTCGTGCTCGCGCACAGGAAGAGCATGCCGTCGATCGCCGACATGGCTCAGCCGATGTTGAGGATCGGAGGTCGGCGGATCAATCCCATGACGAACGGCTCGTTCAGCCCGCCGCTGACCACGGGATATTCGATCCTGCGCGTGTCCGATGGCTCCGAGAGGCAGGTCGATCTGCCGTACCAGGATGGGTGGGGCTCGCCTGACGTCTCACCAGACGGTTCCGTCTTCTTCACGACGAGGACCACCGAGGAGGGAATCGAACTCTGGGTCGGTGACCTGGCGGCTGCGTCCGCTCGGCGCCTGCTGGGGCCTATGCTCAACGGCGCACGAGGCGGGGCCTGCTCATGGATGCCCGATTCCGAGTCCCTCCTCTGCCACGCAGTCCTGGAGGGAAGGGGCAGCCCACCCGAAGCACCCACCGTGCCGGCCGGGCCGGTCGTTCAGGAGAACCTCGGATTGGTGGCCCCGGTTCGTACGTATCAGGACCTTCTCGAGAACCCCCACGACGAGGCGCTCTACGACTACTACATGACGTCCCAGCCGATGTTGGTGGATGTCTCTTCGGGCAACGTCACCTCGATTGGTGTCGCCGGCGTCTACGCGGGTCTGTCCGTGTCGCCGAGCGGTGAGTATCTGCTCGCCGAGCGTCGGGAGCGTCCGTACAGCTATCTGGTCACCGACCGTTCGTTTCCCATGGACGTCGAGGTCTGGGATCGCTCGGGTGAGGTGGTGGCGCGGGTGGCCGACGTGCCGCTGCGCGAGACCGTTCCGATCGGTGGTGTAGAGTCCGGACCTCGAAACTTCGATTGGATGCGAGGCGAGGACCACACGCTGGTCTATGTGCAGGCATTGGACGGTGGAGATACCCGGTCCCCCGCCGACGTCAGAGATAGGGTGATGCTGCTCGACGCCCCGTTTGCGGAAGCCGGCCGGGAACTGATCCGCACGCAGTACCGGTATGCCGGGATGGGCCGCGGGGAAGGGGACCTGGTGCTGGTCTACGAGTCCGATCGATCGAGCCGGATGCGACGAACCTGGAAGATCGACGTTTCGGGCGAGGAGAGTGCCGTGCTTCTGTTCGAACGGAGCACGGAGGACCGGTACGGTGATCCGGGCAGTCCGATCACGAGTACGGACACCCGCGGCGACAGGATCATCGTGCAGGACGGCGATTGGATCTTCCTTTCAGGGCCGGGCGGCTCCGATGACGGTGACAGGCCGTTCCTCGATCGGTTCAATATCGAGACGGGCGAGACGGAGCGCCTTTGGCGTGCCGAGGTCGGAACCTATGAGGACATCCTGGCCCTTCTGGACGATACGGGCGCCAGGGTCCTCACCCAACGCCAGACGCCGACCGACTTTCCGAACTACTTCATCCGCGACATGGGCAGCGGCAGCGCCGAGCAGATCACCTTCTTCGATGACCCTCATCCGGAGCTCTCGGCGGTCTCCAAGCAGTTGATCACGTATGAGCGTGAGGATGGGGTGCAGCTCTCGGGCACGCTCTATCTCCCGCCTGGCTTCACCGAGGGCGACGTGGTGCCGGCGGTCGTGTGGGCATACCCGCGGGAGTACGCGAACGAAGACCTCGCGGGTCAGGTTCGAGGGTCACCCTACCGCTTCACGCGAATCACAGGCTATAGCCACCTGTTCTTCCTCACTCAGGGGTACGCCGTGTTGGATGGCGCCACGATTCCCATCGTGGGCGGTGACGTGGCCAACGATACATACGTCGAGCAGTTGGTCTCCTCTGCCCAGGCGGCCGTCGACGTCCTCGTTGAGCGAGGTATCTCGCAGGCCGACAAGATCGGTGTCGGGGGCCACAGCTACGGCGCGTTCATGACCGCGAACCTGTTGGCCCACTCCGACATCTTCGCGGCGGGCATCGCCCGAAGCGGAGCGTACAACCGCACGCTCACCCCATTCGGATTCCAGAGCGAGCAGCGGACCTTCTGGGAGGCACCCGATCTCTACTTCGAGATGTCCCCGTTCATGCATGCGGACAAGATCAACGAGCCGATGCTGATGATCCACGGAATCGCGGACAACAACTCCGGGACGTTCCCGGTCCAGTCCGAGCGCATGTACCATGCGTTGAAGGGCCACGGGGCCACGGTCCGCCTGGTCATGCTGCCCCATGAGTCCCACGGATACCGAGCGCGGGAGTCTGTGATGACGGCGTTGGCCGAGATGATCGAGTGGTTCGACACGTACGTGAGGCGTGGGCGGGATATCACGTTCTAGAGTCCCGCGAAGCATCGAGGGGGCGGTCCGCGCCACGGACCGCCCCCTCGTCATTTCGTGGACCCTGCGACGCGCGGGCTAGAGAAGGGTCTGCAGCAGCACGATCGAGCCAGCCGTCACCAGCGGGACCACGAGGTTGTCGTCGAGGGGCTCCGAGCGGCGCTCGGCCATGGCGGCCACCAGGGCTGTGGGCACCGCGATCGCCAGGGGATGCCGGAGGGCCAGAATCAGCGCGGCGACGCCGACAAAGACCCCGAATCCGAGCACACTTCCACCCAGGAACGGTCGCCGGCCCCACCTCCGGCCAATGTACGAGGCCGCCGGGTCTGCCAGGGCCATCACCAGGATGCCCGAGACCGCCGTAGGCCAGGGGAAGATGGCCAGCACGAGGACCATGGCGAGTGCGTACCAGGTGGATGAGGCGAGTCCCTGCGCCTCTCTTGGTGATGCGAGGCGGTTGAACCAGGTGAAGAACATCCGATTGGCCGAGGTGCTGCGCAGCCGTACGAGGTCGAACGTCAACAGAAAGAGGAAGGCCCCACCCAGGATCGTGACGGTGGGGGTCTTGGGGGGCGTGAAGAAGGTGATCAGAGCCGCGAGCGCAGATCCGTTGAAGGCGTGGAAGAGGCGTCGCATGGGCTGGGCCCCGCTGGTCCGATCCACCAGTGTCCCGAGGTCGGAGGACGGGCGGAGCTCGGTCACGGCATGAGTCTCCCCAGGTCGAGGGTTTCGCGATCCATAACAGAATAGCGATTCTTCCCTTCGACCGAGAGGCGATCCCCAGCGGTCCAACCTCACAGACCGGAGCGAGTCTCGATGATGAAACCCCGTCGTCCCCTGATCCTCTTGCTGCTCATGTCCGTGATGCTGCCTGTCGCGCTCGTGGGTCAGGAGGCCGAGCCACCGTCGCCGATATCGTCGGATCGTCCAGGGCTCGGCGACGGATCACATGTGCTGGCCGCCGGAATCTGGCAGGTCGAGGCCGGGGTTCAGTACATGGACCAGGGCTCGGATCGGTTCAGCTTCGGGCAGGGTCTCATCAGGGGCGGCTTCGAAGCTTTCGAGGTCCGCATCTATGCGAATTCCCTGGTCGTGCAGGAAGGGATCGACGGGTCCGACATGGGCTTCGAGGACCTCGGCCTTGGGGTGAAGATCCCCTTGGGTGGTCCTGAAGGCTGGAACTGGGCCACAACCGGTTTGCTGACGCTGCCCGTCGGGGGCGCCGGCTTCTCCGCGGACGAGGTCACGGCAGGCGCTGCTCTGATCGGGGAGACCAGCCTCGTCGGGTCCGTGATGCTGGCTCTCAACGCCGGCTACTTCTTCCCGTTCAACCAGCCGGAGGACGGGAAGTTCGCCGTGATCGTGACGCCGAACTTCGGGATCTCGAGCGTCGAGGGGCTCAGCGGATACGCCGGTCTGGCCAGCTATTTCGGTAGCGGAGAGGACGCGAACATCATTGAAGCCGGTCTGGCCTACTCAACCGACCCGGCCACGCAGATCGACCTGAACTGGGGCGTCGACACCGACTCCAAGGATTGGTTCATCGGCTTGGGCTGGGCGCGGCGCTGGCCGTAGGCTGCGCTCGCCGGGAGCCTGCGAGGGCGGGGACTTTCCACCGGAGCACATGCCACTCTGACACGGGGAGGAAGCGGTGAGGGAGACGCCTGAGGCCCGGTACGGTGCCGAGGCCCACGAGCGGTGGGGCGGCACGGAGTCATTCAGGGAATCGAGCCGTCGCACCCAGAGCTATTCCGAGAAGGATTGGGCCGCGATCGAGGCCGAGTTGGAGGGGATCGAGAGCGGCCTGGCTTCCATCATGGCCGAAGGTGAGCCGGCAGATGGCCCACGGGCGATGGATCTGGCGGAGGCTGCGCGCCTCCACATCGATCGCTGGTACTACCCGTGCAGCCATTCGCTGCACGCCGGGCTGGCGGACATGTACACCGCCGACGGTCGCTTCAAGGCACACTACGAGGATCGGGCCGAGGGGCTGGCAGCCTTCGTGGCGGCTGCGATCAGGTCGAACGGGGAGCGTGCATGAGTCGGATCGCCACCCACATCGTCTTCGTTCTCCCCTTGGTCTTGGTGGGGCTGCCCGTCTCGTGGCGCCGGCAGACGCCGGAACGCCCTACCTGTCCATGCTGCGGTCAGGCCTGCGCGAGGTAGCCAGCGCGCAGGAGATTCACTACGCGAATCACGAGCGCTACGCCGAGAGTCTGGAGCGGCTGCTCGAGACAGGTTGGGAGGGATACACGCCTGCTGTCCCTGGGAACGGTGAATATCGTTTAGAGACCGTCTCGGAGTCCGAGAGAGTGGCTGTTCAAGAGAGCTACTCGGGCGCACCCGACGTGCTGTGTTACCTGTCCCACGGAGAGGAGATCGCTGCGCTGCCCCGTCCGGCGTGGTGGGACCCGACGGCGACTTCGCCATCCGGACAGTGCACTCCCGGAGCTCCGGCCGAGACGGCGGAAAGCGCAGTCGGGGGGAAGCTGGCGTACTGGGCTTGGCCGTCCTGCGTGCTGGTCGGCCTCCTGAGCGTGGTTGTGGTTGTGGCCGGGGTCGGTGCCGAAGTCCTTGCGAGAATTCAGGGGCCTGATGCGGCCGCGTTTGTCGACCGACTCGGGCAAGCCCGGGCGTGGTCCGTTCTCTGGATCGTCGGCCTCATGATCTGGGTGGCCTTCGTTCCCTGGTAGGGCCTCACCAGCTAACGGAAGTCGTCGTCGCCGCCGACGTTGCCTGCGGGCGATCCCTCCTGGCCCTCAGAGGGGCGCCAGCTCAACGCCTCCACCGGCCGCTTCCGCGGCTCGCAGGGCCGCCTCGGCAGCACCGATGAGCTGTGATGGCTCCTTCATGTGGGGCTGATATCCGGCCACGCCGATGGAGAGGTGCCCCTCGACATCAGCCGATAACGTGTCCAGAAATCGATCCGCGCCGACGCGAGCGCCCATGAGGTTCGTCCCGAGCATGAGGGTCACGAACCGTCCCTGCCCGAGGTGCGCCGAAAGGTCCGCGGAGCGGGTGATCTGCTGAAAGCGGGCACCGAGGGCGCGCATCGCTTCTCCCCGGGGAACATCACCTACGGAGGTGAGCATCAGGGCCATGGGTACTCCTCGATCCGCTCCCTCGAACATGTAATTGTAGATCAACTCGAAGTGCAGTCGGTTCGGCAGGCCCGTGAGTTCATCCCTCAGAGCCGGTAGTTCGGTCGGGGATTCAGTTCCGGACATCACGATTCTCTCCGGGGAATCGGGCGGTCGATCGGTCGAGACCGCCACCGATCGCGTTTCATGAGGCGCAATGTACCAACCCTCCCGGGGGAGGCGCCACGGGGACGTATTGCACGGACATCATGCCACGGGATACCGTTCGGGCATGAACCTCCCCAAACTGAGCCGCGGCGCGGCCGACGCATCCATCGCGACATTCCTGGTTCTCGTCCTCCTCGGTCCCCGTGTGAAAGTGGACGATGCGGTCCACCCGGTGGACGTGCCGGACGATGTGGATGCTTGGATCGCGGCATCCGAAGCGGACGTTCCCGGCATCCGTCCCGGGGATTCAAAGGGCGTCGTGTGGTTCGACTCAGCGGGGGTGCGGACGCCTCTGTCGCTTGTCTACCTGCACGGGTTCTCAGCTGATCGGCACGAGCTGGATCCTGTGCCGGAGCGGCTGGCCCAGGCCCTCGGGGCAAACCTCTTCTTCACGCGGTTCACGGGTCACGGGCGCGATGCTGCAGCCATGGGAGATGTCGGGCCTTCCGACTGGTTTCAGGACGTGTCGGAGGCGGTGGATGTAGGCACGCGTCTCGGTGATCGAGTGATTGTCATGGGTACGTCCACCGGTGGGACCTTGGCGACCTGGGCAGCGGGGCACCCCGAGTTGAAGGGCGACATCGCGGCCCTGATGCTCGTGTCCCCGAACTTCCATCCAGTCGACCGTACGTCCCGCCTCCTCCTGTGGCCGTGGGGGAACCAGCTCCTGAGGTTCTTCGTCGGCCGTCAGCGTTGTTGGGAGCCCGCGAACGAAGGTCAGGGACGGCATTGGACCACCTGCTATCCTTCGCAGGTTCTGCTCACGATGATGGGTCTGGTCGAGCGGGTGCGCACGATGGACCTCGGCGAGGTCACTGCGCCGACTCTCGCCCTTTACTCTCCGGATGACGACGTGGTCGACCCAGATGAGACCGTGGCGGCGTTCGGTCGACTGGGTGCAGTTCCCAAGATGCTGAGGACCTTCGACTCGAGCACCGATCCTTCCCACCATGTTCTGGCCGGCGACATCATGTCGCCTGAGAGCAACGACGCGATCCTGGACGTCATGCTGGCGTTTGTCGAAGACTCGGGCATCCGGTGAGTGAAGGGGTGTCTCCCGGCTTGGCCGATGGCTCACGACCGATCACGACCGAAGCGCTTCTGGCCCGACTGGCGAGTCTCGGAATCGACGCTGCGACCGTGGATCACCCTGCGGTGTTCACGGTCGAAGAGGCCAAGGCACTACGTGGCGAGTTGAAGGGCGCGCACACCAAGAACCTCTTTGTGCGAGACAAGAAGGGCGCAATGTGTCTCGTCGTGGCCCTCGAAGACCGGCAGATCGATCTGAAGGAGTTGGGTGGCAAGATCGGAATGAAGCGGGTCTCGTTCGGGAGCGCGGAGCGGCTCATGAAGTACCTCGGGGTCATCCCCGGCGCGGTGACCCCGTTCGGTGTCGTCAACGATCACGCGGGAGCGGTCGGGCTGGCGCTCGACCGGGGCCTCCGGGAGTGGGAGTGGTGGAACTTCCACCCGGTGGACAACGCCAAGACGACGACGATCAGGGGCGAGGACATGGTGCGCTTCCTCGAGTCGGTGGATCACCCACCGACCTGGATCGAGCTGTAGGGGCTCCAAAGCCCTCGGACCCGAGGTCGGTGCCGGGTCGCCGGCAACCGACACAGATGGTTCGGGGACCTATGCGTTCAGTGCACCGTGAAGGGGACCGAGAACACGTCCGTGTCCCACAGGAGCTCCAGAACGCCACCGTCCGCAGTCTCCCGCACGCGGATCGTGAAGACCTCCACCACGTTGTCCTGGGTCGCGTGTGTCATGGCCACGGTTCCCAGGTCGGCGTCCGCATCGTATTGCTGACCGTTGATGTCGGTTCGGGTGTTGATCATGAGCGTGCCACCGTCGGGCTGCGGCCGGGTGAAGAGAGTATACGTCCCGGCCGGGACCATGAGGTCTCCCATCATCAGATCGCGGCTGGTGGTGAAGTGGGTGGCCCTGTTGGCCCCCGTCCGCCACAGGGCTCCCCACTCCAGCAGGCCTCCGAAGATGACTCTGCCACGCTTCTGCGGAGTTCCGTAGTCCAACGAGATGTCCGCACCGTGAACGGTCGCGGACCCCTCTCCCCTACCCGACAGGGCTCCGACCGACCGACCGGCAGCATCGGCGGCACCGAACCGTTGGGCGATGGCCGGGAGGTCCAGCCAGGCTACCCGCTCGACGGTCAGGGCCCGAGTGGTCTGGCCTGCGTCGAGGCTGATCATGCGCCCCTGGTCGTCCGTTTGCACGGACATCGTGCCGCGTGAGGGGTGCCGCACCCCAAAACGGTTCTCGCCTCCGTAGTCGATGACGACGAAGGGTTGGACGCGGGACCCGCTGAACAGCGGCTGTGCGATCTCGCCCTGAGTTCCCATGCCATGCGCCCTCCGCAGCATGAGTTCAAAGGGCCAGTGAATCATGTCGATGAAGGGGTAGACCGGTGAGTCCGACTCGAATGTGCCGCTGGCAGCCCGCGCACCCGTCCGCTCGTAGGTGAACTCCGTTCCGCTGCGGGTCACGATCTCTCGCGTGACGGGTTCTCCGTCGAAGGTGCCCCCCTGCCAGACACTGCCCTCGTAGCGAACGAGCTGTCCGGCACCGTCGATCTCGAGCTCGTACCTACCCACGCGAGTGGAGGGGGCCCGGAGGACGGTCTCAGCCTCGATTCCGGTGGGAGTCCAGACCAGGCGCTCGACGGCCAGGGTGTCGCGACCCAGGAGGGTGACGAACGCGGCCGAATCGGCCTGCTGTCCTGCCAGGGGTGCCGCGAAGGACGCGACAGCCGCGAGGAAGGAGAGCGAGAACGTGCGAGCCATGAGCGACCTCCTGCGGATAGCCCGGTGTGATGATGCCGTGAAGGAACAGGAATCTCGGGCGATCAGGTGTCGGTCGCCAGGGAGGGGAGCGTCGAGAACCACGGCCGGGCCCGCTCCAGTTGGCCAGCCAGCCGGAACAGCGTTGCCTCGTCGCCGAAGCGTCCGACCAGGTGGGCGCCGATAGGAAGGCCGCCCTCGGACCAGAACAGCGGGACGGACATGGCTGGCTGCCCCGAGATGTTGAAGAGAGGCGTCCACGGCATGAAGTCATAGACCTTCGAAGCGACCTCGTCGAGCAGGCCCAGAGCCCTCACCAACCGGCCCGAGCCCATCATGCCGAGCAACGAGAGCAGGCGCTCCTCACCGGGCTTCGGGGCGAGTGCGCCGATCGGCAGGGGCGGCTGCGCCAGGGTGGGCGTGAGCAGCATGTCGTACGTCTGGAAGAAGCGACCCATCGTGCGGCCGGTTCCCTCCAACGTCCGCATCGCGATCGCGAGATCCCGGGACGAAAGCGCCTCCGACAGGAGCCGGAGGGCCCAGGTAGCGGGCTCGAAGTCGGTTCGGCGGGCACGGCGCCCGACGAGTGACTCCGCGTCCCTGACATCGGCCCCGACCTCCGAGGCGACCAACGTCACGAAGGACCGGTTGAAATCCATCTTGTCGACGACCGGAGCAGCCTCCTCGAGGTGATGCCCGAGATCCCCCAGGAGCCGGACGGCGTCCTCGACAGCAGCGACGCAGTCGGGGTGCACGCTATCGCCGAGGATCGGCTGAGTCGTCCAGGCGATCCGGAGACGTGCCGGCTCCTCTGACACTTCGTCCAGGTAGGCCCCGGTCGGCGGCGGGATCTCGTATGGACTTCCGGGATCGGCTCCCTGGGTGGCGTCGAGCATGGCGGCGCTGTCGCGCACCGACCTCGTAAGAACGTGCTCCTGTGCCGCGCCGCGCCATGACTGGCCCAGCTCGGGGCCTGTGGGGGTCCGGCCGCGCGTGGGTTTGAGCCCGAACAGTCCACAGCACGATGCCGGCATGCGGATCGATCCGCCTCCGTCCCCTCCCCCGGCCATGGGCACGACGCCCGCCGCAACCGAGGCTGCTGAACCACCACTCGAGCCGGCGGGGGAGCGTGTCGTGTCCCACGGATTGCGGCATGGGCCCCACACTCTGGGTTCGGTGAAGGGCACGAGCCCCAGCTCCGGCGTGTTGGTCTTGCCGATGATGCGGGCGCCGGACGCACGGATCCGGGCGGCCAACTCGGTATCGTGCTCCCGCGGAATTCCCTTGAGGAAGGTGGTTCCCCCGGAAGTCGGATGGCCAGCGTACTCCGTCTGGAGATCCTTCGCGAGGAACGGTACCCCGTTGAAGGGACCGTCGGTGTCGGCAGCGCCGCGCGCGTCGTCGATCATGGAGTAGACGACCGAGTTGATGAGGGGGTTCACCTGCTCGATGCGGGCGGCTGCCACGTCGATCAACTCTCCGGGTGTGACCGAGCCGGACCGGACCAGGCCTGCGAGCGCGAGTGCGTCGTGCTTGATGTAGTCGTCATAGTTCATCGTGGGACCATCGGCTGGCGGGTCGGTTGTGTGCTGATCGATACCATAGGGTCCCCGACGTATCTGGGAAACGGAGTCTCGTCGGTGAGCGAGACCCCGCTCGGGGACTGCTCCGGCCCAAAGGACTCAGAGGGGCTCCGAACGGACGTTGAAGGGTAGGGTAGGCCTGGCGGGTCGGACTCGCTCGTGTCACCGTCCCACCCACGAGCGTCCATCTAGAAGAGAGTGTGGCTATGGATCCCGGAAGCGTGGTGAAGCTGCTAGAGCAGATCGACTATCAGGTCGGCTCGGTGGTGAGCAGACAGGTGGTGAAGAACGACTCCGGATCCGTGACCTTGTTCGCGTTCGACGCCGGAGAGAGCCTTTCGGAGCACTCCACGCCCCATGACGCGCTGGTGATGGTTCTCGATGGCGAGGCCGAGATCAGCCTGGCTGGAGACAGCCAGGCTGTCGGCGCGGGTCAGGCCATTCTCCTGCCTGGCGGAGTCCCCCACGCGGTCGCCGCGGAGCAGCGCTTCATCATGGCGCTGATCATGCTGAAGCGGGGGGACTGAGAACCCGCGGTCCTACCTGCCGCCGGACACGCGCTTCATGAGGGTTCCCGAGGGAATGGTCTCGCCCGGACTTCTGCGGTTGATCCTCGCCACTTCGTCCAGTTCCAGGGGCGTCGCATAGCGCCGATGGAATTCCTCGATGGTCATGGCACGGGGGAGGCGGAGGATCTCTATGCGCATCGGCTCGACGTCCAACACCGCGGCGTCCTCGACGCGCGCGAAGCTCTGGAGCGCATCCTCGATGGTGGTGCTGGCGCGACCCCACGCCTCCGGGGTGCCCACGCCCATGATCTGGAAGACAGTCCCGCGATGGGAGACGAAGGCGACGGCGCCACTCAATTCCTGGTTGGGCGAGCTGAGCGTGAACGTGGCACGGGCGGCGGCCAGGCCGTTGATGGGCTCGCGACTGGTCGCTCCGGCCCTGACCCCCTCGCTGGAGAGGAACGCCCGGAGCGCGGCGTCGGGCTCGGCTTCCGCCGCGAGTTCCAGGACTACAAGAGCGTCCTCCTCGGGGCTGAGTGCGCTGACTTGCGATCGCTGGTTCGCGGTCGTCCAGCCCCGTGGGAAGCGCAGCTGGAAGGCCATGTCGGGGTGGAGGAACAGCCGACCTTCGAAATACCCCTGCCGCGGGTCGGAGCCATAGGTCATACCGTCCAGCTTGCTCAGGTACTCCTCGGAGCCGAGTCGGGCGTTCGCCCTCTGGTCGGCGGGTAGTGCATCCACCATCTCCATGATGCGCGCGCCCCGATTCTCGGGGTATGGATGGCTGGATGCCCACTCCGGTGTGCGGCTCGAAGGGTCACCGGACACCAATGCCAGAGTCTCGAAGACTCCGACCATGGCCCTGGGATCGTATCCGGTCTTGCCCATGTAGCGGACTCCCAACTCGTCCGACTGGCTTTCGTCTCCGCGGCCGTAGCTCAGGTTGAGCAGGCCGAGACCGGCGCCGATCGTGCTGGACCAGTTGGCCACCCTTTCGGAGAGAATCGAACCGACGCCCAGGCCGATCTGCTGGATCTGCATGCGGGTCATCTGACTCGCAGAATGGCGCGCGGTGACGTGCCCGATCTCGTGCCCCACCACACCGGCGAGCTCAGCCTCGGAGTTCAGATGCGCCATGATGCCCCGCGTGATGTAGATGAAGCCACCGGGGACGGCGAAGGCATTGACCACGGGGTCGTCCACCACGCGGAACGTCCACGGGAGCTGGGGCCGTTCGGACTGCGCGGCCATGCGGAGTCCGAGGTCGGACACGTACGCCTCCACAGCGGCGTCCCCGTACAGGCCCATTTGCGCGGTGATCTGGGGATCGTACTCCTGCCCCATGGCGATCTCGCGGCTCTCCGAAACCAGGGAAAGTTCACGGCTGCCGGTAGCAGGATTGACGGCGCACGCCGTCAGGCTGATCAAGATCGCGAGAGCGGTTGGGGTCAGGGCTGTGATCTGGCGCATGGGAACTCCCGGGAAATGTCGGCGGTTACTCTAGAGTCACGAAGTGGATGCCGCCGGGCAATGCCTGGCCCGACCTGGGGGATGTCGGTGCGAATCGGGGTGGCGCGCGACAGCGAGAACTTGTTCCCCGAGGTCATCCGCGCGAAGCTGTGAGCGAACTCCGACCCTCAGGCCATGACCATTCTCGCATTCGTGCAGCTCGACCCGGGCGGGCTCTCCGAGACTCTTTCGGCGAGCCCGGTGCTGGCACTCGGCACGCTCTTTGGTGCGGGCCTGCTCACCAGCCTCACCCCGTGCGTGTACCCGATGATTCCGATCACGGCTTCAGTCATCGCGGGCGCCTCCAGAGCGGGCCAGCCCCGGAGCCGCACCGTGGGGCTGACCCTCACGTACGCGGTCGGTATGGCCACGCTCTACGCCTTCCTCGGCGCCTTGGCGGGAGTCACGGGCACGCTCTTCGGGACAGTGAGTGCGAGTCCGTGGGCTCTGCTGGGCATCGGCAATCTGCTGATTCTTTTCGCACTGACGATGCTGGATGTGTTCCCTGTTCCCATACCCCGCGCCCTGATGAGCTGGGCTACCGAGCGCGAGGGTGGATCCTATGGGGCCGTGTTCGTCATGGGGGCCGCGTCCGGCGTGGTCGCCGCCCCCTGCGGCGCCCCTGCGTTCGCGGTGGTTCTGACGTGGGTCGCGGCGACCGGGGCAGGGCTCATGGGCTTCGTCTATCTCTTCGTATTCTCCCTCGGCATGACGGCGTTGCTGATCGTGGTGGGCGTGTCTTCCGGCTCGATCTCTCTGCTGCCGCGTTCCGGGGAGTGGATGATGTGGGTCAAGCGCGCTGCCGCGGTCATCATGATCGTCATGGCCGAATACTACCTCGTTCAAGCAGGATACAACTTCTGATGCGAGCGTTCTGCCTGATGGCGGCTGCGGCGCTGCTGGTGGCCGCCCCGGTGGCCTCCATTGCCCAGGAGGTAGGTCTTCCTGTGGGAAGTGTCGCTCCGGCTGTCACCCTCGAGGACCTCGAGGGCAACGCTGTGGAGCTTCTGGATTACGTGAGAGGACGCCCGGCGCTCATCGAGTTCTGGGCGGTGTGGTGCGAGAACTGCGAGGCACTGGCGCCCCAACTCGATCGCATTCAATCGGACTATGGCGACCGCGTCAGCATCGTTGCGGTGGCCGTGGGGGTGTCCCAGTCCGTGCGGCGGGTGAAGCGCCACCTCGAAGGGCACGACCCCGGCTATCCGTTTCTGTGGGACGCCGCTGGAGCGGCTGTGAGGGCCTACATGGCCCCCACTACGTCGGTGGTCGTCATCCTCGACGGGGATGGGACGGTGGTCTACACCGGGAGCGGCAGCGGCCAGGATCTCGTCGCTGCCGTCGAGGCGGTCTTCGACGGCACCTGAATCCAGGAATCGGGGTCAGAGCACCGAGAGGCCCGGCACGGGGTGAACCGTGCCGGGCCTCTCGGGATTCGAAGGGACCGTGATTACGGCCCTTCGGGCTCAGGCGTCACACGGTCGATGATTTCGGCCAATTCCTGGTAGGCCTGCGGATCGACCTGGCGAAACTGCGGGATGACTCCCGCGATGCGACCGTCGGGCCCAACCACGATGACCGCCCGGCTGTCGACCATGTTGTTGCCGCGGAGTCCTCCTCCGAAGGCGGCGTACGTACCGCCGTCGTTCGAGGCATCACTCGCGAAGAGGAATGGGAAGTCTGCGTCCTTCAGCCATGATCCCAACTCCTCCTGGGAGTCGTTGGAGATGCCGATAAGGACGACGTTCTGTCCGGCGTTGAAGAGGCTTGCGTACTGATCACGGTACGCTGTCATCTGGACTGTTCAGCCACGCGTCCTTACGCGGAAGAAGAACGCCAGAACCACGGTTTCGCCGCGGTAGTCGCTCAGTCGCACGGGATCAGTCAGCAGTCCATACCGCGTTGCGCCCGGAAGCGCGAAGTCGGGTGCCATCTCGCCAACCGCGAGAAGGCCTGCGTCCTGTCCACTGGCCGAGGCCGGTGTTCCCATGCCGAGCGCCCCCGCGAGGATCACCGCTGCGGCCCATGGGCGCATGTCGGCTCCTCGTTGGAAGATGAGTGTCGGGAAGGTCGGCAGTACCCTAGGGGGCTGCCGCGCATCTGGCTAGGGGGACGCCGGATCGGCTTCCGTCGGCTTCAACCTGTTCAGAAGCGCCACCACCTGCTCGGCCATCTCGGGTGTGGGCGGTACCATCCGGATGGGGGTGTCGTCCGCGTAGAGCACGCAGCCCGGCTCCCGGCATGCGATCGCACCCTCCTCGTCGTCGGTACCGAGTCCGGGCAGATGCACAAGAAGCACCCCTGGGGTGGTGTGCTCCGTAAAGCCTTCCGTGAACTGCCAGGTCACCACCTCCATCCAATTTCCCTGGAAGGACACCTGATACCACGAACTGACCGTTTCGCTGAACGAGATGGCCGACTCCCGAAGCCCGCGATTGATCTCGGCTTCGTCCGGCTCCGGCCCGCCGGAGGCGCCGCCCGTCGAGTACCGTGCCAGGACTTCCAGGAACCTCTCTCGCCCCTCGCCGGCGGGGAGGCGCCCGAGCGCGAGTTCGTCCATCGGAGCTCTGTATTTGAAGCACGTGAACCCGGCTGCGCACCGGAAGCGTATGCGCCGGCGCATGGAGAGCTCCGCCGTCACGTCCCTGAGCGAGGCGAAGCCTGTGGCACCCGCGTACCAGTCCCCACCCGCCTCGCGCTGTTCGTAGTCTACGGCGAGGGTGTCGCCCGCAACGACGCGGACCTGGTACCTGGTTTCGAACGGCTCGCCCGGGACCCGGTATACCGCCTCGGAGAGGATCCGGTTGATCTGATCGACGGGGTCGGACGAGAGAAGGGTCGCCGGATCACTGCCTGCACCCGGCGACGTCCCTGTTTCCGTTCGGGGCCGGTCAGGGGGCTCGCAGCTCGTGGCGATGACGGCTGCCACCAACGGTAGGAGCAGCGACGCCCGACCTGTCTGGCGGCTCTTCATCGCTACCGTCCGCCGGCCCTGGGTGGCGTGATCATGATGTGCGACCCGGGCGTACCCGGGAACATCAGCCATGGGCCGCCCTCGTTGAACTCCGCTGCGATGCCGGTGCTCTCGGGCGTGGCGTTCGGCGTGTACACCGTCCAACGGAGATAGGCACCCTCGAACTCGCCGGTCTCCGAATCGAAGCCCGATCCCGTGAGGATGTAGTTCACCGAGCCCACTGGGATCGGGAGAGTCCCGGCAGTGAACTCCTCCCAGCGGGCGAGCGTCCGGTCCTGCCCCCTGATGCCTTCAGCGAAGAGCTGCCGCCCGCGCTCGAAGTAGGGCTCGAGTCCCACATGGTGGCAGGAAACCTCGAGACCTTCGGCAGCCGGATTGGGCGCCATGCAGACGAGGCTGTTATCTCCTTCTCGGAGCGTGACGAAAGCTCCGCTCGCGTCGTAGCCCTGGACCGTCGCGCCCTCCTGCATCGCCGAAGGGGCCGCCTGGACTGCAAGCCGGATCTGCATGTCGGCGTCGATGCCGGACCAGGAGTTCTGGGCTGCGATGCCGACCGGGCTGCAGATGAGCGCGGTCGCCATCAGAAGAGATAGAGTCGTGCGAGTGCGGAGCATGATCACCTCGGAGGGTCGAGTTGCGGATCCCGGAAGGTAAGCGGGAGTGGACTCTCACGGCAGTCTCGTCGTCGTTGTGGAGGATCGGATTGCGCACGATGCAGCGTCAGGCGCACGTTGTTGCTTCGGTCGACCGTTCCGCCCTTCCAAGAGGCGACAGCCCCATGTCCCGATCAGGATCCCCCCAGTCGAGGCGCACCTTCCTGGGGAGCCTCGCAGCAGGCGCAGTAGCCGCCGGCGCCACGCCTCTGGCGCTCTCTGCAGAGAGTCGCAGGCAGGCTCGCCCTCTGATCCGAGACCGCCCCCACGCTGCCAACGATCAGATTCAGCTCGCCGTCATCGGCGCAGGCGCCATGGGGACGGCCGACACCATGACCGCCCTTCGCGTACCGGGAGTGCGCCTCGTGGCGGCCTGTGATGTCTACGACGGCCGGCTAAGTGCCGCGCGCGAGCGGTTCGGTGCCGACATCTTCACGTCCCGGGATTATCGGGAGATCCTGGCTCGGGATGACATCGATGCCGTTATCGTCGGCACACCCGATCACTGGCACCAGCGGATCTCGGTCGATGCTCTCCGGGCGGGGAAGGGCGTCTACTGCGAAAAGCCGATGGTGCACCGGATCGAACAGGGCCACGAACTGATCCGTGCGCAGCAGGAGTCGGGAAAGACCTTCCAGGTCGGAAGCCAGGGCATGAGTTCACTCGGCAACGAGAAGGCCAAAGAGCTTTTCGAGGCCGGAGCAATCGGCGAGTTGAACTATGCCGAAGGCTTCTGGGCCCGAAACGATCCCATCGGCGCGTGGCAGTACGCCATTCCGGACGACGCTTCCGAGGAGACCGTCGACTGGCAGCGCTTTCTGGGCGACGCCCCCGACCGGCCGTTCGATCCACTGCGGATCTTCCGCTGGCGGAACTATCGGGACTACGGCACCGGAGTGTCGGGAGATCTCTTTGTGCATCTCTTCTCGAGCCTGCACTTCGTCACCTCGTCGAAGGGGCCGAGCAAGGTGTCGGCCCAGGGTGGCCTGCGTTTCTGGAAGGATGGTCGCGAGGTGCCCGACATTCTCCTGGGCATGTTCGACTATCCCGACTCGCCGGAGCATCCGCCCTTCAACCTGTCCCTCCGCGTGAACTTCGTGGACGGGACATCGGGGAGCACCTTCCTTCGTCTGGTCGGCAGCGAGGGCGCGATGGACGTGACGTGGACCGAGGTGGTGCTGCGCCGCAACAAGGTCACCGCACCCGAGGACGCGTTCGCTCAGATGCGTTCGGACGAGATGGGCGCCCTCATGGACCAGCGGAAGCAGATGCTGCCGCCGGCCGAGAGTGTGTACGTGGCCGAGGACGGATATCTGGGTGCTCACTTCGACCACTTCATGAACTTCTTCGCGGGCGTTCGTGAGGGCACTCCCGTCCACGAGGATGCAGCCTTCGGCCTGAGGGCGGCGGCGCCGGCCTTGGCGTGCAACAACAGCTACTTCGAGGATCGCATCATGCGGTGGGATCCCCAGGAGATGCAGGTCCGATGACGACTCTCCTCAGCAGAATCTCGGCCGTGTCCCGTGCACCGGCGCTCGTCGGCGCTCTTTCGCTGCTGGCGCTGGGAGGATGTGGAGATGCCCCAGATCAGGCCGCACCGAACAACACCCTCACGCCCGAAGAGGCTGCCTCGGGATGGCAGCTTCTCTTCGACGGCGAGTCCACGGATGGCTGGCGAGGGTGGAACCAGGTGTCCTTTCCCGAGTCGGGCTGGGCGGTCGAGGGCGGTGATCTGGTGGTCTTCGCGTCCGATGGCGGCGAGGGTGGGCTCGGAGGAGACATCGTGAGCGAAGCGGTCTTCTCGGACTTTGAACTCGTCTTCGAGTTCAAGGTCAGCCCGGTCGGTAACAGCGGCGTGTTCTACCGCGTGGTCGAGGCCGAGGGGAGAGACATGTGGCACGTCGCCCCTGAGTTCCAGGTGCTGGACGACACGGCCTACATCGAGATGGGGACGATGGACATGAACACCCATCTCACGGGTGACAACTACGACCTGCATTCCTCATCCGTGGCCGCGTCCAATCCCATCGGCGAGTGGAACCATGCTCGCATCCTCGTCGACGGAGCCCATGTCGAGCACTGGCTCAATGGCCAGATGACGGTCGAGTACGAACTCTGGTCTCCCGAATGGGAGGCCCTCGTCGCGGCCAGCAAGTTCGAGCCTTACTCCGAGTACGCCCGCGCGACCGAAGGGCGGATCGGCATTCAGGATCATGGCCACGATATCCGCTACCGGAACATCAAGATCCGACCATTGACCGATGATGAATAGTACGGGAGCGCCGTCCCACCGGTCGGGTCCCGGGCCCGCGACCAAGACCCGGTGGCGTGCGTGCGTCACGTGGGTTTGCGCGGCCACCTTGCTTGCCGGGCCTCTGGCGTTCGTCGAGGCCCAGGAGAGCGTCTCGCTGTTCAACGGTGTCGACCTGACGGGCTGGACGGTCCACGGAACCGAGCGTTGGTACGTGGAAGACGGTGAGTTGGTGTGTGAGAGCGGGCCCGATGCCGCATACGGCTACCTGGCAACGGAGGACAGCTTCCGGGACTTCGATCTGACGCTGGACTTCATGCAGGAGGCCGAGGGCAACAGCGGCGTCTTCATCCGGTCTCACGTGGAGGGAACGCGGGTGAGCGGATGGCAGGCCGAAGTGGCTCCGCCCGGCCTCTACACGGGCGGCATCTACGAGTCCTACGGCAGGGGATGGCTGATTCAGCCCGAGTTGGGCAAGGACAGCGCGCTGCGCATGGGAGAGTGGAACACCATGCACATCAGGGTGGTCGGACCGCGGGTGACCACCTATCTCAACGGGGTCCAGATGGCAGATCTGGTCGACGAGAAGATCGGCTCGGCGGAGGGCCACATCGCGCTGCAGATACACGACGGTGGGGGGATCCGGGTGCGGTGGCGCAATCTGCGGGTGATCGTGCATTGAGTCGCGGTGCCTGCGCGCTCAAGATCTGAGCGTGAAGACCAAAGCGAAAGCCATCGGCCTGTGGACGGGGCTGGCGCTCGTCGTCGGGAATATGGTGGGAGCGGGGGCCTACATGGTGCCCGCATCCCTCGGTGCATTCGGATCCATCGGGCTCATGGGTTGGGTCGTCACGGCTGCGGGCGCTCTATGCCTGGCGGCCGTCTTTGCGCGGCTGGGTCGGATCATGCCGGCCGAGGGCGGTCCGTACGCCTACACGCGTGCGACCATGGGGGACTTCCCGGGCTTCCTCGTCGCCTGGGGATACTGGGTGTCCGTCTGGGTCGGGAACGCCGGAATCAGCATGGCCTTCGTCGCCTACCTGACCCCGCTCTTCCCGGCTCTCGACTCGTCTCCGCTCTATACCGGCGTCATGGCGATCGCAGCGATCTGGGTACTTACCGCCGTGAACGTCTGGGGCCTCCGCGAGGCGGCTCTTCTCCAGCTCGTAACGACCGTCCTGAAGGTGCTTCCACTGATCCTCGTCGGGACCGTGGGACTCATGCATATCGACTTCGCCAACTACAGTCCGGTGAATGTGAGCGGGCGCTCGACGATCTCCGCGGTCGGGGCGACTGCGGCGCTCACCCTCTGGGGACTGCTGGGGCTGGAGTCGATCACGATACCGGCCGATGAGGTCCAGGACCCGGTGAGGACGATTCCTCTGGCCACGATGCTCGGGACGGCCGTCACGGCCGCCATCTACCTGTTGAGCACGGCGGCCATCATGGGCGTGATGACTTCGGCCGAACTCGCTGCGTCTTCGTCTCCGTATGCCGACGCCGCGGCGCTGATGTGGGGCGGGTGGGCGGGAAAGGCAGTAGCGGTAGGGGCCGCTCTGGCCGGTTTCGGGGTGCTGAACGGGTGGGTTCTGATGCAGGGCCAGATGCCGCTGGCCCCAGCACGGGACGGCTTGTTTCCGAGCGCTTTCGCTCGCCTCTCCAAGCGTGGTACGCCGACGTTCAGCTTGGTCCTCTCGTCGTCGCTCGCCACGGTCCTGGTCGCGATGAACTACACCAGGGGGCTCGTCGGCCTCTTCGAGTTCGCCGCGCTGCTCGCGACAGTCACGGTTCTGGCGTCGTATCTGGGCGCTTCGGCCTCGCAGATTCTCTTCATCCGCAGTGACCCCGAGCGGTTCGGTGGCGAGGGGGTCCGGACCGCGGTGCTTCTGTCGGCGCTTGCCTTCGCGTACTCTTGCTGGGCGGTTGTGGGAGCAGGCTGGAGCCCCGTGTTGTGGGGCTGTGTTCTCCTTGCCGCCGGTGCCCCTGTCTACCTCCTATCCCGTCGAAGAGCGACATGACATTCCAGTCGGACTCAGCGCCCCTGGCCCGAGTGCTCCTGAAGCACCCCCGGCATGCCTTCGTGGGCCCCGAGCGCATCGGGGCACAGTGGGAGGCCCTCAACTACCTGGCCCCCCCCGACTTTGATTCGGCGTGTCGGGAGTTCGACTCGTTCGTCAGGCTTCTCGAGAGTCTGGGGGTGGAGGCTGAGCTCATGCCCGCGCAAGACATCGGCATGGACTCCATCTATGTGCGTGACGCATCAGTCATCACGGACCGGGGGGCGATTCTGTGCCACATGGGGAAGGACGCCCGTCGTCGGGAACCTGAAGCACAGCGCCCCGCCCTCGAGTCCCTGGGGGTGCCGGTCCTGGGATCGATCGAGGGAACCGGTTGCCTGGAGGGAGGTGACGTCACCTGGCTGACCCCGGGCACGCTCGCCGTGGGCAGGGGATACCGGACGAATGACGAGGGCATCAGGCAGCTGCGGGAGCTGCTCGGAACCGACGTCGAGGTCGTGGTGGTTCCGCTCCCGCACTGGAGGGGGCCATCGGACGTGTTCCACCTGATGTCCGTGATCAGTCCCCTCGCAGACGATGTCGCGCTCGTCTATTCGCCGCTGCTGCCCGTGGTGTTCAGGGACCTTCTCCTCGAGCGGGGCACGACTCTGGTGGAGGTGCCCGACGCGGAGTTCGAATCCATGGGGTGCAACGTACTGGCGGTGGCGCCGCGCCTCGTCGTGGCGCTCGACGGGAACCCGGAGACCCGCCGGCGGATGGAGGCAGCGGGCGTGGAGGTACATGTCTATCAGGGCGCGGAGATCAGCTCCAAAGGCTGCGGTGGCCCTACCTGCCTGACCCGCCCATTGGAACGCGGCACCTAGAGCGCCGGGCCGGGGTCCGGGCCGCTAACGGACCCTCATGAGACGCGGGCCGCCCCGCTCGGACGGTGGACCCTCTACCCGCAGCCCCACCCCCTTGCCCCCGCCAGCCTGAAAGTAGAGCACCTCGAACGGGTGAATCCCCGCCGCCAGAGCCACCTCCGTTTCCTTCGTGGAGAGCGTGTGTGGGCCATCGTGGTCGATGATCAGTCGATTCCCCATGCGGAGCACGCTCCCGTCGTCCGAAGTGAGATGGAACACGTACACTCCGTCCTCGGGGACCGAGACGTAACCGCGGAAACGCAGGGCGAAGTCGTCCTCGGGCACCCACTCGGGCATCTCGACCCGTGACAGGGTGTCCCTGCGCAGGACCTCTGCGCGTTGCATGCGTGAGACGGTCCGGAATCGGCCCTCCATGAACTCCACCCGGATCCCCTCCTCGAGCGTCGTCTCGTCGACCATCGCCGCCGGACGCGGGACATCCTGCTGGAAGACCGCGCTCCTGACGGGGCCGAGTCGTCCGTTCGCCAGCACGATGCGTGCGGACACCGTGACAGGGCCGTCCTTCAGCTTGACCTTGATCGGCTTCGAGTAGAGCCTGGACGAAGCTCCCGGCTCTCCGCCGTCCAGCGTGAAACGGATCTCTCCGCGCGCCGGCGCCAAGAGCTGGAGCTCCAACTCGTCCTTGATGAGAATGCGGTTCCTCTCCAGCCCGACCACGTCCGGAATCCGATAGCTCGACCCGATGCCTTCGAGGCGCTCGAGGTGCCACGGAAGGTCACGGGTGAACCGATCGTAGTCTCGGACGTCAGCGGACGACCAGGCTACCTCTGCGAGGGCGAACAGGCGGGGGAATACCATGTACTCAACGTGCTCCTCCGTCCTCATGTACTCCGTCCAGACGTTCCCCTGGGCTCCGAGAATGTGCGAGGCCTCTTCCGCCGTGAGCTCATCCGGGACGGGCTCGAATCCATAGACCATCTCCAGCGGCAGAAATCCGCCGATGGCCAGGGGCTCGGTTTCAGCCTGACCCTGGTAATAGTCGAAGTACATGTGGCTCGTGGGGGTCATGATCACGTCGTGACCCTGTCTGGCTGCGTCTATCCCGCCTTCGATGCCTCGCCAGGACATGACGGTGGCGTTCGGGGCCAATCCACCCTCGAGGATTTCGTCCCACCCGATAAGCCTGCGCTGGTTTCGGTTGAGGAAAGCCTCGATGCGGCGGATGAACCAGCTCTGGAGCTCATTTTCGTCCGCGAGCCCTTCCCTCTCGATGACCGACTGCGCGAACTCACTCTCTTCCCACCTCGCCTTGGGCGCTTCGTCACCACCGATGTGGATGTACTCGCCGGGAAAGAGCTCCATCACCTCCAGAAGCACATTCTCGAGGAACTCGAACGTCTCCTCCTTCGGGCAATAGATCTCCTCCTCGACCCCCCAGCGCGTGCCGACCTCGAAGGGTCCCTCCGTGCAGGCCAACTCCGGGTAGGCGGCCAGTGCCGCCAGCGAATGGCCGGGCATCTCGATTTCGGGCACGATGGTCACGTAGCGCTCTTGCGCGTAGGCTACGATCTCCCGGATCTCGTCCTTGGTATAGAACCCCCCGTATGGGACGCCGTCTCCCACGTAGGGGTCGAAGTTCCTCTCGACCATCGTTTCGGCGCGAGTGGAGCCGACCTCGGTCAGGCGCGGGTAGCGATCGATTTGGATTCTCCACCCCTGGTCTTCTGTAAGGTGCCAGTGGAAACGGTTGATCTTGTACCGGGCGAGGTGGTCGATGTAGCTCTTTACGAATTCAGGCCCGAAGAAGTGCCTGCCCACGTCGAGGTGCATGCCGCGATAGGGAAATCGCGGGGAGTCTTCGATGACCACGGCGGGTACTCGGTTCGGTCCGCGCGCTCCATCGGGGGGCAGGAGTTGGGACAGGGTCTGGAGGCCGTAGAAGACGCCCGCATGATCCGCTCCCGTGAGCTCGATGCCTTCGCTGGCGACCGTCAGTTGATAACTCTCCGGATTGGCGGCCGCAGACACGCCGACGTTGATTTGCCCGGTCGGGGCGATCGGCAGCCCAAGGCCGGTTCTCGCCCGGATCGGTCCGGCCCAAAGCTCCACCAGACGCCGGAGTTCCGTGTCTGATGCGTCGCCGAGCACGATCGCCGTGGACTCGTCCAGCCCGAAGTCGCCGGGGAGGGGCTGCATCGCTGCCGGGGCGGGAATTACCGGGTAGGCTCGCGGCCCGCCGGAGCCGGCACACGCTCCAACGGACATGGCCAGAAGCAAGGTGGCTGAGCGCAGGGTGTTCGACGCCATGGTGTGGACTCGGTCGCTTGGGATTCACGGATCGGGGTGCGAACATGTCGCCTTCGCTGCGGCGAGAGCAAGAAGGGACTTCGGGATAGGGGAATCCCCGATTGCCGCGGAGGGGTGCCGTCCACATTGTTTGGCAGCGGAGGCGTTCCGGATGGCGTCTCGTTTCCGCCATCGACGGTCTCGATCCGCCATGAGAAGGACGACTTGATGCTGTGCGACTTCTGCGGCGCCCAGGTCCCCCACGCTGCTGGTGCCTGCGCTTGCGAGATGCAGCGGGGGAGCGTGCTTCCGCAGCAGCGGGCCCTCCCGGCCTCCGAGGACGAGTATCCGCCCCACCCGGATAGAGTGGCGACTCGAGCAGGGGTAGCTTCCGCTGGCCCCGGGGGCCTCGACGGCCGGGGCTGGGTTTGCGCAGGGTATGCGTTTGCCCTGCTCGGAGGGTTCATTGGACTCGGCATCGGGGGCATGCTCTTTACGGCCGGGGTCGAGGACGAGGCGGGCAGAACGGTCCGGAAGTACAGCGACCGCTCCCGGGCGCACGCGCTGGCCATCGTCGCGCTGGGCGGGATCGTGATGGCGGTGCTGACCCAGTTGAAGAGTTAGGGGCATCGGCGCGAGGGTGCCGTCCCCTCGAGATGGACATCAAGGGATGTCAGGAGATAGAGGTATGTCCCCACGTACATCGGTAATGCTGTGGGTGGCTGCTCTGGTCCTCATGTTCGCAGCGGCCGCTTATCAGGAGCGCACGGGTCCCACCAAGGAATTCAAGGGTGAGTTTCAGGTAGCGGGTGACCTCTTCGAATACGAGATCATCCGGTCCCATAATTCCACCGGAGACGCTCCCATCGCGGTGCCGGATCCGGGGCAGGGTGTCACAGCCCAACTCTTCTGGAAGCGCCTGGGAACCTCCGACGAGTTCATGGCGGTCGCGATGAACGCCCGGGACGGGCAGCTGGTGGGGGTGCTCCCGGCCCAGCCCGCCGCGGGCAAGCTCGAATTCTACGTCCAGCTCTCGGGTGGTGCCGAGCCGGCGCGCATCCAGGATGGCGAGGCACCTATCGTGATCCGGTACAAGGACCCGGTATCGCCCTTCGTTCTCGTCCCGCACATCTCGTTCATGTTCTTCGCGGTTCTGTTCGGCATCCGGACAGCCCTGGGCGCCGGGATGGACCATGACGTGCGTCGTCTCTCCTGGACTACGGTCGCCCTCATGAGCGTAGGCGGAATGATGCTGGGTCCGATCGTTCAGAAGCAGGCGTTCGGAGCGTATTGGACGGGCTTCCCCTGGGGGTACGACCTTACCGACAACAAGACTCTGATCATGTGGATCGTATGGGTCGGCGCCGCCGCCGTCCTGCAGTGGCGGCGTGACTGGAAGCGCGCCGGCCGGGGTGTCGTGATGGTGGCCGCCCTGGTCATGATGGTGGTCTACCTGATTCCCCACAGCCTGCGTGGCAGCCAGTTGGACTATGGTCAGGTCGACCAGGGCCTCTCCGCCGAGGAAGCGGTCACGACGGGCAACTGAGCGTGCACGAACCCGCAGGAGGCCGCTATCCTGTTCGACCGCCGAGCGGCAGCCATTCGGGAAGGCTGTGGAAACCGACCAAGAGGAGATACGGAAGCGTGCGAATAGACCACCACTTTCGAGTCGTGCTGGCCAGCCTGGCCGTTCTCCTCTCCGCTGCTGGCGTGCGGGCTCAATCCGAGGACCCCGCCAGGTTCGGCTACCTCGACGTATTCGACCTCGAGGTCGCTGAGGACCCACAGATTTCACCCGACGGATCCAAGATCGTATATGTGCGCCGTGCGTCCGACATCATGACCGACCGTCGGCGCACAGCCCTGTGGATCATGGACTTCGACGGATCGGATCACCGGCCCCTCACGGATGGGACGTCGAGCGTATCGTCGCCCCGGTGGTCGCCCGACGGTGGTCGGCTGTTATACGTATCCAACGAGGATGGTTCGTCGCAGCTCTTCGTCCGCTGGATGGATACGGGCCAGACTTCGGAACTCACGAACTTGACGGAGTCCGCCGGCAACTACACGTGGTCGCCGGACGGTCGTTGGATCGCGATGACCATGTTCGTGCCAGCGGCGGGTGCCAGCCCGGCCGCGATGCCTGTGCGGCCCGAGGGGGCCGAATGGGCTGATCCGCCCAAGGTCATCGAGCAGCTGAGGTACCGCGCCGATGGGCGGGGCTACCTCGATGACGGTAACTCGCACCTCTTCGTGCTCCCTGCCGAGGGCGGCACGCCCCGGCGGATTACGTCCGGTCCCTACGACCATGGTGGGACACCGTCGTGGACGCCGGACTCGCAGGCTCTCGTGTTCTCGGCCAACCGGAACGACGATGCCGATTTCCAGCCGCTGAACAGTGAGGTATTCGAGATCTCGGTGGTGACGGGAGAACTCCGTCAGCTCACTGATCGTTTTGGTCCTGACCAAGGGCCCCAGGTGTCGCCCGATGGGTCGCTGATCGCCTACACCGGAATGGACGACCGCTTCCAGGGATACCAGGTGAGCCACCTGTATGTCATGGCGCGAGACGGGTCGGACAGTCGCCTCGTGACCGACCTGGATCGGGATATCGGTCGTGTGCGTTGGGACTCGGGCGGGGAGGGCCTGTTCATCCAGTACGACGACCACGGCAATACCAGGATCGCTCACGTCTCGCTGGAGGGTGAGGTTCGTGACCTGGCCGACAACCTGGGCGGGGTCGGGCTGGGGAGGCCATACGGGGGCGGCTCGTACTCCGTGGCCGGGAATGGCCGGTTCGCCTATACGCACACGGAAGCTGATCACCCGTCGGACGTGGCTGTGGGGCAAGACGGGATGGCAGCCCGCCGAGTGACGAGGCTCAACGACGACCTGCTCGGCCACAAGAAGCTGGCGGCGGTGGAGGAGATCTGGTGGGAGTCGTCCTACGATGGCCGCCCCGTGCAGGGGTGGATCGCCACCCCCCCGGACTTCGATGCGTCCCGCGAGTACCCCCTCATGCTCGAGATACACGGCGGGCCCTTCTCCAACTACGGACCCCGGTTCTCTCCCGAGATCCAGCTCTATGCCGCAGCGGGATACGTGGTCCTCTACAGCAATCCGCGCGGAAGCACCAGCTACGGAGAGGAATTCGGGAACCTGATTCACCACGCATACCCGGGATTCGATTACGACGACCTCATGTCCGGCGTCGATGCGGTCATCGAGCGCGGGTACATCGACGAGGATCAGCTCTACGTCACCGGTGGGAGCGGCGGCGGCGTGCTCACAGCCTGGATCGTCGGAAAGACTGATCGCTTCCGCGCCGCTGTCGTCGCCAAGCCCGTCATCAACTGGACGAGCTTCGCACTCACGTCCGACGGCTATGCCACGTACTACAAGTACTGGCTTCCGGGTCCTCCCTGGGAGGAAGGGAACCAGGAGCATTATTGGGCGAGGTCTCCGCTTTCCCTGGTCGGGAACGTCAACACTCCGACCATGCTGCTCACCGGCGAGCTCGATCTTCGTACCCCGATGGGTGAGTCGGAGCAGTACTACCAGGCGCTGCAGCTGCGGCGCGTGCCTACACGGCTGGTGCGGATTCAGGAGTCATACCATGGCATCGCCTCCCGTCCGTCCAACCTCATCGCGAAGATCGCGAACATCCTGGAGTGGTTCGATCGGTACCGGGATGCGGAGCGACTCGTGAGTGATCAGTAGAGCGGGATCATGACCAAAGTAGATCAGTTCGAATCGGTCTTCCGTGCGGCGGCCAAGACCCCGTTCGCGTACAGGTCCGTGGAGGTCGAGTCCATTCTCGTGGTCAGCGACCGGGACGAAGAGGAGGCCCGGAGCCTGGGCGAGCAGCTCCGGTCGTTTCTCTCCGTTCTCCAGCGCGGTGAGAACGTTCGTTGGAGGATCGTGCACGGCGGTGATTACGGAACGGTTCCGGAGCTGCTGAAGCTGGTGGAGGAAGAGCGCCCCGGCCTCATATGCACCTACCGCCATCTGCACAGCGACTCCTGGAGGTGGCCCTACACGCTGGGCGAGTACGTGGACGTGCTCACCCAGGCCACGACCACTCCCGTCCTGGTGGTCCCGCACCCCGAGCGCATGCCTGACGCCACCATGGAGAACACGGACGTCGTGATGGCCATGACGGACCACCTGGTGGGTGACCACGCGCTGGTGAACTGGGCGGCCAGATTCACGGAAGATGGTGGCCGGCTCGTCCTGGCCGCGGTGGAGGACGACTCCACATTCGAGCGGTTCATGGAGACGGTGGGCAAGATCCCGTCGATCGACACACGGAGTGCCCGCGAGGACATCCTGGATCGTCTGTCACGGGACGTCCGGGATTACATGGGTGCCTGCAGGCGAGGGTTGGCGAGCGCCGGTGTCCCGATCTCGGTGGAGGACGTGCTGGCCGCCGGGCACCGCCTGCGGGAGTGCCGGCGACTGGTCGAAGAGCATGACGCAGACCTCCTGGTGATGCACACCAAGGATGAAGACCAGCTCGCGATGCACGGACTGGCATACCCCCTGGCGATCGAGGTCCGATCCATTCCGCTCCTCCTCCTGTGATGGCCGCGTCACTGGCCCTTCAGGGCGGACAGGCAGCCGGCCATGTGGCGGGCGAAGTGTCGGGCGGCGTGACCTTCCTGTTCGCGGGCGTTCTCGTCGCACTCATCGTATGCCTCGCGTTCGAAGAGAAGCTGCACGCCAAGAAGTCGCTCATCGTGGGGGTCTTCGCGGTGGCCTCCCTCCTGCTGGGTGCGGCGCTCCTCCCGATGCCCTACGGGCCATACCTGATTGGTGGGCACGAGATCCGGATGCCCGTCTATATCCCGGCTGTGGACTGGGGAGTCATCACCATCATTCTCGGGGCCAGCCTCTTCGTGGACGTCACGTCCCGCTCGGGTCTCTTTACGTGGATCGCGATTCGATTGACGAAGGCCTCCGGCGGTGATCCCCTGCGGTTGCTTTGGTTCTACGGCGTCATGACGGTCGTGTTCAGTGCCGTCCTCAACAACGTGACGGCCATGATCATCGTCGGTTCGCTCACGGCTGTATCGCTCGACAAGCTGAACCGGAAGGACAAGCTCCTGGGGTTTCTGCTCGTCGAGGGTCTGCTGACGAACATCGGTGGGCTTCTCACGCTCATCAGCTCGGTTCCGAACATCATCGTCGGGACAGCGGCCGGCATCAGCTTCATGGCCTTCTTCGTCAAAGCCAGCCCGTTCGTGCTGGTCGCGACCATCATCACGCTCATCCTGGGTGCGAGGGTCTTCCGGGTCGAAGGGCTGAAGGATGAAGCCGGGCGCGCGAGCGCGCGGGCTCTCGTGGACAGCTTCGATGAGAACGACGGTATCGAGAGCCGGGGGTTCTTCTGGTTCGGGGCGGTGATGCTGGTGCTGTTCATCGTGGCCATCGCGACGGCATCGGTGACGCCCCTCGTCTCCGACCTGGGCATGGGATTCGTTGCCATGGCCTTCGCCATCGTCATGCTCGTGCGTTTCAAGGACGAGGTCGACTCGTTCTACCGCACGGTAGACTGGGACCTGTTGGGCTTCTTCGCGGCGCTCTTCATGGTGATCAACGTGATGGAGCACGCACAGGTCCTGGCGCTCATCGGGCACGGCGTGGAGGCCATCATCGGACTGGGGCCCACGCTCGGCACGGGTGCAGTGATGGTCAGCACGGCCGCCTTCAGTTCAGTGACGGACAACATTCCACTGGCGGCGATGCTCGCGAAGATCATCGCGGCCATGCCGGGCCCCGGTGGCGGCCCTCTTCCTCCCACCGACCCCCTGTGGTGGTCCGTGATCTTCGGCGCAAATCTCGGCGGGAATATCACGCCGATCGGCTCGGCCTCGACGCTCGTGGCCGTCACGATCATCCACAAGCACGGCCTGCACCTGACCTTCGCGGGCTTCGTCCGCAAGGCCGTGCCGTTCGCTCTTGTGCAGATCGTCATCGCGGCGGTGTATGTTCTCTGGGTGATGTGAACGATCCGGTGGTCGCGGCCACCGCCACCCACAGGAACGCCGAACCGCTTGCGTCGTGTTTGCTCAAGCTTGATATATTCAGCAGTCAGCGACCCTACCCTCCACAGGATACTTCAATGCCCTCCACCCCCGCGCGATCACTCATCGTCGCCCTCTGCGTGGCAGCGGCCGCCTGCGGCGGCGACGGTCCCACAGACCCGAATGGTGACAACGGTGGCGATGGTGGCAACGGTGGTGACGCCCGCGTCATCCTGGACAGCCCGTCGTTTGCCCAGAACGTCTACGAGAGCTTCCAGCGCCGAGGCTGCAACGCGGCTTCCTGTCACGGCGGGAGCGCAGGGGGCCTGTCCATGTCCTCCGCGAGCGTCGCGTACGAGCAGCTTGTCGGCGTGCCCTCCGCTGGCACCGGAGAATTGCGGGTCATCGCGAACGACGCCGCCAACAGCTATTTGGTCAAGAAGCTCGAGGGTACACAGGGTGCGGGCGCTCAGATGCCCCTCGGTGGCACTCCGCTCGACAATATCGACCTCACCAACGTCAAGAACTGGATCAACCAGGGTGCAACGAACAACTGAGCCGGGTCGTGATTCCTGACAGGGGGGGGGTCTGGTACCCGAGGTCGTGTCGGGTTGGCGCTGTCTGGCTGTTGTGCGCCGCATGGCCAGCGGGTGGTGCAGCTCAGGAGTACTTCGTCGACCTCGGTGCGGAGAACGTCGTTCGATTCATCTCGGAGGCGCGCCTGCATGAGTTCGATGGAGTTACCGATCGCATTGACGGATTCGTCAGACTCGGGGAAGCAGGGCTCGTTGCCGGGGCAACCGAGGGGTCGGAGTTCTATCTCGAGGTCGACCTGGGCAGCCTCGACACTGGAGTCGGCCTTCGGGATCGACAGATGCGGGATAACTACCTCGAGACAGACAGGTTTCCCTACGCCACTTTTGAAGGCTCGTTCTTGCACGTCGCGAGGAGCGACGCAGAGCACGTCCAGGTGACGGGCGAGGGTGAACTGACGATCCATGGCGTGTCCCGACGGCAGGAGATCACATGCGATGTGACCGACGTCGACGACGGGTTCAGGGCCGGATGCGCTTTCGACCTCCTTCTTTCCGACTTCGATATCGAGATTCCCACCGTGATGTTTCTGAAACTTGCGAACGGCATCAGGCTCGAGCTGGACTTCTGGGTACGGCGAGCGGGCGAGGGAGAGGAGGGCTCATGAGGACGATGGTGTTCATGTGGCTGGTGCTCACATTCTCGGCCACAGCAGTCTCGGGGCAGGAGCAGACCCGGCGTTGGGAGCGCCGAAGTGGTCCGGTCCGAGTGCCGGTCACGGTCTTCCACTCGACTCAGTCAGCCAACCTCCCGACGGCGGAGACACTCCAGAGTGGTGAGTGGATGGTCGAGATATCCCACAGGTTCCTGCCGCCGGTGTCCGACGGTGCGGACGCCCTGTGGGGCCTCGACGGCCCGGTCTACAATCGCCTGGGGTTGGCCTGGGCGGCGACTGACCGGCTCCTGATCGGTCTGGTGAGGACGAACCTCGACGACAATCTGGATCTGAACGCCAAGGTCAGGGTGGCCGAAGGTGGGAGGAACGCGATGCCCTGGATGCTGGGGATCGCCGGCGGGGTCGCCTTCAACACCGATGCACCGATCGGCGCCGAGGACCACGAGGTACAGGCTTACGGGCAGGCGATCATCGACGTCCTGGTCGCGGGCCGCGTCGGCGTCGGCGTAGTCCCCACGGTGCTCTACAACCCCACGATCCGGAGCCTCACCCGGGAGGTGGATATGGCGCTCGGCCTTCACGCTCAGTTCTATGCTTCCGAGGCAGTGAGCTTCCTGTCGGAGTGGATCGTTACCCCCGGCCATTCGGGGACGGGCTCCGACGAGCTGCCGAGCGACGGAGGCACGCTCGGGATCGAACTCGAAACCGGCGGACACTTCTTCAAGATCCTGCTCACGAATCAGGTTCGCATGAACCCGAGTCAGTATCTGGCGGGCTCTCCGTTCGCGTTCGAGCCGGGGCAGTGGCGAGTGGGTTTCAACATCACCCGTCTGCTGGCCTTCTGATCGGCGAGACGCTCGCCGCCTAGAGGCCGCTTCCGAGATACTCCATCATGAGCATGTAGAGAACGCCCGTGATGACGACGATAGCGGCCAGCTTGAGCAGCTTCTTCAGGATCGCGTAGATCGCCATCGCCAGCAGCGCCAGAATCGGCAGCAGGAACACTGGGTTGGCCATCAGAAAGTCGAGAATACCGCTCAAGTAGGTCATCGCTGGTGGCGTTGGGGGTTGGGGTGCCCCTGAATGAACAGGCAATCAGAGAGTGTGTCCAGCGTGCTCCTATCCCGACGAGAAGAGGGCCCGGCCGGTTTCCCGGCCAGGCCCTCTTCGATGATTCTGGGTGCTGGGCGCAGGATCACTGGCAGCGCAGCCTCGGGCCTCTCGTGCGGCAGTTGATGTTCTGAAAGGTGGCGTCCGTGCCCCCGATGTCGTCGGACACGGTGAGTGTCACGGCGTAGTCCCCGGGTTCAGCGAAGCTGTGGGTGGTCGTGATACCCGAACCGGTGCTGCCTTCACCGAAGGTCCAGTCGTAGCTCGTGACGCTTCCCGTGGAACTCGAGCCGTCGAACGAGCATTCGCTACCGGAGCAACTGTAAGTAAAGCCAGCCGCCAGTGCCGCGGGGGGAGGGGGCGGAGGGGGCGGATCGCCGTCACTTGTGGCAGCGCGGTAGGCGTTGAGCCTGCCATGACCAAATCGGGTGTCATACCCATCAGCGCCCAGGTCATCAGTCGTCCCCTCCAGGCGCGCTCGCAGAGCGGCCCCTCGGGTCCCCGTGACGGACGCGGCCACTGCCGCGGCACCCGTCACCTGCGGGGCCGCCATGGACGTGCCCTGGTAGTAGGCGTAGCCACCTGGCACTGAGCTGTAGATGCCCGCCTCCTCCGTGGTGTTCGAGTACATCTCACCACCGGGTGCCGTGATGTCCAGGCCAGAACCCCAGTTGGAGTAGTAGGCGAGTTCATCGAGCCAGTCACTGGCGGCCACCGAGATGGCGTTGGGGTCGCAGGCTGGGCAGCTCACGGTACCCGTACCGCCGTTTCCGGCCGACGCGATGACCAGCGATCCCTTTTCGTTCACGGCGTAGTCGATGGCTGAAGCCTCACCAGACGACAGCGAGCCTCCGCCCAAGCTCAAGTTCATCGCAACGACGCCGGAGTCCGCCGCAGCCACGATGGCGTCGATAATGGCTGATGTCGGGCATCCGACGGGACCGCACACTCGGAACACATGAACCGTGACATTCGGGGCCGCTCCGGCGACGCCGGCCACCCCGACGTTGTCGCCCGTCATCGTTCCCGTGGTGTGCGTGCCGTGGCCGTCACCGTCGGTGGCATCGGCATCGTTATCGATGAAGTCCCACCCGGAAACGAGGGTGGCACCCCCGAACTCGGCGTGGGTCATGTCCACGCCCGTGTCGATGCTCGCGATGGCTACCGATGCGCCTCCGCTGGCATAGCCCTCCGCGTTGTCGATGTCGGCGTCCTCGACGGAGAGCAGGCTCGAAACCGGGAGTCCCTTGTTCCTTCCCCGTGTGTACTGGACCGTGAGGTTACCCGGATTGTGGAAGGCCCAGAGCCGGGGATCGATCGCGGTGGGCTGGCGCAGGAAGTCCGGCTCCGCCCAGAGGACGCGATCATCACTCCCCATCCTGGCGGCGATGGCTCTCTCGCTGCCGGCTGCTCCGCGCATCACGCGGTATCGTCCGCTCCGGCCGGTCTCTGCGAGGTCGACGCCGAACGACTGGGCGACTCCGGAAGCATCCGCGTCGCTCCGAAGTCCGACGAGGATACGCCCTGGCACGACCCGTTCAGCTTGTTGAATGCTGAAGGACAGGCTGGTGACGGGGGGGTCGAGTGAGGGAGCTGTGAAGTCGGCGGTGTCGGCACAGGCGGACAGCGCCAACGCCAGAGTCAGGGCACCAAGGGCAGTGGTGCGACGCATGGAAGATGTCTCCGTCTTCGGATGGTCTGGAGTGCGGGATCGAACCCAGCCAACCGGAGCAGGCACCTCGATTTGCCAGGTCCCCCGGTCGCGGGGGTACGTTCAACGCTAATGCAGACCAGAAGGGAACGCCACAATCGTCTGCCCTTGCGCACAGCCCTGAGATAGCCGAAATCAGGCGGTGGAAAAAGCCCAGGTCCAGGGTGCGGCGAGGCCGCGCATACCCGAGAGGGAGATCTCATCTTGAGCACCGAATCGGCCGGCATGTCGGCCCAATCCAGTGACACGTCGTTCTTCGGTCACCCTCGCGGGTTGGCCACCCTCTTCTTCACGGAGATGTGGGAGCGCTTCGCCTACTACGGCATGCGCGCCCTGCTCATCCTGTTCATGACCTCCGCCACGGACCACGTGGTGACGAATCCGGCGGGGGAAGCGCTGCGGGACAACCCTGGCCTGGGCTTCGACCTGGCCACCGCCGGGGCCATCTACGGGATGTACACGGCCCTGGTCTACATCCTGGCGCTGCCCGGCGGGTGGGTGGCCGACAACCTCTGGGGTCAGCGCAAGTCGGTGTTCGTGGGCGGCTGTTTCATCGCGGCCGGCCAGCTCGCCCTGGTCCTCCCCTGGATTCCCACGTTCTTCCTGGGCCTCGGCCTCATCATCATCGGTACCGGCCTGCTGAAGCCCAACGTCAGCACCATCGTCGGTGAGCTGTATCCCGAGGGTGGCGCGCGCCGGGACGCGGGCTTCTCGGTGTTCTACATGGGCATCAACCTGGGCGCCTTCATCGGTCCCCTTCTCACCGGGTTCTTCGGAGAGCAGTACAACTGGCACTGGGGCTTCGGCGTCGGCGCCGTCGGCATGATCCTTGGACTCATCCAGTACAAGATGGGCGACAAGTACCTGGGGGAGCACGGGCACCTCAAGGCAGAAATGGCCGCCGAGGACGTAGAGGGGAAGGCCCGGAAGTTCTACACGGTCTTCGCGGTCTCCCTCGTCGCGCTGGCGGCCTTCGCCTTCCTGGTCAGCAACGGGACCATCCCGCTCTCGCTGCAGCAGATTGCCTCGTACCTGGGCTACAGTGTGCTCGCCCTGGTGGCTCTCTTCTTCTTCTACCTATGGACGATGGGTGGCCACACCGGGGACGAGAACCAGCGCCTGGGTGTCATCTTCTGGCTGTTCCTGCTCATCGCCGTGTTCTGGTCCGGATTCGAGCAGGCCGGCACGTCCTTGAACATCTTCGCCGAGGCCAGCACCAACAGGGACCTCTTCGGTTGGCTCGTGCCGGCGTCGATGCTGCAGTCCATCAACCCGGTCTTCATCATCATCTTCGCGCCGATCTTCGGCTCGATGTGGGTGTGGCTGGACAAGAGGAAGGCAAACCCCAACCTGCCGTTGAAGGCGGGACTCGGTCTGGTCTTCCTGGCGGTGGGCTTCTTCGTCATCGCCTGGGGTGCGGCGAACACAGCGGACGGCGCCTTGGTGTCGCCGGCGTGGCTCGTCGTCACGTACTTCCTGCACACCTCGGGTGAGCTCTTCATCTCGCCCATCGGTCTCTCGGCCATCACCAAGCTCTCTCCGGAGAAGCGGGTAGGTCAGATGATGGGCATCTGGTTCGTGGGCGCGGCCCTGGGCAACCTGTTCGCCGGACTCATGGCGGGGACCCTGGACCCCGACAACCCCTCAGCGCTCTTCAGCAAAGTTGCCATGATGGTGGGCGCAGTGGGCATCGTGGGCATACTGGCGAGCCCGGTCGTGAAGAAGATGATGCGCGGCGTGAAGTAGACGCGCGCTTCGTCCAAGAAGAACAGGGGGGTGCCCGGCATTCAGCCGGGCACCCCCCTGTTCAACAGCAAGGCTGTGCGGCGATGCCCGTCAGGCCGCGGCGGACCCTGCCACGTTCGCTGCGCGAATCAGCGCGAAGTGTCCGAAGACCCAGGCCAGGACTATCAGGACCAGTCCGGCGGAGAGCAGGAAGCGGAATTCCCTGGTCACGACTGCCTCGACCTGCTCGGTCACCTTGAGCTGCTCGGTGCCCAGAATCAGGTACCCTTCCGGAGTTGCGCCCGGGCCGCGTAGGGGCGCGACTGCGAAGAGGCGGATCAGGCCGTCGAGGTCTGCTCCGCTCGTGATCGTCGGATCGGTGACGGATCGTGTAAGCGCCATGAACTCGTCCTGTGCGGCGGCGCCGACCGTGTCGTGACCGAGCGGGTGCATCCCCGATGGCACCCGGACCAGAATCGTGCCGTCCCTTCCGATGACCGTGAAGGTGGTATGCTCCGGGAGGCTCGTCCTGAGGGCATGGGTGCCCAGGGTGGACAGATCGATCGAGGCAGCGAGGACGGACGCGACGTCGCGTCCGCCTTCCTCGATGACCGGGTACGCGACGCCGAGCGTCGGCTTACCGGTGATCCGCCCGATGGCATAGTCACCTACCGAGAATCGCGATGTCACGGTCGCCCTGGTGAAGTAGGCGCGGTCCCCCAGGTAGAGCCCGCCGTCCATCGTCAGCGATCCGCACGCCAGGTACCCATCCATGCCGATCACGGTGATCGTCGTGTATTGAGGGGTGTGGTCCAGAATGCTGCCGAGGCGGCGATTGCACTCTGGAGCGAAGGCATCGCGAATCTCGGGAAATTCGGACAGCGAGCCGAGCAACTCCTCGCTCTCGTCGATGAGGCTTTCGTACTCGACGGCGGCGACGCGGGTGAGCTGGAGCAGCTCCTGTTCACTCTGGCTGAGCTCCCGCTCCCGCAGAATGTCGCTGGTGTAGAAGTAGAGCCCGACCGCGGGGAGAAAGGCGAGGAAGACCAGGACGAAGAGGCGGATCTGGTTGCGGGTCGCGTCGCTCATGAGGCCTCCTTGCGGGTGGCTGTTGATTGAGCGTACAGGACGGGTACTCGTCATCGCAAGGATCTCTTGATCCTGGCCTGATCCCCGGACCCGAAGAGGAGCCTGGGCCGGGAGCGCCCCGGCCCGTTCGGGAGGCCTAAGCCTTGGCCAGCCCATCCTCCGCCCGGGTGACCGGCGGAGGCCCGCCGTCGGTCGCCTGCGCAGAGTCGGTGACACTCTCCTCGGGGAAAAGTCGCCTGTACTCCTCCGGGTGCTCACGCTTCAGTTGGGAAACCCTCATCCTTCCTGTGAAGATCGAAGTGTCCAGCGGGAATACCTCAGGCCGGAGCGCCACGCCCCACGTGTGCCAGAGGATCACCACCATCACCGCGAAGGTGGCTTCCAACCCATGCATCACCCGCGTGGCCGCTACCACGACCCCCGGGAGGAACTGGGTCACGAGTTCGGGGAACACGAGGATGATGCCGGTAGTGCTCATCACGACTCCACCCAGGAAAAGCCCCCAGTATTCGAACTTCTCACCAAAATCGAACTTGCCGAATCGGGGACGTTCAGCGCCAAACAGGTAGTGGCGGAAGCTCTGAACGATGTCTTCGAAGTCCTTCCGGTGCGGAACCATCACCGGCAGCCTGTGCCCGCGGATCGCCCGGAAAATGCCTCGTGAGACGTGTGCGATCATCAGCGCCACGAACGTGAAGCCGATGATCCTGTGGATGAGCCGCGTGGTCCCGATGCCGCCCAGCAAGGCGATGATCGAGTTCGCGACCGGAAGGTCCGGCCGGGTCTGTGGCAGGCCCGTGACCACGAGGAGGATGAACGTCAGGGCGGATCCCACATGCTCCCACCGGTCGGTGACGCTGAACCGAGTGACCGTCTCTTCCCGTGGGACCGGCTTGCGCTGCAGGCGGGCGACGAGGCGCTTCACGCCCGGCGTGCTCATGACGCGTGCGCCGTGCCGTCGCTCGGTCTTGAGGTGGAACACGATGGTGAGAAAGAGGCCTCCGAGCATGAACGGAATCAGCAGGTAGTAGAAGAGCCTCACGAGGAAGATCAGGGGCTGGTTGCGAGGGCCGATATCACCGTGGCCCAACCAGGCGCCGGCGAGGTAGTCGTCGCTCTCCTCGTGGCATCCCCTGCACACGTCCGCCAGAACCCGCTCCTCACCCCACCCCACTTCGTGAGCGCCGTGACAGTCGGAACACACCATGATCGGTGGAAGATCCTCTCCCGCTTCGGGGTGGTTCCACATGAAGCGGGCGGTCGCCCCGTGGAAATCGTCTTCGTACGACTCCGTCACGGCCGGTAGGCCATACTCGTCGACGAGCAGTTCGCGTGAGTGGCACTCGATGCACCGTACCGTCGCCGCCAGCCGAAGCTGTGAGCGATCTGCACCCGGCTCGACGTGAGACGTGTGGCATGTGAGGCACGTCGGCAGATCGGGGTTCGGATCGGCTGCCAGCCCCGCTGCGTGGCCTCCCCCCGAGAATCCGATCGCTGCATCGACGTGGCACGAAGCGCAGCGTGCCGAGGTGGCCGAAGCGTCCGTCGGCGCGTCCAGGCGGAAATCGTGGCAGTCCAGGCACGTGGGCGCGTTCCCGTCCGCCACGGCGGCATGCGAGGCATGGGTGTCGGCGTGGCAGACCAGACACTGCGCTACAGTCTCTGAGGCCGCACCGTCCCGCGGCGGACCGAGCGGGGTGTGACATGCCGTGCACGCGAAGTCCCCGGACTGCATCGCCGGGGCGTGGTTCGGATGGCTGGCCTCATGACAGACGGCACAGGCACCGGTCATGTCGGGTGGAGCCGGGGTCGGACCCGCACCTCCATCCACGTGACTCGTGTGGCAGTCGGCGCACACGGGTGCCCCGACGTCGACGCCGGCGTGCATGACATGCTCGGCGGCATCGTGACACCCCTCGCAGCGAGCCGAGATCGCGTCTCGGGCGGATGCCGCACCAGGGTCTGCGTGGACCGAGTGACAGTCCGTGCACGACGGGGCGGTGTCCGCGAGTCCGGCGTGTGTGGCTGCGACGACTCGCACCTCACCGTCGGAGTGGCACGCGACGCAGGCCGCCTCGCGGCGGGCTTCTGTCACCGCGGGATCGTTGGAGAAGCCGAGGTGATGGCAGGACAGGCAGGAAACGTCATCGGCGTGCTGAAGCGCGCCGAGCTGTCGGTCGCCGACGCCCGAGTGGCAATCCGCACAAACCCCCGCCACACTCGCCGACTCCTGGGCGCCGGCGGGCGAGCTCGCGAGGATCGAGGCGGCTGCGGCGATCAGAGCTGCGATTGGCACAAAACGCATCGTGCTACTCCGATATCCGGGGTTCAGGCTCGGGCGGGTCGGAGCAGGTCCCTGACCGTCTCGACCAGGGTCCATATCAACGCGCCGAAACCGATCACGGGGAGGAAGATGACGAACAGCAGCCCGAGGATCGGGGCCAGAATGAGTCCGGCGATGATCTCGACCGTCCTGCGGAAAGTGCCCTTGACCCGCACGGCTTCGTCGATTGCTGCCTGATCCGGAGCCGGCTCCACGAGATCGATGACGAAGCGCACGATGGTGCGGAACGTGTCGGACAAGCGGGTCTTCCGTTCCGGAAGCGGGGGAGTGTCTGTCGACTCGTCCGGACCGACTTCCGGGATCTCTTCGTGTTCGGCGAGTTCCGCGGGCGGGAGGTGCATCGCGGCTGTGACGACGGCCGCGAGGGTATCCGGGCTTATCGGCTTGTTGAGATACTCGTAGGCCCCCAGGGTCCGAGCCTGCCTCTCCACCTCCTCATTGCCGTACCCAGTGAGCAGAATGAAGCGGGTATCGGGCTGCTCGTCCTGGATCCACTCCAGGAGCTGAATCCCATTCATCACGGGCATCTTGAGGTCGGCTACGACGACGTCGACCGGATGAGCCTCCAGGTTGGAAACGGCGCTTGCGCCGTTCTCCGCCGTTTCGACTTCGAAGCCGTGGCCCGAGAAGTATCGGTCATAGCTCAACCGGACACCGTCCTCGTCGTCCACGAACATGACTCGATTGTGCGCGCTCATTGTTCCCTCTCCTTTACGGCGCCGCCCAACCGGTCACCGCCCTGGTTCCAGGGGGTCAGCCAGTGGGTGCGCTCGAGCAATCGATCGACGGCTGACGCCAAGTGGTCGGCGCACGCCTCGTCCCCGACTTCACATCGGATGAGGTCGACGCCGCAGGCTGTCAGGTACTCGACGAAGGGCAGGGGCAGTGGTCCGTCCAGCATCATCAGCTTCTGCATCCACGGGAACTCGAGGTTCATCTTCGCCAGGAGGGCGAGGAGGGTCCCCTTGGGCAGCGGATGAAAGTGCAGGACCAGAACGGAGACGGACGACAGCTGCCGGTCGAGCACCAGATCGGCCACGCTCCGGTAGCAGCTGGTCGGATACGACCGGTGAGCCAGGCTGGCCGCTACATCCGCCGCGTCGTCCGCGTCGGACAGAAGGACCGTCGATCCTGCTCGCTGCCCTGCCATCATCGTCTCCCTGGACTCGCTCCGTTCCGAGCCGGACGGACTGTCCGGACATGGCGTGAGTCCCGAACCCACCAGTTGCAAGCGCTGTGCCGTGTCTGAGCCGCACGGGACCGGTCGCATAACGCATTACACCGCAATGACTTGAGGTCTTCTAGTCTTCGTGGGGCGGTGGCGGCTGGCCCCCTAACTGTATATGGGCGATATACAGGTTGGCGTCGGTGTCGATCGGCAGGAGGAACAGCGTGTGTCGTAAGTATCTGTCGCTAGGTGTCTTACCGCCTTCTCGGGCGCAACGGCGGCGGTGTATGCGCGCGGTATACAGTTTTTGCCGTCAGGCTTCCTCCGATGCGGCTTCCGCGTCGGATTCACCCTCTTCCGCTCGCAGCGAAGGGCTGCTGATGTCGTGCTTGCGCATGAGGGCGTGGAGGTTGGGACGGGCCATGCCCACATTCCGCGCGGCCTGTGAGACGTTCCAGCTGGCGGACCGCAGCGCCTTGATGACGAAGAGGCGCTCCACCCTGTCGACGGCTGCGGATCTAAGCTCCTGCTTCTGCTTCGCGAGGATGGCTGCGCTGTCGGGCACGTCGGCCCAGGTCATGGTGTGGTGTTCTTCCGCGCTCGGGATCGAATCGAGGTCGATACTGTCGCCGTCGGCCAGCAGAACGGCTCGCTCGATCGTGTGCTCGAGCTCGCGGACGTTGCCCGGCCAGTCATGGTTCTCCAGCACGGCCATCGCCTGCGGCGTGATGGACTCGATCTTTCTCCCGAAGTCGTCGGAGAATCGCTGGACGAAGTGGTGAGCCAACAGGGGAACCTCTTCGAGGCGGTCCCTGAGCGGTGGGATTCGGATGGTGAACACGCTCAGGCGGTAGAAGAGGTCCTCGCGGAAGGCATCCTGCTCCACCATCTGCTGCAGGTCCCGGTTCGTGGCTGCGATCAGGCGCACGTCCACCGCGACGGGCTTGTCCGACCCGACGGGTCTGATTTCCCTTTCCTGAATGAGTCGGAGCAGGCTGGCCTGTATCTGCGGGGAGATGGTGCTGATCTCGTCGAGGAAGAGGGTGCCTCCCCGAGCCGTCTCAGCCAGGCCCTTCCGGTCCTTGATGGCTCCCGTGAAGGCTCCGCGGACGTGGCCGAAGAGTTCGGATTCGAGGAGCGACTCGCTGAGGGACGCGCAGTCGGCGACGACGAACGGGCCGTCCTTTCGAGCACTGTTGTAGTGGATCGCCCGGGCGATGACGTCTTTTCCGGTGCCGGTTTCTCCGGTGATGAGCACTGTGCTCGTGGTAGGGGCCACTCGGTCTACCAGCTGCATCACTTTGCGCATGCCGGGTGAGGAGCAGATCACGTTGCCTACGCTGTAGCGGGTCTCCAGCTCGGAGCGCAGGCGCTTGGTGAGGTCCACCAGGTGCTTCCGCTCCAACGCCCGGGCGGCGGCGACCAGGAGCTGCGGTGGGCTCACCGGCTTCTCCAGGTAGTCGAACGCTCCGAGCTTGATGGCCTCCACGGCCGTGTCGATGCTGGCGTAGCCGGTGACGATCAGAACCTCCGTCTCCGGCGAAACGTCTCGGGCCCGCCGCAGGACCTCGATACCGTCCATCTCCGGCATCTTGATGTCCACGAGGAGGAGGTCGAAGTTCTCCCGCCGCAGGAATTCCACGCCCTCACGGGGCGAGGTGGTCGTCTCTACGTCGTAGCCCTCCCCCGACAGCACCCTCCTGATGCTCTCGCAGACCACCTCCTCGTCGTCGACGGCGAGGACTCGAGGTGGCGCGGTCCATGCTTTCTCGTCGCTCATTGAGATATTCCTTCGGTCGGCTCGCCCGGGAGGGGAAGGAGCACCGTGAACTGGGTACCGGATTTTCCGTCGCTATCCACCCGGATTGTGCCTCGATAGGCTCGGATGAGGCCCAACGACACCGAGAGGCCCAGGCCGGAGCCTTTGCCGACGGGCTTGGTGGTGAAGAACGGGTCGAACACCTTGTGCAGCGCCTCGCGCGGGATGCCCCCACCCGTGTCCCTGACGATGGTCTTGAGGAGATGGGAGCCGCTGTGGGGCGGGAGGTCCTCGCCGTCGTGCTCGGCCCTGTCGACCACCTCGGAGTGAATGGTCAGCCGTCCACCCCGGGGCATCGCGTGGACGGCGTTGAGGAACAGGTTGAGGAAGACCTGCATGAGCTGGGATTCGTTGCCTGCGACCAGCGGGAGTGACGACGGCACCGAGACCTGAACTTCGACGTCTGCGTTCTGAGTCTCGACCTTCAGCAGGTCCAGAGCCTCGTCGATCACCTTCTTCACGCTGCAGGGATCCGTGTCGGGCTCCTGGGCCTGTCGGCGCGAAAAATCGAGAAGCTGCCGGATGATGGCCGCGCACCGATTCGCCTCCCTCTCGATCATCCGGAGGTCCTCGTGCTGCGAAGAGTCGGTCGGCAGCGTGTCCTTCACGAGATGTGTGAAGGTGATGATCGCCATCAGCGGACTGTTCAGCTCGTGGGCGATTCCCGCGGCCACCAGGCCCACCGACGCGAGCTTGTCAGCATGGGCCACCTGGAACTGTGCGTCCCGCAGCTCGCGGGCGGTGTCCGTGACCTTCTCCTCGAGGGTGTTCGCCCAGGCCTCGCTCTGGTGGCGGGAGCTGCTGAGCGTCTCCACGAGCTCGTTGAAGGACTTCGCCAGAATGTGGATCTCACGAGTCGCTCCGCGCGGAACCGGCAGGCTCTCTCCGCCGCTGGCCACCCGACTCGTTGCCGCGATCATCCGGTCGATCGGCCGGCGCACGCTTCGGGTGATCATCACGTACAGAGTGCCGGTAATGAGCGCCATGGCCAGGATCGAGAAGAGGAAAGCGTTCCGGGTCGCGGCAGTCATGCGGGCCTCCGTGGGCCCGAGTGACACCGTCACGTCCATGATCCCGAGGACACGTTGATCTTCGAGAGCGGCGTGGCAGCCGGAGCCCTGGCAGTCAGGCTCGTTCCGGATCACCTCGATCGTGCCTAGGAGCGGTTCGCCGGTCGGACCCTGGTAGGTCCTCGAGCGGTCCGTCGGGTCCAGGTCGGCGAGGGGCACCGGCCCCTCGTGGCAAATGGCACACGGAGCTGAACCGATGTCGGCCACCTCGCCGACCTGGCCGCGCCGGGACGAGTATACGATGACCCCGTATTTGTTGAAGATGCGAACCGACTCGATGTCGAGCTGCTCACCGACGGACTCGAGCATCTCGCGAAGGGCTTCGCGCTCGTGGACCCGCATCTCGTGATCGAGACTGAGGTGAATGATCTCAGCGATGTTCTCGGAGGCGTGGATCGCCTCGCGGAGCGCCTGCTCCCGCTGGCTGCGGATCAGGAGGACCGAAAGTGCGGCCACGCTGACCAGCGTGAAGAAGCCTGCCGGGGCGGCGATTCGGGCGCTGAGTGTGCGGAGCGGCAAAACGTCACCCCCGAAAATATCGGAGAAGATCACCTACCCGCCACCTTGAGCGTCATGCGATGGTGGGGGTGTGTCAAGGTCCTCGGACGATGCCGATCCAGACGGGTCGCCGCCCCCCTGTCAGGCCTCGTGGGCGGGGTCCCGGGCGTAGCCGGGTGTCAACTCCTGGGCAGGGTCAGGGCGACGGTTGGCCCGCGCCTTCTAGTCCGAGGCAGCCTCGGGTGCGCAGACCCGGCTGCGGCCCTCGCTCTTGGCTCTGAGCAAGGCTTGGTCGGCCACGTAGTAGAGGGCTTCCTGGGATCTGCCATGGTCCGGACACGTGGCGAATCCGGCGGACATCGTCACCCGCAGGTCGCGCCCCACAGGCGACCGCGCCTGGCTCACCACATCGACGAGGCGTTGAGCGACACTGCTGGCCACCGCCGCTGGCGTGGAGGGGCAGAGGATCGCGAATTCCTCGCCTCCGATGCGGAAGGGAACGTCCGCAGCCCGTGTCAGCTCGCTGAACAAGCGCCCCACCCAAGACAGCACCTCGTCCCCCGCATCGTGTCCGATGTTGTCGTTGATGGACTTGAAGTGGTCGAGGTCGAGCAGGATGACGGAGAACAGGTCTCCGTACCGGCGAGTGCGGTCCAGCTCTTCCATGATGCGCTCCCCGAAGGCACGGCGGTTGAGCAGGCCCGTGAGTGGGTCGCGCACGGCCTTGTCGCTCAGGCCGCTCATCTGCTCGTCCGCATTTCGGATGCGCACGGACATAGCCTCCATGACACGCAGGGCGACCTCGGGAGACTGGCGAACGATGGAGCGGAAGTCGTCCTGATCCAGAATCAGTGCGTCCACCCGGCCGACAGCGCGTACCGTCGCGCTGCGTTGCGAGTCGTTGAGGAGTGCCATCTCTCCAAAGAACTCCCCGACCGACAGACGGGCCAACTCGAAGTCGGCGCTTCCGCCCGGATAGAGAACCTGCACGTCTCCCTCGACGATCACGTAGAGCGATCGGCCGGGGTCGCCGATCTCGACGATGACCTCACCGGCCTCGAACGAGGCGCGATGGGTCGCGGCGCTGATCCGATCCAGATCTTCCGCTGGAAGCTGCCGAAAGATCGGAACCCTTGCGAGTAGGTCTGCAGTCGCCATGAACGGATAATAGGAGGGGGCCTCGCCCCCCGCCACGCGTGTGGTCAGGCCAGCAGGGCCGGGTGTCCGCCGGTGTGCAGGAATACGACGCGGTGGTCCGGTGGTACGCTTCCCTTGCGGATCCAGGCCACCATGCCCGCGGCAGCCTTCGCCGTGTACACCGGGTCGAGCACGACGCCGGCTGTTCGGCCCAGTAGGGCGGTCGCCTCGTTCCCCGCGGAGGTCGGAACTCCGTAGGCTCTCCCCACGAATTCGTCCGCGGCAGCGATGGCTCCTTCACGGATCTCGCCCCTCCAGCCCAACAGGAGTGCACCCTCTCGGGCCAGGCGGGTCGACTCCGTGCGCATATCGAAGGCCGAGACGTCAGCGCTCACTCCCACCAGTCGGATGTCCGTGCGCCCCGTCAGGGAGACCCCGAGCAGCAGTCCTGCGAGCGTGCCACACGAGGACGCCGACACGAAGATCCACGTCCGGGTCCGCGCGGGGAGTCGATCGAGTTGGATCGTCAGTTCGACCAGGGCGTTCGCATAGCCCAGGCAGCCGAGGCCGGTGGAGGCACCCAGCGGAACGATGTGGGCACGCCCCCCCCGCTCAGCGACTTCCGCGGCGACCGCTGCCACGGCAGGCTCACGCTCCTCTCGGGTGTCCACAGGGTGGATGCTTGCCCCGAACAGACGGTGGAGTCGGGCGTTGCCTCGTGGATCCTCGGGTACTGCCCCGTTCACTACGAGGGTGCATTCCAGACCCAGGCGCGCTGCGGCCGCAGCGGTCACGCGGCAGTGATTGGACTGGGTCCCGCCTACAGTCACCAAATGGGTGACACCTTCGATATGGTCCGGAGCCAACTCGAACTCGAGCTTCCGCACCTTGTTTCCTCCCAGTGCAAACCCCGTTTCGGCATCCATCTTCAGCAGAATTTCGGGTCCGGGATCGGCCAGCGCGGCTGACAGCGCGGGCACCGCGACCAGGGGCGTCGGGAGATGAGCGAGGTGCAGGCGAGGCCAGTTGTCGAGGCGTTCGAGGGCCTGGTCCGTCGTCATTGCGTGCTCCCCGAAGCCGGGTCCGAGTGTGAAATGGAGACATTCACCACATGCTTCACTTCAGGCTAGATTATCAGGGCTTTGCCGGGGCCGCATGACCTGACGGCCTGCGCGATCCGGCTGCGTTGTGCGCCGCGAGCGGTGACGGGCTCGAAGAACACCTCCCACTCAAGAAGATCACGGGTAACCGATGCCCCCGTTGAAAGCCATCGCCGCTGCACTCTGTTTGGCCGCCTCACTGGCTCAGCCGGTCCAGGCTCAGGTCGGTGCAGTAGAGGGCCGGATCCGCGACGACGAGGGATCTGCCGTGTTTCGGGCTTCGGTCGATCTCATCGCCGACAGCGTCGTGGTGCGGGTCGCCGAGTCGGACCGACTCGGCTTCTTTCGGATCGAAGGCATCCCCTACGGAGCGTATAAGCTGCGGGCCCGTGGTCTCGGGTACGAGGGTCTCGAGCAGGACATTGTCCTGGCTGCGGCGGAGCCGGTCGAGGTCGAGCTCCTGCTCGTCCGTCGGGCCATCGAGTTGGAGGGTGTGTCGGTCGAGGCTGACAGGAGCCGCGAGCGCATCCGCTTCGAGGAAGTCGGAGGCGCTACGGTTCGCGAATTGGATCTGGTCGACCTCAAGGCGGTCCCCGGCATCGCGGAGGCCGACCCCATCCGAGCGGTGGCGGTCCTGCCCGGCGTGGTGTCGACGTCGGACTTCTCAGCCGCCTTCCACGTCCGTGGGGGGTCACAGGACCAGAACCTGATCCTTCTCGACGGTGTCCCGGTATTCAGCCCCTTCCACCTCGGTGGCTTCTTCTCGGTGTTCAACGCCGACATGATCGACCGCACAGCCCTTCAGTCCGGCGGTTTCGGGGCGGAGCACGGCGGGCGGGTCTCGTCGGTTCTGGAAATCGAGAGCGATGCCGGCGATGGGGATCTTCAGGTGGATGCCGGGATCTCGCTCCTCGCCACTCGAGTGGCAATGGGCGGTCGCCTACCCTCGTCGGTCGCGGGCGCGCTCGGGCAAGCGAACGTTCATTGGCGTGTGTCCGGCCGTCGCTCGTACTTCGATGTGCTCATGAAGCCCCTCTTCGATTTTCCCTATAGCCTCACGGACTTGCAGGGCGTTCTGGAAGGTTGGACGAGGGGCGGTGACAGGCTTCGCCTCACGGGATACACGGGGAACGACGTCCTCGATCTCACGAGCCTCGATGCCAGCGACTTCCCGCTGCGGATTCTCTGGGAGTGGGGGAACGACGCAGCGGGCGTCCGGTGGACGCGACCACGCCGAGGGGGTGGCGCGCTCGATGTCCGGGCCCATTACTCGGGGTTCGCCTCGGGGCTGGCCTTTCCGGACTTCGGGGACACCGATTTCAGGACGGCGGTGGACCAGCTGCAGCTCCGTGTCGATCTGGCCACGCGGCCCCGGCCGGGCATGAACATGAAGGTGGGGGCCTCCGCAGAGTCCCTCGGGTACGACAACTACTTCGCCACCGGAGGGACGGAGTTTGCGAGAGGGCTGGGTGAGGGCCGGCTCCTCGGCGCGTATGGGCAAACCACCTGGTCACGGGCGAGATCGTGGCTGGTGGAGGCAGGACTGAGATTGGACTCCTGGAGTCCCGACGCGGGCACTGCCGTGCACAGCCTGTCGCCGCGACTGGCGCTCAAGCGGTTCTTCGCCGGCGGTGACGGGGCCGTGAAGCTGGCCGCCGGGCGCTACACCCAGTTCGTCCAATCCCTGAGGGACGAGGAACTCCCGATCGGGCTCGACATCTGGGTTCTCGCGGGCGAGACCGCGCCGCACGTGGTTTCCGACCAGCTCCAGGTGGGTATCGAGGGGTATCCCCGGCCGGACCTGTTCCTGGCTCTCGAGGGCTTCGTCCGAACGTTCGACGGCGTCATCACCGTGAATCCGGCGGAGGACCCCAACGACGAGTTCGATGACATTCTCCCGGGCGAGGGCCTCTCTTACGGAGCCGACCTCATGATCCGCCGCGAGAATGGAGCGGTGAACGGGTGGCTGTCACTGTCTCTGCTCAAGGCTGAGCGGACCTTCCCGGACCTTCTGTCGCCCGCCGAGCCCCGGCGCCAGATCACCTACGCGCCGATCTTCGACCGCCGCCTCGACGTCGATCTCGTGCTGCGCTATCCGCTCCCGATGGGATGGGAGGGCGGCCTGCGCTGGAACGTGGGGACTGGCGTTCCGTATACGCGCTCGCGGGGATCGTACGCCTACTACAGCCCCCGGTTCGTCGATGGCGGCGGGCGGCTCGAGTGGGCCGGCGCGGACGAGGGGGACGACGCGTTCGGTGGGTACGCGGTAGTCCTTGAAGACCGCAACGGGTCGCGCTACCCGACCTATCACCGGCTGGACATCAGTGTCCGTCGGACGCTGCAGAAGTCCTGGGGCACGATGACGCCGTACGTCGACTTCCTGAATGTCTACAACCGAAAGAACGTCCTCTTCTACTTCTACCAGTACGAGAAGACTCCGCCTGTGCGGTCGGGGATCTCCATGTTCCCGCTGGTGCCCACATTCGGAATCGAGGTTCACTTCTGATGCGCGCGAAGCTCTGGCGTTGGGCTGTCAGCGCGTGGATCGTGCTGCCGGCTGCGTGCACGCTAGCAGATGTAACGGTCGTCGATGTGGACGATGTCGTCATCGCAGAGATCTATGTGGAGGTAAACCGGGGTCCGGGGCTCGACAATCGAGTGACGGCGTTCCTCCATCGGACGGTGGGAGGCGTTGGCCCCGGCTTCAGCGAGGTCCCCGGAGCGAGAGTCGTCATCACACGGCCTGACGGGTTCAGCGCGGAACTCGTGGAGGCAGCCCTGGAAGGGTGCGTCGAGACCACCCCGATCGGGGGAACGGGCACCTGCTACCTGCTGCCGCCCGCCGAGGGGAACCTCCTCGGCCCCGGGGACGAACTCCAGGCGCGGGTGAGTCTGCCCGGGGGCGGAGTCCTGATGGGGGCGTCCGAAGTGCCGGGTGACTTCGTGCTCGACGACCTGCCAGACGGCGGGTACTGCACCCACCCACCGGCGACTCCCCTCGAACTTCGGTGGTCCCAGGCGCGGGGAGCCTGGGCATACGTGAACGAGACTTCCATACGGGGACTCGCTGCCCACTTCGCCGACGCTGCGCTCGAAGACGGAGTCGATGATCCACTCTATCTGCTCGGCTTGTCGATTTCTGCGGCGGACACGACCATCGTGTTCCCGGGTGAGTTCGGCCTGTTCAACCGATTCGAGTTGGACCGTATAGTGTCGCTCGAACTGCAGGAAGGGCTTCCCGCGCGAACGGCTGCGGATGTCAGCATTTCGGCCACAGATCGGAACTACGTGAATTGGGTTCGGGGCGGCAGCTTCAACCCATCGGGTCAGGTCCGTGTCCCTTCTCTGGTAGGCGACGGTGTCGGCGTGTTCGGGACTGTCGTCGTTCGACGTTTCGCAGTCGCCGTTGAACCGGGTCCAGGGGATCCGGGAGCCGGAACGAGTTCCTGCATTCCCTGACGTCGGGATCGGAGCATTCTGCTGCCCAAGACAGCTTCACTGGTGTTGTCCCCGAAACCCTCCCCGGGGGCCTGCAAGGCGTGGTTTCTTCCGCACACGGGATCTCTCCCATTCACGCCCCTGCTGTCCACGACCACCACACCCATGGAAACTCGATGACCCGTCGACACAGAGCTCTCGTACTGGCCGCGCTGGCTGCGACTGTCATGCCATTCTGGTCAGGGGTGTCTGCGCAATCACGGAACACTTCCGCCATTCGTGGAACGGTACTTCGGGCCGACAGCACCCCGTTCGTGGACGCGAACGTGATCCTGGTCCACGAGGGCACCGGAGTCGAGCGTTCGGTAGCGACGAACGTCGCCGGACGTTTCCTCCTGCAGCTTCTGCAGCCCGGCGGGCCCTACACCCTTACCATCGGATCCCTTGGGTATGCCACCGAGGGGACCGAAGGCATCATGCTCCGGGTGGGTGAGGTCGAGACTTTCACTTTCGTACTTTCAGAACAGGCGCTCCGGGTGGAGGGGGTTACGGTCGAGGTGGACCGGACGTCGGTGTTCAACCCGAACCAGGTGGGCCCCGCCACTCGGCTCGACCAGATCACCGTGGAGGCGATGCCCATCCTGTCGCGGAACTTCATGGATCTGGCGATCCTGTCCCCCCTCGTGAAGGTGACGGAGGGAGGCGGCTTCTCGGTCATGGGCCAGAACGACCGCTACAACGCGATCATGGTCGACGGCATGTCGAGCAAAGACGCATTCGGTCTGGCGGGAGGGGGCGTTCCCGGCGGACAGGCTGGTGCCAAGATCATTCCGCTCGACGCTGTGGCACAGTACGAGATTCTCGTGGCGCCGTTCGACGTCCGTCTCTCGGGGTTCACGGGCGGGGTCATGAACGCGGTGACCCGAACGGGGACGAATGAATGGTATATGAGGACCGGGGCGGTGCACCGGGCCGAGGCTCTGATCGGTGATCTGGATCTCCCCACTGGCTCCGTGGAGGCTTCCGGTGTCGATCGGACGCTCCTGAACCTCTCCGTCGGTGGACCCATCGTCAGGGACAAAGCCCACTTCTTCATCGCCGGGGAGTTCGAGCGCAGGAACCAGCCGCCGAACGGGTACAACCTCGGTCGGGATGATCCCGGGCTCGTGCGCATCTCGCCGACAGCCATCCAGGAATTCGAGGAGGTGCTGATCGGCCAATACGGACTCGAAGCTGGCGACGCCGGCCCGTACACGCTCGGGCAGGAACTCTCCAACGTCTTCGTTCGCGTGGACTGGAGCATCACCCCCACCAGCCGCCTGACGGTCCGGCATGTCTACGCCGGAGCCACCAAAGAGGAATCCCCCAACCGTGCCACGTTCGAGCCCTACGAGCTGTCTTCGAACGGGGCGAACCGCAGGTCCGCCAGCCACTCCACTTCCGCCCAGCTCTTCTCCGGTTCGGGCGCTTGGGCGAACGAGCTGAGCTTCGAGGTGCGACGGTCCGTGGACGAGACCGATGCGGTTGCGGATTACCCGCAGATCGAGATCGACCTGACGAGTTCGATCGACGGGTCCTCCTTCATTCGCGGGGTTCGCTCCGGTTCGCAGTTCTTCGCCCAGGACAACAACCTCGAGCAGACGACGATCCGGTTGACGAACGCCGCTTCCAAGACCTCCGGGAATGCGACGTACACGTTCGGCGCGTCGGCCGGCTTCTACGATATCGACAATCGATTCCTCCCGGGTGCGACGGGTGACTACTTCTTCGCGGACATGGTCGACCTGAGGAACAACGCGCCGCAGCGATACCAGAGGACAGTGCTGGCGGAGGGCGAGGACCCGGAGGTGAGCATTCGCGTGGCGGAGTGGGGAATGTTCGCCCAGCAGCAGTTCGACGCCGGCAAGGGACTCACGTTCCGGATGGGCCTGCGCGTGGACGTGCCGTACCTCCTGGACGAGCCCGGTTACAATCCCGAGATCGAGGAGCTGTTCGGCCAAAGCACCTCTCAGGTGCCGTCAGGCGGCTTCCTGTTCTCCCCTCGGTGGGGCTTCAACTGGCAGAGCAGCGGTCGCCTGCGCACCCAGGTTCGGGGCGGCGCTGGCGTCTTCACCGGCCAGATTCCCTTCGTGTGGACCGCGAACGCGTTCCACAACAATGGCATGCGGTCCGTGACCCAGATCTGCACGGGGCGGTGGACGGATGAGCCCCCGACGGGCAACACCGTTCCCATGTTCGATCCGCTCAACCCGCCGACGTCGTGCGCGAGAGGAGACTTCCAGCAGCTCAGGTCGGTCGTGCTCTTCGACAAGGACTTCAAGTACCCGCAGAACTTCCGGTTCTCCTGGGCCGTGGACCAGGAGTTGGCCGAGACCCTCAGCGGCTCGGTCGGCTTCATGTTCAACCACGCCGTGAACCAGGTCGTTCTCGATGAACTGGACGTGGGCGAGCCGTCGGGCAACATCGGTCCCCTGGACGGATACGGCGGATCCGAGCGCCGGATGTACGGGCGTGCGACCGATGATGGCTTCGCGCCCAATCGGGATTACCCCCAGTACAGCCAGGTTCTCCTGGCGACGAATGATCACAAGGACTGGGCGTTCGCGCTCACGTCGGAGTTCCGCGGGCGCCTGTTCGGGCGGATGAACTTCCAGACGGGGTACACGTTCTCGCGGTCGTTCGACTACATGAGCATGACGTACAACGACATGATCTCGAACTTCGGGTTCAACCCGGTCTACCTGAGCGTGAACATGCCGCCGGGCACCACCTCGAATTTCGATCGGCCACACAAGGTGGTCGCGGCTGTGTTTGGTGCCCCGTTTTCGATTCTTCCCGACACCGAGATCTCTCTTCTCTACACCGGGCAGTCGGGGCTGCCGTTCTCCTACGTCTACCGTGGGGACATGAACGGCGACGGCTATCCAGGTCTCGGGCCGGCCTTCGATCGCACCAATGATCTTATCTATGTGCCCGCCGTCTCGACGGAAGTCCCCGCTGGCCCGGCCACCTATCAAATCCTCAGCAACGCCCTCGAAAGCGACAAGTGCCTTCGTGAGAACCGCGGGGACCTACTGCGGCGCAATGCGTGTCGATCTCCTTGGCAGCACCGCCTCGATCTGCGGATGTCGCACACGGTCCTGAGGGGTGGGACGGAGATCCGCCTCGAAGGAGACGTCATCAACTTCCTCAACCTGATCAGGTCGGGGTGGGGTACGGTGCAGACCATCCGACCGACGGTGTCGCTGCTCGAGCCGGTGCGCCGGTCCCCGCCGGTCAGGCCCGGGAGCGTTCCGGGAAGTCTGGTGTCGAAGTGGGCTGGGGGTGTGCTCCCGTTCCGGGACGAGGACGGGAACCTCGTGGCGTCGGACCCCTGGCTGGTGATGTCGCCCGAATCACAGTGGCAGGCCCAGTTCGGGGTCCGGGTGACGTTCGGGGGAAATCGGTAGGAGCGGGTCCGATCAGGTCTCGGCCGGTGCAGCTCGCCGGGCCAGCAGGTCCTTCACGCGTGTGAGGACCACGTCGACCGCTACCCGGTTGTAGCCTCCCTCAGGGATGAGGAGGTCGGCGTATCGCTTGCTGGGCTCCACGAATTCCTGATGCATGGGCCTCACGGTGGCCTCGAACTGCTCGATCACCGATTCGGCTGATCGGCCACGCTTCTTCATGTCGCGGCTGATGCGGCGCATGAGGCGAACGTCCGCGGCGGTGTCCACGAAGACCTTGAGGTCCATCAGCTCCCGCAGCTCCTGGTGGGCGAAGATGAGAATGCCGTCGAGCACCAACACCGCACTCGGCGAGACCCGTTCAGTTTCCGAGCGGCGGGTGTGGGTCGTGAAGTCATACGTGGGCACGTCGACGGGGCGGCCTCGCAGGAGCTCCTCGACGTGGTGCACCAGCAACTCGGTTTCCAAGCTGTCGGGGTGGTCGTAGTTGACCAGCGCGCGGTCTTCGAACTCCATGTGCGACAGATCTCTGTAGTACGCATCGTGGCGCAGGACGGACACCATATCGGCTCCGAGGGAACGTGCGATTTCCGCCACGACGGTCGACTTGCCCGAACCGCTTCCTCCTGCCACTCCGAGCACCGCGTGAGGCCCGGACACGGTCAAGCGGGGTCCTGAAGCACGAAGACGTGACGGGCGATGTCCAATGCCACTGAATGGGATTCCCGTGCGCCGTCGTCTGCCTGGCAGGACACCCTGATTTCAGACTCATCGCGCGCCTCCACACGGAGGGTGGCGCCGGGAAGGAGGCCCATCGCCTCCATCGCCCGCAGGTGTTCAGGATCGTCGTCCTGCACCGCACGGATTCTGAGGGATTCGCCCGGCGTGGCCTCTGCCAGGGTGAAGAAGTCGATCGCCTCGATGTCTCCGGACTCGGTCGGGATCGGCGCCCCGTGGGGGTCGTGGCTGGGGAACTCCATCGTGGCGGACATGCGCTCGATCAGCTGGTCTGACACCGCATGTTCGAGGCGCTCGGCTTCTTCGTGGACGTCGTCCCAGGCGTAGCCCAAGTGCTCGCACAGATACGTTTCGATGATCCGATGCCGGCGGAGTACCTTCAGCGCCTCCCGGGTTCCGGACTCGGTCAGGCGCACGCCGCGGTAAGGCAGATGTTCCAGCAGGTTGGCCTCGGCCAGACGCTTGACCATGCCGGTCACCGAAGCCGGCTGGACGTCGAGAATCTCGGCTACGGCGCTGGTCGAGGCAGAGCCCTCCTGCTCGGAAATGCCATAGATGGCTTTGAGATAGTCCTCGACGGATCTGGACAGGGCCGGCGGCGGGGTCGTCATGCACCGAAGCTACCCCGGGGCCCGTGGTGCGTCGAGCCCAGGGAATCGCCTCGCGCGCGCATTCCCTACCGCGGATCAGACGAGGGCCATATCCTTGAGGGCGACCGATCGCCCGGGCAGATCACCATCAGGCTCTTGGGGAGATCGGGGCAGCAGTTGTAACTTGGTCGGAGACATAGGCCGTCAGTCGTGGCCTTCAGCACAACCATTCAGCCCTCAGGGACATGAGCTCCGAGGACAAGGTCAGCCCATATCACGCCAGGTCGGGGTCCGAGACCGCCGACACCCTCGCCGATGTGCTGGAACACGCCGCGGCGCGGGAGCAGGCTGCCCATAAGAGAGCGGCACCCAAGAAGCAGCCCAAGTGGATGCTGCCCCTGGGGATCAACCTCGGCGTCTTCGCGGTCTACCTGCTCATCGCTCCTCCTGCATGGGTGATCGTGGATCCGATCGAAGGGCCTCCGGTCGCTGCTCAGACCGAGAGTCTGCGCCTCGGCATGTACATGCAGATCCAGCGTATCGATGCATACCGCCTGGCCAACGGCCGCCTGCCGGACGTGCTCGAGGATGCCGGGAGCGTGGTGGTGTCAGGGGCTGAGTACAGGCGGATGGGAGTGGATCAGTACCAACTCGTCGCCAGCGTGGGTGATTCGGTCGTGATATACGATTCAACAGAATCCGCTAACGACTTCGTCGGAGATGCGGCCAACCGGTTGAGGGGAGGGTGATCATGCGCCCACGTCTTGGGACTGATAACGGGGCGAAGACCCCTGCTCCGGGGCTCAGGGGTTCGCGTCAGGCCGGTTTCACCCTGATCGAACTCATGATCGTCGCCGCGATCGTCGGCATTCTCGCCGGGCTCGCTCTGCCCAACCTCCGTACACAGCTCTATCGGGCCCGGGCGGTGGAGATCCACGGGGATATGGAGGTGGTGAAGGTCGCCACCCTGAGCTTCAACGCCGACCAGCACAGTTGGCCCGCGGAGGCCGCGGAAGGTGTCATTCCCAGCGGCTTGGCGAGCTTCCTTCCGGACAATTACTCGTTCGTGAGAGAGGGCTACCAGCTCGACTACGAGAACTGGCCCATGCCGTCGGGGCTGCCGGGTGATCCGGGTGCTTCTCTCATGCTCGGCGTTTCGGTGAATATCGACGATGAGGAGTTGAGTAACGCCCTCTACGAGTTCCTGGGGACGTCCATCCTCTTCACGGTCGATACGAAGCATACGATCCTGATCGACCGGAGCTGAACCGCCGCAGGTTGGAATCTCCGGGTGGATCTGGAGTATCATGTCTCAGGTCTACATCTACCCTCCGCCACTGCCCGAGTGTGAGTGCTTGTGACGCGTTACGAAGAAGAGACTGACGGAATCCGGGTCCATGTGGAGCCCAGCTTCTCTCTGGCTGATTCCGATCCGTTCGACGGCCACTACGTGTTCTCATATGAGATCTCGGTCGAAAACGAGGGCACCGTGGCGGCCCAGCTCCTCTTTCGGCATTGGCGCATCCACGACGCCGCGGGCGAGGACTCGGAGATCGACGGCGAGGGAGTAGTGGGCGAGCAGCCCCAGTTGGAACCCGGCGCGTCTCACGCGTACCGGAGCTACTGCGTGCTGCGATCTCCGGTGGGCTACATGGAGGGGCACTACACCTTCGCGCGGCCCGACGGCGAGCGGTTCGACGTGGTGGTTCCGCGCTTCCATCTCATGGCGCCCTTCATGGCACCTCCGCTGGTTTCTCCTCCGGATGACCCCGAGCATCCAGGGCCGATGCACTAGCCGACTGCTTCGAGGCCACGGTGCCGACCAGGAGCAGCCAGACGAACAGCCCCGCACCGATCTCGAGGCAATGTCTCCCAAGGGAGGCGATTCGAGCCGTGGGTAGTGGTGCAGTCGCCACCAGCACGATGTCGGGCTCCGTCCGGACGGCGACATAGAGGGAGGGGCCCTCCGGTGTCTCTACCGCACCCGATGTCGTGAACCCACGGGGGGGCGACGGCAGGTCCTCGATCTCCATCGGATTGGATTCGAAGGTGGTTTCTTCGATTCCACCGCGCTGCACGAGGGTCGCATGGAAGCCGGTCAACTCCCGCAGGTCAGCCATGGATGAGGCGGAGTGGCGGACCCGTGCCACGGCCAGGCCTCTCGTGAGATCGCGGGCGAGCGCCTGGGTAGCCGTGGCTTCGAAGCCTCGACTGATGTGAACGAGGAACTGGGCCGAGGTGAGGGCCGGCACCAACGCCAGTGCGACCACGGTCCACGCTTGCCGCCTCGGGCGGCCCCGCGGAGCCGCAAGCTGAATCCATGCAGCCAGCGTGGAGAACAGGATCAACAGGCCCAGCACGACTGCGACCCTGAATTCCACGGCCGGTGGCGCCGCTCTCCCGGGGGACACGAGGGCGGCGAGCCTCGTCGACTCACCCGCCTGGCTCGGTCGGCTCAGCAGCACCCCCGCTGGCGACACGGGGAGGATGGTTCCCTCTGGGCCTGAGCCTGCGGCCAGGCTGGCTTCGTCCAGCGCCGGAGGGGCCTCCAGGGAGGGAGCGTCCCCCCACAGCCGGCCGTCCAGGTACACCGCCGCCCGGTAGCCGGTCGCACGCGCTACCTGGGATGCCGAGTGGGGCTCGAGTCTGCCGATGGACCTGAGGATCGTCACCTCGGCCGGGGCGCTCTCAGCGCCGTCCGCGAACACGACCTCGAGTTCGGCACCCTCCGCGCCCCAATACGCCGCCACGGCCGTGTCGCCCGCCAGGGCGCGTCGCACAGCCGGGAGATCCGGGTCAGGCTCGGGGTAGGGCAGGGCTCCGGTGGCGAGATCCTGGGCGAGTAGATCGAGGTCCGCCTCGACCGTGGCCAGCACCATGCGGGCAACGAGTGCATCGGCCGATCTTCGCAATGCGGCTGCGGCCTCCTCGGCGGCTCTGCCGGTGAGGAGCATGGCGGCGGCACACGGCACGACCACCAGGATCATGAATGCAAGGAAGGGGCGTCTCAACAAGTATCGAGCCTCGATCGGAGGGCCCTCCGTGGTCCGAAGACAAGTTCACACGGAAAGCCGATCCTATTATCGTTTACCGCTTAAACCACCTGCTTTAGCGAGGTTAGAAGGGGATCAAGTGAGTGACTCCGTAGAAATTGACGCCAAGCGCATACTGCTGCGCTATGGCGCCCCGATTTCCGTGCTGGACAAGGTGACCCAGCAGGACCGCATCGAACTCGCCCGGGCCATCGTGGGCACCACTCTCGCCGACCGTGGGCCGCGACTCAGGGAATTGCTGACCGAGCGCGGCTATATCGACGAGTCCTGAACGCATCACTTCGGGATGACGGGGGGCTTGGACCATGCGTCCTGGCCCCCTTCCGTGTCTTCAGGTGTTTTCGGATGTCGCCACCCGCACCGTGCGGGGGCGGTCCAATGGAATCTGGGCACTGAGGGCCACCCGGTCACGGGTTTTCTCAATGTCGAGTTCGGCGGCAGCTCCGTCCACGGTTACCGACGCCACGTCCGACGCGGCTAACTCCGGCCTGAAGACCAGCGTCGGCGGCACGCGGCCGGCCGTCGGCGTCAACACCCATTCGTGCAGGTGGTCGTCCTGCCGGCTGTAATCGAGGGTCACCTGGGCATCGCCCACGTGGAGCCCTTGAACGCTGAACGTCGTGACGTGCCGCGGAAGACGGGGGGCCAGCGTGAGGCGCCCCACCGGGGCATCGGAGTCCCATCCGAGCATCCCGTGTATCAGACCACAGGCCAGCGCTCCCGTGTTGGCAGCGCTCCCCCCCGCCGGGTCCCAGGTGCCCCGTCCTGCCGGCCCTGCCGCCAGCCCCTCGGCTACGCGTATCCGCCAGCGGCCGTACGACTCGGGATCGGATCGCGCCAGGGACCCGATCAGCGCCGTGTCGGCTGCGGCGCGGTGGTCCCCCTTCTGACAGCGTGCAATCGCCGTCGCGAGCCACACGGGCAGCGGGTCCGGACCCTCGGCCCGGCCCACCATCGGGAGCCCGAGGCCACGCGCACGTGCTGCGGCGGCAGCAGAAGCGTCGCGCAGCCGCTGGATACGTTGCTCGGGGGCGGCGTAGCGCAGAGCGTCGGCAAGGGCGGACCAGGCCGCGGCGGCCAGAGGCCCTTGGGGATGCCTTGAGTCCAGGGAGTCTGCGGTGGTTCGGGCTCGCGACGTGTGCCCCGTCGTGAGGGCGATCCTGGCCGCGAGCAGGGCTCCTTGTGGACCGAACGGGTCCTGAGCCAGGAGTCGGTCATGCACCCGCTCCGCAGCCTCGTGCTGCGCCGAGGCCAGTGCTCCGAGGCCCCACCACAACAGCTCGTCCGGGTCCGTCGCGTCGAGAGCCGAACACGATCGGATGCGAGCGGTGAGCCACCCGAGGCCGTGGTCGAGGTCGGCGACCCCGGTTGCCAGTCGCACGCCTGCCTCGTCGGGCTCCAGAGGCGCATGGGCCCTGATCTCGTGCAGATCCAGGTGCCGAAGAACCGCGCCGGGCTGGGCCCCTCTCTTCGACGTGGTCGCAACCAGGAGGGTCACGGGTCGGCTCTTCGCCACCGTCGTCTCCACTCCGATCTCGAGTCCGCCTCCTTCCGCCTCCACTGCCGTCCACGACGTGGGTGGCGGGTCCAGGACGACCGCATGGGCCTCTGAATCGGGAGATCCGGCCTTCACAACCAAGGTCTGCTCGCCCGTCCGGTAGGAGACGGCACTCATCCCGGGAGCCAGCGTGAATCGAATCGAGAACGCGCGCTCCTCGGGTTGGCCCGTCTGCCACTGAACGGCGGCGGTCGATCCGGTTCCGGGGAGCAGCACGATCTCCTGGGTCGAGCCCAGAGGGCCGATGCACTCCCGCCGCAGGCCGCCTGGGGTGGCGAGGACGTTGGCCGCCGCTCCTTCGCCTGTGGCGAGGTCGGTGAGCACGTCCACCGACCCGATCCGGACCCTTTCCACGCCGTCCCGCTCGGACCCGGTGATCTGCACGTCGCCGGCCTCCACGAGAAACGGACCCGGCCCGGCGGGTCCGGGCAACGCGAGAAGTCCCTCTGCACCCTTCAGCATCGGTGGCGGGTGGGAGATATCCGGGAGTGTCAGTCCTGTGTCGATGCGGGGTCCCGTCACCGACTGCTCCTAAGCGTGGGCCGGCCCCGGCGCGCGGGAGGGGCACCGGGGCCGGCCATGGGTGGACTCGTTGCAGCGTCGGTCAAGGAATGCCGATCCGCTCCTGGGCACCCGTGAAATCGCCGGCCTTCACGATCGAGATCTTGCTGAGATCCAGATGTCTGCGAACCGCGGCGTTGACCTCTTCGAGCGTGAGCTCGCGCACACGTTGCTCGAACTCGGCGTCGTATTGGAAGGTACGGTCGAAGTAGAGGTTTCCGGCGATCTGACTCGCCAGAGAGGGGTCCTGCGCGCGCCCGAGCTGCTGATTCTCGAGGAAGCCCTGTGCGGCCGCTGCCAGCTCCTCCTGAGTGAATCCGTCAGCGAGGATCTTCTCGATTTCTTCGACGAACGCGGCCTGAAGAGCCTCGGCGTTCTCCGGCGCATAAATCGCATACGCCGTGAATTGACCGATGGGGTCGAGCGGATGACCGCTGATGCCGCCGCCCACACCGTACGAGAGACCGTCCTGGTTGCGGATGCGGTTGGCCAGCCGCGAATTCAGGAAGCCGCCACCGATCATGTAACCCGCCATGACCATCGCCGGGTAGTCGGGGTGGGTGTCGTTCATTTCCAGGTTCTGCTGCGCGAGGAAGATCGCGTTGGCCTTGTCCGGCGTCTCGATTTCGAGGGTCTCCGCAGGGATATCCCTGAACTCGCTGGAGATGCGCTGGAACTCGTGTGGGCTCTCCCAATCACCGAACGACTCCTCGATCGCTGCCCGCACGTCCGCCTCGTCGAAGTCACCGACCACGACGATGTTGCCCCCCTGCGGACCGTAGAAGTCGCCGTAGAACGACCTGACCGCGTCCAGGTCGGTGGCCTGCACCGCCTCGATGGACTCCTCGACGGTGGCGGTGTACTCGGGGTGCCCGGGCTCCTGCGGGTCCATGTGGCGACCCAGGGCGATCTGGGCGAGGGCGATCGGGTCCGATCGGCTCTCTTCCATGCTTGCGATCATCTGCTCCTTCAGGACGTCGAACTCGTTCTCCGGGAACGATGGCATACGGGCGATCTCGGCCATCAGGCCAATCACCTCCGGTACACTCGCGCGCACGGTGCTCACCTGACCCGTCCCCATCGTGGCGGTGGCGCTCAGGCCACCCTGGGCCTTCAGGCGGTCCATCTCGTCCTGGAGTCCCTGGCGATCATGCTCCGTCGTGCCTCGCATCAGCATCGAGCCAGCGAGGTCACCCGCGGTGCCACGGCCCATCAGCGACTCCTCGTCGCCGAAGTGCAGGCGCACCCTGACGACGGCGGCGTCGCCTCGTGTCTCTTTCGGCAGGAGGGCTACCTCCATCCCGTTGGGGAGCACGTACGTGATCGTCCTGGAGTCCACGTTCGCGGGTGACGGGTCGAAGGCCTCGCCTTCCGCGACCGCCTCGCCTCCCGTGTAGCCCGCCACCAAAGCGTCCACGTCGGGGAAGTCCGGAATCTCGGCGCGATCGGGGCTCTCCGTGGGATAGAAGAGTCCGACTGTGCGGTTGTCCGGCTTCACATACGCCTGGGCTGCCCGGTTCACGTCGTCCGCGGTGACTGCCCGGATGCGGTCCCGGTGCAGGAAGAACAGCCTCCAGTCGCCCATGGCCGCCCATTCGGTCAGCTGCAGCGCGATGCTCGTGGAGTTGTTGAAGGCGAGATCGATCTGGCGGAGGAGTGCGGTCTTGGCCCGCTCCACCTCTTCGCCGGTCACGGGGTTGGTGAGCACACCCTCCACGGTGGTGTTCATGGCAGCCCACGCTCCGTCCAGATCCTCTTCGGGCCGGACCTGAGCCATGAAGAGCAAGGGGCCCGCTTCGCGGAGTTGGAGCGCCTGAGCGGCTGCGAACGAAGCGATCTGGGGCTCCACGAGGGCCTTGTGGAGCCTGCCCGATGGCGTGTCGCCGAGCACCCATGCGAGAACGTCGATCGCGGCGAAGTCCTCATGGGCCCCGGGCGGCACGTGGTACGTGGTGATGACGGCCTGGACGTCGCCGACCCGACGCAGGGTCACCATGCGCTCGCCGTCCTGGGTGGGCTCTGCCGTGTACGTCGGGTAGAGCACGTCATAACCGCTGCGGTCGGGCCGGGGGATGGCGCCGAACTTCTCCTGAATGAGGTCCAGGGCCATGCCTTCATCGAAGTTCCCGGCAACCACCAGCATGGCATTGTCGGGCTGGTAGTACTTGCGATAGAAGCCCTGCAGGCGCTCGATCGGCACGTTCTCGACGTCGGAGCGGGCACCGATGGTGCTCTTGCCGTAGTTGTGCCAGAGGTACGCGGTGGACAGAACTCGCTGCACGAGAATCCCGATCGGGTTGTTCTCGCCCGACTCCATTTCGTTGCGAACCACCGTCATCTCGGAGTCGAGGTCCTCCTTCGCAATGAAGGAGTTCACCATGCGATCCGCTTCGAGATCGAGTGCCCACTCCAGGTTTTCGTCGCTGGCCGGGAAGATCTCGAAGTAGTTCGTACGATCGAACGAGGTCGTTCCGTTCGGCTGGGCTCCCCTCTCCGTGAGCTCCTGCATGATGTTCGGATGCGACGGGGTACCCTGAAAGACCAGGTGCTCCAGGAGGTGGGCCATGCCCGTCTCTCCGTAGGCCTCATGCCGTGATCCCACGAAGTACGTGATGTTCACGGTGGTCTGCGGTTTGGACTGATCGGGGAAGAGGAGAACACGGAGGCCGTTTTCCAGCCGGTACTCGGTGATGCCCTCGACCGAGGTTACCGGCTCGAGCGGGGATTGAGCGGTGGCGGGGGCCGCGACGCCGAAAATGGCGACGAGGGCCATCAGCCGTGAAGCCCAGGATGCGAACAGAGAGCGGGGAATCATGGGCGAGACCTCCGAAAGCTGGATTGAAGAGAGTGTCGTCCTCAGAGTACTCGAAGCGACCGTAGCCGATTGATCACGGCCCCGAGTTCGTACCGGCGGAAGCCCACGAGATCGCCGGGGTGACGCCAATCTAGTGCGTCGAGCCCTTCCTCGGCCACGGTCTTCTCGATGGCGTCGAGTACCTCAGCCAGCGGCTTCCCCGTCCCCATCAGGGAGTCCTGGGCCAGGACCATCGCCTGTCCGATCGCTGTGACCTGACCGCGGTCGACCAGTTGCTCCAGGGCCGATAGGTCCACCTCGTGCTCTCCGAATAGAAGTGTGGATGGATCAGGCACCCGGATGCTCACATCCCGCCGCCCACGCCGCGGGTCGACGGAGTGCGGATCCGGACAGCGGGGCGTGGGGAGCACGAGGGGCGCCGTCGATTCCACTCTGCGTCCCGTAGGATTGCGGGCCGCCACCTCGTGGGCCTCCTGAGTGACCTCCGTCACCTCGTAGCTGTTCATGGCGATGACCGTGTCCGCCACGTCGAGGTAGTCCCCGCTCCCGCCCAGGACGAGGATCGACGAAATGCCGTGGGAATCGAAGAGCTCGCGGACACGATCGACGAAAGGAGTGATGGGTTCCCCTGCTTTGGGCACCAACTCCTGCATCCGCCGATCCCGGATCATGAAGTTGGTGGCCGCGGTGTCTTCGTCGACGAACAGAGCACTCACCCCGGCCTCGAAGGCCTCCACGATGGAGGCGGCCTGGCTGGTCGATCCCGACGCGTTGGGTGTGGAGAAGTCCTGCGTGTCCCGTGCCAGGGGCAGGTTGTCGATGAACGCCGAGATGTCGACCCTGACGACCGACCTGCCGTCCTCGGCGCGGATCTTCACGGCGTCGGGAACGGTGACGACCTGCTCCCTCCCGTCTCCCGGTCGATGGTTGTAGACGCCGGACTGCAGGCCGCGCAGGAGCGTACTCTTGCCGTGGAAGCCTCCTCCCACGATCAGGGTGACTCCTTCGGGTACGCCCATTCCGGACACCACCCCTGCGTTGGGTGTGTCGAGCGCCACGCGAAGGCTTGCCGGCGACTGGAACTCCACCACCTCGGGGCCCTCGAGAGGCCGGTCATCGATGCCCGTGCGCCGCGGGAGCGACGCCCCGTCGGCGACGAAGGCCACGAGGGCTTCCCCGGGCAGGGCGGCGCGCATCGCATCGGCGTCTTCATTGGTGGCGGCCCAACGCTCGACTTCGTCCGGATCGTGTGCGTCTGCGCTCAGGGTGCGATGCACCAAGTCCGGGACGGCTCGCAACAGGAGCCTTCCAGCCGCCTGCCCGGCCACCCGCCTTCCCTCGGCAGGCAGCCCCAACGTGAACCGTGCCTCGATCGCGCCGTCGGCTGCGATCAGGACTGCGGTCTGCACGATAACCTGCTGGCCAGGCCCAGCCATGCGGATCTCACCGCTCCTGCCGCTGCCAGACGGCACCGAAGCGCGTCGGGCCGCCGCGGCGAATCGGGCTGCGAGGCACGCCGCGGTGCCCCGGGTGCGGGACGGCGATCGGTAGCTGCTCGAAGGGAGGCCCGCGACGGCCGCCGTCAATTCCACGTGGAGGCGGCTGGGCGCCGCGAACGGATCGCCCTGAACGTGGTCGATGCTCAGGACGAAATCCGGGAAGGACCACTTTCCGGCGATGTCCTTGTAGGACTTGTATCCCCGGCCGTCGATCGAGCGGAGAAGAGCCTCGAGTTGCGGTAGGTCACGCACAGTGCCGTCGCCTCGCGAGAAATTGTCGATGGAGGTCATGCGGCATTTCTGCCCGCGCGCCCTCAACCGTATCTTTGCACGAGCGCCCACGGGGGGCCAGTCGAGTCCGAAGGGGCCGATGTGCCCAGCCCGCTTCTGCCGTAGGGTACGACTCCGCCGCCCATGACCAGGCTGACGCTGAGGTGAAGAAATGACGCGACCACTCCTGTGGCTTCTGACGACCTTTCTGTTGACGGCGGTGGCCCCTCTCGCCGCCCAGGAGAGGACGGTTCTCATCGTGAACGGCAGGCTTCTCGACGGCTCCGGCAACCCATGGGTGTACGCGGACGTTCTCATCCGAGGTGACCGCGTGGAGGCGGTCGGCGACCTCGGCGAGGTCGTGGCCGACGAGGTGATCGACGCCACCGGACTGTACGTGGCGCCGGGCTTCATCGACACCCACTCGCACTCCGGGGGCGGCCTGGCTTCTGAGGAGCTGAGCCATGCTGGGCCGCTCCTCGCGCAGGGAGTGACCACCGTCTTCGTGAACCCGGATGGCGGTGGCCCGGTGAACATGGTCGAGCAGCGGGGGGCTCTCACCGAGCACGGATTGGGCGTCAACGCGGCCCAGTTCGTGGGGCACGGCTCCGTGAGGCGAGAGGTCATGGGCTCCGACGACCGGGCTCCCACGCAGGCGGAGATGGCGGAGATGGTGGCGCTGGTGCGCGGCGCAATGGAAGACGGCGCATGGGGATTGTCGTCGGGTACCTTCTACGTCCCGGGAGCCTACTCGGAGCCGGAGGAGATCGAGGAACTGGCCCGTGAGGTCGCTCCCTTCGGAGGCGCCTATCAGAGCCATTACCGGGACGAGTCCACGTACTCCGTTGGCCTGATCGCCGCGGTCGACGAGGTGATCAACGTCGGACGCGTCGCCGGTATCCCAGCGGTGCTCACCCACGTGAAGGCCCTTGGCCCATTCGTCTGGGGGTACGGCGCTGCGATCGTCAGCCGGGTGGAGCGGGCACGCGCCGAGGGCGTCCAGGTCTTCGCCGACCAGTATCCCTACACTGCGTCAGCGACCAGCCTGAGTGCGGCCCTGCTGCCGCGGTGGTCCCAGGCCGGAGGAGGGGATTCCCTCATGGCCAGGATGGGTCGCCCCGGGGATATGGAACGCATCAGGGCGGGCATGGTCCAGGGATTGGCCCGCCGCGGTGGAGCGCACCGGATCCAGTTCCGCAGGTTTCGTCCGGACCCCTCGATCGAGGGCCGTCTGCTCAGCGAGCTCGCCGAGGAGCGCGGCCAGGATCCGATCGATACGGCGATCGACCTCCTCGGGCTTGGCGGGGCCAGCATCGTGTCCTTCAACATGAGTGATGCGGACGTCGAGACTCTCATGGCCCAACCGTGGACCATGACTGCGTCCGACGGTGACCTCGTGCCCTGGAACGAAGGAGTTCCGCACCCGCGGACCTATGGTGCCTTCGCCAGGAAGCTCCGCCTTTATACGGTGGAGCAGGGGACCGTGACCCTGGAACACACGATCCGCAGCATGACCTCGCTGCCCGCGGCCGTGTATGGAATGCCCGACCGAGGCATCCTGCGGGCGGGTGCGGCCGCCGATGTCGTGGTATTCGATTTGGCCGGAGTGCGGGACCGGGCCGAGTACACCGCTCCCCATCAACTCGCCGAGGGCATGGTCTGGGTGTTCGTGAATGGTGAGGCAGCGGTCCGCGAAGGGGAGTTGTCCGGAATCAGCTCCGGCAGGGTGCTGCTGAAGCAGCGTTAGGCCGGCAGAGCAGGGGGCTCAGCCCACGCCCTTCCAGCGGAATTGGCCCGGACCGACTCCGTGGGTTCCCCTCTTTGGCGTTCCGAACGAGAAGCCGGCGTGGGAAGCCTCCCCCGCGAGAGCTTCCGGCGTCCACTCTGCTCCCGCCGGAGCAGTAGAGCACGCGTGTGTGAAGTGGAATCCGGAGGGGTGATCCAGAGAAGACCTGGCCGGTCTCCCCGGTCCGCGGAATCTGAAACCGAAGTCGGGCTGGAACCGCTCGCTCCCCCAGTGGAACCCGGAGTCGTGTGCCAGCGGGTGCCCCGGTATCCACTCGGGACCCTTCCTCGCCCAACCCTCCCACCCGCAGCGTGCGCACCAACGTACGTGGATGAAGGGGTTCCTCCTCAACCACCGAGGCAGCTGGACGATCCGGGTTCGATCACCGCACTCCGGACAGTTGCACCTCGTCGGCGAGCGACGGAACGCCCACGCTGCCACGAGCACCGTTGCGGCGGCAAAGGATCCGACTACGAGGATTGCGAGCATGAAGCGTCCACCGTCAGGTATCGAACACGCAGAATTGAATCCTATCAATAATACCTATCGACTCTCGGCCAAGTCCAGCTAATCCCGTCGCTAGCCCTGGATACCAGTGGTGATTCACGTGACGCCCCCCGGGATTTAGACTTGGGTCCTGTTTCGACTCCTTCCGGAGGTAGACTTGGGCGCGGTTCGCGAATTCCTCGACAAGCACTACAAGCACTTCAACGCCCGCGAGACCGTCTGGGCGGCCCGAGCCTATGAAGAGCACCTTACTGCGGGCGGCAAGATGCTGGTGTCGCTGGCGGGCGCGATGTCCACGGGAGAGTTGGGCATCATTCTCGCCCGGATGATCCGGGAGGATAAGGTCCACGCGATCTCCTGCACGGGCGCCAACCTGGAGGAGGACGTCTTCAATCTGGTCGCCAACCAGGAGTACGAGATCGTCGAGTCGTGGCGGGCTTTGTCCGCCCGGGATGAGGTGGAGCTCCACGACCGGGGCTTCAACAGGGTCACGGACACCTGCATCCCCGAGACAGTGATGCGCCACCTCGAGCGCCGTCTGCTCGAGAGGTGGAAGGCCGCTTCGGCAGCGGGAAGCCGACACACGCCCGCCGAGTTCCTCTTCCAGGTGCTGGACGACCCCACCCTGTCCGAGCACTACCAGATCGATCCAGTGGACTCATGGATGCTGGCCGCGAAGGAGATGGGCATTCCCGTCTTCGCGCCGGGATGGGAGGACTCAACGACCGGCAACATCTTCACCGCGCGGGTCATGGAGGGAGCGATCCCCGACCACTCGTGCGTGAAGTCCGGTACCGAGCAGTTCCAGGAGCTCATGGAGTGGTACATGGAGAGCCACGGCGCCGGGGAGACTCCGTCCGTGGGCTTCTTCCAGATCGGCGGCGGGATCGCGGGTGACTTCGCGATCTGCAGCGTGCCCAGTATCGTTCAGGATCTGAGGGTCGAGGTGCCGCTTTGGGGCTACTTCTGTCAGATCACTGACGCGCAGCCGTCGTACGGCGGGTACTCCGGAGCACCGGCCAACGAGAAGATCACCTGGGGCAAGCTCGGGGCGACCACACCGAGCTTCAACATCAATTCCGACGCCACCATAGTCGCACCCCTGATCTTCGCATACGTCTTGGGCTACTGAGGCGGCGGCGGTCCTGGGCCGCCCGAGCCACTGGAAGACCCCCCGGCAGCCATCCACCATTTCGATGAGCTCAGATCGATGAGCTCAGACGAGCGTCATGCCCGGGGCTCCTGCACCGTGATGCCGTCCAGAAGTTCCTCGAGGATGCCCTTGAGTTGGCGCATCTGGCTCTGCCCAAGACGCGCCCCGATGAAGCTCGCCAGGTGGATCAAGAGCAGGATGGGCACTCCGATCCAAACCGACCACAGGGCCCACGCGGGTTCATTCGACGCCCATTGTACGTAGCCGAACATGGCGCCGAAGACCACGAAGAAGGCGATCATGAAGTACAGGAACATGAAGAACGTCCACACCTCGGGGTGAGGAGCGAAACGACCGAAGACGGCGCACTGCCCGTTCTCGCAGTCATCCAGGCGGCCCGAGAGATAAGGCGACCACACCCGTCGTTCGGACTCCCGAACGAAGAGATCGACCCAACGACCCTTACCCATCCATCGGCCCGCCAGGTCCTGGCGTGCCAGCAGCCTTCTCCGGATCTCAACCGTAGCCTCCTCCCGCGGAAGCGCGATGGGAATTCGGAAGGTGGGACGGAGCAAGGGAGCTTTCATGGATCGTCCTGTGGGTCGGGGCTCAGAGCGGCAAACATTTTACGCTAACTTATAAGGCTATACCAAGAACGCACCTACTCGCGCCAGTGCGCCCGGCGGTCCCATGCCAATCCGCAACATCGCAATCATCGCTCACGTCGATCACGGAAAGACCACCCTCGTAGACCAGATGTTCGGTCAATCAGGGGTCTTTCGGCAGAATCAGTCCGTTCAGGAGAGGGTGATGGACTCGAACCCGCTCGAGCGGGAGCGGGGGATCACGATTCTGGCGAAGAACACGGCAGTCACGTGGCACGACGTGAAGATCAACATCGTCGACACCCCCGGGCACGCCGACTTCGGCGGCGAGGTCGAGCGCATCCTCCGCATGGTCGATGGTGTGGTTTTGCTGGTCGACGCGGCGGAGGGGCCGATGCCCCAGACGCGCTTCGTCACCCGAAAGGCGCTGGAGTTGGGTCTTCTGCCCCTGGTCGTGGTCAACAAGGTGGATCGGGGCGATGCGCGTATCCACGAGGTCCACGACGAGGTTCTGGAACTGTTCATGGACCTCGAAGCGACTGATGAGCAGCTCGATGCGCCGTTCCTCTACGCCGCCGGCAGGGACGGGTGGGCCTCCAGAGATCCCGGTGCAAAGGGGGGCGACCTGACCCCGCTCTTCGAGACGATCGTATCGCACTTCCCCGCGCCGAGCGTCGACCCGGACGGGCCGTTCCAGATGTTGGTGTCGACCCTGGACTACTCTTCGTACGTGGGCCGTATCGCGATTGGCCGAATCGAGAGGGGACGGATCCGCGTCGGGCAGCAGGTGGCGCTCCTGGACCTCGGGGCGCCGGGCGTGATCGACGAGGCCGAGCAGGCCGAACTGAACAAGGTGTCCAAGCTCTACACCTTCAGCGGGCTCGAGCGCATCGAGGTGGAGGAGTGCGCAGCGGGGGACATCGTCGCTCTAGCGGGCCTGACGGACGTGGAGATCGGGAAGACCGTCTCCGTGCCGGATCATCGCGAGCGGCTGAGGGGCATCGCCGTAGAGGAGCCGACGCTCTCCGTGGACTTCACCGTGAACAACTCTCCGTTCGCCGGCCAGTCCGGAAAGTTCGTCACGACGCGTCAGTTGCGTGAGCGCCTCTACAAGGAGCTGGAGCGGAACGTCTCCCTGAGGGTGGACGACACCGAGCAGCCGGACACCTTCACCGTGAGCGGTCGAGGCGAGCTCCACCTCACGATTCTCATGGAGACCATGAGGAGAGAGGGATTCGAGTTCCAGGTGTCTCGCCCACGAGTCATCACGCGGACGGTCGACGGCCACACGGAAGAGCCCTACGAAGAGGCGGTCGTGGAAGTGCCTTCGGACATGGTCGGTACGGTCATCGAGAAGATGGGTCCTCGAAAGGCCGAGATGACCGAGATGAAGCCCATGGGAGACTCCGGCACCACGCGCATCCGTTTCCGGGTGCCGGCCAGGGGGCTGTTCGGGTATCGCTCGGAGTTCATGACCGATACACGGGGCGAGGGCATCCTGCACCACACGTTCGTTGCATGGGGGCCTTGGGCCGGTCAGCTCAAGGGCCGGTCACGTGGTGTGCTGGTGGCCGACCGACAGGGTCTGGCCGTCGGTTTCGCTCTCTTCAACCTGCAGGAGCGGGCGACGATGTTCGTATCGCCCGGTGAACAGGTGTACGGGGGCATGATCGTGGGTGAGAACTCCCGTACGGACGACATGGACGTCAACGTGAACAAGGAAAAGAAGCTCACGAACATGCGCACCACGGCGTCGGACGAGAACATCAAGCTGGAGCCCCCGCGGCAGATCACACTCGAACTGGCGCTGGAGTTCATCCAGGACGACGAACTCATCGAGGTCACCCCGGACGGGATGCGCCTGCGCAAACGCGTCCTGGATCCGAACCAGCGGAAGAAGGCGCAGCGGGCGGTGGACCAGCGCGGATAGAGGTCAGCCGCCCCCGACCGACACGGCGCCACTCATCCGTAGCGTGCGTCGAGGGCCCGGCGGATCCGCTCGAGCGACTGCCCGTCCTTCCAGCGCCGGTAGGCCTGGTTGGCCGTTCCCTGGCAGATCAGGCATCCACGTGCCATGCCCCCCTCCTCGTAGCAGGTCAGGAGGGAATAGTGGTTGGGCATCAGGGAGCAGCCGCATGTGCAGAAGATCCCATCGGCGATCTGCGGCATCTCCCGGACCTTGTCGTAGATCTCGATGATCTCCGGCGAGATGTCGCCCAGCTGTTCATGGGTCAGGACCGTCGATCCATCCCTGCCCGGCCTGGGGTCCGGGTGCTCGGAGCGCCTGTCTGCACGCGCCGGGTCCGGAACGATGGCGAAGGCGGCGGCACCTGTCGCTCCGGCGAGCAGGCGGAGAAAGTGCCGGCGGGGGCTGCGTTCGGGCATCGGCTCGGGAGAATCGGGTGAATTCATGTGCGTACCGGGGTCATCAGAAGGTATGACGGACGTTGCAACCGGCAAGCCGTGTTTCTTTCGGTCCACCGGTGGTGCGCGGAGCCTCATCAGGGGGGAGAATCCCTGACAGACTCACACCTTTCGCCGCGTTAGCCTTATGTGTCCGGCAAGAGTCCGGGCTGATACGATGACCGCCGCCAGTGCGGCGTTTCCAAAATAGATAGAGTTGAAAATCAGATGAATCAGATGTTCAATCTCGTTGGAGGCATGTGGAGCCACGTAGGTCCTGGCCTCCTTTTTGTGATGGCACTTCCTGTAACGCTGGTCCTCCTCGGCTTGGTCGCCCGCAGCAGCTATCGCCGCGTCGGCGCCACCAAGGGCGGCAGAGCCTAAGGCTCACCGCCCCCGTTCCAGCAGTTCCCACAGCGAAGCTCCGGGGCGTTCCCTCGCCCCGGTCGATCCCGCCGCACGCCCTCGACGACGCGACGGGCTGGTGGGTGAATTGCGTCTTTCGGGGCCACGCCGCCCGGCTCGCCGAGGCCGCCTTCGATTCCTGATCTGCAGCGGGATGTGCGACCTCCCGATCCTCCTCGGCGTCGCACTTTGGGCGGGCCGATTGCCACGCCCGATCCCACCGCCGATCTTGGCTGAGCCCCGCTCCCCGCAGCGAACCGCCTCGCCTGCGTGAACCTTCGGCCCCCGAGGACTGTTGGACGCTTCCGTAGACCCGAAGCCTGCCCCATCCCCGGCCGAGGCAGGGGCTGGTCCGCCAGGCCATGACGGAGCCGGCGCTCCCGTCCGTCCGGGCGGCCTGCGCCGTTTCGGCCTCTTCCTGCTGGCGTTCGGTTCGGGCTTCGCCGTACTGACCATCGAGATCGCCGGTGCACGTCTCATCGCACCGGTGTTCGGGCTCTCGGCCGTGCCGTGGACGGCCGTCATCGGGGTGATCCTGGCGGCTCTTGCGGTCGGGAGTCACCTGGGCGGACGGCTGGCAGACGGCGGCCGTGTTCCGCTCTCCGCAGTTCTGGTAGGAGCGGCCTTCACCGGGGCGCTTCCGGTGGTCGGGTACGCGGTCCCCTGGCTTGCCCGTGACACGCTCGGCTTCATCGGGGGAGCGCTGGCCAGTGCCCTGATCCTGTTTGCGCCCGCGGTGCTGTGTCTCGGGGCGGTGGTGCCCTTCCTCGTGCAGGCGGACACCGAGAGCCTCGGCAGCGTGGGGCGGCGCGCGGGTGACGTGAGTGCCGCCGCCACGGCCGGGTCCATCGCCGGCACGTTCATGACCGGCTTCATCCTGCTGCCGGCCTTCCCCCTTCCGGTGCTCCTGGGGCTGACGTCAGCCGGCCTCCTCGTGCTGGCGGGTATCGCGCACTGGAGCTTCGGGGATCGGCTGCCCCCGGAATTCGTGGCCATCGGCGTCATCGGGCTGGGCTCCCTCGGCGTGGCGGCGAGTCAGACGCCGGCGGATACACTGCACCAGGAGCAGACGCTCTACGCTTCCGTAAAGGTCACGGAGCGCCAGTGGGAAGGGGGGCGAATGGTCAGAGAGCTCTGGCAGAACGGCGGCTCGTCTTCCGCCGAGTTCGTCGATACCGGTGATCCTGCCCACTCCTACGTCGATGCCAGTGGCCTGATTCTGGAACCCGTCATCGATCGAATTGAATCGATGCTGGTGCTCGGTGGCGGCGCCCTCTCGCTCCCCGTCGCGTTCAGCCGATGGAAGCCGGAGATGCGTGTCGACGTGGTCGAGATCGACCCCGTGGTGACGGAACTGGCCCGCGAGTACTTCGCGTACGGCAATGGTCAGTACGCCAACATCCATGTGGTGCATGAGGACGCGCGGGTGTACCTGCGCAGGAGTACGCAGGAGTACGACCTGGTCTACCTCGATGTATTCGACCACCTGCTCACCGTTCCCTGGACGATGGTGACGGTCGAGGCGATGACGGAGATCGCCGCCCGCCTGGAGCCGGACGGTCTCTTCGTGGCCAATGTCCTCTCTCCGGTCGCGGGCCAGGGCGTGGCCTTTCTCCAGCGCCTTCGGGCGACGGCCGAGGAGGTGTTCGCGCACGTGGAGGTCTATGTGACGAGTGCGGATACGGACCCCGCTGCCATCCAGAACCTCATTCTCGTCGCCGGCAGCCAGCCGGAAGCGCTTCCTGACATCGAGTGGCCTGTGGCGGGTCCTGGCGCTGCCGGGCGTCCCCTGCGCGACGCGTGGGCCCCGGTGGAGTACCTGCAGGCCAGGGTCTTTCTGGAGGGCGTCAGGTGGAACTGACAGTCGTGAACCTCGCGGAAGCGGCGGGCTCCCTGCCTGACCTCTGGTCTCCCAAGGTGATCGCGCGGGTAGCGGACCAGTATGTGAAGGTGGCCAAGGTCCAGGGGGAATTCGTTTGGCATGCTCACGCCCACGAGGACGAACTGTTTCTCGTGCTGAAGGGATCGCTTCGGATCCGGATGGAAGACGGTGATGTTGTCTTGAACGCTGGCGATGTGTTCGTGGTGCCGGCTGGCGTCCGTCACAGTCCCGTGGCGGAAGAGGAGTGCTGGCTGGCTCTGGTGGAGCCGGTCGGAACGAAGCATACCGGAGACGTGGTGGACGCGCGCACTCGCTCGATCGACGAACAGCTCAGGTGAGAACAGACCCATGCCCATGATCTTCAAGGACGGCGTTTCCCAGAACCTCCACCACCTCAACGTGGTGGAGGTGCCGGAAGACTTCGTGTCCGCCGTGGACCAGGTGAACCGTCCGCCGCTGTACGAGGTGTTCATGCGCATGGCGGAGGAACTGGCCAAGCGCAGCACGTGTGCCCGTCTGCAAGTCGGGTCGGTGATCACGGACGGCAACCTGGAGCACGTCGTCTCGATCGGGTACAACGGCAACGTGAGGGGCTTTCCGAACCGCTGCGACTCGGACGAGGCCGGAAAGTGCGGCTGCATCCACTCCGAGCAGAACGCCCTCGTGAAGGCGCCAGGTACAATGCGCAACAAAGTCGCCTTCATCACGGCCAGCCCGTGCGTGAACTGTGCGAAGCTCATGGTGCAGGCCCAGGTGTCGCACGTGTTCTACAGGAAGGCGTACCGCGACCCCGCCGGACTGGAGGTTCTGGACCGCGCGGGCGTCGTGGCGGTCCACTACAGCCGGTGGCAAGACGAGTGGCGATGACGTTCGGTCGCTTCTTCCTTCCCGGTCCCACGGAGGTCCGACCCGACGTGCTCGCCGCCCAGGCACGCCCGATGATCGGCCACAGGGGACCGGGCATCCAAGCCCTCATGGAGGAGCTTCAGGCCGGACTCAAGAGCGTCTTCGTCACGCGGCGTCCGGTGCTCGTTTCCAGTTCTTCGGCTACGGGACTCATGGAAGCGGCTGTCCGCAACGGCGCGAAGAGCAGAGTTCTCGCGCTGGTCAACGGGGCCTTCAGCCAGCGATTCGGCAATATCGCGAGGGCGTGCGGCCTCGAGGTCGACGAGGTGGTCGTGCCGTGGGGTGAGGCCCACGACCCCGAGCGGGTGGCCGAGCGAATCGCGCAGCAGCGATACGATGCCGTGACCGTGGTCCACTCCGAGACGTCGACCGGCGTGCTGAACGACGTGCGTGCGCTTCGCGGGGTCGTGGCTGAGCACGACGACACCTTCCTTCTGGTGGATTCAGTCACCGGTATCGGCGGAGCTGAGATGCGGACCGACGACTGGGAGCTGGACTTCGTCCTCACCGGTTCGCAGAAGGCTCTGGCGCTCCCGCCGGGTCTGGCGTTCGCTGCCGCGTCCGAACGGATGATGGAACGATCGGCATCCCTGGAGGGGAAAGGGGTCTACTTCGACCTCGTCGCGTTCGGAGGCAGCCTCGAGAAGTTCCAGACTCCGAATACGCCGGCCCTCTCTCTGCTGTATGCGCTCCAGCACCAGCTGAAGAGCATCGAGCAGGAGACCATCGAGGGCAGGTGGGCACGCCACAGAGCCATGGCCGAGCGGACGGCGGGGTGGGTGGACCACATGAGGCAGGAGCACGGGGTTTCGATGAGCATCATGGCGCCCGAGGGCTTCAGGTCTCCCACCGTGACGACGATCTGCCTGCCCGACGGAGGGAAGACGGGGCCATCCGTCGTGGAGGACATGAGCAAGCGTGGGTGGGTGATCGGGGGCGGATATGGAAAGCTGAAGGAAGGCACGATCCGCATAGGGCACATGGGCGATCACACGTTGGCCGAGTTGGACGAACTCCTCGACGTTCTCCGGGAGGTGGTTGCGTGACCGAGCCCCGCTATCGCGTGCTCGTGACGGACGGGGTCTCCGAATCCGGCCTCGCCCCGCTGCGGGCAGACTCCCGCTTCGACATCGTCCAGATCGACGATTCCTCGGATCCCTCGTTCGCCACGGCCCTGGCCAGCGCCCATGGCCTCGTCGTGCGGAGTGCGACCCAGGTGGGCGGGGCGTTTCTGGATGGGGCGCCGTTCCTCAAGGTCGTGGGCCGGGCCGGAGTGGGCGTCGACAACATCGATCTGGAGGGCGCCACCGAACACGGCGTCGCTGTCATCAACGCTCCAGCGGGGAACACCGTGTCCGCTGCCGAGCTGACCCTGGCTATCATGCTGGCGATGGTGCGCCGGCTGCCTGCGGCTGACGCGTCGGTCCGCGCGGGAGCCTGGGCCCGGTCGAGCTTCAAGGGCGTGGAGCTCCGGGGGCGGACTCTGGGACTCGTCGGCGCGGGGCGCATCGGCGGTTCGGTGGCCACCCGCTGCCGGGCGTTCGGGATGAACGTTCTCGCCTACGACCCGTATCTCACGGAGGAGAGAGCGCGCGACCTGCGTGTGGAGCGCGCGAGCCTGGACGAGGTGATCGAAGGCGCCGACGTGCTGTCTCTGCACGTTCCGCTCACCGACGATACGCGCGGACTGTTGAATGCCGAGTCCATCTCGCGCATGAAGCAGGGTGCGTTCGTAGTGAACGTCGCCCGTGGAGGTGTCGTGGACGAAAGCGCCCTCGCCTCGGCTCTGGAGTCAGGGCACCTCGCGGGGGCCGCGCTGGACGTCTTCGAGTCGGAGCCCCTGGCCGAGGACTCGCCGCTCCGCAGCGCTCCCAACCTCGTCCTCACACCGCATCTAGGTGCGTCGACCTCGGAGGCACAGGAACTGGTGGCGACCGAGATCGCCGAGGGGGTCCGGGCCGCGCTCGCCGAGGGCGACCTCTCCCGGGCACTCAACGCGCCCGCGGTCAGCGGTGCAGTGCTGAAAGCTCTGTGGCCGCTCTTCGAGCTCGGCCGCCGTCTGGGCCGTCTTGCCTGCGCCTTGGCGCCCGGAGGTCTGGAAGGAATCGAGGTGCGTTACTTCGGGGAGTCCGAGGAGGCCCTGCGCCCGCTGACGTCGTATGTGCTGGTCGGGCTGCTCGAGAACATCCTCGGGACCGACGAGGTGAACTTCGTCAGCGCCGGCCACCTCGCCGGGCAGAGGGGCATCGGGGTCGCCCAGCAGAAGCTGGTGCGGCACGCCGACTACACGGAGTTCGTGGAGTTGGTGGTCAAGTCCGAGGCCGGAGACATCAAGCTGGCCGGTGCCATCCTCGGCGAGGCACACAGCCGTATCGTCCGCATCGAGGACTATCACGTAGACGTGACGCCCCAGGGGACCCTCCTGGTGCTCAAGAACCGGGATGTTCCGGGGGTGATCGGACGGGTGGGAACCCTGTTGGGTGAGCACGGCATCAACATCGCGGAGTACCACCAGTCCCGGCGCACGCGAGGCGGCGACGCCCTGGCCGCGGTGGCCGTGGACGGAGAGGTCGACTCGGCCGTCCAGACCGCTCTCCTCACGCTGGATGAGGTCGTGGCCGCGGTCGTGGTCCGGTTGGGGTGAGCGACCGGGCGCAGGCTGACGGCGGCAATCCCCGCGAGGCCTACCGCCTGCGGGAGAGCCGACACGAGCGATTGCGGGACGATGCGCGGGCGGCCTCACTGCGCGCCTCGACGCTCCGGGCCACGACCTTTCTGAGTGCCGCGGCCGCGCTGGTGATCGCGGACATGGTGGATGGCCGATTGGCTTCGGCCTGGGTGGGGCTGGCCGGCATTCTGGGCGTGGTCTTCATCTTCCTGGTGGCTCGGCACAGGCGGGCGCGCCGCGCAGCAGACTGGCACGAAGTCCTCCGTGCCCTCGCGGCAGAGAGTCTCCTGAAGCTGGACCGGCGTTGGCGGGATCTCGCCGAGGCTGACCCCGGCGGGGGGATCTCCCCCGGGGGGCTGCCCGGGGCCGGCCACCCATACGCCAGGGATCTGGACGTGGAGGGCCCGACGTCTCTCACGCGGATCATGGGGCCGGTAACGACGGTCTTCGGGCAAAGGACACTGCGTACCTGGCTGATGTCCCCGCCGTCTCCTGCGGCGGCCCGGGACCGGGCTGAAGCGGTGCGGATTCTGGCCCCCGAGCTGGATCAGCGTCAGATCCTGGCGGCTCACGGCCGGGTGGCCGGAGATCAGGACGAGGCCGCGCTGGACGTCTTCCTCGGTTGGGCTGAGGATGAGCCGTGGGTTATGCGCCATCGGTGGCTGCGCCTCGTATCCATCGCGCTCCCAGTTGCGCTTGTGGCCACGGCGCTTCTTCACGTGCTGGGCGGTATCCCCCTGCTGTGGGTTCTGCCGGCGATACCGCAGGCCCTGATCATCAAGAAGTACCTCAGGCGCCTCTCCGAAGACTTCCGTCGGGTTGAGTCGATGGGTTCAGCGCTGGCGGCGTACGTGCCCCAACTCGAGGCCGTCGACCAATGGCCCAGCGACGGGCGGACTCTGTCCGACCTCGCAGCCAGGCTTCGCGATGAGGCGGAGTCGGCGTATGTGCGGCTTGCTCGTCTGGCACGGCTCGTGGATACCGTGGAGAGCCGGCGCAATATGGTCTATGCCACGCTGGCGCCCCTGCTCCTACTCGACGTCCACCTCGCAGCGCGGCTCGACAGGTGGCGGGAGGTCGACGGGCGCTTGGTGCGGGACTGGCTCCAGGCGCTGGGGCATATGGAGGCGCTCGCCGCGATGGCTTCGTTGGCGCACGACCATCCCGATTGGGCTTTTCCCACCTGGGTGGAGGACGGTGAGGCCCTGGTCGACGGACGGGCACTCGGTCACCCGCTCCTCCCTGCGGCGGACTGTGTGCGGAACGACGCGACGGTCGGCCCCCCGGGGACCTTCCTGCTCGTGACCGGATCCAACATGTCGGGCAAGAGCACGCTGCTGCGGGCCATCGGCGCCAACGTGGTTTTGGCCGGGGCCGGGGCGCCGGTCTGCGCGGCCGACCTCTCCCTGGCGCCTGTCCGCGTGCACACGAGCATGCGGATCGAGGATTCCCTCACAGAGGGTGTGTCGCTCTTCATGGCCGAGCTGCTGCGGGTTCGCGATATCGTCGAGGCAGCCGAGCGGGAGGGTCCACCCGTGCTGTATCTCCTCGACGAGATCCTGCATGGCACCAACACCGCTGAGCGGAGGATCGCTGCCAGGGCCGTGATCCTCCATCTGGTGCAGAACGGAGCAATCGGGGCCGTGAGCACCCACGACCTCACATTGGCCGCGGCGCCCGATCTCACTACCCATGCACGGAGCGTCCACTTCCGCGAACAGGTCGAGCGCGAGGACGGCCGGACCCGACTGAGTTTCGACTATCTGCTGAGGCCCGGGACGGCTACGACGCGGAACGCGCTGAGGCTACTCGAGGCGGTCGGCCTTACGTGGGATCTCCAGGAAGAAGACTGATCGCGCGACGCGAAAGGCGTTGCCCGCTACTCCCGTCTATTCGGTCGGCTCGGGGAGGTGACGCTCCTCGATGGTCTCCTTCAGCCCCTGGGCCAGGTCGTCCAACTCGGGCTGGCGGCGCTTGGCGGTCGACCAGATGACCCCGTTCACCGTCAGGAACGCCCCCACGAACGCGTTCGCGAGCATCAGCGGTGCGAAGCGGTCGATGTCGAGGCCCAGGCCCACCAGCGTGAGCAAGGTCGCGATGATGGCGCCGGCAGCTCCCCAAGCCGGGATCATGATCCGCCAGCCCGCCAGCTCCAGTCTCTCCTCGACATGCACCTGCGTGAGGCCGTCGACCGGCTGAAGGGTGACGACGATCTTGCGGGCGTCGTCGCCGGGAGTGGCCGGGCTCCAGGTGAGACTCTGACCCACGATACTCACATGGCCCAGAATACCCAGCCTCGATTGGATCTCGCCTACCAGGCGCTCATGGTCGCCGCCGCTGATCACCCCCCGTGCTACCCTGTCTGCGTTCAGGAACGACATGCCCTTCTTCGCGGGCATCGGTGGCAGGGGAGGGGAGGGAACTGGAGGGCTGCTCCTCGAGCTGACAGCGACGCCCGGCCGGGAGTCCACGCCCAGCTCGTCGGCCGCTCGACGGATCGTCGTCGGGGTGATTCCCGCCTCGGCCGCGACCTGCTCCAGAGCACCCATGGTCAGTGCCTGATCCGAAGGCTCGGTGTCGGCGTCCGCTTCCGGTTCAATCTCCAGTTCGGTAGCCCGCCGCAGGAGTTCCTGCACCTGGGCGTCCGTGAGCTTCCGCGTGCCTGAGGACGCCTCTTCCAACGCCACCACAAAGCCGCCTGCCCCGTCGTACCGTGAGTCCGGCGAGATCGCCATCGCCTTGACCAGGACCTGCTCCACCCGGCCTGGGAGCTGATCCAGCCGCTTCCTGTGATCGGCGGGTGCCTCGAGGTACCGTCCTACCCGGATGGCCTCTTCCGTCATCCATCCGCCAGGGGTCGAGCCGACGAGCATTTCGTACGTGACCGCGCCCAGCGCGAAGACATCGGCCCGCTCATCGATCTCGTCGCGGCCGGCGGCCTGCTCCGGACTCATGTAGCCCAGGGTGCCGACTCCGAAGCCCGTACGCGTGAGGTGGCGAGGCCCGGCCAGGCTCATAGCCCGGGCGATGCCGAAGTCGGACACTACGGCGTGGCCCCCGGAGAATAGGATGTTCTCCGGCTTCACGTCGCGGTGCACCACGCCCTCGCGGTGCGCGTGGTCGAGGGCGGAGGCGACCTGGCGTGCGATCTGCAGCGTCTCGTCCAGCGAGAGGTGGTCGTCCCGGAGCAGGAGGCTCCGCAGGGATTCTCCGCTCACCAGGGGCATCACGCTGAACAGCAGACCGTCGGCCTTCCCGGAGTCGAGGAGCGGGACGACGTGAGGGTGGTTCAGGCGGGCCGTGATCCGGATTTCCTCGAGGAAGCGGTCGGCTCCCACGGCAGCCGAGATGTGCTCGTTCAAGACCTTGAGAGCCACGGGCCGATCGTGCCGTTCGTCGTGGGCCAGCCACACCGTGGCCATGCCCCCTGCGCCCAGCATGCGCTGGATGGAGTAGCGCCCCGCGAGGGCCTCGTTCAGGCGTTGGGGAAGCTCGGACATGCCCTGCTCCCTCGACTCAAGGTCTCGGCTCCGCGGGGATCACCCCGTAGCGACGCAGGATCTCGAGCGTGGCCTCGATCGGTAGGGCCTCCACGGTGCGTCCGTTGCTCGTGACCGTCTCGGCCTTGAGCAGGGAGTTGTAGATGGCTTCCTCGGTCGCTTCGACCGTCGCCTCGAAGAGCGCGCTCATGCTCTCGTTGTGGAGATCCTGCACCGTGTGGACGCCGGGGGTCGTGCTCCTCCGCACGCCGTTGGCCGTGCTGAAGGCGATCACGTAGTCACCGGATCCGTTCGAAGCGTAGGAGCCGGTGCGGGCGAGGCCCATGATGGCCCGACGGGCGACGCGACCGAGGTTCCGGTCGGAGAGCGGAGCGTCGGTGGCTACGACGATCATGATGGAGCCCCACTCCTGCGGGTCGGCGCCCGGATCGTAGGACTCCCCGTGGTCGGGCCGGACCTCTGCGTCGAAGGAGTACCGGCCGAGCTCGACCCCCACCGGCGCCCCGCCCATTTGCAGGATCCCACCGAAATTCGACTGGACGAGGACCCCGACCGTGTATCCCCCGAGCGACTCCGGGACCACGCGGCTGCTCGTGCCGATCCCACCCTTCCATTCGAATGCGACCGTCCCGGCGCCTGCACCGACGGCGCCCTCCTGTACCGGCCCGCCGGCAGCTGACTCCAGCGCAGCGACGACGACATCGGGCTCGATGGGGCGCGATCGGATGTCGTTCAGCCTGCGGTCGTTGGTCTCTCCCACGACCGCGTTGATCGACCAGACCCTTTCCATGCCGTCGCGCGCCAGCATCCACTCCACCATGGCGTCGGCCGCCTTCCACACGCAGAGCGTGCACGTCAGCAGAATCGGCGTCTCCAGCTCACCGAGCTCCTGGACCTGGGTGAAGCCCAGGAGCTTCCCGAAACCGTTGCCCACGTGGATCGCGGCCGGAACACGGCTCAGGTACGGGTTGCCCGAGTGGGGAAGGATCGCGGTCACGCCGGTCCGCACGGCCGGCGGCTGAATGACGGTCGCGTGGCCGACCCTGACGCCGTCCACGTCGGTGATGGCGTTGTAGGGGCCGGGCTCGAAGATCCCCACCTCGAGTCCGATGTCACGGGCGCGGGGCCGGGTCTCGCCCGCTTGGCTCGCGCCTGGGGCCGGCACCAGAAGGATGAGGGCTGCAGCCAGGATCGAGCGTTGCATGGAAAGGGCTCCCGTGTTCACCGCGGGACGGTGTCGACCAGCATCAGAACGAGGATCAACGGGTGGTAGATCAGCGATCCGAAGAAGACCTTTCGAGCGGCCTGTTCGGTCAGATCGCGGGCGGCGCCCATGCCGAGGATCAGGTAGGTGACGCTCACCAGTATCGCGCCGGCCAGATAGACCGTTCCGGTCAGCCCCAGGTAGGTGGGCACCATGCTCAGCGCGATGAGCGAGCACATCCAGAAGACCATGTGGCGTCCGATGATCCTGCCGTCGGCGTCGTCTTCGGGGATCAGCTTGAAGCCCACGCGGGCGTAGTCTTCCCGCAGCATCCAGGCGAGCCCCAGAACGTGCGGGAGCTGCCACGCGTATCCGATGGCGAACATCGCCAGCCCCCCGCGATCCACCGCGTGGGTCGCGGCCGTCCAGCCGATGAGCATGGGGAGGGCCCCGGGCACGCCGCCGGCGAGCGTGGCCAGATGCGTACGGCTCTTCAGGGGCGTGTAGACCAGGTGGTACGCCGCCGCCGAAAGTGCAGCCAGAGCAGCCGGGAGCCAGTGAACCAGGAGCAGCAGCCAGGTGAGGCCGGCGACCAGGAGAGCCGTGCCGAACGTGAGGCACTCTACGGCCTCCAGCCGGCCAGAAGGGATCGGTCGGTCGCGTGTGCGCACCATGCGCGCATCGACGTCTCGTTCGATGTACTGGTTGAGCGCGAGCGCCCCCGCGGTCGCCATGCCGGTGCCGACCATGGTCAGGATCGCCAGGACGAGCTCCGGCTGGCCATGGGCACCCACGAACGTGGAGACCCCCGCCGTAATCATCACATACCCTGCGATGCCGGGCTTCGTCAGCTCGTAGTACGCCCTCAGGCGGGCGGTCCCCGTAGCGGGCGAGATTGCTGTTGTGAGTTCGGCCATTCGGGTCGGTCGGAGACCGGGAAGCGAACCGCCGCTGAACCCGTTTCGGGCACCGACGGCACTTCGACGCGCGAGGGGTTGCCGCTGCAGACTCACGGAAGTTGACCGAGGCCCAGCGACTCCGCAACGGCAGGGGCGCGGCTGCCCCCGGGAAACACCTTCGGGCGAGGACTGGTAGTATACATGGCTGAAGGGTGCACTACTGTACCGAGTCAACCGAACGCGGTTTGGGATGGACCACGGACACGATCTGAATGCGAGGGACCGAAGGCGCCAGGAGTGGAAGATCTGGCGCACGGCTCTCCTCGTGTCCGTGCTCATGCACCTGCTCATCGTCGTTGGGTGGCGGGGGAGCGTGATCCCCTTGTCGCCCTTCGCGGCCGCCGGTCCGCGGGCCGGCGACAACCGTGCGGCGAGTGGGTCGCTCCAGGCCATGAACGTCCGTGTGCCTCCCTCGCGGCCCATTGTGCCGCCCCCCGTGCCGCTTCCCACTCTGGAAGATATCGAGCCCATCGAGTTCGAGCCCGATGTCGAGACGGATCCCGCATCCATCTTGGGTGAGGAGCCGGGAACGGACGAGGGACCCGGTCTCGAGACCGGCACCGGACTCGGCGACGGTGGCAACGCCGAAGAGGGTTTTTTCCGCTTGCAGCCCCCGAGCCCGCGGGGCATGATTATTCCGCCGCCGAACCGTGACCTGCGGGGCACCACCGTGCGGGTCTGGGTTTTCGTGGATGAGCTCGGCAGGGTCGTGGCGGACTCTACCAGACTCGACCCGCCGACGCGGGACCGGGACTTCAACCGGCAGCTCATGCGGGAGGCGCGCGAGTGGGTCTTCCAGCCGGCGCAGCAGGAGGGGAAGGCGGTGGCGAGCTGGTTCCCCTATCGGATCAGTATGGATTGAGGTTTAGGTCTTTCTGGAGGTGGATGGTGATGGCTCGTAGGAGTCCTGCGACGATGCTGGCGTTTGCGGGTGTGTTCTTGCTGGTCGCGTGCAACGGAGAGAGAGCCGTGTCGACAACCGATGCCCTGAATGACATTTCGGACGAGGCTTGGTCTGAGTTCGCCTCCAAGAGGATCTTCTTCGGGCACCAGTCCGTGGGTCACAACATGATGGCGGGGGTCGAGGCTGTGCTGGCTGAACGGTCCGGCTGGGACCTGAACATTGTCGAGAGCCACGACCCCGAGGTGTTCGGTGGGCCGGTCTTCGCTCATTCCGCTGTTGGAATGAACACGCAGCCGCTCACCAAGATCCATGAGTTCGCAGAGTTCATGGATGGCGGCATCGGTGGCGTCGCGGACATTGCCTTCCTGAAGCTCTGCTACGTCGACACCGATGCGGATACTGATGTGGATGCGCTCTTCGGGGAGTACGCGAGTTCCGTGGCTAAACTCCAGGAGACCTATCCGGAGACCAGGTTCGTCCACCTGACGATGCCCCTCACTACCGTGCAGACGGGTCCACGCGCTACGCTGAAGAAGCTGCTCGGGCGTCCGGCTACCGGCTTGCGGGAGAACCTGCGACGCGAGCAGTACAACCAGATGATCCGCCAAGCGTATGGTGACGAGGGACTGGTGTTCGACATCGCCGGAATCGAATCCGATGCCGGCGATGGGGCCGGCAGGACCTTCGAGTACGAGGGTGAGAACGTGCCTGCGCTGAACGAGGCCTACACGACTGATGGCGGCCACCTGAACGCCGCAGGACAGGCTCTGGTTGGGCAGAAGCTGCTGAGGTTCTTGGTCGACGTGTCTACTCGGGACCAGGAGTCGGACGGCTCGGAGGGCACGAGCGGGGGCTAGTACCCCCCGGCCAACCGAGACCCTGTGTCGCTAGGCCAGGCTTCCGCCGTCCGGACTTCGTGGGACCCTGTCCACGAAGTGCGAGTGCCAGATCTGCGTCGACAGAATTCCCACGAAGGCCATGTTGTCCTTGGCTCCTATGGCCCGGCCTGCCGCGATCTTCTTCATGAGCCGCTCGACGCGATCGGGGTCGAAATAGCCCGAGTCCTTCAGCGCGTCACGGCTCAGGCGCTCGCTCACGTATTCGGGGGGGCCGCCCGGGCCGAAGAACGCCGCGATGTCCGGCGCCCGATAGGGCTGCTTGTAGCGATCCACGGTTTCCGGGGGCAGGTAGCGGCGCATAGCTCGCTTGAGGAGCGCCTTCTCCTTCAGGCCGCGCATCTTGTACTTGGGATCCAGCTCGTTGGCGAACTCCATCAGGCGATGGTCCAAGAAGGGGAACCTCCCCTCGACCGAGTTCGCCATCAGCATCCGATCCCCCTGCGAAGACAGCAGGTACCCCGCCATCAATGTCTTGGTCTCGATGTACTGCGCCCGGTTGAACGGGTGCCAGCCCCGCAATGCGTCCGGCATGCGCGCCATCAGCGTCGCTTTCGCATCGTCAGCGAGACTGGCCCGAAGGTCGTTGGAGAAGAAGTCCTTGATCTTCGCCGTCGTGGTCCATCGGGGCAGATGCGAGAAGAACGGTGCTTCTGGAGTATCGAGCGCCTGGCCGAAGAAGCGCTCCAGATAGGCCCGGCTTTCGCGCTGGTGCAGTTCCAGATAGGGGTAAAGCCGCTTCAGGAGCATGGACCGGAAGCTGGAGTCAGGGTTCCGCGCCCAGAACTGGCGGATTTTCGCCTCCTTGAAGATGTCGTAGCCGCCGAGGACCTCGTCCGCGCCCTCGCCCGTCAGCACGACCTTGTAGCCCTGGTCGCGGACGAGGCCGGACAGGAGCCCCATGGGCACAGGGGCAGTCCGCAGTATGGGTGATTCGGTGGCCCGAATCGCGGCCGGGAATCGCTCAGCGATCGAATCCGCGGTGCAGTGAACGACGCTGTGGTCGGTTCCGAGGTGCTCCACGACTCGGTTCTGGGGTCCGCTCTCGTCCAGCCCGGGATCCTGGAAGGTCAGAGAGAAGGTCCGCAGCGAG
>JBDHIL010000069.1:0-6760 GCA_039587465.1 Gemmatimonadota bacterium | reverse complement strand
GACCTCAGTCGTTCGAGCAGAACCACTGTCCAACAAGGAATTGGTGCTGTCCGCGAGAGCGTTGAGGGAAGCTCGCTTCGCTCGCGTTGAGCTAGTAAGGTGCGGCAGCAGAGTTACAAAGCCGTTAGATGGCGGCCCATGAGAGGCGGGGTGATGCGAGCGAGTAGCGCATGGATGCAAAGTGTGCTTGGACGTGGGCACCGATGGGTCGCGGGCTGGGTCGTCGTTGCCTCTGTTGTGTCTGTTGTGTCCTGCACCCCCGACGGCGACAGAGACTCACCGGAGGTCGGACCCGTCTACATCGAGTCGACTGACGTTCATGTAGTGGGTACCTCGAACGCCCTTGCCGCCGTGCAGGATCTGGAGCTGCTGCCTGATGGCCGCATCTGGGTGCAGAACTCGCTGCCGCCCTTCTTCGTCGGTTTCGATCCGGACGGTGAGCTGGTCGGAGCGCACGGTGAGGCTGGGGGAGGGCCCGAAGAGCTTCGGCTGCCCGCCGGCTTCGTAGTCGGTGGACCCGAGGGTGAGGCGTGGGTCCTGGACACTCGTCGGCATAGTCTGGTTCGGGTCTCGAGGCCCGACGAGCCGTGGACCGAGATCCCACTCCCCCGGGCGGATCTGCCACCTGGAACAATACAAGGTGGGCTGGACCTGATGACCCCGATCGTGCGGACGGCGCGTCTCGGAGATGAGATCGTGCTGCCGCACTCGACCGGCACGCTGGAATCCGGTGTGCTCTCCATGGTCGAGGCCATCCTGAAAGCCGATCTGATGAGGCTCGATCCGGCGACCGGTAGTGTGGAGTTGGTCCTGAACATCGGAGGATCCCTTGAGGATCCGTTTACCGGGTTCACTCCCACCGAGGGGGGCTTCCCCCTGTGGAAGCGGCTGTGGGCGGTCTGCGGTGGGCATCTCCGTGTCTACGACCGAGTGCGGCACCAACTGCGGGGCTTCGATGGGGAGGGAGGAGAGCTGGATCCGATCGGTCTCCCTCCAGCGGAATTGGCAGAGGTCGCTCCTCACGACTTTGCGCGGGTGGTCTTCCCTTTGCGCCAGGCAGAGGCAACCGGGGGGGTGGGCGGACGGTTGAGCTCGGAGGATAGTCTTCGTCTCGTCAGCCAGATGGCTCGGGACGTAGAGGGTACGGCCGCGCAGCTGGCTGCGTACCTACCACCCTTTGTCGATTTTCGTTGTTCCCCCTCAGGGACCGCGTGGCTACGTCCGATTGACCTGGATGGAGGGGGTCTCGCGGGCGGCAGAGCGTGGCTGAGGGTGGGTCCGGATGCAGGTTTTCGGGTGATCATGCTGCCCCCCCGCTTCGACGCTCTCCGGTTCACGGAGGATCGGGTGTTCGGAGTCCTCCGTGACGATCTTGACGTTCCCTCCGTCGCCTGGGCGCGGCTGCCTGGCGGTTGAAGGATGATGGTGCCGGGCAATGCCGCCGTCTAACAAGGAACTGCTGTTGAGGCGGGGAAGCTGAGCGGGCCCGAGCTACCCGGCTTGCACCCCGGAGCTCGGGAAGAGCATTCTAGTCGCGCAGCAGAACTCCACGGTCGTTGGACCGCGCTCACTCAGCAGGGAGGCAGTGATTCGAGTGATTCTCATGTTGGGCCTTGGACTCGTGTGCTGCACAGCGCCGTGTTCGACTCAACAGGTCGTCGAGCAGTACGATGACGTCGAGGGCTTCTTGAGGATTGGGCCTGAGCCTGACCGGCGAATTCCGATGACGGAACGAGGTTATTCGCTCTTGCTGCCTGAGGGGCCCATAGACGCCGTGCAAGGTGTCACCGTGTTCGTCGACCCGCGACGATTCCAGTCCCTCCCTCTTCCCCTCGAGCCGGAATCGTTCGATACCGAGGCTCTTGGCCGAAACCTGGCTGTGCTCCACATCACGACAGGTGATCCGTTGGACTTCTTGTTCGACGAGGGCGAGGTGAAGGAACTCGCCGATCGGATCGGCGCGGTCCTCAAGGGTGCGGGACTGGAGGGTGCACCGGTATTTCTGGCTGGCCTGTCGTTGGGAGGGACCCGCGCGCTGCGCTTGGCAGCGCACCTGAGCGAGAGCGGAGACGCCCCTCCGTTCCACCTTGCTGCCGTTGCCATCGTCGACGCGCCTCTGGACATGGCGCGCCTCTGGGAGACGGAGCGAAGGGCAGGGGAGCTGTCCTTTCATCCTGCTGCTGCCGATGAGGGCCGCTGGGTCACGTACCTCCTGGAGACTCACCTGGGCGGAGCGCCGGAGAACGCCTCAGCGCGATACGCCGAGTATTCACCGTTCTCGCGTACGGCACCGGATGGTGGCAATGCGGCAATCCTGCGCGACCTGCCGACCCGGGCATATCATGAGCCTGACGTCGACTGGTGGATCGAGAACCGCCGGAAGAGCTACTACGACATGAACTCGATCGATCTCGCGGCGCTGATCAACCAATTGCGGGTCTTAGGCAATGAGAACGCGCAGCTGGTATCGTCTCACGCTCGGCGGGCGGGCTACCCGGGTGCATCACCGCACACCTGGTCCGTTGTCGACAACGAAGAGCTGGTCGAGTGGTTTCTGAGTCATGCTTCGCGGCCTGCGCGGTCTAACTAGCGTTTGCTGCTGTCGCGACGAGCGGGAGCAGCCCAGGTAGCTCTTCGTCGCTGACACTCCGCGGGGCGCGGGGCGTAGCCGGGAGATCAAGGGCGACATCCGGATTCAGCCGGCGGACAACATCAGCTTCTCGGTGAACCCCAGCTACAACGTGTCCAACTCCGGCGATCAGTACGTCACGGCCACAGCACGTCGAGCTACGATCCCACCTACGGCACGCGGTACATCTTCGCCGACCTGGAGCGACGGACCTTCTCAATGACGACGCGGGTGGACCGGACCTTCACGTCGGACCTCTCGCTCCAACTCTAAGCCCAGCCCCTGCTCTCCTCCGGAGACTATGTGCAGTACAAGCAGTTGGCAGAGGCGGCGAGCTTCGACTTCAGCGAGTTCCAGCCCGGTGCCGGCAGCGCGACCGGTGACGACGTGGCGTGCTCCGGCATCTGTGAGGTCAACGGCCGTCAGCACATGGACTTCGACGCCGACGGCACGGCTGACTACTCGTGTTCGGATCGGGACTTCAACGTACGCTCCCTCATCGGCAACGCCGTGCTCCGGTGGGAGTACCGCCCGGGCTCCACCATCTTCTTCGTGTGGCAGCGCCGGCAGCGGGACGGTGCCGCAGTGGGGAAGTTCGACTTCGGCCGGGCCGCGGATCTTTCTGGCCTGTGAGAGCGTTTCGTCACATCTTCTTTCGCTATGTCTGACCTGCCCTCCCGCCTGAACGCGGGCAAAGCCGTGGGTACCTCCCCATGATGGAACGCCTGAACGCGGCATTGACCGGCCGCTACACCATCGAGGGCCAGGTCGGTGAGGGCGGCATGGCCACGGTATACCTGGCCAAAGACCTCAAGCACAACCGCAGCGTCGCTCTCAAGGTCCTGAAGCCGGAGCTCGCCGCGGTGGTGGGCGCCGACCGCTTCCTGGCGGAGATCGAGACCACGGCGAACCTGCAGCACCCCCACATCCTGCCCCTCTTCGACTCCGGTGAGGCCGACGGCTTCCTCTTCTACGTGATGCCGTACGTGGAAGGGGAGACGCTCCGGGACCGCATCGAGCGGGACAAGCAGCTTCCCGTGGACGAGGCCGTGCGCATCGCCACCGCGGTGGCCGGGGCCCTGCAGGTCGCTCACGACAAAGGCATCATCCACCGGGACATCAAGCCGGCGAACATCCTCCTGAGCGGCGGACAGCCGTTGGTGGCGGACTTCGGTATCGCCCTGGCGGTGGGGGCAGGGGGGAGTTCGCGGCTCACGGAGACGGGGCTGAGCGTCGGGACGCCCTACTACATGAGCCCGGAGCAGGCCACCGGGGACCGCGCCGTGGGCCCGGCCAGCGACATCTATGCTCTGGCGGCGGTGCTTTACGAGATGCTCACCGGGGACCCGCCCTACGTGGGGAGCACGGCCCAGGCGGTGCTGGGGAAGATCCTCCAGGGGCAGCCCGTGTCGGCTACCGCCTCACGGAAAGCCGTACCCGCCCATGTGGACGCGGCCATCCGGAAGGGGCTGGAGAAGCTGCCGGCGGACCGCTTCACCAAGGCGGGCTCCCTCGCCGACGCGCTCGCCAATCCCGGATTCCGCTACGGCGAGGAGGCGGGCGCCCAGGACGGCGCCGCCGTCGGCCGATGGAAGCGCCTGGCCGTGGGCTTCGGGTTCGCGGCGGCGGTGCTGGCAGGCGTGTCCGCATGGGCCCTTCTCCGTTCGCCGGAGGCCCCCACGACGATCCGGGCCACTCTGGACCTGGATCCCCCACCCTGGATCGTGACTCCGGCTCCGGGCGAGATGGCGATCGCCGACGATGGCTCGTTCGTCGTCTACACCGGCGCCCGCGCCGACGGAACCGGGTCCGAGATCCTGATCCGTCCGCTGGACGGCTTGGAGTCGATGGTAATTCAGGGCACCGACTACAGCGGCAGTCCCACGATCTCTCCCGACGGAAGGGACGTGGCGTTCATCGCGCCGGGGAGCGTGCTCCGTGCGGTGCCGCTGGCCGGAGGTGCCTCGCGGATCCTCGCGGATTCCGCGCTGTGCTGCACACACTGGGGCACCGACGGGTTCGTGTACTTCACGACGCCTCGGTTCCAGATCGGCCGGGTGCCCGCCGCGGGCGGCGGGGCGGTGGAGGTGCTCACCGACGAGGGCGAGGGGTTCATCAACCTGGGGGCCCGTCTGACCCGGGACGGGGCGACACTCCTGTTCGGGCGCTCAGGGCGGAGCGGTGTGGACTTCGAGCTCACGGCACTGCGGCTGGCCACCGGAGATGTGAAGGTGCTTCTGCCCGGAGTCGGAGTCGGCGCGGAAACTGCGTCCGGCCATCTTCTGGGCGTCGATGCGTCGGGGACGCTGGTGATGGCCCCCTTCGACGGGCGCCGTGTGGAGATCACCGGGCCTCCGACGCCGGTGGTGGAAGGCGTCGCCCTACAGCCGGGGGTCAACTTCGCCGTCTCTTCCAACGGAACGCTGATCTATGTGGCGGGGAGTGGCGCCGGTGCCGCGTATGAGCCGGCATGGGTCGACCGGAGCGGACGCGTCGAACCCGTGGATCCCAACTGGACCGTGGATCCGGTCAGTTCGGGGAACAACGCCGGCCTGGCCCTGTCGCCGGATGGGTCGAAGATCGCCGTGGGCATTCGCAACGTGGAGTCCCCCCAGGGGGACATCTACATCAAAGAGCTTCCCATGGGGCCGTTTTCACGGCTCACCTACGACCCTGCGGAGCAGACGCGACCCCGCTGGAGTGCGGATGGTCGGTATGTCACCTACGTGTCGGGGGGGCCCGACGGCCTCGACTACAGTCTCATGAGGCGGCGCGCCGACGGAACCGGGCAGGCCGAGGTCCTGTTCCGGCACCCGAGGGCCATCCTCGACGGGCGGGTCACCGGAGACGGTTGGACGATCATGCGGCTGGGGAATGCCGCTGTGGAGCAGGACGTGGACATCGGCGCGGTTCCCCCGGGTGGAGATTCCGTCACCACCGGACTGTTCTCGCGGTTCAAGGAGCGGGCTCCGGCGCTCTCCCCGGACGGACGATGGTTGGCGTACGAGTCCGACGAAACCGGCCGCACCGAGGTCTACATACGCTCCTTCCCGGACCCGGATCAGCTGAAGCAGGCGGTCTCTACGGGCGGGGGAACGGCCCCGGTATGGGGGCGGACCGGCCGTGAGCTCTTCTTCGTGAACGGCGCCCGTGAGATGGTGGCGGTGGACATCACCCTGGGGGACGAGTTCCGCCTCGGCGATCGCACGTCGCTCTTCCAGATTCCCTCGACCATCATGCTCACGGATCTGGACTTCTACAGTCACTACGACGTCGATGTGGACGACCAGAGGTTCCTGATGCTGAGGTCGGTGTCGTCCGGGTCTTCGGCGTCTGTGGTGTTGGTGGTGAATTGGCTGGACGAGGCGCTGGAGTTGGTAGGGCGTTGATGCAGATGTCCCACGCGATCTACTGAACGGGGCGCTGTCCGACCGCTAGACCATCGAGCGCCAGCTCGGTGAAGGCGCGATGGCCACGATGATGCTCTTGTAGCACAGGGTATTGCAGCGACAGAGCAGCTGCCTTACCAGCAGGGAGTCACTGGTTCGAGCTGAGGCACAGGAGAGCAGATGCGAAGCGCCCACTGGGGACGCCACGCATGCGGCACCACCTTGCGGGGCGGAGTGGGGTGCGTCCCGGTCCTTTCCGAATGCGGCTGGGCTCGCCGCCGTCAGGCCGCCCCCGCACGAAAGTCGGCTGGCGAACAGACCCTCGCCATCAGCCAACACATCATCGCGCAGCGGTATTCGCTGCCCAGCGCCCATGGTGCCCACTGCGCTGAAACACCGTGTTCACCCGCGACGTAGATCGGAAGCGGAATGCGGATTTCGGGATCGACGCCCTTCGTTTCGGAAGCAACGACGATCCAGGTATACGTCGACGGTGTCGCGGCTGGCGGTGTCGAAACGCTTCGCCAGATCAACATCGTGATCGTTCGAGAGATGTTCTTCCTCGATGCCGCCCAGGCCACCGCTCGCTGGGGTGGAAACAACCCTCATGGTGCGATTCTGGTCGTGACCTGACGCCACGCCGTAGGGGACACCCGAACGCGACGGTAGAGCGAGGCCTCTGGTGCCGCTCAGCTCTCTAGCGAATCAAATCCATCAGGACATCGTGGATCACGCCGGTCGC
>JBDHIL010000068.1:0-10271 GCA_039587465.1 Gemmatimonadota bacterium | reverse complement strand
GTAGCGGTGCTCGAGGGCAGCGGCAAGACGTTGGAGTGAATCCCCGGTCATGGCGTCCCTGGTCCGAGTGTGGTCTCGGCAGCAGGATCCCGGGCAGGACACCCAACTGGGCGCGTCGGGGGGGGCCGCTTCACCAGTATGTCTCTCCTGCACCTGCGAGGCCAGAGGGTTGCGTCCGTCAGACCGCGCCACTCCCACCGGGTTCCTGGTCCAGGACGACCAACGCATGAGCGAGTCGATGGTGCCTCCGAGCCAGGCCCGGCACCTCCCACACCACGACCTCGCGCACACTCCCGGCACGCTGAACCAGACCAAGCGAACGCCCCGCCCACCCGAAGGCGGACGGGGCGCGCTACTGAACCTCCGCGCTAGTCTCGTTTCTCACAGGACTGGAAGCGTCCAGGAGGAAGCAGACCATCTACCCATACGTCCTTGGGACAGATCTTGTTGCCGACAGCATATCCGCCTAATCCATCCCGATAGCGTATTTGAAACCAAAAGGACCCTTGAAACTCCATATCCGTAACGGCTATCAGCTCGACCGAATCGCCCTCGGATAATGAGGCAACCTGACCGAAACCTTGGTTCGGCCTTGATGCAACCCAGGCATTCGATGTCAGAGCAGGGACAGGTTCCGGAAAGAACCGGTGAGTTACTCCGTCGATAATCTTGGTTTCCGCGTCAGGCTGCGCCCGATGCATCATGACTACCCGGTCGTAACAATCGCGTCGCTCCATGACACCCTCCATCGCATCGCACCGAGCAATCTCTCCTTCTCCCCGGCCCCGGGGACGGAAGTTCCGAAGCGTCACGGCGTCAGTGACTCGGCGGAAGCTTTGAGTCGCGGAATCTTTCTGAATAGCCCACTTGTCACCTGAGTCAAACAAATGCTCGGCAACCAGCCGGGAATCATCCAACTGCAAGATCTCATACGCCGCGATACCCCGGTTGCTCCGGAAGTCCAGCTGGAAGGCAGCTGAGGGGTCAGCGAAAGCGACCTGAGACCTGCAGTCAGCGTTACTACCGTCGCTGCGGTAACACAGGCTCCAAGAATCATAAATCTGGATTTCGCCACCATCAGTTCTGTATGACGTGCCCGCATAGCCAACAACCATGACATAGTTCGGTTCGGCCACGTTTTGCCATATGCCAATCAGGGACTCACTCGTTTCTTCGTGTTTCTTGCGGGCATCGACTTCAAGCTGCGCGCGCTCTGCCTCGACCCGCTGTCTTTCTGCCACCGCAGATGGTCGCCAAAAGAGATACGCCTGGATGTAGGACCACCCAATCCATGCGCAAGGCAAGATTACGAAGAGGCCCAATTTGACCTTTCGCTTTGCTTTGTCACTGAGCGACCCATAGACCCCGAGGCTCAGAGCAACCACCAAGGCGACCCCGGTAAGCAACCCACCAGACACAAGGAAAAGAAATCCCAGAACGGCCGGGAGCCCGCCGCCGGGGTCCGGTGAACTCTGGGAAATAGAGAAGGCCCCGACGGCCATAAGGCCGACACCCCCGCCGAGCGCTGTGTGCAGGAAGGACTTTGCCAGCTTCATCAATCTGTCTCCGGATTGCGGACACCGCGGACGTTGTGCCCGATCTCGCCAAAGGATCGGAGGTGACGGCAGGGGGTGTTTGGGGGTGTCTGGCTGAAAAGAGCTCAGTTCTGTCAAGTATCTTCTGCCAGAGACTCACCGCAGTCCGTCCCCAACTCAGACGAACCCCGAAAACCTGGGACATTCCGAAACAGTCACACAAGACTCACACAACTCGGCGGATTCATGCCGCCCCGATCCCCTGCCCCAGACTCGCCCGCGTCCGAGCCGCCGCGGCGCTGAGTCAGAACAAGCGAACGCCCCGCCCACCCGAAGGCAGACGGGGCGCGCTGCTGAACATCCGCGCTGTTCTCGTTTCAGGGGGTCACGTCAGGGACCCTTGCGACGCTCCCACGAGATCTTTATACTGCATTGCAGTTATTGCAGTGCAGTCTTTGGTGGGAGGGGACGATGCCGAGGGGTTTGGGAGAATTCGAGCAGCTGTTGCTCTTTGCGGTTCTCCGGCTGGGGAACCATGCGTACGGCGTGCGCATCCGGCAGGAGATCGCAAGCCAGACCGGCAAAGACGTGGCCGCAGGGGCCGTCTATACGGGATTGGACCGCCTCCAGGCCAGGGGCTTCGTGTCCTCGGTGGAGGCTGAGACGGCCCCCAGCCGCGGTGGACGCCGCCGTAAGTACTATCACCTGGAGCCGGAGGGTGCCCAGGCGCTGGAGGCCACCTACACCAACGTCCGCTCCATGGCCGAGGGCACCCTGGACGCCCTCCACCGCGTCGCGTCGGAGGCCGAGTCGGGAGCGCGCCGGTGAGCCCCCGGCCGCCGGCGGTGGGCCGCGCCCTCCTGCGCCTCCTTCCTCGCCCTCACCGGGACTTCGTGGCCGGAGACCTGGAGGAGGAGTTCTTCGACAGCGTCCTGCCCCGGCGGGGTCGGCTACGGGCGGATTTCTGGTTCCTGGGGCAGGCGGTGCGCAGCGTTGCGTCGTTCGTGATCCCCGGACGGGGCCCAGACCGCTCCGGGATCCCCTCGCCGCCCCTCCTCCGTGAAGCCCGGCACGCCGTCCGGGGCCTGAGGCGAAACCCGGGCTTCTCGGCGCTCGCGGTGGTCACCCTCGCCGTGGGCATCGGCACGGCGACGTCCGTCTTCAGCGTCGCCGACGCCGTGCTCCTGCGCACGGTGTCCGGCGTCGGGGAGCCCGAAGAGCTGGCCACCGTGCGCTTCGCCCGGGAGAAGGACGGGAGCGAGGCTCCGGTGAGCCTGCCCAACCTCAGGGACCTGGGCGATGCGTCGCCGGCGGTGGCCGCCATCGCGGGGTATTCGCGGGCGGTGCTTCAGATCGGCGCGGATGGGCTCCGTGCGCGCCGCGCTTGGAGCCAGATCGTCACCGGGGCCTACTTCGAGCTCCTGGGGGTGAGGGCCGCCCGGGGCAGGCTCTTCACCTGGCAGGAAGCGGAGTCGCCCGACGGACCCGCCGTGGTGGTCCTGAGCGACGCGTTCTGGCGGAGCACGTTCCAGGGAGACCCCAGCGCCGTCGGGCGCATCGTCCGCATCAACGGGCTTCCCTTTACCGTGGTGGGCGTCGCGCCTCCAGAGTTCCGGGGGCTGGAGCGCCTGGACTCCCTGGACCTCTGGGTGCCCGCCTCGCAGCACGTTGCCCTGAGGCACGGCCGAGGCATCCCCGGCTGGGAGCTCGAGGGACGCGGCGCGGCGCACTTCGCCAACACGGTAATCCGCCTGGCGTCGGGTGAGGGGCCCGACGAGGCCCAGAGGCAGCTCCGCGCGTCCATGGCTCGGCTCGTGGAGACGTATCCGGACCACAACGAGGTCTATCGCGAGGCACTGCCCACCGTGGACGCGGGCATCGGCCTGGCGCCTCAGGATCAGGCGCGACTGGACCCCATCCTGAGGGTGCTGGCGGGCCTGGTGGCGGTGATCCTGCTGGTGACCTGCGCCAACGTGGCGAACCTCCTCGTCCTCCGGGGCATCCGGCGCGGTGAGGAGACGGCGTTGCGGCGCGCTCTGGGCGCCGCGCGCACCCACCTAGTCGTTCAACACCTGGCCGAGGCCCTTTTTCTCGCCCTTCCGGCGGCCATCCTGGGACTGGGTATCGCCGTGGGTGTGAACGAGGCACTGTGGAGCACGGGTCTCTTCCCACCGGGTGTGGCGAAGCACACGGCCATCGACGTCCGGGTGTTCGCCTTCGCTGCTGGCCTGGGCGTGCTCACGGCGACCACGTTCGGCCTGTTGCCGGCGTTGCTGCTCGGCGGCGAGGGCCGGCGCGCCACGCTCCAGACCGGGGGCCGCTCGTCCAGCCGCACGGCTGTGGCCCTGCAGGGTGGACTGTCCGTTGCGCAGCTCGCCCTGACGCTCGCCCTGGTGGGCGGCGTGTTCCTTCTGGCACGCACCTCGGCAAACCTCACCAGCGTAGACACGGGTATCTCGGCCGAGAACGTGCTCACCATGGAGGTGAACCCCGGTCCCCAGGGCTACCGGAACGAAGAGGTGGACCGCTTCCGTAGCGACCTGGTGGCGCAGGTCCGAGGCCTCAACGGCGTCGAGTCGGCGGCCGCTTCGGGCTTCCCACCCTTCGGCCACATCGCCATGCAGCTCCAGGTCCGCCACCCGGTGGACGCCACCCGCATGATGGGGAGTCAGGCAGACTGGGTGACGGACGGCTTCTTCGCGACGCTCGGCGTACCGGTCCTGGCCGGTCGGACCTTCACGACCGAGGAGGCCTCCACGGAGAACGAAGAGCACCGCCCCGTGGTCATCGGCCGGAGCCTGGCCGCCCGCCTCTTCGGCACGCCGCAGCGGGCCGTGGGGCGGAGTCTCGAAGCCAGCGTGTTCGGCCAGCCCATGCCGGTGCACGTCCTCGGCGTCGTGGACGACGTCGTGGACGGCAACCTGCGGCGCGACCCCTACCCGAAGATGTACGTGTCGATGCCGGGATCGCCGCAGAGCTTCACCACGCTTCTCGTGCGCACACGCCGGCCTCTGGAGGCCGTGGCCGCCGAGGTGCAGGGCGTGTTGGCCGGGATCGATGCGAACGTCCCTCTGGGGAGCGTGACGGAGCTGTCCAGGCGGGTGGCCCAGGCCACGGTCCGCGAACGCACGTTTGCCCGGCTCGCGGGGCTCCTGGCGGCCATCGCCATCCTGCTGGCGGGCGTCGGCCTCTACTCGGTGGTCGCCTATGCGACGGCTCAAAGGCGGCGCGAATTCGGCATCCGCGTGGCCGTCGGCGCGTCGGGGGTGGGCATCACACGCCTCGTGCTTCGGCACGCCCTCGCCTTCGGCCTGGGCGGTGTAACGCTGGGCCTTGCCCTCGCCGTGGTGGGCAACCGGCTTCTCTCCGGCGTCCTATTCGGAGTCGCTCCGACGGATCCCGTGGCGCTGGGCCTGGCCGCCGCGGTGCTCCTTGCCGTCACCATCGGTGCCAGCCTCGTGCCGGCGCTGGGGGCGACGAAGGTGGATCCGGCGATTACGTTGCGGAGCGAGTGAGGAGGAGGCGAGGGAATGACGTGTCTCCAGGTGCGGCACTACTCCCTATGTTAATGCGCCAACCCCAGATACCAGATCCAGGACGACCAACTTTCGAAAGAGTCGATGGTGCGTCCGAGCTATGCGGGGCACCGCTCGACACCACGACCTCGCGCACGGGCGGCGCGGTGAAGTACCCACGGGTGTGACGAGCGTGCTCTCTTTCGGGTTGTGCCGCGCCAGCAGCGATCCGCCCCCTTCTACTCCGCAGACTCCTCCCTCTTCACGGCCGGTCGCAGACGGGCACCCCGTCCTCGATCGGGCGTGCCCCTCCGGGCGTAAGCGGTGGAGGCACATTCCCGACCACGATGGCGCAACCCGCTCCCGACAGTTGCTCGTGAGTGGTGACCGCGGCCCAACCGTGCTCGTCGCCTGCGGAAATTCGCACGGTCACGCCCGCCGAGGTCGAGAAGGAGTCTTCCAGTTGGGAAAGCGACGCGGCGTACACGTGCACTCCGTCCCCGTCGTGGTCTCCGGCGTAGAAGGCGGCCTGCACTTCCGCGAGGCGCCACAGATCGACTCGCTGCGTCGCTTGGGCCATTCTGGCGCGAGAGCGACCGACGACCGTCTCCGAGAGGAAGGCGACCATCAACCAGAAGACGATCCCACCCAGGAGTAGAAAGAGGATCTTGGAAGAGGTCTTGAGAAAGGCCCGGTAGTGCAGCGTCGCCAAGACCCAGATCGGAACGCCGGCCAGGGGGACCCCGAGAAGAGGGTCGTCAGTCACGAGGCCTAGGAGAGAGGCCCAGGCAGCCGGAACGGTCGCCTTCGCGCCGGCCGTGAGGGCTCGGTTCATCTCGTTGCCGTTCCGGAGGGGCACGAACCGCCACGTGACGTAGCGGAGCAGGAGCAGGGGAACAGCCAAGGACAGCACAGCCGCCACCAGAGCTCCCGCGGTGCGGAGCTGGGAGGGTGCACGGTCCACGGCCGTGAGCATCACGAGGAGGCTGGCCACGACCGCGACCACGGCCAGCAGGCGCAAGGGGACGATCCACAGGCTCCTGTGGAGCGACTGTCCGCACACGGCGCAGACAACCCCCCACCCGTCCTTCTGGAACGACGCGCCGGCAGACACCGCCATCTGCCCGCATGTCGGGCAAATCGATCTCACGGTCAGAATCCAACTTGGAGGGATCGTTCGCGGTCTAAGCTGGCCACCCGATGGCTCGCCCACCAGACCCACAGTCGTGATTCGGACCCCGATCACGGCAAGAAACCGTCTAAATCATTGATGGACTGCACCATATGCCGCACTTGCCGTGAGGCGATGCCGGAAGCTGCCGGGTCTGAACAGCGGGAAAATCGGGGTCAATAGCGGGAATTAGGGCGGGGGTCCTTTCTTGCGTGTCGACCCGCCCCTCGGAAAATTGGTGGGAGTGGTGATTGCCTGCCCGCCATCCACCGAGGATGTGTCGTGAAGGTAGGCATCCGAAGCTCCAGTGCGCGGTCGAGGCACCCGGAAGTCGCCGCAGGCGAATCCCGCCGCCCCTGCCACTGTTGCCGGCCTCATCGCCCGGCGCGAGCCCCCGCCGGGCTGTATCGCCACTTCGGATCCGTGCGATCCCACGCACTCATCGACTCCTGCCGCGGACTGCCCCGCCGCACCTCTCAGCCAACCGCCCTCAGCGGACGGGCGGTACGTCGGCCTGCCGGATGTCCCCGGTGGCCATCGAGAGAAGTCCGGCGACAAAGCGGTCCCCTCTGCACATCATCAGGAGAGATCCCATGTCTCGAGTTTCCAACGCAATCAGCTGGCCCCGGACCCGCTTCGGCCTCTTGCTCGGTGCGGGGGTAATGCTGCTGAACGCATGCATGGCCGCACATCTGGCCCTGCGGTACGACGAACTCCAGACGGAGACGGAAGTCGATGGCTCCGTCTTCCTCGCACCGAGTGCCGAGTCGCCTCGAACCGTCTGGATCGAGGAACGCTGCATGGTCTCCGAGGCCGTTACAATCGCGCCGCCGCTGCGAGACGCACTCGCCACCCGCGGCTACCAGATCGTGGAGACGCCCGACGAAGCCACCTATCTCATCCAGGTCAGCCATCGGGAACTGACCGAATTCGAGCTGTCCAGTGGACAGACGCTGAGCGACGCCCTGAGCGCCTCGTTCACGCTCGCAATCGGTACGGGGACCGCGGCAAATCTTCTGGGAGCGGGGAGAAGGACGGTTGCCGGCGTCAGCTTGGCGGCCGGCGTGATCGGCTTCGTCGCTGATTCGCGGGCAAAGCACATCGCGCACACGCTCACCACGGATCTTCGGATCACCGAAACGCTCTACGACAGCGGTGGCCCTGCGGAGCTGGTGTATCACGAGAGGATCATCGTGAGCGGCGCTTCGAGATCCGGCCTGCGACTCCAGGAGTCCCTCCCGGCCATGGTGTCCGGGACCGCTCAGGCGCTGACGGGGATCTTCCCGTAGCGCACTCCTTGCTCCAACCCCAGTGTCCTGGTCCGGGGCGACTAGCCGCTCACCCCCACACACCACGACCTCGCGCACGCTCCAGACGCTGACGGGAGATCCCGGATCACGGCAAGAAACCGTCTAAATCATTGATGGACTGCACCATATGCCGCACTTGCCGTGAGGCGATGCCGGAAGCTGCCGGGTCTGAACAGCGGGAACTGAACAGCGGGAGTCCTGATTTTGGCCCGATGCAAAAACCCGCCCGATCTCGTAAGACCAAGCGGGGCTTCGCTTTACCTTCAGTGGGCCTGGGTAGATTTGAACTACCGACCTCACGCTTATCAGGCCCCGTCAAATGGGCCAAATCCCGGCAATTTGCCGTACTTTCACGGGTAGGACGCACGATCTGCCGTACTTTTCCGGCAAACATGCCGGATCATGCCGGGATTTACCGGCCCAATGACGGGCCCAATTCGAACCAGGGCTCAGATCAGTAAAGGTGAAGGGACACTCGCTGCATTTTCAGAAAGGGTGTTCGGCCTTAAGGTGGAGTTTGACACGAACAAGTTTCGTTCGTTAGATGGCACCGCGAGTGGGGGCACCTCAGGTGTACGTCTTCAAAGGAAGTAGAATGATTGAGCGCCTGGCGAGCGGTTTGCTAGCAGGTATGCGCTGACCGTTACGTCGCCGGCGACTCTCTTTCCCTAGCCACTCAGGAGCACGACCATGGATCGGAGACTGCCTACCGGCGCTCGCTGCCAGTGGGGTTACGCCGTTCTGGTGGCTCTGGCGGTGCTCTACCCCCTTTCCGCGACTGCCCAGAACACCCTCCCGACCGCCCGCATCGACAGCGTTTTTATCGATGTTGATCGGCCGGGATCTCCGGGCTGTGCCTTGGGGGTGATCCGTGGAGGCACCCTGGTCTACAACCGGGGCTACGGGTACGCGAACCTGGACTACGGCATTCCAATTGATGCTGAGACGGTGCTGAACATCGGCTCTGTGGCGAAACACTTCGTGGCCGCTTCCGTCCTGAAGGCCTCACTCCAGGGACACCTGTCCCTGGATGACGACGTCCGGAAGTGGATTCCCGAGTTCCCCGACTACGGGAGTCCCATCACCGTGCGACACCTGATACACCACACCGGCGGCCTTCGCGACCTGGCTCAGCTTCTTGCGGTGGGCAATCTGCCCGAAAACATGACGAGACAGGAGATGCTCGCGCTCCTGGTACGCCAACGTGCCCTCAACTTCGCGCCCGGTGAGGAGTGGCTGTACAGCAACGGTGGGTATCTTGTTCTGGGCGAGATCCTCAATCGCGCCGTTCGACAGAGCGGACTCCTCGTTGAGGAGACAGGCGCCCCTGGCGGTATCGGGGGGGAGAACGAGGACCCCGTCGTCGAGGGCATCCGGGAGTATCTGAGCGCCGAGTTCCTCCGCCCCCTGGGCCTGGCCTCGGCGTACTACGGTCGGCACCCAGGCGTGGTGCCCCACGCGTCCACGTCCTACTGGCCCGCAGACGACGGATTCGAGCGGAGGTACCATGTCGGCGAGGTGGTGGGTGTGCGGATCAACAGCCTGGACATGGCTCGATGGATGGTTGCCCTGGCCACGGACGAGCTCGGGCCGCCGGGCTTCCGCGAGCTTCAGCTCCAGAGAGGCGTGCTCAACAACGGCGACACCACCCATTATGCCTTTGGCCTGGATCGACTGGAACACAGAGGCATCCCGATCACCAGCCACGGAGGTGGAGGAGGCGGGTACAGGACGGGTATGGCCATCTACCATGGCGCTGACCTCGCGCTCTTCGCGATGTGCAACTTGGGGACAATCGATGCTCTTGCCCGCATCCGGCGGGTGGCGGAGATCCTCCTGGAGGACCGGATGGGTCCGCCTGAACCTGTGGCCGCCGGCTCCCGAACAGCCCGAAACCCGTGGCCAGCACCACCAGGCGAGCCGCTTCGACTCAGTGAAGCGCAGCTTAGCGAGCTGGCGGGCCGCTATTTTGCGCCCGAGCTGGACGTGGTCTTCCACATCTTGGTGGAGGGGGAGGGCCTGAGAGTGGGACCTGAAGGCTGGATGCGGCCCATGGTGCCCACGGCCGAGGCCGGTCTCTTCTCGGACGGTCGGGGCTGGGCCCAGATCCGCTCTGAACGGGATGAGGATGGCGTGGTCACCGGCTTCATCATGGACATCGGTCGGGTGAACGGACTGATACTGGAGAGGATTCCAGAAGACGAGTTTCGACACAGGCTGAGGGAGTGATGCCCTCGGGATCGCGAATCACGGCATCTTGCCGTTCCCGGAAAAAGTGAGCTCGAGCACGCCCAGGCGAACCGAAGCCGGATTAACCACCTCAAATCGACAGTACGAACCGATAGCATCAACGGGGCAAGGCCCAACGAGAAACCCCGCCCGGACCGGCAAGTCCAAGCGGGGCACCAACCTCTGAAAATGGGCCTGGGTAGATTTGAGCTGCGGGCTGGTCGTGCACACGCGGCGCCGCTTCGCGGCGCATCCAGGCCCTCGCTCGGCTCGGCCGCTCCGCGGCCTCGGCTGAACTACCGTAGCCTGCGCCTGAGTGCTGGTTCGGTCGGTAGTTCAAATCCCGGTTCGTGGACGTAAAAAGCCCGCCCGGTCACTGAGACCGAGCGGGCTTCGGAGTGGGCCTGGGTAGATTTGAACTACCGACCTCACGCTTATCAGGCGTGCGCTCTAACCAACTGAGCTACAGGCCCTTCGTTCCAGCCATCCGGTCAGACCGGAGCAAGAAAAC
>JBDHIL010000036.1:0-29244 GCA_039587465.1 Gemmatimonadota bacterium | reverse complement strand
CCGGTGCGCGCATCATACACGCGCTCCAAGGCGAAGGGACCAGGCTTCACCACATAAGCCGGACGTCCGCCCAGGGCCTCCAACCGAAGCCAATAGATGCGCGGGAGCCCGTCTCCCGCCACCGTGGTCAGGATGGTGTCCGGCGGGAGGATGTCTCCGGCTTCCAGGGGCACGTCCACCGCATGATACGGCCCCAACTCGTAGACCCCCTGGAGCCCGTTGGGCAGCGTGAGCGCCACACCATGCAGAACGAAGGAGGATAGGATCCACCCAGCCAGCGGTACGAGGGCGACCAGGCCCAGAAGTCGGTGGACCTTGGAGGCCCGGAGACGTCGCGATGTGGACATGGGCAGGGTGAGTTGGAAGATCGTCGCGTGCGGCTGCTGCCGGACCCATGATAGGTTGACCGCCGGCAGAACGCATGGCGTGCGGGTGAAGACTTCTTCATATCCCTTTCACCCATCGTTAATGCCGTCAGGACCATCTTAGCTTGGTCACGACACTCACACCCGTGCAGGAGCAACCCGTGCGCCCCTTGGGATTCATCAGTCTGCTGGCCGCACTGGCCTTCACCGCTATGCCCCTTCCCGCCGCGGAAGGGCCGTCCCTGGTCCACTTCCAGCTGTCCCGATCCGCTCCCGAGGCCGATGCTTCGGGTCCGGCACCGTCGGAGGTGCGTCTATGGTTCTCGCAGGAACCCCAGGACGGCACCACGTCCATCCGACTCCTGGACCCGTCCGGCGAACCCGTCCACACCGGTGGCGTCGTGGAGGACCCCGAGGACGGCAAGATCCACAGCATCGCCCTCCACGGGTCGCTGGCTCCGGGAGCCTACACGGTGGCGTGGCGGGCCATCGGCCAGGACGGTCACGTGGTCCGGGGCGACTTCGCCTTCTCGGTGACAGCCGGCTGATAGGCTCCACCGCTTGACCTGGCTTCTGGACGCCGGCACCGGCTGGCTCCTCTTCGCCTCCCTGGCCACGGCGTTGGGGGCCGTGAGTACCCACTTCCTGGTCCTGCCGCACGGCGGCGAAGGCTTCCAGGAGCGCCGGGACGGTCTGAATCGGTCCCTCGCCAGCCTGGGCTTGGCGGCAGCAGCAGGTGTCACCCTGGCCCTGCTGCTGGCGTCGGCAAGGCAGATCCTCGAGTTCCGGGACCCCTTCGCTCCCCTCGGTGAGGACGTGGCGCTCCTCATGGGAAGTGCGTGGGGATCGGCCTGGAAGGCCGGGGTCGCCATGGCGTGCGCCAGCGTAGTGGGCTTCTGGATGGCGCGCGGGGGCCGAAGTTGGGCGTGGTGGGTGGCGGCGGCGGGCAGTCTGGGCGCCGCAGCGTATCCGGGGCTCACCGGGCACGCAGCCGGGGGCGAGGGTACGCTGCGTTTCGTCCTTCTCTCGGCCGACCTTCTCCATGTCGTCGCCGCAGGCACGTGGCTCGGCGGATTGGCCAGCCTCTTGTGGCTGGAGCGGCGGAGGCCCGCGGCAGATGCCATGTCTGCGGCTGCGTCGCTCCTGCCGTCCCTGGTGCCGGCGTTCTCGCCCGTGGCCATGGTGAGCGTGGCGACCCTGGTCGTCACCGGGTCGTTGGCGTCCTGGGCCCACCTCGAGTCGGTCTCCAGCCTGTGGACCACCCCGTACGGCCGGCTACTGCTCCTCAAGGTCGTCGTCGTGGCCGGTGTCCTGGTGGTGGGGGCACTGAACTGGCGGAGGCTCACCCCACGACTCTCTGAACCGGACGGGCCGGGAGCCATGCGCCGCTCGGCCCTCGTTGAGCTGGCCCTCGCCAACGTCGTCCTCGTCGTCACGGCCATCCTGGTGCGCACGTCGCCCCTGGGCCACTGACGAGATCCCCTCCACTCCCCAAGGAACCAGACCCCATGAACCGTCGTCTCCTGCCCGTTCTCGTTCTTACCTGTACCGCATGGCTGGCCCCGGCCGCTGCGGATGCACAGCCCCAGCCCGCCGACTCCGCCGCCGTGGTCGCTGCCATCGAGGCCTACCACGAGGCCCTTTCCTCCGGAGACGGAGAGGGAGCGCTGGCGCTGCTGGCCGACGACGCGCAGATCGCAGAAAGCGGCGGGCTTGAGACGAAGGAGGAGTATGCGTCGCATCATCTACCCGGCGACATGGCCTACGCCGCGGCGATGGATCGGACGTCCACCTTCACCTCGGTACACGTTGTGGGCGACGTAGCGTGGGCCATGTCCACATCCCATACCCACGGGACGTTCCGGGATCGGGAGATCGACTCCCGCGGCGCAGAGCTCATGGTCCTGCGCCGGGAGAGCGACGGCAGCTGGCGCATCACAGCCATCCACTGGTCGGCCCGCCGGGGCGGCTGACCCTCCTACCCTGCGCCTGGGGCCGGCATCACGCAGGAGTGGTGCCGGCCCTTTCGTTGCCCAGGGGCGCCGCCTTCCTGTCTCGGCGCCGACACTCGCCTGCCTCGGCGCAGCGTCAGGCCTCGGCCTGCGTCGCCGTCAGCCGTCGGTGATGAAGGTGAACAGCATGCCGAAGGTGTCGTTCGTGGGGTGAGCCCAGCCCTCACCCATCATGCTGCCCATGACACCACCGCCCATGGTGCCGCCGCCCATCATGCCGCCCCCCGTCATCATGCTCCGGGTGGCCCACGCCCCGCCCATGCCGAGGCCGTGCTGCTCCAGGTCCACCAGGTGACCCCGGGCGTCCATCATGCCCGCCCCGAGGTGTATGGTGTAGGTGGTGGCGGCTTTCAGCTCCCCGGCCGGCGTGAAGGTGAGGACGGTACCGGCCGAAGAGAGGACCCACAGCCCGTCCACCAACGGTCCCTCGAGTCCCCCCTCGTGGAGGGCGGCGTACTGCTCCATCCCGGAGGCCAGTGGATGATCGAAGGTCATCACCACCGTGGTCCCCACGGACACGTCCACGGCCCCGTGGGCAGGCACCACGGAGACCAGCGCGGCGCCTGACTCCACCTCCGGCGCGGTGGCGTCGGCCCCGCACCCGCCCAGGAGCATCAGAACCAACACCATGGACACGGCCTTCAGCTCTATTCTCAACACCTCGATGCTCCCATTGTCGAGTCTCTTCCGTGGCAGCGCGGGATCCTCGAACCCGCAGTCCCCCACCCCAGTACTCAGTCCGCGCCTGCCGGCTCCGGTTCCCCCGCACCGAACTCTCCGGCGTCCTCGGTGGCCCCCATGCGGAGCAGGGCTTCCTGCCAGAGCGAGTAGATGACAGGAATCACGATGAGGGTGAGGACCGTCGCGGAGACCATTCCACCCACCATGGGGGCAGCGATGCGGCGCATGATGGAGCCTCCGGCCCCGTGTCCCCAGAACAGGGGCGCCAGGCCCGCCATGATGGCGATGACCGTCATCATCTTGGGGCGCACGCGAAGAACCGCGCCCTCCATGATGGCATCGTAGAGGGCCGCCGGGGTGGCCCTTCCGTCCCTCAGACGGGATGCCCAGGCCGAATGGAGGTAGATGAGCATGATGACGCCCGTCTCCGCGGCCACCCCCGCCAGCGCCACGAAGCCGATGGCCGTGGCCACGGACCAGTGGTAGCCCAGAGCCCACATGATGAGCACACCGCCCACCAGGGAGAAGGGCAGCGACAGCATGACGATGAGGGTGTCGGAAACCGTCCCGAAGCTCATGAAGAGGAGCACGAAGATGATGAGGAGCGTCGCGGGAATGACCAGGGTCAGCCGCTCCTTCGCCCGCTCCATGTACTCGTACTGACCGGACCACGTCATGGAGTACCCCGTGGGCAGGGTAACCATGGCGTCCACCATGTCCTTGGCGGCCTCGACGTACGAGCCCAAGTCACTCTGATCGGTGTCGATGAACACCCACGCCGTGGGGAAGGCCTGCTCCGTCTTCACCACCATGGGTCCTCCGACGATGCGGATCCGGGCCACTGCGCCAAGGGGGATCTGATCCCCTCCGCCCATGTCCATGGGCCCAGCCATCCCCATGCCTGCCGCCATGCCGCCACCGCCCGACACGGAGCCCGATCCGGACGTGGCTCCCATGGCTCCACGTCGGTTCCCCACCGGAATGAGGATCTCTTCCAGCTTCTCCGGCTGGTCCCGCAGTTCCTGTGGATACCGGACACGAACGGAATACCGCTCGCGGCCCTCCACGGTGCGGGTGATGCTCATACCCCCCACCGCTGCGCCGATGACGCGTTGGATCTGTCTCACGCTGATGCCGTACCGGGCGGCAGCGTCCCGATCGATGTCGATGTCCAGGTAGGAGCCGGACACCACCCGCTCACCCACAGCCGAGCGGGTGCCGGGGACCATCTGCACGGCGGCCTCCACCTCGGTGGCCAGCCGCTCCAGCTCCTCCAGCTCGGGACCGAAGATCTTCACGCCCACCGGTGTCCGGATCCCGGTGGCCAGCATGTCGATGCGACCCTTGATGGGCATGGTCCAGGAGTTGGTGACGCCGGCAAAGCTCATGGCCTCGTGCATCTCCGCCAGAAGCGATTCGTACGTGATGCCTTCACGCCACTCCTCTTCGGGCTTCAGGACGATGGTGGTCTCGAACATGGCCAGCGGTGCGGGATCCGTGGCCGTGTTCGCCCGCCCCGCCTTGCCGAATACGCTCTCCACCTCGGGAAAGGCCGCCAGGATGGAGTCCTGGACCCTGAGGGTCTCACCGGCCTTGGCGATGCTGATGCCCGGCAGCGTGGTGGGCATGTAGAGGATGGACCCCTCGTTGAGGGGCGGCATGAACTCCGACCCGATACGCTGGAAGGGAATGACCGTGAGGATGAGGATGGCCAGAGCCGAGGCCACCACCGGCCACCGGAACCGCAGCGCCACTTCCAGAACCGGCCGGTACGCCGCGACGAGGACTCGGTTCACCGGGTTGGCGTGCTCCCGGTGGATCCGGCCCCGGATGAAGAGCCCCATGGCCACGGGCACCAGCGTCACCGACAGCAGGCTGGCGCTTGCCATGGCCAGCGTCTTCGTCCACGCCAGAGGCTTGAAAAGCCGGCCTTCCTGCGCCTCCAGGCTGAACACCGGGAGGAAGGAGACCGTGATGATGAGGAGGGAGAAGAAGAGGGGCGGCCCCACTTCCTTGGCCGACTCCACCACCACCCCCCACCGCTCGTTCGACGTCAAGAGACGGGTGTGGAGGTAGTCCCCTCCCGGATCCCCCGCTAGGGACTGTCCTGCCGCCTGGGCCCGGGCGCGCTTGTCGTCGATGGCGCGCTCCAGGTGCTTGTGCATGTTCTCCACCATGACGATGGCGGCGTCGATCATGGCGCCGATGGCGATGGCGATGCCCCCGAGGCTCATGATGTCCGCGCCCAACCCCAACACCCGCATGGCCCCGAAGGCCATGAGGATGCCCAGGGGCAGCGTGATGATGGCCACCAGCGCGCTGCGCACGTGGAAGAGGAAGATCATCGTGACCAATGCCACGACCAGCGACTCCTCCAGAAGCTTCTCCTGCAGCGTGTCGATGGCCCGGTGGATGAGGTCGGAGCGGTCGTAGACGGGCTTCACCACCACCCCGGGCGGCAGGCTTCCCTCCAGGGACGCCAGCTTCTCCTTGACCCGGTCGATGGTGGCCAGGGCGTTTTCCCCGAAGCGCATGACCACGATGCCCCCCACCACGTCACCCCGGCCGTCCAGGTCGGCCACGCCCCGCCGGACATCGGGAGCAAGGCGGACGTCGGCCACGTCGGACACCCGCACCGGCGTGCCCTGCTCGTTGGCGCTGACCACGACGGCCTCGATGTCCTCCAGATCCTGGAGATAGCCCAGGCCGCGGATCATATACTCCCGCTCTGCGAGCTCCAGGACCATGGCGCCCACGTCCTGATTGGAATCCCGGATGGCGTCCATGACCTGGGTTACGGGGATCCCGAAGGCCCGAAGCTTGATGGGGTCTACCGTCACCTCGTAGACCTGCTCGTAGCCCCCCACGGAAGCCACCTCGCTCACGCCGGGCACGGCGGTGAGCTGGTAGCGGAGGTACCAGTCCTGGTAGGACCGGAGTTCCGCCAGGGAGCGCGTTCCGGTGGTGTCCTCCAAGACGTACTGATACACCCATCCCAGGCCGGTAGCGTCCGGCCCGAGGGACGGCTGCGCCTGCTCCGGCAACCGACCCTGGATGGAAGACAGGTACTCCAGGACCCGGCTCCGCGCCCAGTACATATCCGTACCGTCGTCGAAGATGACGTATACGAAGGAGGTGCCGAAGAAGGAGTACCCCCGCACCACCTCGGCGCCGGGGACCTTCAGCATCTCGGAGGCGATGGGATACGTGACCTGGTCCTCGACGATCTGCGGGGCCTGCCCGGCGTAGTCGGTGCGGACGATCACCTGGACGTCAGAGAGGTCCGGCACGGCCTCCAGCGGGGTCTGGCGCATGGCCAGGATCCCGGCCGCAGCAGCGAAAAGGGCAAGGATGAGAACCAGGAACTGGTTCCGGACGGACCACTCGATGACGCGTGAGAGCATGGTTCTGACCGTCAGTCGTGGTTGGAGTGGTCCATGGAGGAGTGATCCATCTCCTCCATGCCGGCTTCACCCATTTCCATGTCGCCAGCCATGGTCCCCAGGGTGGACTCGGCGTCTACCAGGAATGCGGCAGAGGAGACCACCCGCTCGCCGACCTCCACACCCCGGAGGATCTCGGTGAACCTGCCCTCGGTGCGGCCGGCAGCGACCTGCCGGGGAAGCAGGGCTCCTTCCTCTCCCTCCACGAAGACCAGCGTACGCTGACCTGTCTCGATGACGGCACTCCGGGGCACCACCAGCGTGGGAGGGGAGAGGATGTACTCCAGGCTCACCTGAGCATACATCCCCGGCTTGAAATCCAGGTCGGGGTTGGCGAGCTCCAGCCGGATGCGGCCCGTGCGGGACCCCATGTCCACCGTGGGGTGGATGTAGGTCACCCGGGCGGGGAAGCTCTCTCCGGGAAAGGCTTCGAAGGAAACCAGGGCGCCCTGCCCTACCCGCACCTGGCCCAGGTCCCGCTCATACACGTCTGCGTCGACCCAGACCCGGGAGAGATCGGCGATGCGGTAGAGCGTCATGCCTGGAGCGATGCGGTCACCCTGCACCACGTTCTTCTCCAGGACGATGCCGGAGGACGACGCGTAGATGGTCAGCCTGCGGGAGGCCTCGCCGGAGTCTTCGACGCGCTGGATCTCACTCTCGGAGATGTCCCAGTACGCCAGGCGGCGGCGGGCGGACTCCAGAAGCTCGGTGGCGTTGTCCAGGGCCCGTCCAGCCCCTGCCTCCCTGACCAGCCGGGCCGCCAGGACCAGCTCCTCCTGCGCCGACACCAGGGCGGGGCTGTAGACCGCCATGAGGGGTTCGCCGGACCGAACCGGAGCGCCGGTGAAGTCCACGTGAAGCTCCTCCACCCAGCCGCTGATCTTGGGATTCACCGCAGACATTCGGGTCTCGTCGAAGGTCACCCGCCCCACGGTCTGAACGATGCTCGGGAGCACCCGCTGCTCCACGGTGGCGAAGGACACCCCGATGCGTCGGGCAGCGTCGGCGTCCAGCACCACGGGGCTCTGCTGGCGGGCCCCAGCCATCATCGCGGCGTGGTCATGGCCTTCCATGTCCTGGGCGGCCTGTCCGCTTTCGCCACCCCGAACGGCCAGGGCCGTCACCGCCAGAGCCGCCACCAGGATGACCGCGGAGAGGGAGATCTGTGCCTTGGTGCTCATCGTTCCTCCGTAATGAAGCTGCCGTCTCGGGGCAGCACCCTACCGATCGTGGATTCCAACGCGGCGACGGCCTTTCCGTACTCGCCCAGCAGCTGATAGAGCTCGCCCTCGTACCGGTTGACCGTCATCTGGGCGTCCACGAGGGTCATGAAGTCCACGGTTCCGACCCGGTAGGAAGACAGGGCGGAGGTGACGTTGGCCCGCGCCTGGGGGATCACCTCGGCGCGGTACAGCTGCGTGAGGGTCCGGGCGCGATCCAACTCCGCCAGGAACTCGGTGATGCGCCCGCCCACGTCGGCTTCCAGGCTCCCCAACTCCGCCTGCGCCAGGCGCTCGTGGGCCGCGGCCTCGTCCCGCAGGGCGTATTGCCGGCTCCCGGCGTGGATGGGCAGGGAGAAGCCCACCATGGCGCTGGCCATGCGCTCCGTGCCCATCCCCCGGTCCCGCTGGCCGTACGACAGCCCCACCGTGAAGTCGGGCCAGATGTCGCGGCGGGCCAGCTCCCGGCGCTTCCCGGCCTGGGCGACACTCAGGCGTCCGCGCTGCAGCACGGGCCGACTGTCCAGCGCCCACCCCAGCAGGGTGTCCCGCGCCGGCACCGTGCCGGGCAGGCTGCCCAGGGACGGCGTTGCCACGGGAGCGTCACCGGGTCGATCCATGAGGGCGTTGAGGCGGGCTGCCAGGGTGGTTCGCGTCGCGGTCATGCGCCGGATTTCCCCATCCATGCGAGCCACCTCCACGTCGGCCCTCAGAACGTCGGCCTGCGGACTGGAGCCCGAGGCGTACAGCGCTTTGGCGATCTGCTGGAAGTCCTCCAGGAGGGCCAGCGTCTCTTGCATGACCTCGAGGCGCCGATCCACGGCGTAGAGGTCGAAAAAGAGGGCCGAAGCTGCTCCGCGCACGGACCAGCGGGCTTCCTCGGCACCGGCCCGGGCCATGTCCGAGCCGAACCCGGCGATCTCACCCCTGAGGGAGAGCTTTCCCGGAAAGGGCACACGCTGGGAAAGCTGAACCGACGGAGCCATGGACATGGCCATGTCGGCGTTCAGGTCCGGGACGCCGAAGTTCATGATGCCGAGCTGCAGCATGGGGTCCGGCAGGGCGCCGGCATCCGACTGCCGGTACTCTGCCGCCGCAGCAGCGGCGTCCATGGCTTGGAGGCGGGGATTCCGCTCCTCTACGGCGTCCAGAAGCTCCCGTAGCTGGAGGCTTCCGTCCCGCTCCTGCGCGCCCAGGGGGCCGAGGGCACCGAACAGGGCCGCCAGAACCAGAAGCTGGCGTCCCCAATGTCGTCTTGTCCGCACGAACCGCCTCCGCGAGGGGTCAAACCGTTTGACCCATGAAAGTTCGGCGGAGGCGAGTGAAGGCCCGATGAGGCCGGCATGAAGAAACCTTCAGGCTTCTTCCGGGCCCAGGTGGGCTCCGGCCGCGGGAAGCCGTACCGTCACCCGGGCGCCACCCCGGGCACCATCCGCTGCCGAGACGGAGCCTTGGTGGGCCTCGGCGACGGCTTTCACGATGGCCAGGCCCAGCCCCGTGCCCGCACTCCCGTGGGGTCGGGTCCGGGCCCGGTCCGCCCGATAGAAACGGTCGAATATGTGTTCCGGATCGGGGCCGAACCCCGGGCCGTCGTCCGCCACCAGCAGCACAAGCTCGTCTCCCTCTCGCCGGGCGGTGACCTCCACCCTTCCACCGGCGGGCGCGAACTTCACGGCGTTGTCCATGAGATTCCAAAGGAGCTGGCCCACGAGACTCACGTCGAAGCGGCCCCGGGAGGGGTGCAGATCCGTCTCGATCCGGTTTCCCCGATCCTGTGCCAAAGGCCCCAGGCGTGCGGCGATCCGCTCCACCACGTCTGCCAGGTCAGCGTCCTCACCACGTGGCTGCATGGCCCCTGAATCCGACCGGGCGAGGGTCAGGAGGTCCTCGGTGATGGTGGATAGCCGGACCACCTCTTCCAGGGTGCTCTGCAGGACCTGGCGGTACTCTTCGGAAGCACGGTCACGCCGGAGGGCGATCTCCAGCTCTCCCCTCATGGCCGTGAGGGGGGAGCGGAGCTCGTGGCTCGCGTCGGCAGTGAAGCGCCGCTGGGCGTCGAAGGCCCGTTGGATGCGGCCCAGCATGGTGTTCAGGACCTCCACAAGGTGCCGGTACTCCAGGGTATCCGCATACGCCTGGATGCGTCGGTCCAGCGATCCCGCTCCAATGGCCTCGGCCTGGCCGATGACCTCGTGGACGGGCCGTACGCTCCGCTCGGCCAGCCACCAGGCCCCGGCAAAGGTCGCAGCCGACAGCAGCAGGACCATGAGCCCCAGGAACGCGGTCACCCGCTGGAGGAGTTGATTCCTGCCCTCCAGGGGTGCGGCCACCTGGAGCACGTGGCGCTCATGGAGTTGGCCCATACGCTCCAACGGGTAGAAGAGGGAGCGTATGGCCATGCCCTGCCACTCCATGTCCGCCCACACGAGCTCGCCGGCACCGGCACGGGCCAGGTGAGCGATGTCCAGTGGCAGATCCGTCGTCATGTACTGGCTGCGCAGCAGGCTGATACCGTCGGACTGCCACACCTGGGCATACTGGACGAGGTCGCGTACGGACACCGCTTCGTCGGGCGTGAGATCCCACTCGTGGAACCGCATGGCCCCCGAAGCAGGCTCCGTGAGGGAAGCGGCCTGGATGGACGCCACGTTGAGGATGGAGCCGTCCAGCTCGCTGTCCAGGTAGGCGCGCAGCGTGAAGAGCGTGGCTGCGGCGATCCCCAGGAGACCCAGCGCCACCGCTCCCGTAGCCCGCCACGCCAGTTGAACCCGGAACGAGCGGTTCACGCCGGCTCCTCGCGCTGGAAGACGTAGCCCACGCCGCGCACGGTGTGGAGGAGCGGGCCTTCACCCGCGGCGCGGAGCTTCCGCCGCAGATGACCCACGTGGACGTCCACCACGTTGCTCATGGGATCGAAGTGCAGGTCCCACACCTTCTCCAGCAGCTCCGTGCGCCGCACCACCCGCTCCACGTTGAGCATGAAGAACTCCAGGAGCTGGAACTCCTTGGGGGTGAGGTCCAGGCGGTTGCCTCCCCGATGGGCGGAGTGCTTCAGCCGGTCCACCTCCACGTCGTCGTAGAGCAGCCGATCCGGGCGCGAGGCGCCGCCCCGGCGAAGCAGGGCACGGATGCGGGCCAGGAGTTCGTCGAAGCCGAAGGGCTTCGTGAGGTAGTCGTCGGCCCCGGCGTCCAGGCCCATGACCACGTCGTCCCGGGCGTCCCGGGCCGTCAGCATCAACACTGGAACGGCTTTTTCCTTGGCGCGGAGGTCTCTCACGACTTCGAGACCGGACTTGCCGGGAAGCATCACGTCCAGCAGCAGGAGGTCGTAGTCGTAGACGAAAGCCTTCATCAAGCCGTCCTGCCCGTCACGGGCTACGTCCACCGAGTAGCCCTCCTCCCGGAGTCCCTTCTCCAGGAAGCTGGCGACTTTCCGGTCGTCCTCCACGACGAGAATGCGCATCCACTTCTCCTTGGTGTCTCTCTGCCTCCCTCGAGGCGGAGTCTCCCATCCGGTCATCATAACGTCCGAAGCCCGGCTAGAGGGAGATCGGACGCTCGGAGTCACACAATTATGAAGAACTCTTCATGTTCTCTTCATCTAAGATTCACAATTCTTAACACAACTTGTTATTGATCTATCCTCCCCTTTAGGGACTGCCACGCCGCCCGCCCCGGATGCCCCCGGAGCCCTCAGGGCCGTGCCCTCAAGGTGAGGATAGTTCTTTTGAGTACCTGCATGGGCCCTTCGCCCAATTCCATCCGAACCCGAGTCACGCCGCATGACACGATCGCCGGTAGCCCTCTCGACCCTGATAGTTCTCGCTGCGTGCGGAGGGGGGGAAGCCCCCGAGAGAGCGGCTGAGGCTCCCTCGGAGTCCCCCCCCCTGGCATCCGCCTCGTTCGCAGATGCCGACCTGCCCGAGATCCTCGTGTACAAGACGGAGAGCTGCGGTTGCTGCAGCGCGTGGGTGGAACACCTACAGGCCGCCGGATTCGAGGTAGACGCCCGCGATGTCACCGATCTGGCGTCCGTGAAGCTCGACGCAGGCGTACCGGCAGACCACTCGTCCTGCCACACCGGACTGATCGACGGATACGTGGTCGAGGGCCATGTGCCGGCCGAGGTCATCAAGAGAATGCTCGCGGAGCGGCCCGACATCGCGGGCATCGCGGTACCAGGCATGCCGATTGGGTCGCCGGGCATGGAAGGCGCCGGCGCGAGGCCTTATCAAGTAAGGGCCTTCGACCGACAGGGCGGATCGCGCGTCTACGCGGAGATCGATCCGCGCTGAATCGGGCAGGGTCGACTCAGAAGCAAGAAGGGCCGTCCCCGAGCGGGGATGGCCCTTCTTGCCTGCAGGTCTCGTGGAGCGGCGGACTACATCTCCTTGAGCAGCCCCACGCGAAGCGCAAACCGCACCAGCTCCGAACGATGGTTGAGGCCCAACTTGTCCATAATGCGTGACCGGTAGGTGTCGACTGTCTTGGGGCTGATGAAGAGCTTCTTGCCGATCTCACGGGAACTGTACCCCTCCGCCGTGAGGGCCAGGACTTCCTGCTCGCGCGTACTGAGATCATGAAGGCTGGCCGTATCTTCCGACTCCGAGGCCTTGTACCGCTGGAGCAGGAGAGTAGTGGCCTTCGGAGGCAGGAATACCTCACCCCGGGCGACGACCCGGATCGCCTCGATCAGGTCGGTGTCGGCGCTGGTCTTCGTCAGGTAGCCGCTGGCCCCTGCCTCGACCACCGGTACCAGGTATTCCTCCTCGGCGTGCACCGTGAGCACGAGGACCTTGGTGTCGAGTTCCAGAGCCGCGATGCGCCGCGTGGCCTCCAGGCCGTTGGAGCCCGGCATGGAAAGATCCATGACGACTACATCCGGTTTCAGTTCCCGCACACGGTCGACCGCCTCATCTCCCGTCGAGGCTTCACCGACGACGATCATGCGCCCCTCAGCCTCCAGTAGAGACTTGATTCCCGCGCGGAACATGACGTGGTCGTCGACCAGGAGGATCTTGATCCCTTCAGACATTCTGGGCCTCCGCTGCCTGTGCGGGCACGGTCAGCCGTACGGTCGTGCCTTGCCCTGGAATGCTCTCGATCTCCACTCGCCCGCCTATCATCGTGGCACGCTCCTGCATACCGGTGAGTCCCAATCCGCCATCGTCGTCCCTCGCCTCCCCCGGAACGAACCCAGGGCCTTGGTCCTTTACCGCTGCGAACACCGTACCGCCCTCCACGCCCACTTTCAGGTCGGCCCTCCCGGTCCCGGCGTGACGAAGCACGTTCGACAGTGCTTCCTGCACCACTCGGTACAACGCCAACCGTGCTTCATCCCCCAGAAGGTGGTCGACAGACTCGACTTCGACGTGCACCTGAAAGTCGGCTCCCTCTCGGAGACCCCGGACATGTGCGAGGAGCGCGGCCTCCAGACCGATCTCCTCCAGTTCGGGCGGCCGGAGTCCCCTTGCGATGCGTTTCACTCCCTCGGCCGCTGCCAAGATTTCCGACCGTACCGCATCCCCGAGCCGCTGACGGGCCCCGTCATCAGCCTCTGCCGTCAGCGCCCGCACCCGCAGCATGAGTGTGGCAAGTCGCTGCGCGGTGTCATCGTGCAGCTCTCGAGAGATCCGACTGCGCTCCTCCTCCGAAGCACGCATCGCGCCGAGAGAGAAGTCATGGAGCCGCTTCCGCTCCGTGACGTCACGGACCGAGCACACCACATGAAGGTCGGAAAGGTCCGACGACCTCTGCCAGGGGCTCAGGCTGATCTCGGCACTGAACGTCGAGCCGTCCTTTCTGCGTCCCTGGAGTTCCATACCGGCGCCCATAGGCCGGTTGTGAGGGTTCCGGACGAACCGCTTGCGGTGTTCACGGTGGGCTGTACGGAACACTTCCGGGACCAGCATCTCGACCGGTTCACCGACCAGTTCCTCCCGCGCCCAGCCGAAGAGAGCCTCAACCTGGGGGTTCACGTCGCGCATGACGCCGTGCTTATCAACAAGCACGATACCCTCTGGGGACGCCTCGAAGATGGCCCTGTATTCGTCGGCATCTAGCAAGCGGATTCCTTCCCTGCGGTTTAGTGGATGCACCCGAGGGTGTGGAGAAATCTCCCACAGTCCCGACGGCGCATCTCCCACGACGACGGGGGCATTGTCCCTGACAGCCGGAACATGCCTCGAATCAGCAATTTACGCGAGCCACCCCACACTGCGAACCCCAGGCTCGCTCGCTGCGTCAGGCGGCCTTCAGGGCGGAACCGTCCGCGCCTGAGCACCCGTGTACGGTAACGAGATAAGTTGGACATTCAGGGCGTCAGCAACCAGACCCAGGAAGGCGAACCCTCGGCGACCTCTCCACGAGGTGTCGCCAGGAGAGCCATTTCACCAGCCCACTCTCTGCTGGGGCTGTCGCTGTTCTGGAAGATTCTCCTGGCGAATCTGGCCCTGGCCGGGGTCAGCGCCGCCGCTGGAGCCGGGCTGGCCACGGCAACCCGCACTGCGACGGCGGGTACCATCATGACGACCGGGATCATGCTGGGCGTCTTGGTGATCCTGATCTCCCTGGCGGTGAACGCGGTCCTGATCCGGTTCGCGCTTTCGCCTCTGGAAGACCTCAAGAATGCGGCCGAACGGATACGTAAGGGCGATACCAACGCCCGAGCGCAGTTGTCTCCGCTGGCGGACTCGTCGGTCCGTGAAGTCTCTGAAGTCGTCAACGACATGCTGGAAGTCCTGTCTTTCAACCGGACTCGGCAGCAGGAACTCGCCCGCAGGGTCCTGGAGTCCGAGGAGAGAGAGAGGCAACTGATCGCCCACGAACTCTATTCCGGCACCGCCCAGACGCTGGCCGGCGTTCTGGTGCGCCTTCGGATCGCCGAGCGACATCAGGGCACCGGCACCACTGGATCCATCGAGGAGATTCGGGAGGAGGTGGTCAATGCACTCGAGGAAGTTCGAGGCGTTGCGCGCCGGCTGCGCCCCCCGGAGCTCGACGAGTTGGGGGTCCGTGTAGCCCTCGAGGCCCATGCCCGCTCGATGACGGAAGGGAAGCGGATCGAGACCAGGTTCTCGGGAGCACTGCCCCAGCTTTCGAGAGAAATCTCGCTGGCCCTCTTCCGCATCTTGCAGGAAGCAATCAGCAACGTTGCGATCCACGCGGACGCAGAGAATCTCACCGTGCGCTTCGACGTAAAGCAGGGGTCGGTCGTCGCAGAAGTCGAGGACGACGGCTCGGGCTTCGACCTCGCTACCGCTCTGCGGCAGACCGGAGGCAGCCTTGGGCTGTTCGGGATGCACGAACGGGCTGGGTACGTCAGGGGAGAACTGTCGCTGGAGTCAGGGCCCGGCCTCGGAACGAGGCTTCGAGTGGTGATCCCCCTCGAGAGTGACGTCAGCGTCGAATCGCAGGTATCTCAGCCCCTCTCCGGCACCGTCGATCGGCTGATGGACGGTATCGTCCGGTCGAGAAAGGAAGGCGTGGCTGCAGGGGCACCGACTGGGAAGAGGGAGCATCTGCCCCTCTGAACGCCCCCACCGGAACCCGGTGACCTGTTAGATTACCCAAGAAGCCATGAGCCGGACCCGGAGGCCATCTCCACAGGGAGGTCGACGATGTATCGCAAGATCCTGGTCCCCCTGGACGGATCGAAGTTCGCTGAGTCGGCTCTTCCCTTGGCCTTGTCTCTGAGCCGCCGGACTCACGCGGACGTGCACATTTCCACTGTGCAGGAGCCGATTCCTTCCTTCGCCTACGACGAGTGGGAGAGCGCAGCCGCGGAGTGGAGCAAGCACTACCTGGCCAGCGCTGCAGAACGCATGAAGTCGCACGCGGGGGGCGGGATCACGGTCGGGCTCCTGAGCGGACACGTCGTGGAGTCGCTCGAGGCGGAGGCGGACACGCAGGGGGCAGACCTGGTGATCATGGCAACGCACGGCCGGGGGCTTCTTTCCCGAGTTTGGCTGGGAAGCGTCGCCGATGCGTTCCTCCACCGAACCAACCGCAGAGTTCTCCTCGTGAGGCCTGAGGAGGATCAAGCCCCGGCTCTGGACCGCAACCTGACCTTCGGCAAGGTCCTGGTGCCGCTGGACGGGACAGACCTGTCCGAGTGCATGGTGGAGTATGCCGTCGAGTTCGCCAGGCTCTTCGACGCGTCCTTGCATCTCGTCCGCGTCGTACCCTACCCGATGGACATTGCGAGCCCCTATCTCCCACATACGGTACAAATGAACCAGGGGCTGGTCGAAGACGCCAAAGGTGCGGCGACGGAGTACCTCGAGGAGCACGCCAACGTCCTGAAGGAACAGGGACTCTCAGTAGACACACGGGTGCTGGTGGACGTCCAACCAGGCTCTGCCATTCTGAAGGAAGTGGACGCGGCCGGGTGTGACCTGATCGCGATGTGCACACATGGCAGAACTGGGCTGAGTCGGGCCATTCTCGGCAGTGCCGCGGACAAGGTTCTCCGTGGCACCCACGTACCGGTACTGCTCTACCGGCCCGGGGAGTGACCCAACCTTCGATTCTGCTTCGACGGAGGGAATCATGCTCAAGGTGCGGGACATCATGCAGACAGCAGTACTGACCGTAACGCCGGACATGCCGGTCAGAAGGCTCACGCGAGTCTTGGCGGACCAGGAAATCAGTGGAACTCCGGTGGTCACTTCTGATGGGCAACTCGTCGGCGTCGTATCTGCGACCGATGTCGTCCGGCTCGCCGCCGATGACACCGACGTCCGGGTTCAGACGACCCGCGCTCACGCCGATGCCGCCGTCCTGGATCCGGAGGGTGACAGCGGTGGTCCCGATCCCCACGGGTTCTTCCTCCCTGAGGACTCGCCGTTCACCGCGGAGCGACTCATCGACCAGGTCCCGGAAAGTGAATTCGACACCGCGCAGGTGGCCGACATCATGACGCCCGTGTTCTTTTCGGTCGACGCTGATACGGACGTCAACGAACTGGCAGAGTTCCTCGTGCGCGGACGCATCCACCGGGCTGTCGTCGTTCAGGAGAACCGGTTGGTGGGAATCGTGACGTCCGGCGACGTGCTGCGGGCGGTCGCCCAGAGGCACCTGAACTAGCGCCGCGCCGTCTTCAGGGGGTAAGGTGCGAGGGTCGGCGCTGACAGGCGCCAGAACCCCGGGAGATCTTGTGATCCGCACCTCCGCTTTCACCGTCCTGGCCACCGTCGTCCTCGCACATGCGACGGCCGCCCAGCGCCCTCAGACTCAAGCTGACGACTACACACGCTACGAGCTTCAGGAGCCCGGGACGGCCGCGTTCCGGATCCTGTACGACGTGAGCGCGACCACGGGCAACGCACGCTTCTACTACAACACCATACGTGCCGGAGCAGAGGAGATGGTGCACGGAGTCACGGATCTCCGTTCCGGCCAGGCGCTCGAGTGGGAGCTGGTGGACGGCGACCACGCGCGCGCCAACGGCCACCCGGGGGCAAGTCCCGACGGCCGCTACATCAAGGTCTCCCTGGCCCGTCCAGTACCCGAGGATGGCCAAGGGCGAATCCGCATCGACAAGACCTACCTGGATCGCGCGAGCTACTTCACGGAGGGCGGCCACATCGTCTTCGAGCGGTCGCTCGGAATTCGCCGCAACGCGGTCGTGCTGCCACCGGGATTCGAGCTCATCGGCGCCAACTACCCGGTTCAGGTGGCCGCGGAAGAGGACGGCAGGATCAGAGTGAGCTTCATCAATCCTGGGCCTGGAGCCATCCCGCTTCGTGTGCAGGCGCGGCCTCTTCCGCCGAGTGCGACGCCGGCATTCACCGGCCCGAGGGCCCGGGTCGACGTCGCGGAGACCGGGACTGGGACACCGGCCAGCGCCCGCCTCGGCTGGACGTTCACCGAGCGCGCCTTCCAGGACCGGGACATCACGTATTATCTGCAGCAGCCCGAGACCCATTCGTTCCGTCTCTTCCACGACTACACCGAGTTCCGGCCGGGAGTGGACCGCTACCTGAACGTAGTGCGCTCCGGGAGTTCGGCTTCGGATCCCGAGGCGTATGACCTCGACACGGGTGAACGGCTGGCAGTGGAGCAGCTGAAGGGAAACGCCATCGCCGAACGCGGTATCGACTTGGGGAGCGATGTCGACCCCGAGACCGAGGTGGTGGTGATCTGGTTCGACCCGGTGCCGGAGGGAGGGTCAGTGCGGCTTCGCATCTGGGAGACCTACACCGACCCCGGGCGGTATACAGTAGACGGAGAGGAACTCGTGTGGGACCGCGGCTTCGGGCGCCCGAGAAACACAATCGTCCTGCCGCCGGGGTGGTATCTCACCGCCAACGCGATACCCGGGGTCGTGGACACCATGGAAGACGGGCGGGTGAGAATCCGATACGTGAATCCGCGACCCGACCAGATCCAGGTCTTCGTCAAGGCACGTCGGCGCTGACCCGCGGCAGGCGGAATCATCCGCCCCGTGCCAGGCGCACCGCAAAGTAGATCAGCACCAAGCCGACGGCCGCGTTGCCGCGAGCCAACAGCGCTGCCCGGCGACGCAGCACACGCGCTTCGTCGGACTGCGGCACCGCTCGTCCGGCCTCGGGGCCCAACCAGAAGTCGTGCAGACCCTGGGCCGTCACCATGAACCCGACTGTCGTGAGCTTCCCCGCGAGGGCTACTCCCAGATCGGTCCCCCAGAAGCCCGGCACGCCCCAGAAGCCTGGCCCCCACCACCCACGGAAGTGGAGCTGACCCACTCCTGTGATCAGCAGGACCGCGATGCAGACCCAACCGACGGCCCGAAAGCGCTCACCCAGCATCTGGAAGATCCGCTGCCGAACGTCGTCATCCTCCAGAGAGCGCAGGGCAGGAGCCAGAAGGGCGAACGCGATCATGCCGCCCAGCCACACGAATGCCGCGAGCAGATGAAGGGTGACGGTCAGGTAATAGATGGGAGACATGTCAGTGTCGGGTCCGGAAACGGCCTACGGCAACGGGGTCAGCGCTCGGGATAGCGCACCACCATCTCGTGTGTATCGTCGTCCAGCGTTACGAGAACGATGTCACCGCTTTCCAGCGTCACGCGCCGGTCCATCGACACCGGGACCGCGGTCGCCAACCAGGTAGACCCAGTGGGAAGGATCGGCTCGAACCGGAGCTGGATCCGGTACTCGCCCGCATCCACGGGGAAGTCCGACAGCACGTAGATCGGTCGGTCTCCCCTCGCACCGCCGGGACGGATCGTGTCGTCAACGAGGCGCAACCCATCGACTGCTACCTGGAGCCGATAAGGCGCGATCCTCCCGATGCAGGCCTCCGGGTTCCGCATGTGCACAGGGAGGTTCGCGAGTTCGGCATCCGACATCTGTCGACATTCCTCCACTGAGAGGCCATCGACCCGCCAGGACAAGCGTAGCAGAGCATCGTGCTGGGAGGCGAAGTGGAGGGGTACCCGCGAGAGCCCTGCCACCGCGACCGTGGCAGCCACTGCCATGGCCAGCGCCAGCACCCCCACGGCGGGCCTCATGAGGGGACCTCGAGCGTGCCCACATCCGAGCGGAAGTCCTTGACGTACCGCTCGACTCTCCCGGCCTCAGACACACCAGCATGTGCGACCCGAACTCGCCGCCTGTCCACGCGCGCCTTGAGGTCGGCTTCCCGCTCGTGGTGGATTCGTTCGCCCAACCAACGAACCCCTTCACGGTTCCAGCAGTCTCCCGGATCGCACGACATCACGAGCACGCCACCCACACCTGCTCTCACGAACCTCTCTATCACGGACGTGTGCAGGCTCCCCGCGCACGCCACCGCGAAGACCTTAGCGCCCCTGAACTCCCGCACCTGCCCGGCGCCTCCCGAACCCCGCTCACATGCCACGAGCACTATGTCTTCGGGGCCGGGCCCGGCCGTCTCGAGGAAGCTCCTGGCATCCGAGAGTTGGTCCCGCCCGTCCCCCTCTGGGACTCCGATGCACATCGGTGCACACGACGCGGCGCATATGTTGCATTCTGTGCACTTCGAGGGGGTGACTACTGCAACCAGACCGTCCCTACCGTCAGACCGCGGCGCCATGCTGATGGCCTCATAGGGACAGTCGATGTAGCACTGCTCACAGCCTGTGCAGGGCCTCTCGTTGACGACCGCCACGCCTGGCGACTGGCCCCTGCGCGGCCGCGTCAGCCAGGGAACTGCGACGAGAATCGCCATCAGCGCGGTGCCGGTCACCCACACCCAGACTACGGGCATCGCTCGGGTGATCGGCAGCCAGAAGCCGTAGAAGAGGTCGAAGGGAGTCTCCACGGGGAGGCGCAGCAGGTCCGCCTTGGGGCTCATCCCGATCGGCCACAGAATCGATACCGCCGTGAATGCGGCCGTGACCGCCCAGAGCAAGGGCCGCGGCGGCATGAGATACGTCCGCGCCAGTCGGGAGAGGTGCACCCACAACACCACGCCGATCCCCACCGGAATCGCGATATGGGCAAACAGGTTGAGGAAGAAGAACGCGGCAGGCATGTCCCTTTCTCCCACGAACGTCCGTCCGATGGGCTCGGAGAAGACCGGAAGAAAGTCCATGAACCGGGCCCCTTCAGCCGCCAGGAGCTGTGCCTGCACATCCCACACCATGACGTAACCGGTCCAACCGCAGATGTAGAAGAGTCCGAATAGGACCACCCCTGAGATCCATGCGAGCGCGCGCGGACCCCAACTCCGGTTCTGCGCAAAATACCGCAGAGCGTGCAGCACCCCGGCCACCACTACTCCGGCGGAAGCGTACCGGTGGAGCGGTCGGATCCACCTTCCCGCCCAGACCTGGGATGTGATCCGTTCGACCGATTCGTAGGGCGCCCCGATGCGGTAGAACAGGAGCAGGTAGATTCCCGTCACCAGCAGGACCACGAAGGCCGCGATGACCAGCTGCCCGGTGTAGTAGAGCGGGTTGTACCGCCACGTGTAGAGAGAGTTGAACAGGGCATCGAGGCGTGTGGTGCCGCCTCTCGCCACCCGCTCGAGCCTGTTGGCGATTCGAATCATCAGGCCCGTGCCTCGGCGCGGACTTTCCCAAGCGGGCACACCCCGGAACCGTGCCCGGGCAGACCACCCAGCAGGACCACAGAAAGATCTTGCGCCACAGTATTCATCATATCATCATGATAAAACACTGCACCCCATGATTCAAACGTTGAACCAACGGCCCCGATGAGCACCCGGTGATTCTCTCGCAGACGACGGTCTACGCTCTGAAAGCAGTTATGTATCTGGCCGCAGCCGATCCGGGTGAGTCCATCCGCGTCGACGACATGGCGAATAAGCTCGACGTGCCCAGAAACTATCTCTCCAAGATCCTCCATTCTCTCGCTCGGTCGAACATCCTCGACTCCACCCGAGGGCCGAAGGGCGGATTTCGACTCGTAGCGCGGCCGGAGGACCTGCCGCTCGAGGACATCGTCTCTCAATTCCAGGAGGTGAGCGAGCGCCCGCGATGCTTCTTGGGACGAGAGGAATGCAGTGACAGCACGCCCTGCGCTGCCCACGACCATTGGAAGGGCGCCTCGACCGCGATGCACCGTTTTTTCAAGGAGACCACCGTGGCAGACCTGTCCCACCACGGGTGAAACGTGACGTCGGCGATTTTGGGATGACCGACAACCCACTCCAGAGGGGGCCTAGATGGACGATGAGACAACCGGTCGGCAAGACCCGGCTGAGCCACCGATTCTGCAACGGCTGTACGACAGTCCTTTCGTGCTGCTCGCGATTGGCCTGTTTGTCATGCTGACGGTGTTCACCTTCTGGGGCCTGTGGGAGATCGTGAGCCTGCCCACGGCCACCCTGCCCTAACGGAGGTAGATACGATGCACACCACAGGTGTTACGCCTCCCAAAGGGGTTTGGTGGAAGCCGGCCCACAGGTCGGAGAAGATCTGGTTCACCATCTCCTTCGTATGGTGTATGGTCCTCTTCGCCATGATGCCGTTGTGGCACTTCAAGGGCGGCCAGAACCCCTCTGGCATCAGGGCGAAGGTCGACCCGGAGGCATACCGGGCCCGGGTCCAGCAGTTCATCGCGGATTACCAGATTGGCACGGAGAACGGAATCCCCGTGGTCGCACCTCCGCCAGGGAGTGATGTGTACATCCAGGGCCAGATGTGGCAGTGGGTGCCCATTCTGCAACTCCAGGAGGGGACGGAGTACACCCTGCACCTGTCATCCGTTGACCTGAACCACGGATTCAACCTGTATCCGTTCAACGTGAACTTCCAGGTCGTCCCCGGCTACGACTACGGCCTCAGGATCACCCCCACGGAAGTCGGTGATTACCGCATCGTCTGCAACGAGTTCTGCGGCGTCGGCCACCACCTCATGGTCGGCAAGGTCCTGGTGGTAGGCGCCTCTGCAGCCGCCACCGACACCCCGACGACCCAATCCGCGGGAGGTGCCCAGTGAGCACTGTGTCAGAAGGCGTGCAGGCCCTAGCCGGCGTGTTTCGCACCTGCCCCACCACGGGACTCAAGGTCCACAAGGATGCGGACAGCCTGATCAAGGCCAACGCGGTCGTGGCGACCGTGGCTCTCCTCATCGGTGGGATCGCCGCGATCCTGGTTCTCCTGACTCGATGGCAGGCCGTGCATCTGCTGGACGCGGTGTGGTTCTACCGGGTCCTCACGATTCACGGGATGAACATGTTGATCTTCTTCATCCTGTTCTTCGAGATGGCCGTCCTGTACTTCGCATCGGCGGTCCTGCTGAATTCGCGCGTACCGGCACCGAAGGTGGCCTGGGGCGCATTTGTGTTGATGGTAGTAGGCACGGTCATGGTCGAGTGGACGATGATGACGGGGAGGGCGGATGTCCTCTTTACGTCGTACGTACCGCTCAAGGCTCACCCGCTCTTCTACCTCGGCGTGATCCTTTTCGCTGTCGGGGCACTGATCGTTGTCGGCATCTTCTTCGCCACACTGGTCGTGGCAAAGCGCGAAAAGACCTATGAGGGCTCGGTACCGCTGGTCACCTTCGGCGCCATAACCGCTGCGATCATCGCCGTGATCACGCTGGTGCACGGAGCGGCTATCTACATCCCGACGTTCCTGTGGTCATTGGGCCTCATGGACGTCGACCCCCAGGTCTACCGCCTCGTCTGGTGGGGGCTCGGACACTCGTCGCAGCAGATCAACGTCGCTGCGATGGTGTCCATCTGGTATCTGCTGGGCGCACTGACCGTTGGAGGGGTGGTCGTCAACGAAAAGATCAGCCGGACCGCGTTCGTCCTTTACATCGCGTTCATCTCGATGGCGTCCGCGCACCACCTCCTGGTGGATCCGGGCTTCGGTTCTGCCTGGAAGGTCGTGAACACGTCCTACTTCATGTACATGGCAGTCCTGGCCTCCATGCTTCACGGTTTCACGGTTCCCGCAGGCATTGAGACCGGGATGCGCTTGAGGGGCTTTACCCAGGGTATTTTCGGTTGGCTGAGAAGGGCACCGTGGGGTGACCCGGGCTTCAGCTCCCTCTGGCTGTCGCTCGTCGTGTTCGGCTTCGTCGGCGGAATCACCGGCGTCACCTTCGGCACGGAGCAGATCAACATCATCGCGCACAACACGCTGCGCATTCCGGGACACTTCCACGCGACCGTGGTGAGCGGCACCGCCATGGCGTTCATGGGCGTCACGTACTACGTGATCCCGCTCATCTTCCGGAAGAAGGTCGCCTTCTACGGCATGGCCCGTTGGCAGCCCTACGTGTTCGCCATCGGCATGTTGATCTTCAGCCTTTCCATGACCTTCGCCGGGACATTCGGCATCCCACGACGGCACTGGGACATCACGTTCGCAGGGGCTCCCTTCGACGTCGCATACTCCCCTGCGGTGGACGTGATGCTCGCCATCATGGCGATCGGCGGGCTTCTGGGCGCACTGGGGGGTGGTATGTACATCCTCATCACGGTGTGGTCCGTGTTCTTCGGAAAGCCGATCGGGGACGACTGTTCCGCTGCGGCGCTGGCGGGCACGGTACCCCCTGGAGTGTACAATCGGCCCTTCGCGGAACTGCCTACGGAAGACGTGGAGTTGGAGGAGCACGGCTCCGTCCTCGGGCAGATGCCTGGCACCATGGTTCTGGTCTTTGTGTTCCTGGCCGCGTTCGTAGTCTACTACTTTGCGAACTGGAAGCTGCTCTCCTTCGTGTGGCAGATCGGGTGACGCCGGTTCCCTCCCGTCGGCGTCGGGGGTCACCGTAGTGGCTACGGTGGCCCCACCCACTCCTGTTCTTCAATGATCCGAAGGCAGGATGCGTGGCCTCTCGGGGCTCTGGGATTCCTGCTGGCAGCGACTGCAGGATGGTGGGCGCTCGCCCTTTGGCCGACTCCCACCGACGTGCCGCAGTGGCTCGAGCGGACACGGGCGGTCTGTTTCAACGCGACAGACTCCGGCCTTCCCGCCGCCTCGGGATGGATCCTCCTCATTGGGCAGCCCATCGGCATGATCGCCGTGCTGATGGTGGGGTGGCGACAAGATATGGTGAGTACTCTCGGCCACCTCCGGTCCAGCAGGGCCGGCCGGGGACTCATGGCCGCCGTCGCGTTTCTCCTCATGTCGGGCTTCACGGGTGCAGGGATTCGAGTCGCCACAGCGGGGGTGCCCGACGCACTCCTGGTCGGCAGCGCCGACGTTCCGGACACATACCCGCGGATCGATCGGGCGATGCCCGACATGACCTCCCTGGTGGACCAGGATGGGGAGTCATTCACACTCTCCCGCCTCAGCGGCCGGTCGGCCTTCGTGACCTTTGCGTTCGGCCACTGTCTCACAGTGTGCCCATTGGTCGTGCACGCATCCCGGGGGGCTCGTGCCACACTTCACGACGAGAGGGACTTCTCGGTCATCGTCGTGACCCTGGATCCTTGGCGTGACACACCATCGAGGCTTTCTGCCCTGGTGGAGCAGTACCAGCTCGATCCAGCTCTCGACTTCGTGCTCAGTGGAGCGGTGGAAGACGTCGAAGCAGCCCTCGACGAGTGGCGAATCGGCCGGGTGCGGGATGAACGGACCGGAGACGTGACCCACCCCGCGCTGGTGTACCTTCTGGAGCCCGACGGGACCGTCGCCTACTCCTCTACCGGCGCAGCCGGCCAGCTGGAAGAGCTAGCGCGCAGGCTCCGGTAGCCACGCACTGGTCCAAGACCGGCAACGCAGAGGGCCCGGCGGGAGAATCCCCGCCGGGCCCTCGGGCCTGGGTCATCCGCTGCTGTGAACCTTCTAGTGTCCCCGGTGGCGCGAACGCCGATCCTCCGGAACGTCCACCGCCCCTTCCACCCCACTGTGGCGGATTCCACCACTCCCATCGTTCCTCACCGAGAAGTCCCCTAGCACGTTCTGCACGCTGATAGAACCGGACCCGTCGTTCCCGACCACGACATTCCGGCCGATCTCCTCGACCGAGATCGAACCAGATCCATCATCGAGATAGACCGAACCTTCTACGCTCCGTACCTGGATACTGCCGGACCCGTCTTCAATGCGGACGTCGCCCGTCACGTCGATGACCTCGACGCTGCCGGATCCGTCATCGATGTCCACGGCTCCAGTCGCACCCTGGACGAGAATCGAGCCCGAGGAATCGTCGATATTGAGCGCCCCGCTACCGAGGATCTCCATCGAGCCCGAGGAATCGTCGATATCCGCAGACATGCCGAGCGGCATCACGACCGACAAGTCGATCTTGGCGGTGCGGTTGCCCTGCCAACTCCTGCTCTCGGGATAGTGAGCGGAAAGAACGATCTCACCAGCGACCTTTTCGATCGTGAGGGTGAGATCTTCGAGAAAGCTCTCGTCCGAAGCGCATACCCGTCCCACCGCACGAACCTCACGGACCCCTTCGCGCCCCTCGACCCTCAACTCACCCGACCCCGCACTCAGGCGGAGGAGGTCTGCTGCCGAAGCAGCCAACGCGACCTCGCGGTCCACCGTGTACCGGCAGTCAGCCGTACCGGAATCGTGCACGTCGACCGCGCTCAAAGCCGCGTCGACAATCGCCGACACATCCACCAGGTCTTGCTCATGGTCGATGACGACCACGTGCTCCACGTGATCATCGGCAAAGAGGCCCACGGCGAAGTCGCCGCTCAGACCCACTGTGCCATACGCCACGAACAGTGCGACCACCTTTGCGACTCTGATCATCTGCTTTCTCCCTGATGGAGGTCCTGCGCCGTCACCCAGCACGTGCGGTCGCTCATACAACTTGGACGGGGGCCGGAGGACGAAAGTTGGAAGCGAAATCGTTGCGGCGTCGAACCACCGCCCACACGTTTCCCTGTCCTTCCTCCAGACGAGTCCCATCCACCTCCAGTTTCAACGTACCTATGCCCGACTCTCCCTTCGACGTCCACGACGAGATTTCCAAGGCCCAGACCGTCCCCTCGAGGACATATTTCGACCCGCAGGTCTACGCTGCGGAGCGGGAGAGAATCTTCGCGCGGAGCTGGCAGCCGGTCGGCGAGACGGGCCGTCTGAAGGCGCCCGGGCACGTCATCCCGGCGAACCTCCTCGACGGGTGCCTGGACGAACCTGTCGTCCTCACTCGAACAGAAGACGGGCAGGCGCGCTGCCTGAGCAACGTCTGTACCCATCGGGGAACGCTCGTCGTCGAGGGCGAGGGTCACATGCAGACCCTCCGCTGCCGCTACCACGGACGGCGATTCGGCCTGGACGGATGCCTCAAGTCGATGCCCGAGTTCGAAGGAGTCGAAGGCTTCCCGTCCGCGGCCGACAACCTGCCCGTCCTGCCCCTCCACGAGTGGGGTCCGCTCTTCTTCACCACTCTGGACGCCTTCTGCGACTTCGAGGAGTGGATCGCTCCGGTGCGGGAGCGTATCGACTGGCTGCGACCAGAGCGATTCGTGCCCGACCCCAGCCGGTCTCAGGACTACCTCATCGATGCGAACTGGGCTCTATACTGCGACAACTACCTCGAAGAGTTCCATATCCCCTTCGTGCATGGAGCCAGCCTCGGTGGGAAACTCGATTACGACGCCTATCACACCGAGACCTTCGCGTGGGGCAGCGTGCAGCTGGGCGTCTCAGGGACAGGTGAGCCTGCGTTCGATCTCCCCGCGGGACACCCGGACGAGGGGAGCAACATCGCCGCCTGGTACTTCTGGCTCTTTCCGAATCTGATGCTGAATTTCTACCCGTGGGGCCTGTCCCTGAACGTCGTCATCCCGCTCGGCCCCACCAGGACGAGGGTCCTGTTCCGATCGTTCGTGTCGGACCCAACGCTGCTGGGTGACGGGGCCGGCGGTGACCTCCATCGAGTCGAGATGGAGGATGAGGAGGTGGTGGAGGCCGTTCAGAGGGGTGTGAAGTCACGGCTCTACGACCGCGGAAGGTTCTCCCCCCGCCGGGAAGTCGGGACCCACCACTTCCACACTCTGCTCTCCCGCTTCCTGGCGTCGGCGGGAGTATGAGGGGCCGCCGCGGACCTGCTGTGGCCGCTCGGGGTTCCACAGACCGTCAGCGCTAAGGGGACAATCCCGGAGAACAGCATGCTTCGCGTACGTTTGAGTGTCGTGGTGGTTGCCGCTTGGATAGCCGTCTCACTCCTCCCCGGGGATCTCGAGGGCCAGCGCCGTCGAGGGCGCTCCCAGCCTGGTCAGAACACTCAGCCGTGGCCACCCATATCCATTGGCCTTCACGCCGGTTATGACGACACGTCGAAGGGTACGATCCTCGGGGCACAGCTTCGGGCACCGCTGCTGCGGAGCGCCCGCATCGAGTTCATGCCCAGCGGTTCTGTGACCTTTGCCAATGGATTGAAGGAGTACCAACTCAACCTCGACGCAGTCTGGGTCTTGGGGGGGCGTGCTGGAGGCCTCTATCTGGCGGGGGGCTTCGCCCTCAGAAACACCATCTTCTCCCCGGGCGTGGGCAGGGAATCCAAGTCCGGCGGAGGCGTTGCGCTGGGAGTCCGGTCCAGTCCGACTGCCGGCCTGGGGACCCAGGTGGAACTCCGCCAGATCTTCGTGGACCCGACGTTCCGACCCAGAATCCTCACACTCGGTCTGAACATCCCGTTGTGGGGAAGGCGGGAGGGGCCGGGCGGCCCTCGCGGGTCACGCTGATGCCCGGTGGAAATCGCGCAGCCCGAAACAGAGCCTAGGCTCCGACGATTCTCACGCCGATGTCGTCCAGGTCGTGGAGTACACCCACGTCAGCCATGCCCAGCAGGGCCTGACGAACGTCCTCATCCGGTACGATGATCTCGAACGACAGCAGCCCCTGAGCCCCGGGCGGAGGATGGGGTAGACCGACCCCACCCCAGACGTTGACTCCCACATGGTGGTGATAGCCATCAGCCGCGAAGAACAACGCGCCCGGGTACCGGCGCGTCGTGACCGCCATGCCGAGCCGGTCGACGTAGAAGGCCTCGGCGGCCTCCAGAGTCGACACACGCAGATGGATGTGTCCGACACGAGTGTCCGGGGGTAGGCCAGGACGTGATGGGACCGCAGCGTCGATGAGGCCTCCGACGTCGAGGGGCTCCGTGGTCATGTAGATGGAGCCGTCGACCGAGCGCCAGACGTCCGGGGAGCGGTCGGCGTAGAACTCGAGTCCGTTGCCGTCGGGATCCGATAGATACGCCGCCTCACTGACGTTGTGGTCGGCGAAGCCCTCGAACGAAACCCCAGCGTCCCGAACTCTGCGTACCAGGGCACCCAGCTCCATCCGGTCCGGAAGCAGAAAGGCGACGTGTGCGAGTCCTGTGACCCCGGCGGGTGCCGGCGCCGCACCGGGCGCGGAGTGGAGTATCAGGAGAGGGTTGTCATCGCCGGCGCCGAGGACCGCCGTGCCACCGTCATCGGCCACCACGGTGAAGCCGAGGATCTCGGAGTAGAAATCGACCGCCGCATGGAGATCGGACACTCTCAGACGCACACGCCCGAGGCCCGTTCCCGGAGGCAATTTGATGGGTGGCATGCCTAGAACCTGGTCGTCCGTCGCGTCTCGCGCCATCCATCCTGGACCGGCATGGGCCTCGAGCCGACGACGGCTCTCTAGCGCCCTTCTGCCTCTTCTGGCTCGGGAGGAGCCTGCGTCAGGATCACGAAGTCGGCCAGTCCGCCGTGCTCCTCCTCGTCCCACGCAGCGATGTCCTCGACGGGCTCCATCGAAATCGTGAGGACCCTGCTCTCGGGACGGTAGTGCAGGACCTGCTCCGGAATGCCTGTATACCGCGCCACATGGAAGCCGCCCACGTAGTGAATGACAAGCGCGCCGGGAGTCTCGTCCAAGGCGCTCGCGATCGCGTGGCTCATTGAAGCATCCCAGAGCGCCTGAGCCTGCAATGCGAAGCCCATGCCGTGATCCGGCGGAGCTACCCTGCCCTCACGGTCTCGGGGAGCATCCTCATCCGGCTCGCCTTCGGATTCCGCGTCACCGTGCTCCATGCCTTCCATGTGCTCGCCGTGCTCCATGCCCTCCATGTGCTCGCCGTGCTCCATGCCCTCCATGTGCTCGCCGTGCTCCATGCCCTCCATGTGCTCGCCGTGCTCCATG
>JBDHIL010000067.1:0-6579 GCA_039587465.1 Gemmatimonadota bacterium | reverse complement strand
TCGCGGCCTGCGCGCCGACGAACGATCGACCAGAGGAAGAAGGAACCACTCGTCCGGGACTCATAGTCCTCATCGTGGTGGACCAGCTCGGCTCGGAACTGCTCGCCGCACGGGCCGGCGCGCTCGATGGGGGACTGTCGAGGTTGATCGAAGGAGGGGCATATGTCCCAGCAGCGGACGTTGGGTACGCGCTCACCAATTCCGCTCCCGGTCACGTTACCGCTGCGACAGGGGCGTTGCCCAACCGGCACGGCGTGGTGGACAACGGGTGGATGGAACGTAGTGCGGACGGCGCGTGGCGTTACGTCTCGGCCGTTTCGGATCCCGGCCATTCCCTTGTCGGTACGCCTGGGTCTTCGGACGGCGCGTCGCCGCACCGCCGGCTGGTGCCCGCCATCGGTGACTGGGCCCGGTTGAGCGACTCCCAGTCCAGGGCGGTGAGCATCGGCCAAGGCCCGACTTCGGCGAACAGCATGGCTGCCCACTCCGGCGGCATGGCGTTCTGGTACTCGGCTGAAGCGAACGGCTTCATCAGCTCAACCTACTATATGGATGCGCTACCCGGCTGGGTGGTCGCCTTCAATCAGGACATCCTGCCCGCCCTCCAGGTCGACTCCGTATGGACTCCATCGGTGCCGGGAGATCACGGAGCACAAACCTCGCCCGTCCACGAGTTTCGGGGCGACAGTGCCGATGGTCCTTCCTACGGATCTTGGTATCAGCAGACGCCCTTCATGGATGAGGCGATTCTGCAGCTCGCGCGCGAGGCCATTAAGCACCTCGTTCTGGGAGGGCGGGGCCCAGTGGACGTGCTCACGATCAACCTCTCCAGCCTTGACGAGGCAGGACACACGTACGGTGCGCGAAGCATCGAAAGGCTGGACGCACTCCACCAGGTGGACCGGGCGGTTGGGCGATTGATGGACTTCCTCGACGATGCGGTGGGCCCCGGTGCCTGGGCGCTCGCATTGACAGGAGATCACGGCGTGGCCCCCTCTCCTGAGCAGCCGGATCGAGCGGCCATCGGCGCCGAGCGCGTAAGCCTCGGCAGACTTCGCCAGACGTTCTTGGAGTTGGAGCAACACCTCGCCGCCGTCTCCGAGAGCCGCAAGCGTGAGGTCGCTGCCGGATTCCTCGAAGAGAGGAGCTTTGTGAGGCGCGTCTACACAATCGACGAGCTCGCAGCGGCCAGCCCCGCAGACCGGGGCTTCCTGAGCGACTACGCGCGCTCTTCCTATCCTGGGCGCATACTTGACTGGCCGATCTACGACCTGCGCGGAGACCTGTCGCCTGCTTCTCTCGGTCTGGCCGCAATCCAGATGACTGAGGGCTCCGTTGTTGATTTCGCCGTCGGCGTGCACGGCTCTCCGTACGAGTACGACCGGAGAGTCCCCATGATGTTCTGGCTTCCTGGGCGCCCTTCCGAGGGCATGGGTTGGGATGCTGCAGGTGTCGGGCTGGCAGATCTCGCCCCAACACTGGCCGGTTTCGCAGGGCTCGCACCGGCCTCGGAGGTGGACGGACGTGACCTGGTCGCCCAAGGCCGTCAGCCCTGACGGCATCGGTCTCTCCGAGAGATGGACAGGGGAGCGTGACGTGACCCGGGCGCGATACTACGTCCTTTCTCGGATCCACAGCCATCGATGGTCCCTGGCCTTGGAGCTGGCGAAGCAACCCGGGCGATGGCTTCAGCGCGTCGTTCAGCGCCGCGTCCTGCGGCACTTCCGAACGCACGGCCTTCTCGATGAGGCCGTCACCGATACCACGGTATCCTCGCCCCCAACGCCCGAGCCCGACCGGCCGTCATCGCTATCGGCAGGCCTCGGGCGGAGCCGCCCCCGCCCGTGCACCCCACGCCCACCGCACCGCCAATTGCCCAGCCCCATCCCGAACCCACTCGGCGCGCCAGCCCCGCGCGTATCCGCTGGGCCGTCCTTCTCGCCCGTATCTAAGAGGTCTTGCCGCTGCTCTGCCCCGTCTGCGGCGGCCAGATGTCCATCCTCGCGTTCCTCACCGACCCGCCAGTGGTCTCCGCCATCTTGCTCCATCTGAATCTCCCGCACCGCCCCCCTCCCGTCGCTCCCGCGCGCGGACCGCCACAAGGCGACTTCCTGCTCGATCAGACCCCCGCCGTTGATCTCGCTGACCCTGACCCCGAGACAGACTTCCAATTCGATCAGTCACGACCGCCTGGCCTCGCCGACTGATACCGCGCACGCCTCCCCGCCCATCCTGCCATCCCGCTGACCCAACCAGGCCATCCCCTCCCTCCAGCCCCCTTCCCTTCCCCCTCCGTTCACCTCCTCCCCCACGCCCCTCCCTACCGTGTCTCCCGGCCCCTTCGTGCGGTTGGATTTCCTATCCCTAAGTACGTAGAATTCTTCACTAGGCCATCTAAGGAACTGACGCCCGATGGCAGCAGCGCTCACCGCTTGCTGGGGGGGACGACGATGAAGGGTTGGGGCGGTAGATGGGGACGGGCGTGGCTGGCTCTGCCCGTTGTGTGTGGTCTGGGATCGTGCGCGAGCGGCGACGGCACTACTCCGTCCGTCGAAGTCGTCTCCGACACGGTCGACGGCGTCGAGCGACTCACCTATTCGGCTGCGGCGGGCCCGCAACTCTCCTGGACGGTGGATACCGTGGCCGTAATCGGCGCCGCGTTCGGAGAAGGCGCCTACCAGTTGGGCGAGGTCTGGCCCGGTGGTCTCGGGGGGGACGCGGAAGGCAACGTGTACGTGCTGGATCGGATGGCCAACGTCGTGCACGAATACGGTCCCGACGGCGGGCACCGCGGGTCGTACGGCCGGAAGGGGCAGGGACCCGGGGAAATCCAAACGGGAATCCACCTCCGGATCGGCCCGGGCGACACCGTATGGGTCGCAGACTTTGGCAACAATCGCCTCACGGGGTTCTCCCGGGAGGACGCCACTTCCCGGAGTATATCCCTCCCGCAGGGCATTTGGCCTCGGCACGGCCTGAGCCTCGGGCGCGATGCCATCGTCATGGGGACCCTGACCCTGCCGGGAACGGGGACGCCCGCAGAGCAGGGGCCGACACCCATTTCGCTGGTGAGACTGGACTACGGGGGAGTGATCCTCGACACGGTGTGGACAGCGCCGCCGAAGCCGACGGACGAAATCGTGGTCGAGATCGACGGCCAGACCATGGTCGCTTTTGCAGACCGCGAATTCGCCCCCAGCCTGCATCTCGGGAGGTTCTCCGACGGATCTCTCGCAGTGGCGGACGCGGCGGAGTACAGAGTGGCCATTCTTTCCCCGGACGGCGCACTGTCGAGCTGGCTCCGGCGGGCTCCGGCGCCGCAACGCACGACAGACGTCCACCGCGACGCCGCTCGGGAGGCGGTCCGCCGCCGGGAGGCCCGCAGCCCGAGAGCCAATCTCCCCGGACACGCGCAATTCACCGAGGCACGGATCGACAGGATGACCTTCGCCGAGGAGATCCCGCGGATCGTCCGGTTGGCGGTGGATTTCCGCGATCGCCTGTGGATCGGTGTGTCGGAAGACACGCCCGGGGAGGTCGAGCGGATCGATGTGTACACCAGCGCCGGAACGCTCATCGGCGAAGTCCGTGGAGTCCCGTTCCCGGATGCCTTCTCGGGAGACGATCGCCTCGAGGTGCTCGAGCGTGACGAGTTGGACGTGCAGAGGGTCCTGGTCCTCCGGCTGAACTAGGGGTCACAAACCCCAGCCCCCCGCTCGGTCATCCCAGAGGTGCCCGGGCCGCGGCGAAGTCCGTGCCAGACGGCGGATCCCACTTCCGTCAACGGGCCACCGTTCGGACGAGGGGATATTCCCGACAGGCTCCGCAGGGCTTTCTCCTATAGCAGATCGAGGGAGCCAGGCTCGATCGTTGTCTTTGCCGGAGTGCGCATCCGGGGGGGCCTCAGGACGCCAATGCCACACTCCCGGGAGACCAACGTCATGCAGACTCCTTTCGGGCAGCCACCCCGCATGGGCCTGTTGGCCCTCGGCCTGACCGTTGCCGTAGCGTCCCATCCGGCGCGCGCTCAGGCGCAGCCGGCACCCTCCGTTTCCGGGTTCATAGGTGTGACCGTGCCAACGGGGGAGTTCGCCGACCAGGTCGGAGGAGAAGCCGGCCTCGCCGAGCAGGGCTGGGTGGCCGGCGTCGATTTTTCGGTACCGATGGGGAGACGCTCGGACATCCTCTGGTTCAGCTCGCTCGAAGCCATGACGTTCGGCGTATCGGACGCCTTCATGAGCGGCTTCAGCGGGGATGGGATCGAGCTCGACCTGGGGAGCTATTTCGGTTCGGTCCTATCGACCGGCCTCCGCTACGACGTGGAGGCCAACCCGTTCCTGGTCATCCACTTGGGTGGGCAGATCGGAGCCGGGTTCTTCAAGGCGCCCGACGCGACGGTCTCGGGGATGGGCGAGACCGTGGAACTGGTGTCTTTCTTCACTCCGGTCCACGGATTCGGCGCATCGGTCGGGGCCACGGTCAACGACCGAATCCGGCTCGACGCGAAGTTCTTCCACCTCCGGAATCCCGAGATCGAGGGGGAGATACGGTCGAGCGGCCCTACCGAAGCGATCGACGGAGAGCAGCCGATGGCGTGGGTCCGGCTCGGGATCGGGATCAAGCTGCGGTAGGCAGCGGCGGATCGAGCACCCCCCGGACCGTCGAACCCGCCCCCTTCAGCGACGCTGACAAGCCGGTCGGCCTCGTTCAGCGAACCGCATCCACCGTCGCAGGCGCCAGGATTCTCGTCTCGCCGCGCATGGGGACCAACAGGCGATCCCCTCCCACCAGCCCCCGTCCATTCCCCCTTCCTTCACCTCCTCCCCCACGCGGCGCAGCACCTTGCTCCCCCCACGCCCCGTAGCGCCGCTGTCCTTCGGCGAAGAGCGTATCCAGGGCGAGCGAACTCTTCCCCGACCCCGAGGGCCCGGTGACGACGGTGAGTCGCCGCCTGGGCAGGTCCAGGTCGAAGTTCTTGAGGTTGTGCTGGCGGGCCCCGCGAATGCGGATGGGATCGTCCGTCATGGGGAGGATGATAGTCGAGGCGGCCGGGGTGGGGGAACGGTCCGCGCACTTGACCTCTGTCCATGGTCCGGTGAGCTTCGATTGACCATGAATACAGCGACCAACATCCGGCACCATCATCACCATCACGCGGCCCCTGCGGGCGGCGGTGTGGAGGTGTGCGCTTAGGACGTTGGTCCAGCCAGCACTGCCAACCGCGGCCCGCCAATCGGCGGGCCGCGGTTTTTTTTACCCCCTGGAGCAAGACATGAGTACGGAAGACACGAGACGAAGAGTGCGCATCGCACTTCCCAGCAAAGGCCGTCTGTCAGAGCGGGCCCTGGCCCTCTTCGAGCTGGCAGGGCTGCGCGTGGGATTCAGGGCAGACCGGGCCCTGGTTGCAGACCTGGGTGCAGACTTCCAGGCCATCTTCGTCCGGACGGACGACATCCCCGAGTACCTCGCGGACGGTGCCGCTGAACTCGGTGTCACAGGCGCGGACCTGGTGGCAGAAAGCGGACGTGACCTGCAGGAGGTCCTGGACCTGGGCTTCGGCGCCTGTCGCGTGGTGGTCGCCGTCCGGGACGAATCGGACGTGCGGACGACCTCGGAGGTCCCTGCGAATACCCGCATCGCCACGTCCTTTCCTCGGATCGCGCGGACGTACTTCGAGTCCCTGGGGACGCCCATCGAGATTGCTCCGGTGAGTGGGTCCACCGAGATCGCGCCCCACCTCGGCGTGGCCGACGTCATCGTCGATCTCACCACCACGGGATCCACGCTGCGTATGAACAGCCTCCGGGAAGTGGGGACCATCATGACCTCCACTGCGCGGCTGTGGGCCGGCCCGTCTGCGGCAGAGGACCCGGTCGCGCAGCCGGTAGAGGAGCTCTCCATCGCACTGGAGTCGGTGCTGCGTGCCCAGGCCAAACGATACCTCATGGCCAACGTACCGAAGGACCGACTGGAGGAGGTGCGCACGGTTCTGCCTGGCATCAACGGCGCCACCATCGTCGAAGTACTGGACGGCGGAGGATGGGTGGCTGCCCACGCGGTGGTGGACGCGGACCAGGTCTACCAAACCATCACGCGGCTGAAGGCTCTGGACGCTGAGGGCATTTTGGTGACGCGCATCGAGAGGCTCATGCCATGAACGCCTTCTTCGCCACCGGAGCGCTGTCGGAACTGACTGGCACGCAGCGGACCAGGCTCCTGAGCCGGGAGCCCGCCGACGCACCGGACACACGAGACGCGGTGGCGGCCATCCTCGCCGAGGTGAAGAGCAAGGGCGACGAGGCACTCCTGGGGATGGCCAGTCGCTTCGACGGCGTGAGCATGGAGACGCTGGAAGTCCCGCCGGGCCGGTGGAAGACGGCGCTCGACGGCCTGAGCCCGGAAGTGGGGGATGCCCTCCGGCGCGCCGCGAGCAACATCCAGGCGTTCCATGAAGCCCAGATCCCAACCGACATCACCGTCGAGACCGAGCCCGGTGTCACGGTCACGAGACGATGGGTGCCGTTGTCCTCCGTGGGGGTGTACGCACCCGGCGGCCTGGCCGCCTACCCCAGCAGCGTC
>JBDHIL010000066.1:0-12257 GCA_039587465.1 Gemmatimonadota bacterium | reverse complement strand
AGGCGCGCACAGCCACGGCGGCTGATTCCTCCTCACAGAACGCGGGCATCGGGACCTTCCGGTCCGCATCGACCGTGGACGAGGTTCGTCGACGGATCGCCGCACTGCCGGAGGACTCCTCCTGGTGGACTGTGAACGGAGAGGCCATGGCGTGGAACAACAAGAATCTCGGCCGCTTGTTTCCCACCGTGAACGTCTACCGGGCGGGACCTGTCCGGGAGCTCAGGTACGAGCCCATGCCCGAGATCGCAGAGGTCGAGGTCGACACACCGTCGGGGCCCATGCGATTCGCGGACTTCCTGGGGAGCGATCTCTCGACTTCTCTGGGGATGGTGATCCTTCATGAGGGCGAGATCGTATTCGAGTACTACCCCCGCATGGAGCCCTATGAAAGGCCCATCTACTGGTCGGTGACCAAGGTGTTGGTCTCGGCGGTGGTGAGCATCCTCGAGGATCGCGGAATGCTCGAGATCGACGAGCCTATCGAAGCGTACATCCCGGAGCTGTCCGGTTCCGTCTATTCCGGGACGACCGTCAGGAACATCCTGGACATGGCCACCGGGGTCGATTGCTCCGAGGAGTATTACGACAGGTCATCCTGCTTCTACCGTCTCATGGAGGCGTCCGGTGAGGCTCATTGGGACGACACATCCCCCGACGATCCCTATACCTACATCGCCGGGCTCGAGGCTGGGAGATTCGCCGAGCAAGGCACCTCCTTCGAGTACGGCTCGATCAACACCTACATCCTGGGATGGCTGGTCGAGAAGCTCACCGGGATGCCCTTTCAGGACGCTCTCTCGCGGGAGATCTGGCACCACATCGGGGCCGAGGGCGATGCAGCATTCCTGGCGCCTCGGTTCGGCGTGCCCCTGTTCGCGGGCGGATTCCTGGCTCGGCCCCGGGACCTGGCCAGGTTCGGTCTCCTGTTCACGCCGAGCTATGAGGTCGTGAGCGATGAGAAGATCATTTCCGACCGGCATGTCGAGGTGCTGAAGGACGGCGGTCGACCAGAGCTGTTGGCCAACGCTCGGTGGGGCGCGCCGGCACAATTCACGCAGGGAATCGTGAAGCACAACGTCTACCAGTGGGATCGCGTCTACACCAACAACGACCTGTACAAGGGGGGGTGGGCCGGACAGGGTCTCTTGGTGAATCCCGACCGTGATCTCGTGGCCGTCTATGCCGGGTACTTCAATGAAGGCCAGAGCGAGCTATCCGTGCTTCCACGCCTGCGGCACGTCTTGAACGAGGTGTTCGGCAATGACGGCTCCTCGCGGGAGCGCGAGTGACCGGCGGTCCATCACCGAGATCCTGAGCCGCTACGCTCATCAAGCCGAGTGGCCGTCGGCGCTCGATCCAGGCCGGTGATGTAACTCGGAGAGGCGATGCCCGTACCAGGTACCGAGGCGTCGGGCACCCCGCCGCCACACTCGGCCGGAACCAGGAAGAACATGACGAAGCTCCATCACTATCTCGTAGTAGCGCTGTTGTTCACCGCAGTAGCCTGCTCACCGGGCGATCAAGCTTCCGATCTGCCCATCGCCTCGGTCCGCGATTCGTCGGGCGTTACCATCGTGGAGAACGCCAATCTCGACGATGTCGGTTTGCTCGCCTGGACCGTCGGTGAGGCGCCGGTCCAAGACATCGGGGTTCTCGATGGAGAGCCGGAGTACCTGCTCTTCCAGGTGCAGAGCGCACGGCGTCTGGAGGACGGGCGCATCCTTGTGGCCAACTCGGGGACCGGAGAGATCAGGGCCTACGACGCCGCGGGTGTGTATCTAGGTTCGTGGGGTGCGTTGGGCGAAGGGCCAGGCGAGTTCCTGCACACCACCACCATGGCTCTGTGGCCCGCTGGAGACAGCCTGGCTGTGTGGGACATGAGACAGAGCCGCCTGACGTTGCTGGCCGGCGACGGCTCGTTCGGTAGGACCATGAGGTTCTCTGCGGTGGGCGACGTGGATCGCCCCCGTGCGGTGTGGGTCCTTCCCGACGGACGGTTGGTCCTGATGGGAATCGACTTCCCGGACCTGTCGGCGACGGTGGGGCTCACGCGTGTGCCCGAGGTCTTCGCCGTGGTCAATCCGGACGGTTCTCTCGTGGCGCCCATTGGCAGCTTCCCGGGCCTCGAAACCTTCATCGAAGCATCGGCTGAGTCTGTGAATATCCGACGGACGGCCCTCGCGCGAGGGAATGTCGCGGAGCAGTTTGGCGCCGGCATGGTCATCGCCTCGAACGAACGCTTCCAGCTCAACTTCTTCGGGGCAGACGGCGCCTTGACCCGGATCGTGCGGGTGGACAGCCCTCCCCGCGCCGTCACGGAAGCGCTTGTGGCGGCCGAGGTGGAGGTCAGGGCGAGCAACATGGCGGAGGAGGCACGTGCGGGATATCGACAGTCCATGATGGACATGCCGATGCCCGAGACGCTTCCCGTCTTCGAGCGCGTACTCCGAGACCCCTTCGGCAACGCCTGGGTGAAGCTGTTCGTACCTCCGTCGGAACCTGGCGCTTCGCCCTGGGCGGTCTTCGACGCCTCGGGTCAGCTTCTGGGGCGGATGTGGACGCCCGACGGCCTGGAGATCCATCAGATCGGCGAGGACTTCGTTCTGGGCGTGATGGAGGACGAGTTTGAGGTCGAGCACGTCCAGGTGTGGCCGCTGGCGCGGTAGGAGGGGGACTGCCGAGCGACGGCGCGTTCCCTCAGGGCCCGAGCCACGACGCCTGCTTCCACGACGCCTGCTTCCACGGGGCCACGCTCCATGAGTCCGCAGCAGTAACCTCCTGCCGAGGACCACGTGCGGCCCAGGGAGGCACCGTGAGAAGTAACCGCGTATCGTGAAGGGACGCCGGACATCGAACCAGGACCGCACGCATGAAGCCCAACATCCGCATCGTCCCCTCCGCGATTCTCCTCGCCTCGACCATCACGGCTGCCTGTGCGCCGTCCGATGCCGGCGAGTCGGTCACCACGGACGCCGAGACCCCTGCTCCCGGCCGCCTGGTCATCATCGGTGGCGCCCTGGATGCCGAGAACGCAGCCGTGTACGAGGCCGTGCTCGAGGCACGCGACGGCGACGGGCCCGTGTGCGTCATCCCCACGGCGGGTGGTGACCCAGTGGGATCGATGGAGACCATGGTCGGTCGTATCGAAGGCTATGCCGGCCAAGGGACCGCCTTGGGCATCCCCATCTCTACCGACACGCCGGAACTGGTCTATGACTCGGCGACGGCGGCGCAGATCACCGCGTGCTCGGGTTTCTACTTCACCGGTGGCGACCAGAGCCGGATCGTCCAGGTCTTCCTGCCGCAGGGTGAAGAGACCCCGGCGTACGAGGCCCTTTGGGATCGCTGGCAGAGCGGCGCCGTGCTGGCGGGCTCCAGCGCCGGCGCAGCCATGATGAGCCAGGTGATGATCTCCGGGGGCAACCCGGCGGAGACCGTCATGCACGGCCTGGCCGAGGGCGAAGACGACGAGGGCATGACCATCACCGGCGGTATGGGCTTCTTCACGGCGTCCATCCTGGACCAGCACTTCCTGGCCCGGGGTCGCATCGGCCGGTCGCTGGTGGCGGCCCTGGCCATCGACTCCTTGGGCGTGAGCCTGGGCATCGACGAGAACACGGCCATGGTGGTGGAGGGTGACAGCGCCGTGGTCATCGGGGAGTCGGGCGTGGTGGTTGTGGACGCTCGGGGCGCGGAGCGGCAGAGTCGGATCCGCGGGACGGGGATCCGGGTGACGCTGGCCGGCGCGGGAGACGTAGTGGAACTGGGCACCTTTGGGGTGCGTCGCGATGAGTCGAAGGACCCGGTGCCCGTGGCGGACGGTCCCGCGCCGGAGGTGGAAGATCCGCTGGCCCGTTGGGCCTTCCTCAGGGTCCTCCACGGCCTGGCGTCCACGCCCGCGACCCACGCGACCTTCTCAGCCGGCGGCGTGGAGCTCACCATCGCCGAAGGCGAGGGCTTCGGCGCCTGGATGCACGCCGCCGACGGCGGGGTGGAAGGAGCCCCCCGGGGCTTCAGCGCGGGCACCTTCCTGGTGGATCTGACGGAATCGGACATGCAGGCGCCCGCAGGTTGAGGGAGCGGCCGAGCCACTCCAGCTGAACATCTTCAGCCACTGACCCCCGCCCAGCCGCTCATGCTGGCGGGGTTCAGCTTCAGTGCCCGAAGCTCAGGCCTGCGCCGGGTGCCATCGCCAAGGGGGAGTTCCTGGCAGGCTCTGCGCACAGTGTCGGGAAGACGTTCAATTGCTTCCGCTGGTGCCCCTGCGGCCCCCGGTGCCCCGCTCTACCTCTCACTTCCGCTGCACAGGGCCGTTGTCCTTCCCGTCCCCCGACACCAAACAGTCACCGTGGGTGCCCTGACCAGCACTCGAACCCGGCCCGCGCGTACTGCTCCCTTCGGCTAGGCCTCAGGCGATCGTTCCCGGCCTCGCTGCGCGATCCATATGAGGGCTCGCTCGATCCATCCCCAGAACCCCCTCAGCGGCGGGGCCTCGCGCTCGTCCTGGATGGCCTTCTGAGCCGCGATGTCGAAATTCTGCAGCTCCCGGTGGCCGATGAGTGACCAGAACCGATCATCCCGTGCGATCAGGTCCGTCTTCAGACCGACGACGATCTCGCGTGCGACGGACCACTCCGCCCTGGTCACGAATCGTACCCAGTGCGAGGAAAGCCTCGGGGAAAGGAAAGGAACCTGGATCATGACGGGCTTCCGGACCCCCAACGCCTTCGCCGTTCGTTCCAGGATCTCTCGGCCAGAGAGAACCTCAGGCCCCGGCAGGTCGAACCAGGTGCTATGGGCCAACTCCAGTTCGAGAGACCGCGTGAGGGCGACGGCGACGTCGTCGATGGACACCGGCTCCGTGCGCGACCGAAGCCAACTCGGCAAGATCATCACAGGGAGCCGCGCGCTCAGGTCCCTCACAATCAACCAACTCAGGCTGCCGTCGCCCACGATCATGCTGGCCCGGAGTTCCATCGTGGGGACGTCCCCTGCCCTGAGAACCTCGCCGACCTCTTCACGGCTGCGTAAATGCTGCGACGCATCGGCGGGAGCGGCAACGCCACCCAGGTAGACGATCCGGCTCAACCCGGCCTTGGCCGCTTCCCCGGCGAAGGTCTCTGCCTGTTGGACCTCGGCTTGGCGGAAGTCCTCCGCATGCGCAGCCATCCCATGGATCAGATAGAGAGCGGCTTGGCACCCCTCCAATGCCCCCGCAACGGACGGCGCCTCCGATACGTCGAGCCTCACCCACGTACGGTCCGGCCATCTCGACTCCGCAGCCGGCACATCGCGCGTGGCGCAGCGAACGCTCCAGCCCGCCTGAACGAGAGATCGGTGGACGTATTGGCCCACGAAGCCCGTGGCACCCGTCAGCAACACGGTCCGTTCGCCGGCGGTGCTCATGCGTCCCTCACCATCCACCTGACCCTGGACCACCCTTGAACGGCCCCACCACATCCTGCGTGATCCATCCCGCATACAACCCACCCGCCTGCGCACGGACCTGCTCCCCGTCCAAGGCGCAGTCGACCCGGTTGGGGTAGAATGCCACATGGTCCCGGAGTGCGGCGAAGTCCTCGAACGGCTCGGGATAACTCCAGGCCGCCGCCGCCACGCGCTCCCCCTCCTGGGTGCGCACCGACCAATACTGCGCCGTACCCTTCCACTCGCACCGAGAAGCACCTGAAGCGGGACGAAGGAGTTCCATCCGGACGTCGGACAGGGGAAGGTAGAACGTGGGTGGACTGGCGGTCTCCAACACCCGTAGCGCAGCCCGCGTGTCTGCGATCACCGTGCCCTCGACACGGATCAAAATGTGCCGCGCGTCCGACTCGATGCGAGGCGGGCGGGGGAAGTCCCAGACCGACTCCTGCCCCGGGCCCGGAGTCTCTGCGAAGGGCGGCCGTTCAGTGCCGTTCCACTTCCAGACACCGCGGCCCCGTTGCGCCCACTCCGGTAGGTGCATGCGTGGCTCCTCGAGAAGAGATCGTGCGTCGCACAATGATAACGGGAGGCGGCTGTACAACACGGTCCGACCGCACAGCGGCCGGGGTGGCCTACCCCCGGCTCCCGAGACCAGAAGGCCAGCCGACTGGTTCCTCAGATTGCCCCAGCTTCTTGGAGCGCAGATGGATCGAGGTCTAACATAGGCAGTGGTATCGCATCTGGGGGCACGTCACCCGCCCCAACCCGTTCCCGCATTGCCTCACCACCACCCCCACCGTACCGTTCTCTTTGACCCCATGCGGTGGTTGGCTCTCCTATTCCTTTCCTTTCCTTATTCCTTTCCTCTCCTATTCCTAGCAGCCTGCCGATCCGTTGGACCGCTTTGATTCTTCGGTACACCCTTCCAGATGTGTCGGAACAACCGGCCATCAATCCACCAGGAGGAGAGCATGAAATCTCTCGACTCATTCATGAAACAAACAGCACTGACCTTGTGCGTCATTGCGGCGGCATGCGCAGCGCCGGCTGAAGGACCGGCAGCGGAGGAGAATCCAGATTATGATGCATGGACTCAGCTCGATTTTGACGCATGGGCCGCCACGATGTCCGATGATGTGGAGTTCTACTTCCCGGATGGCGATGCCGGAACCAGAACGAGCCTGATCGGAAAGGCAGCCGTACTGGATTGGTGGAATAACTGGAAGACGACCTCGGGCATCCAGTCCATGAGCTACCTTAATCATGTGGACATCCCGGTCATCGCGAAGGTGGCAAACCCCTACACCGGCCTGACGGGACCGATGGTGATCTCGTACTTTTCGAATGAACTGGTCTACGGCGGAGCGACGGTCAATCTTCGGATGAACGTGGTGATGTATTTCGATCCCGCCGAGCGGATTAACCGTTTCTACACCTATTACGACAGGACCGGTATTCTGGAGGCAACGGGAACGAACGTTCTGAACGAGTAGCCTTCCGGGCGCCACTTTCGGTCATCGAAGGAATCGATCGGGGGTGGGGCCGAGGGGTGGAGGCTCCGTGCAGCGCTACCTCTCGGCCTATCCGCTGCAGCCGCCTGTAGGCCAACGGGGCAACCATCCCGAGTTGGATGCGGTCTAACGACCGGTTACAGCGGACGGCGTTCACGCGCTACCGCTGCACCGGACCGTTAGGTCGCTGCGGATGGTTCCAAGAGGTCCAGGAGTGCACTAGGGCGCAGAACTTGAACGCGCTCGCTGGCGAACCAGAGTGTGCCGCTGCAGAATTCCGATCCGTTAGAGAGCGCTTCGGAGGACTCAGTTGACACCAACACCACAGGCCACCTGGAAGCGTTTGGGCCTTGAGTTCCTAGTGGTCGTCATCGGCATCGTGGCTGCTCTCGCAGTTGACGACTGGCGGCAAGCCCGAGCAGATCGAGTTCTTGAAGAACACCTTCTGACCTCGTTGCTCGCCGATCTCGCCCAAGACGAGGGAGACGCGCGACTGCAGGTCCAGTTCGAACAGGCTGACAGAGACGCTGTCGACCACCTTCTCGCCGTCTTCGAGCATCCGGCGGCGCCAGATTCGGTCGCACGCGGGTTCACCCCGGATGAGATCGATCAGTCGCTTGACGAACTTTGGGACGGTCCGGAACTCGAGGTTGCGGACGCCACGTTCTCCGAAATGATCTCGACCGGATCATTCCGCGTGATTCGAGCCCGCACGCTTCGGCGAGAGATCAGCACCTATTACCAGACCGCGGAACGCCTTCTCCGAATACCACAACGGCAGATCGACCCACGGCCCGAGTTGTTGTCCTCCCTGGCACAAGTTGGCGTGGTGCCCGGGTACGCGACTGAAGTCCCGAACCTGATCGCCCGTCTCAGGAGTCACCCGTCGATTGCGGCACACGCGCTCCGGATGCGCCGGTATAGGGAGGGGACGCTGACTCTGAACTCCCTTGGGGAACGTCGTACGGCACTCATCCTTGCAGTCCGAAATGAGTTGGACGGGCTTCGTTAGCGCTCTCTAACGAGGAAGTGCTGTTGGCCGCGGAGTCTGTTCGGTTGGTCGGGTAGCGCCCCGGATTTGTCACCAGGCCGGTGCGGCAGCAGAACTCCAGCGTCGTCAAGTAGTTCCCGTACTGATGAGTCACCGGACGCCACGCCCCCCTCAGACGTGATCGAATGGACGGCGTCATCCTCATCCAGGTCTTCATCATCATTGCGATCGCGGCGTGGGCTGTCCGCCATCGCTTCAAGTCGGAGCGTGCCCGCCAAGTCGAACACCGGCAGGCGCTGACGCGAGGCATTGCCGCGGTCGGCATTCCGCTTGGCTCCGTCGTCTTCGGCGTCTGGATCGGCAGCAGTCCGGTCCTGGAGCCACTGGCACTAGTCATCGAGTCGACAACAGCTTCAGCGTGATGCTCTCCGTCTTCGGCGCCGCCGCGCTCTTCCTGGCTTCGGTGGGGCTGCACGGCGTGCTGTCGTTCAGCGTGAATCAGCGCACCCATGAGCTCGGTCTGCGCGTGGCGCTGGGAGCGACGCCCGGCGGAGTGGTGCGCCTCGTGCTGAATCAGGCGGGTCTTCAACTCGCACTCGGGCTGGTGCTTGGAATGGGCCTCTCGATGCTGCTGGGGCGGGGGCTTTCGTTCGTGCTGTTCGATGTGGCCGCCACGGACATGGGCGTGTTCATGGGTGTCGCGGGCCTGTTGACGATCACCAGTGCGTTCGCGTGTCTCGTCCCGGCGACCCGGGCGACGCGGGTCGATCCGGCGGTGGCGATGCACACCGAGTAGGGGCATGTTGATCCCATGACAGACCTACCTGCGAAGATCTACGACGAGACCGACATCGCCCGTGCGCGACGCAGAGGCAAGTTCGTGGGCTGGGTGCAGGGGGCGGGTGCGGTCTTCCTGGTCGGGATCGTGCTGAACCTGCTCGGCTGGATCCCCACCGTCGCGGTGGCGGGGTTGGTGGGCTACGTCGCCTACAAGCTCCTCTTCAGGGGCTCCAAGGACGACGCCGAACTTCCCGAAGACGAAGAGATCTGATCGGGCTCGGGGCCCTTTACAACTTTCCGGCCCTCCCGCGCGTCGAAGTATACAACGCATGCTACGCGAGCTATGCGGAGTATTCTTCGGGGTGACCCATGGCGAAGATCGGTGAGTTCGAGCTCCTGGTGCTGCTGGCCATCCTCCGGCAGGCGGATGCGCCCTACGCGAACAGGGTACGTGAAGACCTCGAGCTGAACGCGGATCGCAAGGTCACACGCGGCGCTCTGTATCGCACCCTGAGTCGTCTCGCCGAGAAGAAGCTGATCGAGTGGGAGCTGGAGCCCAGCGGCACGCCCGAGCGTGGCGGGCACCCCATGCGCCGCCTCGAAGTGACCGAAGAAGGCGTCGAGGTCGCGCGCTCATCCCACGCGGTGCTCATGCGCTTCTTCGACGGGCTCGGCCCGGTGTTCACCGGTGAATGAGAGGCCTCCGCGCACGGCGGAGCGGCTGCTCGCATGGGCCCTGGGGAGCGGCGACGCGGCTCCCACCATCCTGGGCGACGTCAACGAAGACTATGCGGCGCTGCTCGGGCGGCGGGGCAGCGCCCGGGCGCGTATCTGGTACTGGAAAGAGGCCCTCATGCTGGGGGCCAGTGCACTGGCGGGTCGCGCGGTCGGCAGGCCGATCGCGCGCATGACGACGAGGGGGGAGGACACGATGCGGGACGCACTCAGCACCATGGGATCTGTCCAGGACGCGAGCTACGCACTCCGGGCCATTCGCAAAGACCTGGCCTTTTTCGTCTTCGCGACGTTGATCATCGGACTGGGCGTGGGCGCCAGCACGGCGGTCTTCAGCGTGATGAGCCCGCTGCTTCTGCAGCCGCTTCCGTTCAAGGATCCCGGTCGCCTGGCCTGGGTGCCCCTGAACGCGGAAGGCGTGGGGCTTTCGGCGGTGACGTCACGCACGTCGAACCTGCGCGATTACCGGGAGCTCAGTCGATCGTTCGAAGAACTCACGGGCTACAACGCGTTCTTCGAACAGGGCAGCTACAACCTCGTGGGCGTGGGGGAGCCGGAACGGCTGGTGGGCGTGGACGTCGCCCAGGACTTCCTCGACGTGCTGGGCGTGACGCCGGCTCTGGGCAGGAACTTCGTCTACGAGGAGGGCATCTGGGACGGCAGGCCGGCCATCATCCTCACCCATGGCTATTGGGTCCGCCGCTTCGCCGCGGATCCGAGCATCGTGGGCACGTCGCTCACCATCAACGACGTTCCCACCGAGGTCGTCGGCGTGCTGCCGGCGACGTTCGACTTCTCCTCGGTCTTCACCCCCACCGCGGTCGTCGACTTCCTCCGTCCGTGGCCCATCAGTGACGAGACCGACAACTGGGGCAATACCACATCGATCGTCGGACGCCTGCGGCCCGGTGTGACCACCGAGGCGGCGGATGCGGAGCTGCAGAGCATCATCGCCGGCCTCCAGGAGGCCGATCCGGATCGTTGGGGGCTCTCAGCGGCAGTGATCGGGCTGCAGGAAAGCATCGCTCGGCCGTTCCGCTCGGGCATGCTCCTTCTGGCGGCCGCGGCGGGACTGGTCATGATGATCGTGTGCGTGAACCTCTCCAACATGCTGCTGGCCCGCAGCCCGCGCCGTCGCCGCGAGATGGCCGTGCGCAGAACGTTGGGTGCCACCAAGGGACGCCTGGTCCGGCAGTTGCTCATGGAGAGCACCGCGGTGTCCATGTGCGGGGCGCTCCTGGGCATCGGCGTGGCCGCGGCGGCCACCCGCTTCGTCACCCGCACCACCGGCCTGGAGATCCCCATGCTCAGCTCGGTCTCCATCGACACGGGGGCGCTCCTGTTCACGGCGGCCATCGCCATCATCGCGGGCGTCGCAGTTGGCATCGTGCCGGCGCTCCAGGTCGCCGAAGGCGAGGAGTCGCAGGCGCTGTCTTCGGGCAGCCGTGGCTCCAGCGTCGGTGTGAGCGGGCGGCGCCTTCGAGAGGCCCTCGTCGTGGTGGAGGTCGCCATGGCCTGTGTGCTCCTGGTCTTTGGTGGCCTGGTCATGAAGAGCTTCCAGGTGCTCTTGGACGTGGACCTGGGCTTCGAGCCCGCCGGCGCCATGGCCTGGCAGCTCAACCCGACGCGCGAATTCGAGGAGCTGGACGAAGCGGTGGCCTACTTCGAGAGCGTCGTGGCCAACGTGGCCGCCACGCCCGGCGTCGAGGCCGTGGGACTCACCGACGCTTTGCCCCTCGGGCGCAACCGGACCTGGGGCATCCGCGTCGTCGGAAGGGAGAACGACGAGAACGAGGGCCGATTCGGCATCTTCCCGCACATCGTCGGTCATCGTTACACGGCGGCGATGGGTATCGACCTGGTCGAGGGTCGGTACTTCAACGCGGACGACACCGGCGAAAGCGCACCGGTGGCGCTCATCAACGAGACCGCGGCGCGCGTCATGTTCCCCGAGGGCGGCGCCATCGGCCAGTTCTTCGACATGTGGTATGGGCAGGTGGAGATCGTCGGCGTCGTCGACAACGTGAAGCACGAGTCGTTGGACATGGGGTCGACCAACGAGGTCTACTTCCCCATCACCCAGAATTGGAACTTCGGACCGCTGGACATGGTCGTTCGCTCACAGCTTTCCGGCGAGGTCCTGGCGGCCTCCGTCGGTGACGCGATCCGGGCGGTCGACTCCCAGATCCCCATCGACGACAACTGGACGATGGGGTCGTTGGTCGAAGCGTCCGTCTCCCCCCGCAAGTTCACGCTGCAACTGCTGGGGGCGTTCGCCGCGAGCGCACTGCTCCTGGCAGGGATCGGTATCTACGGGGTGTTGTCCTACTCCGTCACCGAACGCATTCCCGAGATCGGCATTCGCATGGCCCTGGGCGCATCGGCGGCGGGCGTTCGCCGCGAGGTCGTGGGCAAGACCATCGCTCTGGCCCTCGTGGGCGTGGTGGTGGGGACGGCGGCGTCCCTCCTTGGCACCCGACTGATCTCGTCGCTTCTCTTCGGCGTGGAGCCCCACGACCCGGTGACGTTCGTCTCGATGATCGGCGTGCTGCTCTTCGTCGCCTTCATCTCCGGACTCATCCCGGCCATCCGGGCGTCGAGGACGGATTCGGCGGGGGCGCTGCGCTCGGCTGCCTGATCCAGCCGCAGATACACGAACGGGGGTCGGCCGAGCCCGGCCGCCCCCCCGAAGTGTGTCTCTTCGCTTCAGCTCCTCGAGCGCCTCGCTGCCTTCGTCCCGCCGCCGCGCGTCCACAGGAACCGATACCACGGCGTAGCCGTGCTCCTCGCACGCATCTATCAGGTGCTGC
>JBDHIL010000035.1:0-29770 GCA_039587465.1 Gemmatimonadota bacterium | reverse complement strand
CCAGATCCCCTTCCGGGTCCAGGCGGAGCTGGAGCTCGGGGCCGAGGTGGACTTCGACTACCCCATCGAGGATTCGCCGACCTTCACGGTACGGCAGATCCGCGACGCCGTGCCGTCGCCGGACGGCACGCGCATCGCGTTCAGCGCCCTGGATCGGCTCTGGACCGCCGACATCGACGGCAGCGATGCGGAGGAGGTCCTGGACGAGGACGAGGATCTCATCGCTCAGTTCCCGGCCTGGTCGCCGGACGGGGAATGGCTCTCGTTCACGGCATGGGAAGGCTCGGCCGGGGCCATCTACAAGGTCCAGCCGGACGGCGACGACCTCACTCGCTTGGCTGACACGGAGGATCACATCTTCGTGGCGCCCGCCTGGTCGCCCGACGGAAGCCGCGTGGTCGCCATGCGAGGACACGCCCGGGAGTTCGTTGAGTCTACCGGACCCGACGCCGCTGAGGGTGCGCTACGGGAGCTGGTCTGGGTGCCGGCGTCCGGTGGTGCCGTCACGACCATCGCGCCGCTGCAGGGGCGTACTGCGCCGCACTTCGTCCTGGACGAGCCGGACCGCATCTACCTTTACTCGGGGGGCGACGGGCTGGTTTCCATCCGCTGGGACGGTTCGGACCAGAGGGCCTATGTGAAGGTACGGGGTGAGACACCGCGTGGGTCGAGCCAGGGCCAGGACGCCAGCCTCATCCGCATGGCGCCCCGGGGTGACCAGGCCATCGCGGAGATCAATCGTCAACTCTTCACCGTGACGGTACCTCTGGTGGGCGGAGAAACACCCACGATCTCCGTGTCGAACCTCGAGGACGCCCAGTTCCCCGCTCGCAAGCTTACAGATATGGGCGGTGAGTTCCCCACGTGGAGCGCGGACGGCCGCACGGTCCACTATTCGTTGGGCAACGCGTTCTTCAGCTACGACCTCGATGCTGCGGAGGTCCACGACCAACAGGCGGAGGAAGAAGAAGTCGAGGAGGAGGGCGAGGAGGAGGGAGGAGAAGGGGAAGCGGAGGACGATGGCTACGTGCCCACCGAGGTCCGCGTCCTCATCCAGGCGGAGCGCGACATCCCGGAGGGCGTGGTCGTGCTCAGCGGCGCCCGCATCATCACCATGAACGGAGCCGAGATCATCGAGCGCGGAGATGTGGTGGTGCGCGACAACCGCATCGAGTCCGTAGGCGTCTCCGGTCAGGTGTCGGTGCCCGACGGAGCCGAAGTCGTCGACGTGTCGGGCAAGACCATCGTGCCCGGGTACGTGGACACGCACGCCCACCTCAGGCCTGCCTCGGGCATGCACCGTTCCGACCTGTGGATCTACCTGGCGAACCTGGCGTACGGCGTCACCGCCACGCGGGATCCGCAGACCGGCACCACCGACGTGCTGACCTACTCGGACCTCGTCCGCTCGGGTGAGATCCTGGGTCCCAGGGTCTACTCCACCGGGCCCGGCGTGTTCTGGGAGGAGACCTTCAAGTCACTGGACCACGCCCGGGACATCATGCGGAGGTACTCCGAGTACTACGACACGAAGACCATCAAGATGTACGTGGCGGGGAACCGGCAGCAGCGGCAGTGGATCATCGAGGCCGCGCGCGAGAACCGGCTGATGCCCACCACCGAGGGTTCGCTCAACATCAAGCAGAACCTCACGGAGACCATCGACGGGTATCCGGGCCTCGAGCACTCCATCCCCATCTACCCCGTCTACCGGGACTACGCGCAGCTATTCGCCACGACCGGCCGGGTATACACGCCCACGTTGTTGGTGGCCTACGGCGGGCCGTGGTCCGAGAACTACTTCTACACCAACGAGAACCCCCACGACGATCCCAAGCTCAGGCACTTCACGCCACACTCCGTCATCGACGGGAGCACTCGACGCCGGGGCGGGCCACCGCAGACCGGTACCGCCGGATGGTTCCGGGACGAGGAGTACGTCTTCGAGGACCACGCCCGATTTGTCGCCGATCTCGTGGCAGCGGGTGGTAAGGCAGGTGTCGGCAGTCACGGGCAGCTTCAGGGTCTGGGTTATCACTGGGAGCTATGGGCCATGGCCAGCGGAGGGATCTCGAATCACGACGCCCTGCGGGTGGCGACTCTTTTCGGTGCAGAGGCCATCGGGCTGGATCAGGACATCGGCAGTATCGAGGTCGGCAAGCTCGCGGACCTGGTCATTCTGGACGCGAATCCCCTGGACGACATCCGCAATACCAACGTTATCGATCGCGTCATGATGAATGGCCGACTGTTCGATGCGGGTACGCTCAGCGAGCAGTGGCCACGACAGCGGGACATCGAGCCGATGTGGTGGTGGGATCGTGATCCTGCTGGGCTTCCAGGCGTGGGGAACTAGGAGCGAACGACACCTCTGCGCACGGGACCGACCGCGAGTAACGCGGATCAACGCCGTCCGGACGGATTCGGGTGGGTCCACGACGCCCAACATCTCCGCAGGATGGACGGCCGGGGGATTGCGGGCACCGCGACGCGCGCGGCCTACCTCATCTTCAGGAAGGGGGAGACGGGGTGAGCTGAGATGGTGCCGGCGACTCTGACCCATGGGTGCGACGGATCCATGCGTACATCGCCGCCGCGTAGAGCACTGCGGCAAGCAGCACCAGCGCGCGCAGCCCCGTCGACATCGAGAGGTACTCCAGGCATCCTCCGAGCACGGCACCCAGGAGGTTCGAGCCCAGTGCGGCGGCCGAATCCACGGACCGATCCAGAAGCATGCTGACGATGACGCCGGCGAAGCCCACCGGCAGGCCGATGAGCACTCCCCCCAGAACGCCCCTGGTGAGCAGACTGAATTCGTTGAGTGCACCGACGGGCATGAGCCAGAGTACGGCCAGTGCAAGGAAGAGCGGCACGAACCACGGCAGCAGGTGTGCGGGACGGGTGCGCGCTACCCAGAGATTGGCGGCCAGGGCCGTGGCGAGAATGCCGGCAAAGACCGCGACGTTCACGGTCCATGTGGAGCCGAACAAGAGGGAGAGCACGGTGACACCACGGGTCTCCAGGAGCAGGAACGCGGCGCCCATGAAGAAGAGTGGTGCGTCGAAGCGCGCACCGATGGAGGCTTTCCCGAAGACCTTCCCCACGGCAAAGAACGTGGTGGCCAAGACGCTCAGAAGCAGCGTGATGTAGCCCCACGGAACTTCACCGGGTCGCAGATACAGGAAGGGCCAGTCATCGGTGGTGACGAACACGTCCTCGGGGTCGCCCCGGGGGACAAGCAGAGGGAAGGGAGCTACGCGTCCAAAGTCCACCACCTCCGGGTTCCGGGCCACGACGAAGGTTCTGGAGACGTTCATGCCGTGGTGCACCATGATCGGTAACCGTTCCGTGGCGGCGGCCAGAGTCCAATACATGCGGTCGGAGATCCACTCGCCACCGAAGATCGAGAACGTGACGACCAGCAGCCCGTCCTCCGCCACGTTCTCCCACGCAGCCCTCAGCCCTTCCCGGCTGTAGAGGTAGTTCTCCAGGCGCAGAGAAGACATGGACGAGAACATGGCGTGGGAGTCCACGAGGCCGAACGACACCACGTCGAAAGCCGGGCCTTCGTACTGCTCCAGGAACGCCCTGCCATCGTTCACCACCCGCTGCACCGCGGGGTCCGAATACGGCTGCTCCGGGTGCATGCGCACGCCGATGTCGAGAATGACCGGATCGATATCCACAGCGGTGACGCTGCCGAAGCCACCGCGCAGGGCCGCCGCAGCGTCGTTCCCGGTGCCGGCCCCCACAATGAGAGCGCTGCCCCGATTGGGAGCCAGCGTGTACGGCACGCCGTACGCGTCCTGATAGAAACCGAAGCGCGCCTGCTCGGCCGAGTCCGCCTCGGAGGCCACCCGCGCATCGGACAGATCGTGCACGAACTGGTGGAAGTCCCTGTTCACCTCCACTTGCAGGCCGCCCTCGGGCAGTTCGGTGACCTCGATTCGGTTGTAGGGGCTGAAGAGTGCGTCGCGGCCGGAATACGCCCCGAACGCCAGCACGCCCATCATGCAGCCAACGCTCAGGACACGGCGGGAAAGGAGCAGCAGCGGTAGTCCGCCAACCCCCAACCACACCGCCGGCCCCACGCCGAAGCTCGTGACGAGGGCGAAGCCCAGCACGCCCGCCAGCGAGCCTGCCAGGTCCAGGGAGTACGACGTCAGGGTCGCACCGCGGGCGAAGTAATGCCCCACCGCCGTACCGGCGAAGAAGAAGATTCCGACAATGAGCCAGAACAGCCCGAGCAGCACGCTCATGCTCGCAGCGAACGAGCCGAACTGGATGGCCGCCTCGGACCCCCACAGATAGATGCTCAGGTCAGGGAACGTGATGGATCCGATGGGCGTCTCGGACGCAGTACCGACGATGGCCGAGAAGATCAGCAGCGCCGGGAACAGAGCGTGGAAGAGCTTGGGGCGCTTACGCCCGGCCGCCACACCGAGGCCCATGCCCAGGAAGGCGGCGATGAGCACGAGGTTGTTCAGATAGGCGAAGATGCGGATCTGGCTGGACATCCACCGGATGACCGCGAGCTCCAACGTGAGTAGTCCGAACGTCGCCAGTGCCAAGCGCATGGCCACGCTGCCCGGTCCCGGGAGGTGATCCTCCGGGTCGTTCGATCTGTTGTCGGACAAGGGCACGCCAGAGAGGGAGGGCTCGGAGTCACTGCCACCAGCGAGCCATCATACCCTCGCTGTGGGAGGCCCGTCCATGCGTCGGGAGTACGGAGCTTCTGCGCCGGTTTCGTCGTCGGGCTGCCGGCACGACGTATCACCCCGCCGGGTGAGGGGATCGTCGTCGATATGGACGGGTGTCAGTGCAGGTGGCTTCGCGTCTTTCCGGAAGGCGGTCGCCTCGCCTCCGGCTAACGCTCCCTCGCGACGAGTTCCTGGAAGCGCGGGACCTCCCTGAGGGGGTCCCACATCGGGCTCAGTCGGATCTCGTTGACAGAGAACTCGCCGGGGATCGACAAGAGGGTCTCGAGCTGATCGATGGCCAGGTCCAAGTCGCCCACTAGCGTGTAGATCCGGGCGAGGTCCGACAGCGGGATCGGGCCGTCGTAGGCGTTCTCCGATGTGGGGGTCAGCTCCGTCGCTCGCAGCCCCTCGGCCACGGCCTCGTCTCTCCGGTCCAGCAGGGCGTACGCGAGACCCAGGGCCGAATGGGCCGCGGCCTCCCCAGGGCGCTCCTCGACGGCACGCTGGATCGAGGAAAGACCTGCCTCCACGAGACCCCGGGCCTCCTCAGAACGGCCGAGGCCGCGCAGGCTCAATGCTCGAAGCACCGCAACCGGATACCCTCCCTGCCAGGCATCTGGGCTTTCCGTCGCCGAGATCAGAGCGTCGTCCGAGCCTTCGAAGTCACGGGTGAGGAAACGGCCCCACCAGGTGAAGAACACGCGCTTCCCCATGGGATCCACCCCTGGCGGCAGGCTCGCGAGCTCGTCCAGCAGAGGCTGTGCGTCGGCTGCCCGGTCGATCGCGAGCATGGCCTTGATCATCCGGGCCTCGGGCAGGCCGGGAGCGAGGGCGAGCGTGCGGTCGTACTGACGCTCAGCGTCGTCCCAGCGTCGCAGCTTGCCGTAGGTATCGCCGAGCAGGAACAGGAGTTCGGCGTTTCGTGGATCGAGATCGACGGCCCGCTCGAGATCGATGATGGCCCGCTCCCAGTCTCCCTGCCGCTGTCGAATCATGCCTTGGGTGGCGGGAATCCAAGGGTCGCTGGGAAGTCCACGGGCGGCGATCGCCAACTCGGTCAGGGCCCGGTCCGCCTGCTGCGTCATGTAGTAGTACTGACTGAGCGCCTGGTGTCCCTGGGACAGGTCGGGATCCAAGGCCAGCGATCGCTCTGCGCTCTCCCGGACCCACTCGAGGCGCTGCACCGACGTGTCGTAGTTCACCCGGAAGAACAGGAAATGGATGATGCCCAGGTGGGCGTGAGCCAAAGCGAAGTCCGGATCGATCCTCGTGGCTGCCTCGAAGTCCTCCTGCGCCTGCGTGAGGTCGGTGCGGGACCATCCTGCACGTGTCAGGCTCTCGAGGCCGCTCAGATAAAGTTCGTACGCCGCCAGGTCCTCGGTGGGCACGTCGCCGATCCTCGCGCGCTCATCACGGGTGAGGACGGCCTCGAGGGCGTCCGCGATGGACGTCGCGATGGCGCTCTGGATCGCGAAGACGTTCTCAACCGTGTATACGGTGTCGAACTGCTCGGCCCACACATGGGCGTCGGTCCGTGCGTCGATGAGCTGTGCGTTGATACGGATCCGGTCGTTCACGCGCTGGACACCACCCTCCAGGATCGCCCCGACTCCGAGCTCCCGAGCGATCTCGGGAATCCCCATTGCGGTGTCTCGGTAGCCGAGAACCGATGTGCGGGAGATGACCTTCAGGCCGCCGATCTTCGAGAGCTGCGTGAGGACGTCGTCGTGGATGCCGTTGGCGAAGGGTTCAGTCTCGGGAGTCCCGCTGAGATTCGAGAACGGGAGGACCGCGATGCTCGGTGATGCCTGCTCTCCCCCGATGCGTCCTGGCGAGGGATCGAGGCGTCCTTCCGGCTCCAGGACCGTCAGAAGCCCTCCACCGATGGCCAGGAGCATGGCGAGGATGACCGCTTCGGGCCCACTCACTCGCTGGCGTCCCTTCTCGCCGTGATACCATGCCAGCACCAGCGTGATCGGCAGTCCCATCGCGGCGGTGAACGTCAGGCCGCGAAACAGCGAGGGAGTCCATCCGAACGCCGCTGTCCCATAGCTCGCAGCAGCGAGCGTGGCCCAAGCGCCTACGATGTAGAGGACGACCCACTGCATCAGGGAGCGCTTCCTGATGCTCGCGAGCAGACGCTCCCCGGCCCCGGGCTGCACGTCTTGGGACCCCTCCGCCACAACGGGGCCGCCCCTCCCCAGGGCGCCACCTCCCGCTTCCGCCTTCGATCGAACGGCCTCGGGGCTCGGGACGTGGAGGCCCTCGTTGGCGATGGCGAACACCTTGAGCGGGCGCTTCACGTTCTTGAGTCGCACCTCCCCCATGGGCTCTACCGAGAGGGACGCATGGTTCTTGATCTCGTCGTAGACCTTGCCCGAGACCAGGATGCCGCCCGGGGCAGAAAGCGACTCGATTCTCGCGGCGACGTTCACCCCGTCGCCGTATACGCCGTCTGCGTCGTGAACGATGTCTCCGGTGTGCACGCCGATGCGTATGGGAACCACCGAGTCGGCCCGCTGCAGTTCCGACTGCATCACGACAGCGGCTTCCACTGCCTCGACCGCGCTCTCGAACACGCTGAGCGTACCGTCGCCGTAGTGCTGGAGGATCTCCCCGCGGTGCTGCTGAACGGCCGCGTCGAGCGCAGTCCGGAATCGGTCCCGCCGGGCTCGGGCCTCAGCCTCGTCCTCCTGCATGAGCGCCGTATAGCCCACCATGTCCGCGAACATGATGGCTGCGAGGCGGCGCCGTGGGCCTTCGTTCATGGTGCTTACGATCCCGTCAGTGTGTCCCGTTCCGACAAGAGCCACCACCGAGGCCTCGGTCGGTTTTCGTGCGGACGGTCCTAAGGTTCACGGCCAACCGGGCCGGGTCGGGCTGTGCCCTGTTCGACCAGAGCCGCCATCTCATCCATGAGCCTATGGAGCACCTTGGATCTCCGCCGAACGAACGACGCGGAGATCTCTCGGGAGAGAAGGTAGCTCCCTCCGATGGCGGCAATGGGAAAGGCCGTTGCGAATGTGGCTGATGCCAGCGCGCCGAGGCCCACCCCCAGCCCCACGCCCAGGCCTACCCCACCCCCGAGGCCCCCGATGATGCCCCCGTGGATCGCCCACATCATGTTCTCGTAGCCCTCCTCGACGAGCAGCTGCGTGCTGCCGCTGGCCACGCTCACCGTGAACAGGAAGGAGCGTGTGCCCTCGGGGTTGTCGGATCGCCAAGTGAGGGTCTTCCCCACTTTGGAGGGCTGTCCGATCCCGCGGCAAGCTTGCCGGAGAGCCGGATGAAGACTCTCCAACATCGAATCGGATGCTTCGCCCGGGACGACCCGATCGAGCTGGATAGAGAGCGGAGCTCCCAACCACCCACGGGCCCCTCTGGGTGCCGGCAGGAGACCTCCTGGTGCCTCCAGCTCGAGCTCCCGGGCTGCCTCCCGGAGTGCCAACGGGCTGATGCCTGCCTCCGCGGCGACCGCTTCGAGTTCCGCCAGCGTAGGCCCATCCTCAGGGGCCGTGAGGCTCTTGCTTTCGCTCTCCAGGTCAGTGGCCCGGCCCAGGAGCGCGTGGACTTCCTCGTCGGTATAACGACGGTCAGCGCTAGGATCAGGAGTCATGACGCTGAACGTACGCACCACGCCGTCCCTCGGCCACGGCGATTAGGGGATTGCGGCGCGCCGGCGTCAGCGCTCGTCGTGAACGCCGGAGCCGCATACGTTGAGCCGCACTATCGACCCGTACCGGTGCGCCGTGCTTACACCCCTGATTCTGAGTCTGCCCTGGTTGGCCATTCTGGGCTTTCTGCTCTTCCGGACCAAGCCGCCGCGTGGGCTCCCCGCCCGTCGACCGGTCCCGGGAGATGCTCCCTCCGTCAGCATCGTCGTACCGGCCCGAAACGAGGCGCTGAACATCGAGACGTGTGTCGGCAGCCTGGCTCTCATGGACTACCCCGACTTCGAGATCATCGTCGTGGACGATCGGAGCGACGACGGCACTGCAGGTCTGGCCCGCACGGTCCGCTCCGGAAACGCGGCGCGCATCGAGGTGGTGGCAGGAGCAGAGCTGCCGGATGGATGGCTGGGAAAGCCTTGGGCCTGCGCGCAGGGCGCGTCACGATCCCGGGGTGAGCTCGTTCTGTTCACCGATGCCGATACCACGCACGGTCCGGAGCTATTAGGCAAGGCGGTGCAAGCCATGCAGGAGGACGGTGCCGACCTCCTCACCCTGCTGGGAAGGCAGCTCATGGAGACGTTCTGGGAGAGGGTGGTCCAGACTCAGGTCTTCTTGGCGATGTTTCTCCGCTATCCGGACTTCGAGCGAACGGTCCGCGATGGGCACTGGCGGGACGCGATCGCCAACGGACAGTACATGATGTTTCGCCGCGCAGGCTACGAGGAGATCGGGGGACACGAGGCCGTCCGCGGATCGGTGGTGGAGGACCAGGCGCTCGCGCAGCTCATGAAGCGAAGGGGAAAAGTCATCTCCGTCCGAAGCGCGAAGGACGACTTTGCCACGCGCATGTACCGGTCTCTGGAAGACGTCATCGAGGGTTGGACGAAGAACATCGTCAACGGAGGGCGAGCGAGCTTGCCGCCGCGGGTCCAGCCTCTGATGGCGCCCGCCGCCCTGGTCGGGGGGGTTGGACTTTGGATCGTCCCCCCGACCGGCTTCCTCCTGGCCTTGGGCGGCGTCGGGCTTCCGGGGCTGCTGACGTGGTCGGCGTTGGCTGTTCTCTGGAGCTGCCTCCTGTGGATGCGCTTCACGCACCAGATGCAGGTGCCTGCGCTCTATGGCCTGGCCTATCCCGCCGGCGCAGCGGTAGCGATGTACATCGTGGCCAAGGCCTGGATGCGTGGGTCGCGCGTCGCATGGAAGGGACGCGAGTACCGAGTGGAGTCGCCTGGTGTCGACGAGTGAGATGAGGCGCGTCGACCTGTCGCTGGTGGAGGATCTGCGGGCTGAGGCAAGGCGGCTGGGGTTTTCCGGCCTCGGAATCGCCGGCGCCGAGCCCACGAAGCATATGCGCCATTACGGTGACTGGATCGCGGAGGGGCTGCACGGCGAGATGGCCTATCTGGCCCGCGAGGACGCGGTGGCCCGGCGAGGCGATCTCGGTGCGACCCTGGGTGGAGTGCGGTCCGTGCTCGTGGTCACCCATCCGTACGACCAGCCCGATGCGGAAGGGCTTCCGGCCGACGCGTCTCGCGGCGTCATCGCTCGCTACGCGAGAGGCAGCGACTACCACGATGTGATCAAGCAGAAGCTGGAGGCGCTGGGTCGTTGGCTGAGCGCCGAGGTCGGAAAGCTGGAGGCGCGTGCCTACGTGGATACCGGACCGATCCTCGAGCGGGACCTGGCCCGGCGTGCAGGCCTGGGATGGTTCGGCAAGAACACCATGCTCATCGACCCCGAGAAGGGTTCGTACTTCTTTCTCGGACTCCTGCTGCTGGATCTGGAGCTTCCCCCCGATGAGCCCTTCGAGGCGGACCGGTGCGGCACATGCCGGGCGTGCCTCGATGCGTGTCCCACGGGAGCTTTGCTTGGGCGAGACGGGAGCGGCGCCCCGGTCATGGACGCCCGGCGATGCATCTCCTACCTGACCATCGAGCTGCGTGGGTCGATCCCGCTGGAGCTTCGGCCCATGATCGGGAACCGTATCTTCGGTTGCGACATCTGCCAGGAGGTGTGTCCGTGGAATGAGCGGTTCTCCGAAGCCTCGGAGGAGCCATCCTATGCTGCGCGGTCAGACCTCGATGGACCCTTCCTGGTCAACTTGGCGGATCAGCTGCTGTCGATGTCCGGCAAGGCGTTCGCCCGGTCGTTCGCCGCATCGCCGCTCCTGCGTACCGGTCGGAAGGGGCTCCTTCGGAACGTCTGCGTGGCGCTGGGAAACTGGGGAGTCGATGATGCCGTGCCGGTGTTGAGCCGCGCCCTCTCCGATCCGGCCCCGCTCGTGCGAGCACACGCGGCATGGGCGCTGGGACTCATCGAGTCTTCAGCGGCGTTCCAGGCCTTGTCTGAGAGGTTGGTGATCGAGGACGATGAGGCCGTGATGGATGAGCTCGAGTCGGCGCTCCAGACGAGGTCCTTCACCTAGACCACTCAGACGAAGACGACCTGCGCCCCCTCGGCCTTCTCCCAGAAGTCCATGGCCGTCAGGCTCTCTTTGACCTGCGGAATCAGATCGCTCTGCTCGAGGCCGAACATCTCCATGGCCAACTGGCAGGAGTACAGCTCGGCGCCGGCGTCATCGAGGATCTCGAGCATCTCGCGGACGTCCGGAATGTCCAGATCCTCCATCTGCTTCTTCATCATCCTTTCTGCGACGGCGTGCATGCCCGGCAGGCCCATGATGGAATGCGGCATGGGACTGGACGGGTTGCCCAGCATGCCGGGCTTGAGGTGGTCGGTCTTCTTCTCGGTGATGATGTCCAGGCCCCAGAACGTGAAGAAGAGCATGGCCTCGATGCCCATCATGCGAGCGGCGTTGGCCATGATCAGACCTGGATAGGCCATATCCAGACTGCCCTTGGAGCAGATGATCGCGACCTTGCGAGTCTGTTCCTGCTCGTCGTTCTGCTCGTCCGTCGGGGCCGCCTGGGTCGTGTCCTGTTCGATGGTCGTGGGCATCAGATGCACCCCTTCGGCTTGGTGAGACCCGAGATCTTGGCCGACAGGATTCCAGGGCCCTTCGGGAAGAGCGCGTACATTTCCTTGGTGGAGATGCCGGTCTGCTTGGTGATGCGGCGCACGCCCGGAGGCGTCCCCTTCTCGGCGTTGTCGCGACGGCAGAAGTCCAGAACCTGCCAGTGCTTCTCCGTCAGGGGATCGATTCCGGCGTCGCGGGCGATCTGAGTGGCTACCTCAGGGGTCCACTGGTCAGGGTTCAGCATGAAGCCCTCGGCATCGACGTCGATGTTCTGACCGGCTAGCAACACGGTGCTCATGGATTCTCTCCTCAGGGGGACAGTTCTAGTTGTCTTCGCCAGCCACCCGGGCGGCGACGTTCTTTCCGTTGGCGGGGTCGGTGCCCAGCTCCTTCATTACGCCCAGCATGAGGGTCATCCCTCTGCGGATCTCAGGATCACGGAGCGCACGGAACAAGCCGATCTTCTTCTCGGGATGGCTCTCGGTGTCCTTCAGGGCGACTGCTGCACGGTCGGCGATGTCCAGCACCTCCGGCTGAGTGAGCCCTCGCACGGTCTCGAGGATGTGAACCACGTTCTGGCCCAGCAGGCGCACGTCTTCCTGGGTGAACGACGTGGCCACGACCTCAGCCATCTTGGCGCCCTCCGTGACGAAGCCCAACGCACCGCTCTGCTCCAAATCGTGGAGCTTGCGCGTGATCTGGTGTGAGGCTCCGTGGATCATGGGCCACAGGTCTTCGCGGATGTCCTCGAGGCTCTCCACGCGGTGCTGGAGGGTGTCCAACACGCTGTCGATACGGTCGAGCTTCTGGTTCATCTGCCGCAGCTGGTCCACCAGCTCGGTCACGTTCTCCTGGTTCATATCCATCACGTCGGCGACAGTCATTTCAGGTCCACTTGCCCAAGAGGGACATCTGTGAGTCGACGAACGGGAGTTCCTTCCCGGACAGAAGCTGGTTCCAGTAGATCCAGCGGAAGGCCATCTTGCCCCAGTGATTCGCTTCACTCTCGGACAGCAGGCTCATGGGGCCGACGCCGGGCAGCGGGAAGCGGCCGGGCAGGGGCTCCGTGTCGTAGTTGAAGTCGATGAGCACGGCCTTGTCGAAACCGGACTCGATGAAGCAGTTGGCGTGTCCGTCGAACTCTGGCAGCAGCGTACGCCCATCGATCCAGCGCACGATGTTCTTCTGCAGAACCTCGCCTTGGAAGTGGGCTACCGAGCCGGCTTTTGATGACGGGAGGTCCGTGGCATCGCCCAGTATGAAGACGTTGTCCCATTGCTTCGACTGCAGGGTGTTCCTGTCCGTGGGGATGAAGGCGAGCTCGTCGCCGATATCCGAGCGTTCGATCGCCTCGCTGCCCATGTTCGTCGGGATGGAGACCAGCAAGTCGTATTCGATGTTGCGGTCATCGTAGGTCGAGATGGTCCTCGTCTCGGTATCGACCTCAGCGACGTTGAAGCCCGTCTCGACCCTGATGTTCTTCTCTTCAAGCAGCGTCCCCAGCAGGGCGGATGCACGCGGCTTCGTGAAGGCGCCGTCCAGGGGCGTGGCGTAGACGATCTCGACCTGGTCGCGGATACCCTTCTGATGGAAGAACCAGTCTGCGAGCATGACGAATTCGAGGGGGGCCACGGGGCACTTGATGGGCATCTCGGCCACGTTCAAGACCAGCCGCCCTTCTTCGAAGCGCTCCATCGCGTAGAACAACTGGGCTGCGCCGTCCACGGTGTAGAAGTCGAAGGCGTTCTTCTTCCAACCGACCCCGGTGAGCCCCTCGACCTCTTCGGGGGCGATGCGGCTGCCCGTGGCGACGATGAGCAGGTCGTACTCGAGCTCATGACCGTCGCTCAGGCGGACCCTGTTGTTGTCCGGATCGATCACGTCGACACCCGAGAGCAGCAGGTCGACGCCAGGCGGCACGTACCGTGCGCGCGTCTTCACGACGTCCCTGGGCCGGTAGATGCCGAAGGGAATGAAGAGCAGGCCGGGCTGATAGACGTGGTCGTTGTCCTGATCCACGAGGGTGATGGACCACTCCTCGGGTTGGAGAGCACGGCGGAGTTTGGAGGACATCATCGTGCCCGCCGTCCCGCCTCCCAGAATCAAGAGCCTCTTCATTGGCGTAGTCCTTTGTTCGCCCTCGGCGGGGGTGGCCCGCCGAGATTCCGCCCTCGACTAGAGCAACGCTGGTGCCACACCACCGCGATGCTGTCTATCTTCCTGTGAATAAGGGAGTTACGCGAAGTCGCAGGACTCGCGGTGTCTCTGGCGTCACCACCGTGCGAAACATGGCGTTGCAACGTGATGAAACATTAGAACCGACATGTTTCATTCCGCTGGGGGTGGAGCGAGAGGGGCCGTCTCACGCGATAGAAGCTCTGCGGACGACGGGCGAACACGTCGAGGCTCGATGATCCGGCAGCGGCCGAGCGGCCGCTGAGACTCAGGAAGCGGCGAGTCCCCGCATTTCCGCCAGCTTCTCGATCATGCGCTGTCGGATCTCCGAGACGAACGCCTCGTCGTCGCCTTTGGCGTCCGTCCACTCGAACGCTCCTACGTGCGCCATGCGTGCGTCGATCGTGTTCATGTTCCCCATGAGATGCTTGAACTTCGCGTGCTCCCATAGTCCGTCCACGACGAACGCATGGACCGTCCAGGTGCGGCTGCGCAGAAGGACCCGCATCCCGGTGCGGCGGAACGGACCGATCTCCCCGTCCCTCGTCCGGGTGCCTTCAGGGTAGATCAGGATGGGCACGTCTGCTTCGAGTGCGGCTTTGCGCAGGCTCTTCAGCATGCGTCGCCCAGCCCGTGGGTCTGCCTCGGGGTCGATCGACGGGTAGCGGAACAGCCTGACCAGGTGCGAGATGAGAGGAATGAAACGGGTATACCGGCGGCGGGTGACAAGGCTCAGGTACCCGTCCTGCAGCGCCTCGACCCCCAGCGGAATGTCGAGCAAGGATTGGTGGTTTATGATGATCAGGATGCCAGGCTTGCACGGAACCACGCGCTGTGGGCGCGGAAGTGAAGCACCTCCGATGACCTCGAGCGGCCGTGTGACCAGCCATGCAAGAAATTGCAGCCAACGACCCAGTACCCCGTGGCGGCTCTGGGGTCGAAGCCACAGCCAGGGGCCGATCACGAGGCGTTGCACGAGATCGGACAGCAGCATACCCACGCACACCGTGCTCAGGGCGAGGTAACCTCTGATTTGCTTCAAGCGATCTCGACCATGGGAGGGGAGGTCCGCGAGGACCCCGAGGGACTTGGAAGGACCGTAGGGTAGGGGTGCCGACGCGGCAAGGGGAATGTGCGGCGCAGTGGGGCGGTGACAGGAAGCCCCAGAACGCCCCTCGGCCGCTCCCCGCGTCAGTGCTGAATGGCTGGGATGATCCGATCCTGGAAGGCCCGGAGCGACGAGAGCTCCGAAGGGGCGTGAATGTTCCAGCCGTTGAAGACGACCAAGAGGTCGTGTTCGGGCGAGGCCAGGAGGAACTGCCCGCCATATCCGTTCATGCCGAAGATCCTGGTCTTGCCCTCCTCGTGCAACGGAACCCACCACTGGTACCCATAGCCGACGTCGGGCCGGTCGCTATTCCGGACCACATCCGGCACCACCGGCGCGGTTGAGGCGTCCACCCACGCCCGGGAGACGATCTGGCGGCCATCCCACTCACCGCCTCGCATGAACAGGTATCCGATGCGGGCCAGGTCATGGGGCTCCAGATAGAGGCCGCCCTCGGTGTCGGCCTCGCCGTCCGGGGTGATCTTCCAATGGTAGCGTTCGATGCCTATGGGGTCGAAGAGCCTCTCTTCCACCCACCGGTCCGCCCGCACGCCGGTCGCCTCTCGGATGATCTTCCCGATGAGGACGCTGGCACCGTCGTTGTACTCGTAGACCGTGCCCGGCTGAGCGTCCATGGTCCGGTCCAGGATGTATTGGATCCAGGTGTCGCTCAGCTCCATCTCAACCGTGCTGTGCTCGGAGTCGCTGTAGCCGCCTTCGGTCACCCAGTGGAGTCCGCTGCGCATGGTCAGGAGATCGGCCAGGGTGATTGCCTGTTTCCTGGGATCGGTGTCGTCGAAATCGTATTCACTGAAGAAGGGCAGAACAGGGACCTGGACTCCCGCGATGAGGCCCTCGTCGATGGCGATCCCCAGACCTGCGGAGTTCACGCTCTTGGTCACCGACTGAAGCGTGTGAAGTTCGGTCCCCTCGAAGTAGGGGTGCCAGTTCGGGTGGTCGTAGTTGTACTGGTGGGCCGCACGGTCATACTGGGCACCGATGGAGTCGTAATCGTGCGTGTAGTGGTGATCGGCGACGACCTTTCCGTGTCGGATCAGGAGGAAGTGATCCAGCAGCCCGTATCGCCCGGCCTCGATGTCGGCGACCAGCGAGTCGATTGCGGCCGCATTGAGCCCCTCCGCCTCGGGCGTCGAAGTGGGCCAGGCTGCATCCGGCCAGACGACCTGTTGGGCCCCCAGGATGAACCACGAACCTGATCCCAGGAGGAGAAAGAGCGCGACATGAAGGACGCGGAAGGTGCTGCCGGATGGTTTCGACACGGTGTGACCTCGCGACAGGCAGGGGGGCGGGGCGCGGGATCGCGCCGTCGAGGCAAACTATTCTCGCAATGGGCGGCTGCGCCAATGCCGTGTTGTCCTTGCAGGGGCTCGTCGCTGACCGATAACCTTGTGGATTGATCGGCCCGCCGCCGCGTCCCGATGCGCGGTTGGCGCTGACAGCTGGGCCGACATCGACGCCTCTCCCCGATCCGCGTGGGTGCAGAGGGCAACGCAGCGATCCGGGAACCGAAATGAAGCCAATCAACGCGGGACCTCGCCCCTTCCCCCTCTTGCTGGTCCTTCTCAGTGGAGCCTGCGGTCCGGGGGACGGGGGCGATCCAGCGGAGGTCGACGAGGAGCCCGCAGCCGTGCAGTCCGCCCTCCCGGCAGTCCAGGCCACCAACTCGTTCTACTACTACGCCGACGTCGACGGAGCCTGGCACTTCTACGTCGACGTCCTGGGCATGGAGACCGTCGTCGACTACGGCTTCGCCAAGATCATGAGGGTCGCGCCCGCGTCCTATCTGACTCTGGTCGACGCAGCCGAGGGAATGCACTCGGCCGACGAACCCAAGTCCGCCACCCTGGCCCTGGTGACCGACCAGGTGGAAGGGTGGTGGGAGTATCTCCAGGCCATGGACGTCCCGATGAGAGCCGACCTGAACTACCGGGAAGGCCAGCCGCACGATGGGTTCGTGGCCATCGACCCCGAGGGATATCTGCTGGAGTTCGAGCGGTTCAATCCCCACGAAGAGAACGCGGACCTCATGCCGGTCCTCGACCCGATCGAGCCGGTCTATTCCGCGGGCGGGTCCCGACCTGCCGATCTGGGTGTCAAAGCGACCGTGCAATGGCTGTACTACAGGGAGCTCGCCCCCAACGAAGCCTTCTACGAGGCCCTCCTGGGCACCGATATGATCGTCGATCAGGGGTGGGCCAAGGTCTATCAGGCGTCGAGCACTGGGTTCATCGGCCTGGTGGATGGCGATCGGGGCCTGCATCAGGCGACGGAAGACAAGGCGGTGACGGTCTCATTCTTCACCGAGGACCTACGGCCGTGGTTCCAACGGGTTCAAGACCTGGGCGTCCAACTGAGAACCACCGAGATCACTGACGAGAGCGACCGCGTGGATACGTTCGTCGCCTACGACGCAGAGGGTTATTACCTGGAGTGGGATGCGTTCCGCGACCTGGAGGAGAACCGGCGACTCCTGGACCTGCTAGGGAGCCTCCCCCAGCCCTGAGTCGATCTCGATCGATCCTCCCTCAGCGCGGACGATCCGCTCTACGTTGAGTGCTTCGATGTCCGTCAGTCGGTCATCGGCGTTGCCGCTGGGCCGATACCAGGGCTGCTGCCCGAAGTACTCCCGGAGATCGACTGACTCGAAGATGTGGCCGTAGGCAGCGAAGATCTCGTTTCGCATGAGACGCAGATCCGTGGGTGCCATCGCTGAGAGTTCTTCCCGAGTCAGGAGTCGACGGGAAGCAACACCGTAGGACCGCCTATCATCCACTTCGTCAGGCAACGAGAGAGTCTCCAGTCGTCCGTCAGACTGGACCTCGAAGTAGTCGTACCAGACGTCCAGCGTGGGTTCTTCGATGTAGGACATGGTCCCGGTCTGCGGGTCGCGGACTTCATCGGGTCCCTCAACTTCATGGCGTCGCTCGATAACCTCGCCGATGACCCGATAGTCGAACGTCCGATGGGGTTGGTCCAAGCCGTCGCGGTCACAGCCCGAACCGACCTGAAGGTGATCGCGAAGACCCCCGTCACCGCCGAAGGTCAGCAACTCGGCGTTCGAACAAGGGCCACCCACGTACGAGACGATCATTCGGGTGACACCGCTCTCTGTCCAGAACTCAGATAGGCTGAAGCGAGTCGGATAGGGACCATCGACCGTGACCTCATCCAGAATGTCCGGCTGGCCGGTGATGTTCACGTAGGTCGTGATGAACTCGATGGGGATGGAACTGCCGACCGCAAGCCTGTCGACGGCTTCAGAGAAGTCACGCGTTTGGGCCTGTACCGATGACGCCGGAGCAGCCACCAGGACCAGGGCAAGGAGCAGTCTCATGGGGAACCGGATCCCTTTTGGGGGTTCGGGAAGGGCAGGATAGAAGCGGGGCTTGGCCGCCCGCAACAGAACACGGAGTCGAGGAGTGCCGCGAACCGGGGACCATGAGCCGCCCTATCTGCCTTCGGCGGTGAAGCCCCTCCGCGTCTGAGCGCCCCATCCCACGTCGCCCTTCAGGGCCGAGATCATGCCCTTGAGGCGCCACCAGGCCGAGAGTTGCCTGTATCCGAGGTTCTCCACGACTGCCAGCGCGAAGAGGCGCGCGAGGTCGGAGATCCTGGGATATCTCCGGAAGGACAGCTCCTCGAGGACGACTGCTGATATGGAGAGGGTCGTACCGAGAACGACTGCCGCCCCCAGGAAGGCTGCGCCGAAGAGGAGATCGACCCTACCGGTCACGACCATCGCCATGAAGCTGACGTGGCCGAGTGATTCCACGATGGGGCCGAGCATCTCCAGGAAGAAGAAATAGGGAAATGCCAACAGGCCTACTCTGCCGTAGCGCGGGTTGAGCAGCATGACGCTGTGGCGCGTCAAAGTCTGAAAGAGCCCACGCTGCCATCGGTCCCGCTGTCGACTGAGGGACCGCAGATTTTCGGGACACTCTGTCCACGCCACCGGGTCAGGGACGAAGTGGATGGAGTATGGCCGTCCCTGCTCCGACATGGTCCGGTGGAGTCGCACCACGAGCTCCATGTCCTCGCCCACCGTATCGGTCGCGTAGCCACCGGCAGAGACGACGGCCTCACGTTTGAAGATCCCGAACGCTCCTGAGATCACGAGCGTCGCCTGCAGCGCGTCCCATCCCATGCGGCCGGAGAGAAAGGCACGGAGGTATTCCAGAACCTGGAACTGGGCCCACACGTTTCGGGGCAGCCTCACGTCTACCACCTGTCCCTGTTTGACCACACATCCGTTTGCGATGCGCAGGATGCCCCCGGCCGCCACCGTATCGGCGTCTTCGAGGAACGGCCGGACGATGCGAGAGAGAGCGTGCCTCTCCAGAAGACTGTCCGAATCCATGGCACAGAAGAGGGGTGTGCGGCAGTAGTTTATGCCCAGATTGAGTGCGTCCGCCTTCCCCCCGTTGTCTTTGTCGAGCACCCAGAGGTTGGGGTGGCGGAGGCTTCTCAGGACTTGCCGAAGAGGGGCTGTGTCGATGTCCCCGATCGCCATGCGGGCGGTGGGGACCAGGTTGAACTCAGCGGTCATTCGATCGAGCGTGCTGTCGCTCGATCCGTCGTTGACCACGAGGATCTCGTACTCCGGGTAGTCGAGGGTCAGGAGTGATTGGATGGACTCGACGCACGTCGCTTCTTCGTTGTATGCCGGCGCGATGAGGCTGATGGGGGGAGCCCCGGCCGAGGTCACGAGCTCGTCCAGGTTGTACGACTTCATGCGCATGGAGTACCTGCGCAGGGCACCGAACGCGAAGATGCTCGTGGCCAGGTAGACCGAGTTGAGGACGAAGAAGTACCCCAGCACCAGGTAGGTGAAGGCGCCGATTACGGTCCAGGCCAGATCCATCACGCGGCCCCGTCTTCCAGCAGCAGCTGCTCTGCGAGCGCAGCCCGCGGATGGTCGAGCTTCACCATGTCCCGCAGCCGTTGGTGCCCCCCGGCCGCCAGGAGGCCCCTTGCGGCGTGCATCGCCACCCAAGGCGACGGATCTTCGAGGGCCTCGACGAGCTGGGGAACGTCGTCATCGCTGCCGACTGTGCCCAGAGCTCCTAGTGCGAAGGAGCGCACGGCCGCCTGTTCGGAGACGCACCGAACCCGGATTACCGATGCATGCTCGGGGCGGCCGACGACAGTCAGCAGCTTGAGCGCGGAAGCCAGGAGATCCGGGTCCTCTTCCCTTTCCACGATGTCCGCGGCGATGTCAGCCGCTTCGAGATCCTTGAGCAGGCGGAGCGCGTATCCGATCACGGTGCGGACTGACGCCGCTTCCTCGGCGTTCGCGTAACCGGACCGGAGTGCCGGCGCGCTCTCCGGGCCCATCGATGCCAGGATAGAGGCCATGAAGTTCCGACTCCAGCCTCCGAAGCGCCCGAGCCGCTTGATGATCTCGGAGGCGTAGAGTGGATGTCCGTGTCGGGCGAGCGCCCGCGCAGCCACCATGGACACGATCGGTGACGGGTCGTCGAGAGCGGTTACCACTGTTTCTTCGTATGTGGGCAGACCCAGAGCTCCGAGCGTCTGGATCGCCCGCGCACGGATGGCGACATCTGCATCGTCCGCGCTCTGGCGCAGGGGCGGGAGGTAGGGCGCCGCCAGTTTTCGGAGGGTCTCCCGCTCTTTCCCCCGAACCCTCAGCGCATATTCGACACAGAAACGCACGAAGTGCAGGCGGTACGGTGCTCTGATCGTCTCGTGCACCGCGTTCATCGCCTCGGGATCGGCAAGCGCCAGGAGTACCGGCTCCTGCCACTGTTCCTCGAGGCTCTCCCACAGCTGTTCTCGCCGGTCATGGCGAATCCTCAGGAGCAGCGCGTAGGACCCAAAGCCCAGGGCGAGGACGAAGAGAACCACGATGACCAGGATGAGGAACGCCAGGGCGACGGACCGGAGGTCGTCCGTGATCGGGAGCCCCAACAGGTGCATGGCCGGAGGCCTACTCGGGGTCGCTCACGTGTCCGCGGGCGATCAGCCGGCGGGCACGCGCGATGAGCTCAGCAGGTGAAAACGGCTTCAGGACGTAGTCGTCGGCCCCCAGCTCGAAGGCTCGAACGACGTCTGACTCGTTGCCCAGGGACGTCAGCATGACGATTGGGACACGGAGATACGCCGGGGTCTTTCGCAGCCGATCGAGAACCTCGAAACCGTCCATGCCCGGCATCCTGACATCGAGAATCACGAGGCTGGGTATCTCGTGCAGCGCCCCATCGTAGGCGTCCCGCCCATCGCGGTGCCACACGACACGAAACCCCTCCTTCTCGAGGCGGTGGGTGAGAATTGTGCCGGCGATCTGATCGTCCTCGGCCAGGAGCACCAGGCGCGGAGTGCCATGGTCGTTCTCATCCTCGACGATCGACCGATGGCCACCACTCTCCCGGGCGACGAAGAGCCTCGCCTGGGCTCGCTCGAAGGCGTCCATGGGGGAGTGGCCCGCCCCCGCCAGAAAGATCCCTGCCGATGCGGTCACTCTGAACGTTTCGCCGTCGGGCCCGGCGATCGGCAGCCGCTGGATCGTGTCCACCAACGCGGCCGTGTGCTTCTCCGCGTCGAGTGCCAGATCACCCGCGAATGCCAGGGCGAACTTCCCTGCACCCCACCGCGCGAGCACGCCGATATCGTGGAGAGCGTGGGCCAGGGCGTCGGCGATGTCGGTCAGAACCCGATCGCCCGTTCCCCAACCCCATCGATCTCCGATGCGTTGAAATCCGTCCAGTTCGAACGCGACCACCGAGTATGGACCTTGGCTCAAGTCCTCCATAGCCCCGAGAAACCCGGCTCGGTTGAGCAAGCCCGTGACATCGTCCCGATGGGCCTCGCGGACACGAGCCGCCTGCCTCTGCAGTCGTCGTGCTACGTCGGATCTGAGCAGGTCGGGATCGAACGGCTTCTCGACATACGAGTCGGCACCCCTCGTGAAGCAGTCCGCGCGGATCTCGGGACCCATCCGAGCCGACACACAGATCACCGGCACGGCTGCGGTTTTCCGCTTCTCCCGCAGACGGCTGAGAAGCCCGCGGCCGTCGCAGTCCGGTAGCATGAGGTCGAGTAGGATGAGGTCGAAGTCACTGTGCTGCAGGACTTCCTCGGCTTCGTGACCTGTCCCGGTGACGAGGATCTCCCGCCCTGGGTCCGCCAGAACCACGCGCAGTAGTTCCTGCATATCCTGGTCGTCTTCCACGACCAGGATTCTCGTTGCACCACCGGGCCCCTCTTCCGTGGCACTCACTCTCCGTCCTCGACCACATCTTCGAGGGAGAAGGTCGATCTTGGAACGGTCTTCAAATCGTCCTCACATAAAGTCAGGCCGTGGAGAACTCTGATGCGGTATGGCGTCAGCGTTCACCGTAGGGTCAGGCTGGAGGGGAGGCAATGAGGCGGACCGGATCAGGGGAAGTAGGGCTCCACCGCGCTCGCCGGCGGCGGCGGCGTGAGCAGACTTACCATGACCCAGAGCACGGCAGAGGCCAGGAAGCCCGGCAGCACCGGGTCGATGGCCTCGGAGCCGAAAATCTCCCATAGGAAGGTCACGCCCACCCCGCCGATCATGGACGCCGCTGCTCCTTCACGCGTGGCTCGCCTCCACAGCAGTCCACCCACCACGGGCATGACGAAGGCGGCTGCCATCAGGGCAGTGAACAGGAGCACGATGAACTGGACCAGCTCGCCCTCGCCGACTCCGCTGAGGAGAAGCAGCACGGGAATCGAACCTACGATGACGATGCCCGCCCGATCCACGAGCAGGCGGCGCCCCGGCGTGACTTCGGGATGGATCAGGTTCTGATAGATGTCCACCGATAGCGCGGAGCCGGCCACAATGAGTAGGGAGTCCACCGTGGACATCATGGCGGAGGTGATGGCCGCCAGCATAATCGCGCCCAGCGTCGGGGGAAGGACGGCGGTGGCCACCATGGGCATGGCCAGATCTCCCGTCGGCAGTTGCGGGAAGAGCACGATGGCGGCCAGGGCGATGACGAAGACTACGAGGTTGATGCCCGTCACCACCACGATGGCGAAGAGAATGCCCCGCCGGATGGTGGGCATGTCCTTCATGGCATAGAGCCGGATCAGTTTCTCCGGCGTGGCGATGGAACCGAGAAAGAAAGCAAGGCCCATGGTGAACAGGAGCGTGGCGGGCATCGATTGCCAGGTGAACACGAGCGGGTTGGCGGACTCCACGAGCGTGAACAGGTTCTCCACTCCGTCTACCTGTCGGAGCGCCAAAGGCAGCGCGAAGAGTGCTCCCAGGCACATCACGACGAGCTGGAAGGCGTCGGTATAGACGACGGCCATCATGCCGCCCACCACCGTGTAGACCAGCAGAATGACGGTGAAGGCCACCATGCCCCACTGAGTGGGGATGCCGAAGACGATGTTGGCGATGATGCCACCGGCCACGATCTGCGCCTGGATGTACACCACCGTGGCGATGAGTACGATGACGGCCGCCAGGCCGCGCACCTTCTTGCTGTAGTAGCGCGCTTCGATGAACGCCGGCAGCGTGAGCTGCTTCCTGGTGGTGAATCGTGGGGCAAGCACCGCCGCAACGAACCAGTATGCCAGGGGAATGGAGAGGAGCACCCAGCCGAAGGACCAACCCACCGTGTACATGACGCCGATCGTGCCCACGAAGGTGCCTGCGCTGGTATGCGTCGCGGCCAGCGTGGCACCGCCGACGAACCAGCCCAGATTCCCGCCGGCGATCCAGTAGTCCTCCTCGCTGCGGGTGCGCCGCATGCTGTACCAGCCGATGAGGAACACCACGCCGAAGTAGCCGACGAAGATCCACATCTGCGCGGTCATCGGCGCTCCTCCCACCACATCCACGCAGCATAGGCCGCGACGATGATTCCGCAGGCGAGAAAGAGCCCCCAGAAGACGAAACCCGGGCCCATCATGCGGACGGCTCCCGGAGATGTCGCCAGCCCGCGAAGCTGAATCCGACGACGATGAGCGCCGCCAACACGTCCAGTATGAGCGGAAGACCAGGGTGCCACGCGCCATCGGTGTAGGCACGGAAGCTCAACGTGGCGGGGACGACGGACAGGTCCACCGCGTAGACTGCGTATGCACCCTCCTGCACATCGGAGCGACTCAGCCCCGTGGGGAAGGCCTCGGAGAAGGTCCATCCGGCGGGAACGTTCACCTCCCCGTGAAAGAGTCCGGGCTGGGCCTCCTGTGGAACCCGATCCAGAGAGAGCACGGGGATGTGACCTCGCAGCGCGCCACCGACCTCGGATACGGGTGACGGCACGGTGTACTCGGCGACCACCCGTGCCTCTCCCGCGTTGCCGACCTCCACCGGAAGAAGGGCCACCTGGGCTCGCCCCGGCCCTGGACTGAAGGAGGCGGGTTCGCCGGCGCTGCCCAGCGCGAGTGCCGTGGGCGGCTCGGAGCCGAAGGTGAGAACGGTCGCTGGAATCCGGCTTCCCGGCACAGCGCCGGACAGGGTGTACTCGACCCGCACCCGCGCAGCCTCGTGCTCGTTGGTCAGGCTGGCCCGCACAACGGCTGATTGCACGACCTCCGACCCGGCCTGCTGCCCGGCGACGGCGCAAGGCACGAGGACGGCCACAGCCGTCCAGAGTGGGGGCGTGACAGCGAGGCTGCGCGTCAGGCCGAAGATGACGCGCCTCAGGCCCAGACCTCCCTCAGAATCCGCATGGCATTCCCGCCCATGACTTTCTCGATGTCCTCGTCGGAATACCCGTGTTTCACCAGCCAGCGCAGGATGTTCTTGGAGCCCTCGGTGGGGTTCTCCAGGCCCTGCACGTATTCCACCTCCTCGTACTCCTGGTCGGGCTTGCCCCCGCCATGAGACTCCTCGAGAGAGAGGTTCGCCGCATAGGTGTGGTGGAGACCGACATGATCGCCGTAGAGCGAATCCGGACCGAATCCCACGTGGTCGATGCCGACGAGCGCTTTGGTATACTCGAAGTGCTCCATGAAGGACTCGAGACTGTGCGATCGGTGGGCCTTGGTGAGGGTGGTGTGTGGGGCCGCCTCGATGCCGATGACGCCGCCCTTGGCGGCACATGCCTCCAGGACCTCGTCGGGGGCCAGGCGGTTGGAGTCCCAAAGGGCTCGGGCTCCGATGTGCGACAGGAGGATGGGCTGCTCGCTCCACTCGATGGTGTCGAGGGTCGTCTGGTCTCCGCAGTGGGAGCAGTCGATGAGCATCCCCACCTTGTTCATGCGCTCCACGGCCTTCCGGCCGAACCTGGTGAGCCCCCCGTCCCGATCCTCCTTGAGCCCGTTGCCCAGCGCATTGGATTCGGAGTAGGTGATGCCCAGTGCCCGCACGCCGAAGCCGTAGAGCAGATCGATTCGGTCGACGTCGTGTTCGATCATGGCTGCGCCTTCCATGGATGCGACCCAGGCCAGGCGATCCTGATCGTGAGCCCGCTGGATATCGTCGGCGCGAAGGCAGTGGATGAGGAAGTCCTGATGAGCCAGGTCGCACAGGCGCATGCCCAGGTCGTGGAGCACGTCGTCCCACTGCCACCCCGAATGCGAGTGGATGGTGCAGATGCCGTCCATCAGGTTGTCGAACACGCAGTCCCAATGGGACGCCGCCAGCCCCTTGAAGGCCGTGGCCATGCGTCCGTGGCGCACGTATTCCGGCGTGTCCCCGATGGGATCCGGAAAGGTGCCGAGGTGCTCGTGCAGGGACACCATGAGAATGCGGCTCAGCAACGAACGGACCCGGGCTTCCTCTTCCTCTTTCAGGGGCACGAGAGAGGCCGGCACTCGCGTCAGTTCGTCCACCAGGTTGAACGCCTTGTAGTCGGCTCCCGCCTCCAGGTACGAGAAGGAGGTGTATCCGCCGTAGCGCTTCGAGAGGCTCATGTCACTGGATCCAAAGGATGTTTGAGTTTGTCAGCCGGGGGGTCGGGGTCGGCCGGAGCGTGCCACGAGCGGTGCGCGGTGTCTCCGTCCGACTCCCGGCCCGTCACCCCTGCTAACGCCCGATTGTCCGGTACCGCGACAAGTCCCTGTACCGGTCGAAGAGTCGCTCATGGCGGGAGTCCTCCGGGATCTCCCGTCCGCCGATGAAGACATGCTCGGCGGTGGTTGAAAGCTCGAACGGATCGCCGGACCAGATCACGACGTCCGCGCGCTTGCCTTCCTCCAGGCTCCCCACTTCGTCCGCGATACCCCACACTTCGGCGGCTGCGAGGGACAGGCCGTCGCCTGCTGCCGCACGGGTCATCCCGTTGGCAACAGCCAGGCCGGCCATGTGCGTGAGTGAGCGTCCGCCGGCGAAGAGCACCTTGACCCCTGCGTTCGCAAGGATGCCGGCGTTCTCCATTGTCGCGCCCAATCCGTCGAAGGTGGGCAGGTTGGCCGTGGGGTTCACGATGACCGCCACCCCCGCCGCCATGAGTTCGTCCGCGGCACGCCATGCTTCGGCGCCTCCGTTGATGACCATGCGGAGGCCGAACTTCTCCTGCAGCTCGAGGGCCATGTGAATGTCGCTGAGGCGGTTTACGCTCACGACCAGCGGGATTTCTCCCAGGAGCAGTGGCTTGAGGGCCTCGATGTTCCGCTCGTTGATGGCGCCCTCTCTCCGCTCGTCGTCGTCCTCATCCGCGTCTTCGTCGAGCATGCTCGTGAGGACATCCTGCAGAGCGTCATGGAGGCGCATGCGCAGAGCCGCGCGCGAGCCGCCTCCCTCGCTGCCCGATCCCTGTTCCCCCATCGAGGTGTACACGGCGGCATTCTCCCGGATGATCATGTCGGACACGCGCTCACCGTCCATGGAGATGACACCCCCGGACCCGTCGAACAGCGGACCGCCGCGGGGCCCGACCACAGACGAGGTCACCCCACGCAGTCGGATCATCGGGATGTGCGTATTCTCGGGATTCACCGCCCGGATGGGATTGAAAGACGCCCCCAGTTCCGGGAGGCTGGTGCCAGCGTCCTGAGTGCCGGGCGCCTGACCCCCGATCTCGCCCAGCCCCGTCTGGGAGTAGGAGTCGATGAGCCCCGGCGTCGCCAGCTTGCCGGTCCCGTCGATTACACGGGCTCCGGAGGGTACCGGGACATCGGCCCCCACCCCGGTGAGGCGGCCTTCCCGCATGACGATCGTGCCGTTCTCGATCACCACCCCGCCGCGCACATGAATCTGAACGTTCGTGATGGCGATGGTCTCCTGGCCGGCAGCGGCTGCGGTCAGTGCGAAGGCTGCCAGGCCCGACAGGGCGGCAGCGCGAAGCGTGAAGCGGCTCATCGTCCCACCTCCCCATCCATGCCCAGCATGAAGTCCCCGAAGACGATGGGGTCCGGTGCGCTACGGTCGTACATGAGGGCTCCGTCGATGTACACATGCTGTGCGTGGCTGTAGACGGAGAACGGGTCTCCGGTCCACACGACCAGGTCGGCCGCTTTCCCGACTTCGATGGAGCCCACCTCGTCGCCCACGCCCATGGCACGGGCCGGGTTGAGGGTAATCCAGGCGATGGCTTCTTCCTTGGGGATCTCGATCCCCTCCTCCTCCGCTGCGCGCAGGGCGACGGCGGACATCTGATTCAGCCGCTGGATCTCCACCGGTGAATCCGAATGGACGATCGCGCAGGCGCCCGCCTCGTGGACCAGGGCCACGTTCTCTTCGATGCCGTCGTAGGCTTCGAGCTTGAAGCCGTAGTTGCCGGCGCCCCACATGGAGGAGCAGATGGCATTGGCCGCCAGATAGTCGCGGACCTTGTAGGCCTCGACCGCGTGGTGGAAGGAAGCGATCGAGTACCCGAACTCGTTGGCGATGTTGATCATGTTCACCATCTCATCGCCTCGATAGCAGTGGTTGTGGATACGGGTCTCACCCACCAGCACACTGGCCAGCGTCTCGAGTTGGAGGTTGCGCTCAGGCGTGGTGGCGGCGTCCGAGCCTGCATCCCACCAAGCCTGCCATTCCCGGAGATACTCCGTGGCCGCGATCCAGCCGCTCCTGTACCCGGCGCCGTTGCCCATGGCCGAAGCCGGCGAGCGATCCTGCTGGCCGTAGACGCGCTTGGGGTTCTCGCCACACGCCATCTTCAAGGCGTGGGGGGCGCCCGGGAACTTCATTCCCTGCACGGTGCGGGAGGGGACGTTCTTGAGGCTCACGCCCCGACCCCCGAAGAGGTTTCCGGAACCGGGGAGGATCTGCAGCGATGTGATGCCGCCAGCCAGGGCATGGCCGAATCCGGGGTCGTGAGGCCAGACCCCGTGCTCCGCCCAAACCTCGGCCGTGTTCGGGTCCGTGAGCTCGTTCCCGTCGGACTGTGATCCGATGCCCGGTGAGGCGTAGTTCCCGAGGTGGGAGTGGCTGTCGATGATTCCAGGGGTCACCCACATCCCGGCGCCGTCCACCACCACGGCGCCCGCGGGCGCCTGGACAGCGGTTCCAACGGCGGCGATGCGACCGTCACGTATGAGCACCGATCCGCCGTCGATGCGTTGTCCGTCGCCGGTGAGGATCGTCGCGTTTCTGATCAGCGTCGTCTCTGACGGGAACGGCTCATACGTGGATGGAAATGGATCGGGGAACCTCCGGTCCTGACCTTCCACGACTGCGGGGGCGCCTACCCAGACTGCGGCAGCGGCCAGGAGAACGGTCTTCTTCACACGACGATTCATCATCCAACCTCCGAGAGCGTACATCTTCACGACCCGAGCCGGGGTGGGTTTGGGCCGAAGAGCCTACGCGTCGCAGCGCGTTCGCGTAAGGGCGCGCCGTGTCGCCCAGCGTCTGCCGGGTCTTGACCGTGGTGTACCGGAGGCTGTCGCCGGGCGGGTCGAGCCTACCAGCGCTGTGCGTTTTCTTCCGGGCCCTTTCCCAGCGCCTCGTAGGGCTCGGCGGACTCTCCCAGCACATAGACCGCCGGGGGCTTCCGCTTGTCCCAGGGTGTCCGATCGGCGCTGGGCAGCTTGCGGTACACACGCTCGCTGACCCGGATGCCGCCGCCGCGACCGAGGAGGAAAGCTTGGTTTACGGCCCGTCCGATCACGTCGACCCGACGGCTGGCACCCGTGCCCAACTCGGCGGTGACCACATCACCCATGTGGATGTTCGCGCCGAGGCGAACGTCCAGACCCACGTCGACAGCCAGCGCCGCGGCGGCACGCTGCATGGTGATCGCGGCCGACACCGCCGCTGCGGCGGCGTCCGGTGCGAAGACGCACAGGACCGCGTCGCCGATGAACTTGATGACAGTGCCGCCGTGCTCTCCCACGATGTCGTCCGCCATCCGATAGAAGCGATCCAGAAAGACCGCCATGTCCGAGTCGGAGTGAGACAGGAAGCCGTGCGCGAACCCGGTGAGGTCGGCAACGAGGATGATGGTGGGCGCGGACGGAAACCGCGAAGGGACGGGACTCGAGGCCATGCTGCCTCCCTGTGCCTGTATGCCTGAAAGTGCGGGCGTGACTCCCGCGGGTCCGGTGAGGGATACCTGTCCCTTACTCTCAGGGGTGGGCGGGTCTCGAGGCAAGGATGGACACGGATGGGTCCGGATCGTCCGGGCCACAGCCCACCCCCGTGCAACCTTTTCTACATTGTGAGTGTCACATTGTGAGGATAGGACGATTGGCGACGGGCAGCCTGGAGGGGACGATGACGGGGATGGACGCGAAGGTGGGGATGGTGAGGAGGGGCGCTGCAGTGTTGATGTGCCTGCTGGTGGCTTCACCCTTGGTGGCGCAGATGCAGGATCGCGCTCCGATTGAGATTCCGCTCCGAGTGGATGCGGGCCGCCTGGTGGTTCCGGTGGTGGCGTCGGACGGGTCCGAACTCGATTTCACCATCACGTTCGGGAACGTGACGACGGTGCTCACGGAGTCGACGGCGGCGCTGATTGCGGAAGCGCCCGACCTGACCCTGGGCGGCTTGCCGGTTCCCACCGACGGTTTCGCCACGATTCCCGATGCGAGTCTCACAGCGGGCGGGAGTTCCCTCGCGGGCATGATCGCCCCCGACATGCTCAATCGCTTCGACGTCCTGGTCGACGTCCCGGGGGGACGGCTCGTCCTGAAGCCGATCGGCGGGGCGGTGCAGTGGGAGGGGATGACACTGTCGGACCCCATCCGGCTCCGGGTCTTCCATGGCGTCGTGCTCTCGCTCGACATC
>JBDHIL010000002.1:0-231162 GCA_039587465.1 Gemmatimonadota bacterium | reverse complement strand
CCTCCATGTGCTCGCCGTGCTCCATGCCCTCCATGTGCTCGCCGTGCTCCATGCCCTCCATGTGCTCGCCGTGCTCCATGCCCTCCATGTGCTCGCCGTGCTCCATGCCCTCCATGTGCTCGCCGTGCTCCATCGTATCCTCGGCCTCCTCGGCCTCCTCAGCCTCCCGCATTCCCTCCAACATCTCCGCCATGAACTGCGCCTCGTATTCCTCGGAGGGCGCGGGGAAAGGAAGGGGTGGCAGGAATCGCTTGGCGTCATCGGACAGTTCATCGAGCGCGTTCTCGCCGAAGCGCGTTACACGGTTCACGTATCGCCTCGGAGCGTTCGCCGCGATAACGGGCATGCCATGGGCCCGGGCGAACTCCACCATGGGTCGGTAGGCCGCTTCGTAGTTGTCCCAGGGCCGGCTCACCTTGAGGAACTGGTCTTCGGTGATCACGTCAGCCAAGTACTCGTCCAACACCATTTGCACGTCACGCTCGAAGAACTCCAGAGACAGGACCAGCGGACGGACTGGCGAGGTCTCACCACCGGCCAACCCGAAACGCTGCGCAGCCCGAATGAGAATCTCCGCCTCGACCTCGTGCCCGACGCTGTCGGTGTGATACTCACCCACGAGCGCGGCATCCGCACCATCGAGGGCACCCAGCAGATCAGCAAGAGAGCGCACTTCGCCGTCGGGCCCGTAGACCTGGAAGTCCACCCCCTCCGTGATGTTCGAAGAGCGTTCAGGATGCTGAGCCAAGGCAGATGCGGGAAGGATCAAGGCCAGGAGAGCGAGAGCGACGCTGTTTCGGATCACGGGATTATTTCTTCTGTTGGAGTAGCTTCGATTGCGAAATCTGCACGTGCGACGGGTTCCGGCCAACCTGTCGACCATGAAACCGCAGCGCGTCAACGCCCCGCGGTCCAGGTGTTGTCGCCTCGGTTGACGTCCGGGAAGTCCTCGTTTGCGTCGATGACCACCTGCGTGACATCCCCTTCGATGGCCACGTCCAGTTCAGCCCGCCCGTCAACCCACACATCCACCCCGAACTGGGCCGTGAGCCTCTCGCCACCCGCCGTCATGACCTGGAGCAGCACCGGCATCGGGATCTCACCCCGGTCCTCGAGCAGGACCGTGATCCCGTCCTCGCCCTCCTCGACCCCGACGATCGCCTGGTCCAGGACACGTGTCGTGTAGAGCCAAGGATAGAAGAACCAGTCGAGGTCCTGACCGGACACGTCCTCGTAGGTGTGGAAGAGATCTAACGGGGTGGGGTGCTTGAAGGCCCAGCGGCGGACGTACGTGCGCATCGCCTGGTCGAACAATGGCTTGCCCAGGATCGCCCTGAGAGAGCGAAAGACCGTGGCTGGCTTTCCGTACGACGCCAAGCCCCGATTGCCGAAAGGGCCGTAGAGATCCGCTGGACGCATACTCTCGGTCTCGCTGTCAGTGCCGGCCCTCCTGAGGTAGCCGAGCATGCTCCCGAGCCCGCCCGCAGCCTCCGGGAAGAGCGTCGGGGTGAAGAGGTCTTCGGAAAACGACGCGAGCCCCTCGTCCATCCACGCATGGCGCCGCTCGTTCGAACCCACCACCATCGGCCACCACATATGGGCCAACTCGTGGGAAATGACGCTGTAGAGCGACAGGGCCGTGCGACCACCCCCAACGATGGTGATCATGGGATACTCCATGCCGCCGCCGATCACCCCCTCGTTCACCGTCATCTGGGGATACGGGTAGGGGTACCAGAAGGAATGGGCTTCGATGGAGTGACGAGCGAACTCGGCAGCACGACTCCAGTTGGGCTGTTCAGGGCGATAGAGAGTGTGGATCGCCGCCGACTGCGCGAGGCCCTGGTCATTGCTGTACTGCGCCATCGTCGCGTCCCACACGTAGGCCGCCGAGGAGCCCCAGGCGAAGTCACGGACATTGCGGGCGACGTACCGCCAGGTGAGGGTTCCGTCCGCACCTGCTTCAGCGGTCGAGAGTCCGGAGTCACGGTCCGCCCTGCTCACGACGTGAGTGATCATGTCCCGCGATATGCCGCGGAGGCGATCTGCCGCTGCCGGACGCAGGACTTCATCCGGGTTCTGCAGCACGCCGGACGCACTGACCAGCCATCCTTCGGGCGCTGTGATCTCAACCTCGTAATCACCGTACTCGAGGTAGAACTCGCCGTCCCCCATGTAGGGGTCCTGAGACCAGCCTCGAACGTCGTCGAACACGGCGATATGTGGGTACCACTGAGCCAGAAAGAAGAGTCCGTCGCCTTCCCGCCCCATCCGGAACGCCCCCTCGGGCACGATGAAGTGCCAGTCGATCTCGATCTGGGCTGCATCGCCGGGGGCCAACTCGGTGGGAAGCGCGATGGCCAACACTGTCGGCAGTGACCGACCGGGTCGCCGGGGAGCGACATCGATCTCGGCGCCCTGAGCCACGACCCGCTCAAGCGTGAAGCCGCCGGTCAGGGATACCTGTCGATTCCGGGGATTCCCGGCCGCGAACACGTTCTGGGGCAGATTGATCCAGATCTGGTTCAGGCGGTTCGGCGATCGATTGTGGTAGGTGATGGTCTCCGAACCCGTCACCATCAATTCCTGCGGAAGCAACTCAGTCTGGATTCGGTAATCCACCTGCTGCTGCCAGTAGGCCTCGCCCGGAGCACCCGACCGGCTGCGGGTGCCTGCTTCGAGGGCTTCCAGATAGGCATGAGGCACGGGAAGCGTGTCAGCGGACTGTGCCGCGGGAGCGGCGAAGAGAGCTGCGGCGAAGATAAAGGGAGACATGGGGTCAGGCGATTCGATGTGACAACGACGCGGCCGGGAAAGGCCCGCGTCCTGGACCCATCAAGGTGACCCCGAGCGGGCACCGGAACAACTCGGACGGCTCCCGTCCGTCCGCCGGTCCCGAGTCGGTCAGAGTTCCTCGAGGTCCTTTCGTGCGCGGTCCAGGATCTGCCGGATCTTGTCCGTCTCCTCGAAGTCCGATCGGGCGGCCGCCTTGAACGCAGCCTTCGTGAGGCGCCCCCAGCTACCCCATATCTCCGCCGTCTCGGGACCCATGTTCACCCCCCACTCCTTCCAACCGCCGGCCCGCTTCCAGATCCGCTGTACCTGCTCCTCATGGCGCTCGAGCTCCGCGACGCCCGCATCCGTGAGGTGGAACACCCTCTTGCCGCCCTCCTCCTGCGCCCGGACCAGGTCCTCGTCCTCGAGCTGCTGAAGCACCGGGTAGACCGTTCCGGCACTCGCGCGGTACATCCCTCCGGAGCGCTCGCCCAGCCGCCTCATCAACTCGTAACCATGAGCCGGCCCGTCATTCAGCAGTGACAGCAGCGCCAGCCTGACCTCGCCCTGCCGAAAAAAGGCCCGCCGTGGACCCCGGCCCCGTCCGCTCCTCCCGCCACGTCGTCCCCGCGGACCCATCCCCAGGTCCCAGTCGAAGATCCAATCGAAATCCCTTGTCATGCATCCTGTGCCAATCATGTGTCACCTCACGTTCAGACACGGCACCCCGTGCCACACCGATGTACAGCGACCATCGTACGAACTGTCGCTCTATGTATCGTACGATATATCTTTTAGGGCATTCACGCAATCCGCGGGCCGCTCTCGCCGCCGGCCGGAAGATGTGCTCTGGACTTCTGCTCAAGGTGGTACCGACGCCGGACTGGACATGCGAAGCCGGCTGAGGCGTATTTGTGGAGGCTGGGCCACTCCAACCGGAGGACAGACCGTTGAGACGCCCTCCCCTGCGGGCCTTACTCACCCTGGTCATCGCACTCGGCGCATGCGCCGACTCCATCGGTCCGTCCGGGAACGACCCCCTCGAGGTCGCCGCGATCATCCCCGCGCCCGGGGCTGTGGGAATCGACGTGCTCACCCAGGTGACTCTGACGTTCACGCGCGACATCGGTATGGAGTCCGTCCCCGGCACCATCACCTTTCACGCGGGAGAGCACCGGGCCAGGGGCACCGTTTGGAGGCAGGACAGCCGCACGCTGGTGATCCTCCCGATGAGCCCCCTGGATTTCGGAACCACATACACTGTCACCGCGGCCAGGACGTTGGCAGACGCTGATGGGACCCCCCTCGGGGAAGAGTTCACCTCGACCTTTACGACGCGCGGGTCGGCGCCCCCTTCGCCGGACGTGGATCAACTCCGTGAGTTCGTTGCGGTCCTGGCCCACGACAGCCTTCGCGGCAGAGGCTCGGGCACCGAGGATGAGGCTCGGGCGGCGAACTATATCGCGACACTCTTCTCCACGTACGGCCTTGCCGCGCCGACCGACGACTACATCCAGGCGTTCCGTGCTGAAGCGTGGCAGGGGGGTATGGTGGATTCCCGAAATGTTCTCGGGACCGTCGCCGGCGCGGGCTCACTCGCCGACGAGTGGCTGGTCGTGGGGGGGCACTACGACCACGTGGGGGTGCGCCCCGTCGTGGGCGGGTCCGTCGAGGTGCACAACGGAGCCGACGATAACGCATCCGGGACAGCCGCCGTGATGGAGCTCGCCCGACTCTACTCGTCCTATGTTGAGGCGGGAGGCACGGGCGACCAGGCGCGACGCAGCGTCATGTTCGCGGCTTGGGGGGCGGAGGAGAAAGGCCTGCTGGGCTCCTGCGCCTTCGCAGAGTCCGGCCTCCTGTCGATGGATCAGACTATGGCCACAATCAACTTCGATATGGTGGGCCGGATGAACTCCCGAGTAGTTCAGGTGCACGGGCCGCAGTCCAGCACCCCGCTGACCCACTTCGTCGCGGACGCCAACCGCCCGGAGTTGAACCTGCTCGAAGACCCGAACCTATCCTGCGCGAGCTGCAGCGATCACGCGTGCTTCCGGGACGCAGGCGTCCCGTATGTCTGGTTCTTCACCGGCATGCACGAACAGTATCACGGGCCCGACGACGACTACGACTTGATCGAGTTCGACGGAACTGCGGACATCGCGGAGATCGCCTTCCGTCTCCTGACTCGACTCGCGATCACTCCCGAAGCCCTGGCCTTCAACCCGACCTTCTAGATCGCTTCAGGCCGCACCGCGCTGCACGTCATCTCAATTCGACGACCCGGTGTGTGACCAGCTCCCAGTACGTGGCGAACCCGCCCTCCAGCAGGGCCTCGACCGGCTGCAGGGTCTGCGTAGCGAAATACCCCGGAACCGCCGAGGGGTGAAGGCCGCCGAAGTTGGGGAAATAGCTCCGGATGATGACCGCTCCCTCGGTCAGGGGGAGGCCTCCCAGGTTGTCTCGCCACCTCCCGAAGGTGCGATTGCGCCAGAGGTAGAACTCGACGTTGGAGGTATAGAACGCTGCGAGCTCGGTTCCCATCTCCCGCATCACCTCCCCCATCTCCTGGACCGCGTGGCTTCCCGCCATGTCGCCGACGACCGGGATGATTCGATTCGCGAGGTGGAGGTCCCTCACCACCCCGTACGATTCGGCAGTGGCGAGATACGACGACCGTTCGCCGGAGAGGTCCGTTTCCAGGACCAGCTGCCGATACGTGGGATAATAGGGCCGCGGCGCGCGACCGAAGCTGGTGAAGCGGAGCCCCATGCCCGAGTCGACGAACGTCTGGTGAAAACGCCGGATCGTGGCCAGATCTCCCGGCGTGAGTGGAATGCCATACGACTGGACGGCCCCCGCGATCTCGATGTGCAGGGCCGCGAGAACATTCGCGTCCGGCGCCTCTCCGTCGATCCACACCGCGATGTCGTCTATCGGACGGGAGCGCCAGGCGAGGGGGTCCACGGGAGGTGACCGCCCGTGCAGCCCGGCCAGAAACTCCACCCGGGTCGCCGCCCGCTCCATCAGCGCCTTCAGCAGGAGATGATGCAGCATGTTGTCCCGGCGAACATCGGTGATGAAGGCGATCTCGGGCCGGAGCACGGCGATATACGAGAAGTTCTGATCAGGGCCCACGCCCACGTATCCCCCGCCTCGAAGCCCGGAGTCTTCGAGTGCGCCCATCACCTTCAGGTACCCCGACTCGTTGGAGATCAGATTGTCGGTGTCGAAGAAGCCGCCCTCCTCAGACACCCGCTCCACGAGCCCGGCAAAGGTCGAATCATCGATCGCCTCGAGAGGGCGCTGGACGACGTCGGGGTTGGCGGTGGAGCCCGCGTCGCAGCCTGTCGCCATCGCGGCCCACAGGAGCAGAGCCGCGCTCAACCGAGCGCGGCACGACCGTGCGAAGAGCAGTGCCTCCACAGGTCCTCGGCCTACCCTTCCGCTGCGCAAGCGCATCCCGGACCGCAGGACGCCGGACCCACCGGACCGGAGTCCCGGGTGGTCAACGGCACCGGGGCGCTCATCAGCCGCTCCACCGGCGACTCTGGCCGGGTGTCGGCCGCTTCGAGTCCGGCGCACTCGCAGAGTTCACCCCAGTTCCGCACTTCGTCACTCATGCGGTGTCGGACCTCCACGGTCCGACCGTTCTCAGGGCAGAGGTATTCATACAGAGGCATATCGTTCGACTCCGAAAACAGCGCTCACGGGAGGACTCCTACCTCCGGCATGGGCGTCAAACGGGCGAGGTCCTCCCTAATCTGGCGAGCCGGGGTGGGTACTGTCAGGTCCACATAGAACTCGCCCCGGTCCACGATCTCACCGACGATCATCAGTCCGAGCGCCGCAAAGCGACCCGCGGGCGATGTGGCCGAGGCGAGCAGCAGAGCCCCTCCCACGCCGCCGCTCAACCGCAACAGCGCCCAACCCAGGCGCATGCGGGCCCTGCCCTGCGTCTTCCGGTAGACGTACAAGGCTGCCTTCAGACCCGCGATGGCGATCCAGGCCCCGGTCGCACCCGCCATGACGGAAGCCACGAGCATGCCCGTCAGGAGCATCCGCCCACTGTGCCAGGCGAGCCCCGGCGACCGCGTGACATCGTAGACCCGGTCCATCGCGTAGAGCAGGCACAGAGCGAGAATCGCAGACAGGTGACCCGTCCAGCCAACGAACACCGCCCCCGACAGATGCCATGCGGACACTGCTGCGAATAGCCCGAAGAAGACGACTTCCCGACTCAGCCAAGATCGACGGAAGTTCAGAGCGGCCCGCCACGCCCTTAGCTTCTTCCCCAGGTGCAGCGTGCTGGCGCCGCCCGCCAAGGCAACGCCGGACAGGAAGACGGAGAGTGATATCGAGTCCCTGCCTGAAGGCGAGAGCATGGTGCCCGCAAGACCGGCCGAAGTCAGCGTGAAGACGAGCAGCGGCCACTCGGAAGCCAACGACATCTTCGACGCCGCACTGCGCGCCGGTGCGGGGGCGAGGTCGTCACCCGGGTCGGCCTGGGGGGCTGCCCCGGAGCGCAGGGAGACGAAGCGGATCGACGGATCTGCTTCGGTCGCCGGAAAGCCGGCCACGTCCTGCTCTCCGACGAGCTCCTCCACACCCCCGAAGCGCAGCGCCCCCGTCGGGCACTGGCTCACGCACGCCGGGCTGTGCCCGTCGAGCTGCCTCTGGTTGCAGAACGTGCACTTCGACACGACGCCCTGATCCGGCTCATAGCGGGGAGCGTCATAGGGACAGGCCCAGGTGCAGTACTTGCACCCGATACAGTGGTCCTGCTCGAGAAGCACAGCCCCGGTGATCAGGTCCTTGGTGTAGGCGAGCGCCGGGCAATGATTCATGCACGGGGCATCCGCGCAGTGGTTGCAGGCCAGCGACAGGTGGTGCACAGGCAGGCCCTCGATCCGATCCACGTTGAACGTCTCGATCCATCGCCACGACGTGCCCCATGGGAGCTCGTTCTCCACCGCACAGGCGACGGCGCACGCTCCACAACCGGTGCACAGGTTGAGATCGAGCTCGAATCCTCTCTGCGTGCTCTGCGTGGTCACGGTACGGACTGGACCTGGACCAGGTTGTCATGAAACGCCGCACCGTGGCCCATGTCCGTCTCTCGGCCCGCAGAACAGAGGTTCACCGTACCGCCCTCGCTGATCCACCATCCGTTCGTCATCGATACGCACCCGGGCTTGATGCCTCGGACGAGGCGCACGGGCACCTCGAGAAAGCCCCGGTCGTTGAAGACCCTCACGAGGTCCCCTTCCCCGACCTCCCGCGCCTTGGCGTCGGTGGGATGCATATGGAGCGATGGCGCCGGGCTGAAAGCCTTGATGCTCTCCAGGTTGTTGAACTGTGAATGGATACGGTTTTTGGTGTTGGGTGTCATGAAGTAGAGGGGATAGGCCGACGCGCTGCCCGCAGCATCCGGCCGGGTGCTCTCGACCGACTCGGAGAAGCCGGGGAGGGCCTCGACCCCCCATCGGTCCATCGCCTCCTCAGACCACAACTCGATGCGTCCGGACGGCGTTTCGAATACGCCGTCCTCGAACGCGATCTCCTGGTGGCCCGGCACCAGGACCGGACCGGCGCGAAGTTGCTCGAGCGTGACCTCGCCGGCCGCTCGGAGGTGCCGCTCGAGGAACTCGTGCACTGCGTCGTCCGAGGGCGCCGGCATCGACTCGGTGCGATCCTCCATCGGAATCGAGAGACGATTGGCGAGTTCCCAGTAGATCTCCGACTCTGGCCTGACCTCACCCGGAGGATCGAACACCTTCTGTTTCAACTGCAGGTACGGGTGCCAATACGCATTGATCACGTCACTCTGCTCGAACATCGTCTTGGCCGGCAACACGATGTCGGCTTCCCTGGCCGTGTCAGTCAGAAACTGCTCCACCACGACCCGGAAGTCGAGCCTCCGGAACGCCTTCAGTACGCTGTTGGTGTCGGGATTCTGGGTCACGGGATTTCCCCGTTCGACCCACGCGAACTTCAACTCGGGATCGCGTGTCGCGAGCATGTCCGCTCCCAACCGTGCCGTCGAGATCGACACGCGGGCGATCCCGTCGGGTTCGTCGGGTGGGAACAGCGCGATAGGGTCTCGTACCGCGTCGAACACGTGACTCTGGAGATCCGCGAACACCCACCCTGCCCCGGGCCTGCCGATATTCCCCGTGATGGCGAGTAGCGCGATCATCGACCGTATCGCCTGGCCGCTGTTCGCGTACCGCTGCATACCGAAGCCGGCGTTGATCGTCGCGGGCCGGATCGTGGCAAACAGTTCCGCCAGACGTTCGATTTGCCCGACGGGAACCTCTGCGATCTCGGCAGCCCACTCCGGGGTGCAGTCTCCCACCCTTTCGGCGAAGCGCTCGAAGCCGAGTACCCGGTCGGCTATGAAGTGAGCGTCGGTGGCCCCATCGCGTATCAGCATGTGGGCCACGGCGAGAGCGATGGCGCCGTCGGTGCCTGGGCGTGGCTGGATGAGCAGATGGGCCCGCTCGGCGGTCTGTGTGCGACGGGGATCGATGACCACCAACTGGGCGCCGTCCGCCAGTGCACGCTCGAGGAATACGCCCTGGTGGATGTTGGTCTCCGCAGGATTCTTGCCCCACATCACGATGAGGCGGGCATTCTCGAGATCCCACGGCGCGTTGTGCTTGTTGTCACCCAGGGTCAGGCGGGTCGCCTCGAGCCCCGCCGGCCAGCAGAGATCGCCATAGGTGGTCGTGTATCCACCGAACAGGCTCCAGAACGAGGCGCCGACGCGGTTGAGCAGGCCCTTCGTGCCGCTCGCGTTGTAATAGAGGATGCTCTGGGGACCGTGGGCGGCCCTGGCACGCTCGAGCTCCGCGACGATTTCATCCAGGGCCTCGCCCCACGAGACCTCCGCGAAACCTCCGTCGCGGGTGCGTCGGAGGGGGTGCAGGATGCGATCCGGCGAAGAAACCCTCTCGACGTAGCTGAGCCCCTTGAGACAGGGGCCCTCCGGCGTAGCCCGGTTCCCGGGATGCGCCTCGATGCGCCGCAGCTTGCCGTCTTCCACCTCTACCTGGAAGGAACAGGTACTGTAGCAGTTCCGCGGACAGGCGGTTGTGAAGATGGGCACGGCGGACCGGGGCTGGAGGCAGTACAGGCTCGAGGGAGCCATGATAGAGCACGGCACCTGACTGCGTAAGGCTGCGCTGGCCCCCGCTCGCGCGGGTTGACGTGCCCTGGGGTGGACTACCCAGGCTGTCTCGTCAGAAGATGGCGTCCAGCATCACGTAGAACCACGTCACGTTCTCACCCACCCCGGCCCTACCTATCTCGACCATGGCATCATCGGTCGCGACGTAGCTGAGACCTGTCGTCACCATGAGGTTGGGCGTGTAGCGATGGCTCAGGGTCAGATCCACCTCATTGGCGAAGTGGCGGGTCGAGAGTGTCCCTTGCTCGGCGGCGGTGAAGGAGTGGAAGTCGGCTCCGAAGCGCACCCGATCCATCGGAGTCCAGCTGAACTTGACCGCCATGTCGCGCAGTCCGGCACCGCGTGTGTGCACGGGAATGTCGAGGAACAGGTCGGCAAACCCGTAGAACTTGTGGTTCGTCGCATACAGCGTGGCGAAGACCTCGGTCTCCGGAGTCGCGGCATCGTCCCCGGAGAGATGGTCGTACCACAGCGTGGCGGTCCCACGGCCCGACGCGAAGGACGTGCCCAGCCGACCCCCGAACATGTAGGCCGAAACATCGCTTCCGGCCCGCTCGCCCGTCTGGAACGTTCCCTCGAAGCGACCGTTGACCGGCCCGGTGAATGCGTACCGCGCCCCTAGGCTCGACTGGCCGGTTGCGGCAGCCCCCTCGACCCGATCGTGCAGCCAGTAGAGGTCCAGGGCCCCCGATCCGATGTCGTCGAGCGTAGCGTACGCACCCAACAGGTGCGAATCGTTGGCGATGTTGGGCGAGGTCGCGTCACCGAGGGTGTAGGCGATGAGAGAGAGGTTGCCCCACTCTCGACCGATATCGAAGCGCGCCCCGTCGAAGCTCCTTGCCTGCTGCGTCCACCCGACAGCTCCCACGAGCCTCTGCCCTCCGAACACGGTCTCCTGGCGACCGACAGTCGCCGTCAGCCACTCCAGCTCCTTCCCCTTGTAGCGGACGTAACCCTGGTGGAGGTCGAAGTTGTCGGCCCGGAAGTCGCCCAGAGTGCTCGTCTCCTCGCCCCACAACCGCACGTCCTGCAACTGGACGAAGACGGTCAGGTTCTGGTCGAGAACGGCCTCGAGAGCAGCACGCACGCGCATCGAGGTGAAGCCATCGGTACCTGCTGCGTCGGTGTCGCGGATCTCGTGGCGAGAGCGGACCTGGCCACTCGTCAACACGTCCTGGGCAGCCACGGGCGTCGCCACGGTCACCAGCGTCCCCATCACGGCCAACCATCGAGCAAGTCTCATCGTCGTTTCGCTCCAAGGATCACAAAGGGCGGCATTTGACCTGGGTCGGGTGTTCCCCGCGCATGCGGCAGATTCATGACTGGGCAAACCGGGGCCGAACCCCTTGAGGGAAGAAGGGGTGCCCGGCTTGTGGGGCCGGCTGGGCAGGCGCGGACGACACAAGCCGGGCGGTATGCGGCGCCGGGAGGAGCACCGCCTCTGCGTTCACTCTCGCACGTTACGCATCCCTAGTAGATGTCGTTGGCCGTGTTGTACACGTTGAACTTTCCGGTCGGAGTGACGAGCCAATCTCCTGTGATGCGCGTCTTCTCCGTGAGGGTGGCATCGTCGTAGACGACGAGCTCTCCCTGCTTGTCCCACAGGCTCACCCACACCTCCGTCCCATCGCGATTGTACTCGAAGTGCACGGCCGCTCCACGTGGACCGATTGTCCAGCAGCGCTCCATGTCACCCTTGGCCTTCGAGTAGACACAGGTCTGTCGCGTGTTCTCCGGCACGTTGTTGAGAGGCATGTCCATCCATACCCACTGAGAGTTGGGGTGCGTCTTCACGAACAGGCTCCCCGAGCCTTCGAAGTCGACTTCGCGGACGACCTGCCAGGCCACGTCCGGACGACCCTCGGGGTCGGCGCCGTACACGGTGAACCGCCCCTGCCCGATATGGGTCGTTCCGTTGACCCACCCGTACTCGGGATCCTCCCAGTTCGCGCCGCGCCCCGGATGCGGGACCAGCCCGGTCTCGATCGTCGTCACCAGTTCCTGTTCCTGGACGTCGACGACGGCTATCCGGTTGCGCTGGTTGGCGGCAATCAGGAAGTACCGGCCCGTGTGGTCCCAGCCCCCGTCATGAAGAAACCGGTCGGCAGCGATCCGGCTCACCATGGGAAAGCCCGGCTGGGAGTAGTCGACGATGCCCACGTGGCCGGATTCCTTGAGACCCATGACCCAGACCGGGTCGAAATGCGAAGCCACGATGGCGGCGACGCGGACCTCGGAGAGTTGTTCTCCGGTGTCGAAGGCGGCGCCCTCAACGCTGTGGACGGCGAGCGGCTCCAGAGTGAGTCCGTCGTACACCACGTATTGCGTGGGCCAATAGCACCCCTCGATCAGGTAGCGGTCCTCGTAGCCCTCGTACTTCGAGCCATCCACGCTGCGGGCGTCGGCGCACCCCTGGACCTCAGCTACCAGTGTCGGCGTCTCGGACCACAGGTCGATGAGGCTGACCCTGCCGTCTCGACCCACGACGTAGAAGTACCTGCCCGTGGAGGAGGCCCGCAGGATATGCACCGCAAAGCCCGTGTTGATGATCGCGAGGCGCTCCTTCGTGTCGCCGTCGATGATGGCCACCTGCCCGGCATCGCGAAGAACGACACCGAAGAAGTTCTCCCAATCGCGCGAGGTTACGGGTGAGGTCGGGCGATCAGCCACGGGAACGAAGAGGCTCCAAGACTCCCTGATCACGCTCATGGGTCGGGCTGGGGGGCTCGGCGGATCCATCTGCAGGAACCTGGCCATGAGGTTGATCTGTTCTCCAGTCAGAATGCCGGCGTCCCCCCAGGCCGGCATGCCACCCGGAAGACCGTGCGCGAGCGTCGCGACCAGAGCATCCGAACCGATCTCGGTAGTGCGCTGCGGCTCTATGTTGGGCCCCGTAGCGCCGGCACGCAGTGTTCCGTGGCAGCCGGCGCAGCGGTCGAAGTAGACGTCCTGCGCTTCAGCGAACTGAGCTTCGGAGAGCTCTTCTGGCACGTCTGCCCCCATCGAGGTCTGAGCCACGTCGCCGGTGCTCACGGCGATGATGTGGTCGATGACCTGGTTGATTTCCTCTTCTGAAAGGAAATTCGGAGCCATGGGGATGTTGTTCCACTCCGCAAAGATTTCGCGGCCAATCGAATCGCTTTGCGCCATCCCGAGGGGATCTGAGATCCACCGCACAAGCCACTCGCGGTCACGCAGCTCATGAATGTTCTTCAGGTCCGGACCGGTGCGAGGCCCATCACCGATGGAGTGGCAAGCGAAGCACGACGCCTCAAAAATGGCCTGTCCAGGCGACATCGCCACCTCACCGCCACTGGCCCCAGCGTTGCCGGAATCCCCTGGCTGCTCGCCTCCGCCACAAGCGACGAGCTGCACTGCAAAACCGGCTGCGACTGAGAACTGAAGAAGGCGCTTCATTGAAACCGACCTCCGTCTGGAGACGAGCTCTTGCACTTGCTCGGGGCCCAGTGCGACGGAGCATCCTTCGAGGGCTCCTGCGGCCCGAGTCCAATTCATCACTTGGGGGTGATGTTTCGGAACGAAAAAATCATTTGACCCACATACTAAGGAGTTGTCAGGGCCTACAGCCGTCAGGAAAAGGTTGAATTCGGTGTGGGGAAATGCCTTACTTGCCAGAGTAGAGTCGCTGATGCGTTTGACAACCCACCGGCACGCGAACGAGTTTCGCTCGAACTGCATGGCGAGGGGCAGTACCCTGCCACCTCGCGCTCGACGCGACTCTCCCGCTGAGGAGTACTAAGAATGAAACGGCTAATGGTGATTCCGATCCTTGCCGCACTAGCGGCACCTGCGGCCGGCCAGGACTTCGAGCGGCCGGCCGACTGGAAGGTGCGATTCGATAGAGCTGAGTCGACTGAGGCCGACCTCGAGATGTTCGTCGAGATGCCGCCGGGGTGGCATATCACGACCGGACCTTCCGGCATCTTCTGGGATCCGGGCATGACGGCATCCGGGGAGTTCCGCCTCGAGTTGGAGGTCTTCCTATTCGATCCGGGCACTCGCCGCGAGGCCTTCGGTCTCTTCTTCGGCGGAAGCGAGCTGGAGGGGGCGGACCAGTCCTACACGTACTTCCTCATCCGAAACGGTGGGCAAGCCATCATCAAGCAGCGCATGGGCGGGGAGACGCCCACGATCCAACCGTGGACGGCCCATCAGGCCATCCGCTCGTATGCTGACCGAGGGGAGGAAGCCTCGGTCAAGAACATCCTTGCCGTGGAATGCGGAGCGGAAGAAGTCCGGTTCTTCGTCAACGGGGAACAGGTCGGAACGGCACCGCGGTCATCGCTGACGGCAGACGGCATCGTGGGGATCCGGGTCAACCATGCCCTGAACCTGCATGTGTCCCGGTTGGAGGTGACTCCGGCAGGCTGAAGTGCCTACCTGCCCTCACGGCGCTCAACGGTGATGTCGTCCGCATTCCCCTGCACACCGTCGGGTCCCATCGACCCGACGGTGAACCCGCGGCGGTTGCTCTCCAGATAGTACAGATTGCCCCACGGATCTTCAGGGGCGCCGGAGAAGTCACGGCGTAGCCAACCGTCCCAACTCGAGGGGAGACCCTGCCCGCGCTCCAAGCGCACGTTCAACTGGTCCGACATCACTTCGAGCCGGCGGGGCACCATCTTGGCCTTGAATTTGTCCATGATCGGCGTACCGGCGTCGGTAATCTTCGCCCGCGTACTGGGAATGGCCATGGCTGCGCCGAGAAGGACCAATAGAATCATGAAGATCTTGCCCATCATGCATCCGGATTCCGGGGTACACTTGCGGGAACGCTATGCCAAACCTGACGCAAACCCGGTCAGCTAGGCAACCGCCGAGCCCGTAGACTCCCGACTCGCCGCTGCGGCTGCAGCGGCTACCCGCGACGGCGTTGAGCCTATTGGCCACCATCGGTGACCGCGTGGTCGTGCGTCTTGCGAAGAGGGATCTCCGGGATTCTGGTCGCGAGAAGAAGAGCGACCACCATGAGCCACGCGCTCAGGAGATAGACGCGGGTAGTCGCCTGCAGGAAGGCATGCCTCACCTCCGCATCGACCCGATCTCCTTGCCGCACCCCCCACGCCTCGACCTCGGCGCCAACCTCGCCGCCGCGTTGCTCCCTCGCCGCCGCGGGCATGGAGGGTAGCGTGCCCATCGTCAGAGCAGAAAGACGCCCCCTCACCGACGCCGGTAGTGACGACTCATCCGCGAGCACAGCCAAGCGCCCCGTATCGCCGGCGACCACCGCCCCGGCAACCTCACGGGCCAAGGCGTCATAGCCCGAACGAACCCGGTTCCCCAAGGCTCTCCCCCCGGTCGATGAGAGCCGTCCCACCGTAGTGGAGGGGTCCTCACCGATCACCGCTGGCACGTCGATCGCCGCGAAGGACATGCCGAGCGTCACGCCCAACACCGTCCCCATGACGGCTGCGCCCACGGTGCCTCCGATCTGACGAAAGAACTGGGCCGCGCTCGTTGCCTGCCCAAGCCTCCGCACATCGACCGAGTTCTGGATGGCCAGGGTGAACAGAGGCAGCGACGGACCCATACCCAGCCCGCACAGGACGATGTAGAACATGACGGCGCCGTAGCTGGTCTCGGGCGTCATCCGCGACAGCAGGACGAGTCCGCAGAGCAGCACGACTCCCCCACCGATAATCTGATTTCGGAGATACCCGAACCGGGAGGCCAGCTGTCCCGCCACAGTCGAGCCCACGACGAGTCCCATCGAAAAGGGGATCAGCGCCACTCCCGCACGGGTCGCGGAGACGCCCAGGACGTTCACAAGGAACAGGGGCAGGAAGATCACCACCGACATGAAGGCGGCTCCGAAGAAGAACGCCGAGGCGTTCGCGCGCCGGAAGACCTCGTCTTCGAACAGGCGAAGATCGAGAATCGGGCTCCTGGTCCGTCTCGATCGGGCCACGAAGCCAGCTAGAACCAGGATCGACACCGCAAAGAGTGTCAAACTCAACCACGACTCCCAACGAGCGGGGTCAGCACCGCTTCCGACTCCGGGGAACCAGGGAAAGCGCAGCTTGTCCATCTGGAGTGACAGAACGAGCGGGGTCAATCCCCCGAGAAGGAGAAGCGCCGAGAGCAGATCCGGTGGAACGTGATCACCGGGTGGCTCGAGCCTCGGCATGCGGAGGATGATGAAGCGGAGGGCAATGGCGCCCAGGGGAATATTGACGTAGAACACCCAACGCCACCCCTCGACCCCCGGGATCACGCCCCCTGCATGGTCGGTCAAGAGACCTCCTGCCAGGGGACCGAGCACCGACGCCACCCCCCACACTCCACCGACCAGACCCTGGTACCTCCCTCGCTCGGCAGGAGGAAAGAGGTCGGCGATCACGATGAAGGTCATCGCGATCAGCCCCGCACCACCCGCCCCCTGGATACCGCGGAAGAGAATGAGCTGATTCATGCCGTCGCCCACCAGCGGAAGCGAACCGAACTCTCCCGCCATGCCGCACAACACGGACCCCGAAAGAAAGACGAGCACCGCCCCGAGTTCCACATACTTTCTCGGGTATGTGTCGGCGAGCTTCCCATAGACGGGCACCAGCGCCGTGGACGCCAGCAGATAGGCCGTCGCGACCCAGGCGTATCGACTCACCCCCTCCAGATCCTGGACCATCTTCGGGAGCGCCGCCGACACGATGGTCTGGTCCAGGGCAGCGAGGAACAGGGCCAACAGGATGCCCACCAGAATGAGGGTCCTGTCACGGTCCGAGACGGGAGACTCGAAGGGCCCGATCAGCTGTTCCGTCATGTCCTCACACGGCGAGGCCGCCCGGCCCGAGGGACCGGACGGCCAGCACCGTCGTCAGAACCGACACCTCGGAGATCGCTAACGCCTCCGTTCGAGCTGCCGCAAGAAGGCCTCCCACTCGGCCTCGAAGCCAGAGTTCTCACCCGTGAAGTCTCCCACACGGTGAACCGTCACCGTGTGCGTGAAGCTCCTCTCGCCAACGGTCATCGTCACCGAGTAGTCTCCTGGCGCGGCGAGAGGCGCCTCGCCCCCACCCCGCCCGCCGCCGAAGCGGCGGAAGAGCGAACTGAGCCCCGCACCCGGCATGATGAGGCTCGCCAGCGTGCGCATCTGACCGAAGTTGAAGCCACCGCCACCACCCGACATGTTCTCGCCCGGCCGCTCGTTGAATGCTTCAGGATCACGTCCGAATCCACCCCCACCACCGCCGAACATCGTCATGAGCTGCCCCCGGCTCGTCTCACCGGTGAGGGCACCCACCATGCGGGTGAGGAACATCTCGGACCAGCCTTCTTCGAGGAGTGAGTCACGGACCACGACCGCACGGGCGGCGATGATGGCCGACTGCTGCTCCTCATAGGGCCCCGGCTCTTCAGCCGCCGGGGCTTCTCCTCGCATGTTCCAGCTCACGCTGTGCAGCCCCGCTGATGCCGGCCCAGAGACCGAGCCGAAAGACTCGCCGTCCGGTCCCGTGATCGTGAACTGGACCTGTGGCCCTCTCGCACCCATGCCGCGCCCACCCGGGCGGCCACCCGCTCCCGGCCGACCGGCGGCCGACGGGGCCTGAGCTTCCGTCTCACCCTCGTCGGCTGCCTCTGCTTCGGCGCCTTCCTCGGCTTCGGCGGCTTCGGCGACTTCGGCGACTTCCTCGGCTTCGGCGGCTTCCTCAGCTTCGGCGGCTTCCTCAGCTTCCTCCGCTTCCCCCGCTTCCCCCGCTTCCCCCGCTTCGGCGGCTGCCTCTGCTGCCTCTGCTTCGGCGGCTTCGGCAAGTTCCGCAGCCATTTCTTCGCCTATGTAATAGCTGAACTGGGTACCCGTGCCGGGAGTCGGACGGCCCCACCACATCTGGCCATTGTCCTCTCCGCCGCGAGCTGCCTGTCCAAACTGGAAGGCTGGCGCAGGCTCGAAGAGCGCGGCGCCTTCGGCTACCACGTTGTCGGTGAAGCCTTCGAGTGCGGCAATGCCGACGATCCAGATGGCCCGTCCGTGCGTGGCAGCGATGAGTTCGCGGTCCCGGGGGTGTACTTCGAGGTCATGCACCGGCACCACGGGCAGCCCATGCATGAAGCGCTGCCAACTTTCCCCGCGGTTCGTCGAGACGTAGGCGCCCACGTCAGTCCCCACGAACAGCAGCTCGGGGTTGTGCGGGTCTTCCTCGATCACGTGGACGAAATCGGCCCCGCCCGTGGGCAGTCCTTCCACGATGGAGCGGAAGCTGCCACCGTCGTCGTCAGTGACCAGAACGTACGGATCGAGATCGTTCGTGCGATGGTGATCCACGGTGACATAGAACCGGTCCTCCACGTGGGCAGAGGCCTTCACCCGGCTGATGTAGCCGCCCGCCGGCACACCCGTGAGCCGATCGGTGAGCTCCATCCAACTGCCTCCGTCATCCTTCGTCATCCAGAGGCGGCCGTCATCCGTGCCCGCATAGAGCCAGCCCTGCCGAAGCGGTGACTCGTCGAGGGCGACGACAGTCCCGTAGGTCTCCGCACCGGTGGCGTCCGGGGTAATCCCTCCCGTCGTCTCCAAGCTGATGGTGATCTTCTCCAGGTCGTTGTAGGAGAGATCCCCGGAGATGGGCTTGAGATCGTCTCCCCAGTCGGTGCTCTTCACGACCATGTTGCCGGCCGCGTAGAACCAACTCCTGTCGTGCACGGACTGGAAGAAGGGCGTGTTCCAGTTCCAACGCATCGTGTAGGCGGCCGAGTCGGCAGTCGCCCGCTGCCGCAAGCTGACAATGCGCTCGTCGTCTTCGCCCGCGCCCTCCTCCATCAGCATGACGATCGTGTCCTGGTAGGGTGTCCACACGTCCTCCCAGTCCGGCTTCGTGAGGCTCGTGCGCTCCCCGGTTGCCAGGTTCGACCGGCCCATGTTGCCACCCTGCGACTCGGACCAGACGATGTCCGGATCCTCGGGATCCTGAGCAGTCACGAAGCCGTCGCCGCCGCTGATGGTCGCCCAGTGGTACCTGTTCATCTGACCCCGGGCAACCCGACTCGGGGCGCACCAGGTCCCGTTGTCCTGGAGTCCGCCGCACACCCGATACGGCATATCCATGTTGTAGCTGGCATCATAGAACTGCCCAAGTGCAATGATGTTCGGCACGAGCCAGTTACCGCCCTTGTCGAACGTCACCGCCACCCCGCCATCGTTCCCCACGATCATGCGCTCGGGGTCGTTCGGATCGATCCACATCGCATGGTGGTCCACATGGACGGAGTTGGTCGTCGTGCCGTACGTCTCACCCCCATCCGTAGACACCTGCACCGGAGTCGAGGAGAAGTAGACGCGGTTCTCATCCATCGGATCGACCCGGACCTGGGAGTAGTAGAACGGCCTGGTGTTCACGTCGTTCATCTTCTCCCACATCTCGCCGCCGTCGGTCGATCGATAGAGACCATTGCCGTCGAATCCATCTTCCTCACCCTCCCCGCGCGCCTCGACCATGGCGTACATCGTGTGCGGATTCGACTGGCTGATCGCCAGGCCGATTCGGCCCTTCTCGGCGGTTGGGAATCCGTTGCCGACCACTTCCGTCCAGCTGTCGCCACCATCGTCCGAACGCCACAGGCCACTTCCGGGCCCGCCGCTCTGCAGGAAGTAGGGACCCCGCTGGCGCTCCCATGCGGCAGCGAACAGTCGCTCAGGGTGATGCGGGTGCAGGACGACGTCGACGAAGCCTGCCTTGTCGCTGATGAACTTCACGACCTCCCAGCTCTCGCCGCCGTCCTGGGTGCGGTACAAGCCCCGCTGTGAGTTCGAGTCCCAGATATGGCCGAGTACCGCAGCGTAGACCACATCGGGGTCGGTCGGGTGCACCACGACGCGTGCGATCACCTGCGCGTCTCCCAGACCCTTGAATTCCCACGTCTCTCCACCATCGACCGACTTGTAGATACCCCCGCCCGGCGAAATCGAATTCCTGGAATTTCCTTCACCGGTCCCGGCCCAGACGATCTCCGGATTGGAGGGAGAGATCGCGAGGTCGCCCATCGACACGACGCTTCGGTCTGGATCGCCACTCCACACGAGCTGGAATGAAGTCCCGTTGTTGGAGGTCTTCCAGATACCACCCGCGGCGGCAGCCACGTAGAAGGTCTTGGAAGGGCTCGGGATCCCCTCAACGTCCGTGACCCGGCCCATCATGTTCGTGGGTCCGAGCGAGCGCCAACGGAACGACTCCATCTGGGATTCGGAGAGGGGCTCGGACAGCTGTGCCGAAAGCGTCGGAGCTCCGATGACGAGGGCCAACAGGGTGGCCAAGAAACCAGTACGTCGCATGTTCAGTGCGTCCTGCCTTGAGGTGCGAAGGTGACCGCCGGGAGGGAGGAAGACACTGCGGTGCCTTCCCGCGGCGGCCGGTTCAATGACAATCGGGCCAGGGAACCTTTCCCTGTAGGGACAGATGAGGCCGCAGACTTGTTGAGCCGGACCCGCCGAGAGCCGCCCCGGACCAACCCGACGTGAAACGGGATGACGTCGCGGTTGTCACCCCGGCCCGGGTGCGCGATTTTCCTCGAAGCGGTTGATCCGAAGAGATCCATCCACAGGTCGCCAACGGTGACGGCGGGTTCCCGCCGGCGGCTGCGCTCACGGCTCGACGTGTATCCGTCGAGGGCGGGACGGGGCGATGTCCGTACAGTTCGGGAAGCACTCACATGAGGGTCGCCTCGAGGCGACCCTGGCCGAGCTCGGCTTTGAACGTGTCGGGGCTGCGCCGGCCCCTGACGAGGTGCGTCGGGCTGGGACAGATGGCTTCCGTGTCACGGCATCCCGGCCCGCGATGGAGACCCGCGTATCCATCACCGCCCTGGCGCGGTCACGACACGCCGCCGAGGACGCGATCGGCCGGGCGTTCGCCGAAATGGATCGGCTCGTTCTCCTGCTCAATCGGCACGCTGGAAGTTCCGCAGTGTCGACCCTGAATGCCCAAGGGAGCCTCGGTGACGCCCCCCCGGAACTCACGCAGGTGCTGACCGAAGCCCGTCGACTCCACCGGCTCAGCGGAGGTGCCTTCGATGTCACCGTCCAACCCCTCGTCGACGTATTGAAGGAGACGGGTCGCGTGGCCACGCCGGAGATTCTCGCTCTGGTGGACATGAGTGCCCTCAGCTTGGACGGCCGGCGGATCCACATGGGGAAGTCCGGGATGGGCGTCACCCTCGACGGGATCGCCAAGGGCTACATCGTCGATCGCATGGCCGCCGTCCTCTCCCGGTTTGGCATCGATCGCTGGCTCATCGACGGCGGCGGAGACATCCGGGCCTCCGGCCTTCGCGACGACGGGCTTCCATGGCGCATCGGGGTGCAGGACCCGGACAAGCGCGGGCCGTATCCTGCGACGGCTGAGCTCCGTGGGGGCGCCCTCGCGACCTCAGGAGGCTACGAGAATTACTTCAACGAAGACCGATCCTCCCATCACATCGTCGAAGGGCGATCCGGCAGATCTCCCGTGCGCATCGCGAGCGCTACGGTCCACGCCCCGACCACGATGATCGCCGACGCACTCGCGACGGCGGCGTTCTTGATGTCTCCCTCCCGCGCCCTGCACCTGATCGACGGACTACCCGACTGCGCTTGTCTGCTCTTGGATTCACGAGGATCGCGGCACGAATCCAAGCGCTGGCGGAGCATTTCACCCCCGCAGCACTGAAGGCTGGAGAACCATGCAACGAACTTCACCAGGCAGCTTCCCGGCATACGGGAACTCCCAACTGACCGCCCTCGTCGCGCTTCGGATGCTCGTCGGCTGGCACTTCCTCTACGAAGGAGTGGCCAAGCTGACGAATCCGCTCTGGACTTCGGCAGGATATCTGCAAGCATCCCAGGGATGGTTCTCCGGCTTCTTCAAGGACCTGGCCACGAATCCCGGGACACTCTCGGCCGTGGACACTGCGAACCAATGGGGCCTCGTGGCGATCGGACTGGCCCTCGTGCTGGGCAGCCTCGTTCGCGTCGCGGCCGCCTCGGGCATCGCGCTCCTGGTCCTGTACTACCTGGCAGCCCCGCCCTTCCCTGGCCTCGAATACGTGGTGCCCACCGAGGGGAGCTATCTCTTCGTCAACAAGGTCCTCGTCGAGATCGGCGCCCTGCTGGTGATCTTCACCCTGCCCACGAGCCACCGCATCGGACTGGACCGTCTCATTCGCATGAAGCGGCGCGCGCCACTGCCAGCTGACCTGGCCACGGAGGAAGGACGATGAACGACGACATCAGGAAGGACTCGGATCCCGTCGAGCCCGCCGACATCGGACGTCGCGATCTCCTCAAGGCGCTGGCCTCTCTTCCCGTCCTCGGCGTCTTCTTCGTCGGTTGGTACCAGAAGAAGCTCGCGGACGACGCGAAGCGCGAAGCCATCATGTCGGAACTAGGCATCGGTGACGGCGCGCCCGCCGTCATCCGGAGCGCCGTCTCCAACCCGCCGGGAGACCGCGTCCGGGTGGGCATGGTGGGCTTCGGCGGCGAGGGCGAGTCCTTAGGCCGCTGCCTGGGTTTCGCCCATCCGGACTGGATGGAGATGGAGGCGGAGAACACGCGCAACAACCCGGCCAACAAGGCCCTGGAAGTGTTCATGAGCCAGGAGGACATGAACGTCCAGATCGTCTCGGTGTGCGACCTGTTCGACGTCAGGGCCGAGCGGGCCATCGCTGCGGCCGGGAACACCCGTGGACCTGGTGGATCCACCGCGGGCGCGGCCACCCGCTACGGGCGGTATACCGAACTCCTCGAGAGCGATATCGACGCGGTGGTGATCGCGACACCCGACCATTGGCATACCCGCATCGCCCTGGACGCCGTGGCCGCCGGTAAGCACGTGTATGTGGAGAAGGCCATGACCCGCACGGAGGAGGAGGCGCATCAGATGTACGATGCGGTCACCAACTCCGATATCACCTTCCAGGTGGGGCACCAACAGCGACAGTCCGAGAGCCATATCAAGGCGCGCGAAGTGGTGGAAGCGGGCATCCTCGGCCATGTGTCCCTGGTGGAGGTCACCACGAACCGGAACGCGCCCTGGGGAGCCTGGGTGTACGGCATGGACGAGCGCGGCAACGCTCAGACCATCGATTGGGAGCAGTTCCAGGAGCCCTCCGAGAACAAGGTCCCCTTCAGTCCCGAACGCTTCTTCCGTTGGCGCTGTTGGTGGGATTACGGGACCGGCCTCTCGGGCGACCTGCTCTCGCACGAGTTCGACGCGGTGAACCAGGTCCTGCACCTGGGCATCCCGGAGACCGCGGTGTCATCCGGCGGCATCTACTACTTCAAGGATGGCCGTGAGGTCCCCGACGTATGGCAGGCCGTCTGCGAGTACCCGGATCGCGACCTGACCCTGATGTACAGCTCCACCCTGGCGAACAGCCTCTACCGGGGGCAGGTCTTCATGGGGCACGACGCCACGATGCAGGTGGGAGAGACGCTCAACATCACGGCCGATCAGTACTCGACCCGATACAGCGACAAGATCGCGGAGGACATCATCGATCCGAACCGGCCCATGTTCTCCTACAACCCGCGTTCTTCGGGGGTTGATGCCGTGACTTCGGCCACGGCGGCGTATTTCGCCCAGCGCGGCCTCCTGTACACCTACCGGGACGGCAAGATGGTGAACTCGTATCACCTCCACATCAAGGAGTGGATCGATGCGATCCGGGGAAACGCGGAGACGAGCTGCGGCATCGAGCGCGGATTCGAAGAGGCCATCACCTGTCACATGGCCACCCGGGCCTACCGCGAGGAACGGAAGGTGCGCTGGGATCCCGTCGCGCGGAGGATCGTGTAGCCGGGAGAGCCCGACTAGCGGCGTCCCAGATTCAGCAGGGCCCTGCGGGCCCACGCTACCTGCTCGACGTAGCGTGGGCCCGCTGTCTGCACGAAGCTCTGCAGCGCACGAGCCGCGTGGTCCGAACGGCCTTGGGCAAGGTGGATCTGGGCCAGGTTGAACCAGGCACTCGCGAGGCTCGGGTCTGCACGAACAGCGCGCTCGAAGTAGTCCTGAGCCGGTATCGTGTCTGACTGAACCAGCGCCACTGAACCCAGATCGGCCAGACTGCCTGCATGAGCGGAGTCCAACGCCAGGGCAGCCTTCCACAGGCGGACCGCCCCCGCGATGTCCCCTCTCTCCCGGCGCTGCTGGCCCAACACGTAGAAGACGCGAGGATCGTCAGGTGTACCCCGGGCATCCGGTCGGGCAGGGTCGAAGTCGCCGTAACGGTCAGCTACCAATCGACGTGCCTGAGCCAGGGTGATGGCCGCGAATTCGTTGTCTGGAGCCACGGCGAGGGCGTGATCCAGGGCAGCGAGCCCAGGACCGATTTGGCCCGCCCGTAGGAGTTCCTCCCCCAGTTTGTGGTGAGCCTTCGTGGACGTTGGAACTGCCCGGGCAGCCCATCGGAACAGTGTGAGGTCGTCCGTCCAGGCGGCCGTGTAGCGGACGGTCTGGATGCTGAACCCGCTCAGGAGAACGATCGCGATGACCCCTGCCAGAACCATCCGCCGTGCCGCCAGCGCGGCCACCGCGGCTCCGGCAGCGAGGCAGAACGAGACGCTCGGAAGGTAGAGCAGGCGCTCTCCGAAAATCGTCCCGACGGGCAGGGCGAGGTTGGAAGTGGGCAGCAGCGCGACCCCGTACCATGCAACCGCCAGCGTGGCGGCCGTGCGGCGGAGTCGCGTCGAGGTGACACCCCAAGCCAAGACGCCGAGGACCAGGACCGTGGTGAGAAGTCGGAGGTCCAGGGGCGAGACCACCACGGGAATGGCGTTGAAGGAGTAGTCCGGCGAAAGCGTGATTGGCAGCACGAGCAGCGCGAGGCCCTTCCCCACCACCGCAACGGCCGTGGCGACTGCGGACCACGGTCCCACCGCCACCAGCGGATTGTCCCAGTAGAACGTCTCCGCCACACCGAGCCCACCCACAGCCGTCGCCCTCAGGACCAGGAACAGAATCAGGACCGAAAGGTGCGACGCATACAGTACTCGGACCCTCGGCCGTCTGAAGAATGCGGAGAGGTCATCCTCGAGGTAGGCGTCCTGAGCCGCAACCAGTATCAGTCCGACGGCTCCCACCTCCTTGGACAGCATCGCCCCGGCCAGCAGAAGGGGAGCAGCGATGAGCCTGCCCCTGCCCGCCTGCAGTGCGGTCCGATGGGTGAGCGCAGCAGAGACGGCGAACAGAGTCGCGAGGAGGTCGCGCCGGCCCACCACGTTCGCGACGACCTCTACGTGCACGGGGTGGACCGCGAACAGGAGGGCTCCGATCCCGGCAGCCAGCGCCGACAGGCCCCACAGGCGGCCCAATCGGAAGACCAGGACCGTGACGACGGAGTGGAGGACTACGTTGGCGAGGTGATAGCTCCAGGGGTCGAGACCCGACACCACGTAGTTGGCTGCGTACGTCGCCATCGTAAGCGGGCGGTATAGATAGGTCTCCATCCCACTGCCGGTCCAAGTGGTCGTCGTGACCAGATCGCCGAAACGGGACAGGGTGTGCACGTATGTGTTCCTGACGATCTCCATCGAGTCGTCGAAGACCCATCCGTATGTGACCGAGCGGACGAAGAGGGCGCCCGCCACCAAGGCCAGGAGGCCCTGCCAAAGCAACTCGCTCCGGGCGGTCGGACCGTCCGGGCTGTCGGTAGGGCGCAGCATGCCTCTCAAGCCCAACCCGCAGCCCTACGGAGACCCGGGTAGGATCAGCTCGGACGAATCGGAGGGCGCGGTGAAGGGGTGCGGATCCTGCGGTTCCGGGCACCCCGGCCAAGACTCGTGCACGCCGGCGACCTTCCAACCCTCCTGACTGCGCACCCACGTCTGCGTGGTGAAGAGGGCCGGCGATTCTGTCGATGCGCCGCGTAGACTGACCACAGCGGCATCCGAGCCCAGGACTCGCACACTCACCACGTCCTGCTGGAACACGACATCGACCCGCGCAGAGTAGTACCCCGAGACGATCTGCTTGAAGTTGGGGCCGCCCAAGATGAAGCCGGTACAACCGAGGTAGACGAAGTCCGGATCGTCAGAGTAGAAGGCCATGACCGCGTCGGCGTCATGCGCGTTCATGGCGGTGGTCAATGCGGTGACCGCAGTCCGCACGTCGTCGGCAACGTTGTCCGGGTCGGGTCCGGGCTCCATCGAGCACCCGGCCAGGAGGAGCACCAGGATCGCAATGGTCGGGCAGGTGTGAAGCATACTCGTCGGCGTGGGCGGTGGAATGGGAGCGGGGCAGACCCACAATACTCCACCCCGGACGTGCGGGCACCCGCCCCGGGTAGCCCCGGTGCGGGTGCCCGATCCTGCCAGCCCCTACCGGCCGAAGCCGGCGGGGATCGGCTCCTACATGGTCAGCAGCATCTGCAGCGTGTTCCTGAGAACCGCCTTGGCGTAGGTCGGGTTGTGAAGGCCCATGCTGCGGTCTTCTTCGAACATCTGCCAGTTCACGAACGCGGCAGCGAGATCCGCCGAGTAGGTTCCAGGGATCGCGTAGTGGGAATCCGCAAGCTTGAACCCGAGGCGAATGAGTTCGACGTCGATCTCCGCCAACAGAGCTTCGACGACCGCAGGGACATCACCCAAGACGTGGAAGTCGTCCACGCTCGAGTGGCAACCTGCCGATTCGCACCCGGCTGTGTTGTCGGTCATGCCACCATGGTACATATACCGCATGTTCCACGTGTGGCCGCCCGCCTGACTGCCATAGGCCGAGGCCATGTGGCACGTCGCGCAGGAGCCCTCGTTGGAAGCCGGGTCCCCATGGGTACCGGGTCCTCCGGCTATCGTCTCGTCTCCCGTAAACTCGAACGCACCCACGCCCCCGATCACCTGGGCTTGAGGTCCGTGATGGTAACCGTACCGCGTCATCGATGAGGTGATCACTACGTCATCGCCACCGATGACGGGCTCCACGCTGAGCGCCCGACCCTGGTGGCACTGGGCGCACAGATTGCCGCCACCAGCACCGTAATCGACCGTTCCATCACTAGTGTTGAACAGCACCACGGGATCCGTAGCGGTCAACGCGTAGTCGGCGTCAGTGTAGGTGGAGTGTATCTGGTGGCAGGTTCTGCAGTTGATCGGCGACGGATTCTCGATTCCGGCTGCAGGCGCGGTGGTACCGGCTGCAATACGCTCGACGAAGCCCTCATGCGCATGACACGCAGCGCAGCTCGCGCTGCCACCACGCTCGAAGTTACCACCCAACCGGTGGGTGGATGCCGAATACTGTACCTGCCGGGCCAAGAGGTCCGTATCGTCCGTGTGGCACTGTGTGCAGTTCTCGTTGGCGTCCTGCCCCGCGGGTCCCTCAGGCCCGACGGGCCCGATGGGCCCTTCCGGACCTGTCGCTCCAGTAGCTCCAGCCGCTCCATCGGCTCCATCCTGTCCGGCTGGACCGGCTGGGCCCTCACAGGCCGTCAACGCCAACGCGGCCACGATCAGTAGCGTCCAACTTCGGCGTACCATAGGTCGTCCTCCCTTCACGAATGCACGCACCCTGCTTCGGGTGTTGGAAGAGCAGTCGATGGTCGGCCTTCAAGCCTACGGGGAGGGTGCGAGAGAGCACACACCGACGCTTGTACAGAATGGTACGTAGAGCGGTCGGAGGACGCTATCGTACAAACGTACCAGCGAAAATGGCCCTTTCGAGGGGTGTTTCCACAGCCAACAACGAAGAGGGCGCCGCCTCCGGATCCGGAGACGGCGCCCTCGACACAGCCACCAGCCCAGGGGCCGGCGTCAGCTGATCATGCAGTGCTGATCACGGAGTCATCGCATCGATCGACCCGCGAAGGAGGCCCTTGATGTACGGCGGGTTGTGAACGCCGAGGCTTCCGTCGTTGATCACGCCGAAGAAGTTCCAAAGGGCAGCTACGGTGTTCGCCGGATACGTTCCGGGAACCGGATGCCACTCTCCGTCGACAGCGTCGTAGTGAGCTGCGCCAGACGCCTCGAGGAGAACGCCCAACTCATCGAGCATCCCCTGCACCGCCGTCTGGCCCCCGAACTTATCGAAGTCCTCGACGTCCGTATGGCAAACCTCGCAGCCGGTGGTGTTGTTACCCATGTCGAATGTGTGACCACCCGCATACAGGCTTCCGTCGGCCATATGACACGTCGTGCAGCCAGAGGTGCGGGCGTCAGTCTGGTGAGCGTGGGCACCGCCATCATTCGTACCCTCGAAATCATAGAAGCCGATTCCGGCGGCCATGTCGCCCTGCGTGCTGCCGTGCGGCCCGTAGTGCGTCGAGGTGAAGGTCACATCCGGTCCGTCGATGACGGCCATCTGACCGTCGCGCAGACGCGACTGGTGGCACTGGGCGCACAGGTTCGAGTTGTTGTTGGCATTCTCGGTGTCCACCGAGAAGTCGTACGTCACATCTGCCACGCGGAACTGAACCGGCTGGTCCGCCGTGAAGGCGTAGTCCGCAGCCGTGAATGTGGTGTGGATCATGTGACAGGTCCGGCAGTTCATCGGAGCCGCGTCGTCGACTCTACCGGCAGAGTAAGCCCACTCACCAGTGTCCATCCTCTCGAGGAAGCCCTGGTGCGTGTGGCACACGGCGCACTCACCGCTGTCCCGGATATACTGACCCGGACCATGCGCGGCGAACGCCAGCTGCTGCTGCTTGGCGTAGAGCGAAATGTCGTTCACGTGACACTGCGTGCAGTTCTCGTTCGCGTCCTGTCCGGCTGGACCCTCGGGACCCGCTGGGCCCTGAGGACCTGTCGCTCCGGCAGTTCCGGCAGCGCCATCCTGTCCTGCCGGGCCTGCTGGGCCTGCTGGACCCTCGCATGCCGTCACCGCAAGTGCAGCCACGATCAGAAAAGTCCAACTCTTCGTCTGCATCCTTCCCCTCCGATTCAATGCTCTTCCTGAGAGAATGTCTGATCACAGAACTCTCCGGGATAGTGGCTCCGGATTGATGCCATAGCGCTATGATCGGCAATTTGCATCTCAATGTGTGACTAATGGTACTAATGATTATGGTTAGGCGCTAGGGTCAGATACGTATTGTTCCTGATGCCGCCCTACGTAGCTTCCGGTTCGCGCTCTGGCGACCTGGGACCGAGCCTTGGAGAGGTGTGGCACTTCCATTGGCCTACCCCGACGGTATAGCTTCGAAATAACCATATCCCAAGGGTTTATCGACATCAACGGGCTCATGACACGCCTCTCAGTGATCACTCTCGCGGCCGCCGCAGTCGCGCTTCACCCCCCCGCAGGGTCTGCACAGACCACGGTCTCGCTCTATCCGCGGGTAGGCCTGCTGGCGCCCGATCCCTACTTCTACGAGCAGTTCGAGAATTTCGCCGGCGATGGGCCAACGGAGTGGACCACCGGATCGCTGGGTCGGTCACTCGCGATCGGGGGCGGCGTCGAGTTGAAGCTCGGCGATTCTGGGCTCCTGGTCCGCGGGGAGATCGCCCGTGTGTTCGGAGGGTGGATGCTGGTCAGCCATTCGGTCGTCGTTCCCCGGGTGTTCTTCAATGCACCCTACATTTCGACAGTCTGGCTCGACGTTCCCTACGCGATGACCGTCACGAGCGTCCACGTCGTCCTCCCCACCCGCGTGCGGGTATGGGGGGCCCAGCCCTACGTGGCGGTGGGCGGAGGCGGGAAGTTCTACGGTTTCGGGGATCCGACCACGGCCAATGACGCAGAGGCGCTGCTCCCGAACGACGGATTCACCTGGGGAGTCGACGCTGGGGCAGGTGTCACAGCACGCGTGTGGCGGAACATCACGCTAGACGTCCAGGCCCGGGATCTGATCTCCAGCTATTGGGACAAGACGCAGCACGACTTCCTCTTCACCGGAGCGCTGCTCGTGCCGGTGTGGTAGGAGAAACCTTCCGGAGATTAAGGCCACCATGGGAAGGACGACTCCTTCCCATGGGCGGGTCGGCCCGAGGTCTTACCAGGTCTTGCTGAGCGCCAAGTGGAACTGGAAGTCGAGAGAAGGCCCGCGGGGTGGCAGATCCTCCTGCAGTGAGATCTCCCACTTCCAACCCTTCGCCATCCGACCGACCACTCCGAACACGGCATTCGTGATGGCGCCGTCGACGTCGCTATCGCCCACGTCGAGCATGATCGGCTTCGATTCGACGTACTCGATGACGCCCGAGAGACGGTCGTTGAACGGATACTCGACCCCGGCATAGAAGAACCACGTGCCACTCCGCATGAGGTCGTCCAGCTCGGGCGACGATCGCACGGTGAGCACGCCCACGCCTCCATGGAGATGCCAGTTCCCCCAGGCAGTACGGCCAAGGACGGTGAGTGAGCCGTCCGTTCGCTCGTCACCGAGCTGGTCTTGCCGCACGGGGACTCTCGTGACGGCCCTCAGGCTGACCAGGCTGCTTCCGTCGTCGGCTCCGTAGACCTTCCACTTGGCGAAGAACCGGACATCCTCCGCGGCAAACGCCCGCGCCGGAATGTCGATCCGCAGGCGGCCCTCGTCGTCGTGCACCGTCACGCGATAGTCGCCGTAGGGGTATTCGCCCCGCCGCCTGCTGCCGAGGGCGAGTCCGTCGTGGAAGTCCACCATGAACCGATCCAAGAATCCGCCACCCGTGTTCTCCCAGGTGACGCGCCCTCCGACCTCGAGGTCATCGCCCAAGCCGTACCTGACCGTTGCCGTCACGATCAGCCTCTCCAGATCGAGATAGACGTCATGCACGTCCGACGAGTCTCGTTCGAAGACGTTCGAGAACCCGATCCACCAATCCATTCTCGCGGCACCGCGCCCGACCGGGTCGGCGATCTCGAGCATGGGCGTGTACCCCATCCTCTGAAGCGGGGCTCCCTCCTCGAACGTCAGGGGACCGAGAGGGGGGGCCTGCGCGAAGGCTGCGGGCACGAGGGCGAAGCGAACCGCCGTGATGAGAAGGGAGGAGACAAAGATCCTTTTCGTCAAAGCGCGTCCACCAGCCTTTCGAACGTGGGGTCGCCCCGAAGTCCATCCAGATCCGGGTCGTGCTTGAGCCATTCACGGTTGCCGAAGCCCACCGCCACCGCCTCTTCCAGACAGTCTATCGCCCGTCGATGTTCGCCCGCCAGCGCGAAGAGGCACGCCGCGTTGTAGCGGACCCCTGCATCTTCCCTGTCGATCGTGAGGGCACGCTCGGCCCACTGCAGGCCCTCCGGCTGGCGCCCGAGGCGACAGAGGGAAACCGCCAGCATGGTCGCGGCCCGGGGATCATCGGGGTTGAGATCCATGTGCCGTCGGGCGACCTCCTCCGCGGCTGCGTATTCGACGAGGGCCTCGTCATGGTGACCGGCTCCTTCGAGCGACTGGGCGACGAAGAAGGAAGCCTGATAGTCTTCCTGGACGTTCGACGCCGAACGGAACAGTTCGGCTGCCTCCTCGAAGCGTCCCTGCTGGAAGCACGCCCTCGCATGGAAGTACCGTGCATCGAAGTTTCTGGGGTCCAGCTCGATGGCCCTCGCAAATGCTCCCTCGGCCTCCGACAGCTTCCCCATCGCAAACAGGACCGCTCCGTTCGCCGAGTGCGCCTCTGCAAGGCCGGGGTCCAGCTCCAACGCGCGCCGGGCTGACAGCGCGGCGCCGGGGAGGTCCGCCTGCACCGCGGGATAGTAGGTGTAGAGCATCGCAGCCACGTCCGCGACGGCAGCGTGCGCGAGCGCGAAGTCTTCGTCCAACGCGATCGCCTTCAGGAACATGTCACGGGCGTACTCCAAGCTCTTCCTCCGGGTTTGGAGGAAGAACTGCCTGCCTCTCACGTAGGCCTCGTAGGCCCCGACCACGCGGGTGTGAACCTTGCCGACGGCCTGCTCTACCTCCTTGTGGAGAAGCACGTCGAGGACGCGCGCCACCTGGCGGGCGATGTCGTCCTGAATGGCGAACACGTCCTCCATCTTTCGCTCGTAGCGCTCGGACCACAGATGATATCCGTCCCGCGCACTGACCAGCTGGGTCGTCACGCGCAGGCGGTCGCCCGATCGCTGCACGGTGCCCTCCAAGATCGCGCCGGCACCCAGGCGCCTACCCATCACCCGCACGTCCTCCTCCTTCCCACCGTGCGCGAACGAGGAGGTGCGCGCCACCACTCGGAGGTCACCGATCTTGGTAAGGTCGTTGAGGATGTGGTCGGCGAGTCCAAAGCCGAGGTATTCGGTTTCCGCACCGTTTCCCAGTGTGACAAAGGGCAGGACGGCGACCGAGCGAGGCGGAGGTTCGTGTTCCACGGAGGGCGGCGCCTGACCCGCGATGCGCCATGCACCCCACACGACAACCGGCAGCAGCAGCGCGAGCCCGGTGAGCACGACTGTGACCAAAGGGGCATCGAGTTCGAAGCGCTGTACCGCCCAGTCGGTGAACTCCAGAAGACCCCAGGCCGCAGCCAAGTAGATCCCCAGCACCTGCAGGGTCTTTCGGCGCAGCAACTCAGCAAGGGTCTTGCCCATCGATCAACCCGATCTTGGGTGAGAGTCAGGAATCGGAGCAGGACGATTGGACTTCTCAATTATAAACACAGCCACGCCCCGTTTGATCCGTCTCCGTCTCTGGAGGATGGGCCGCTCGCGGTTACGCCACCCGGCGGGAGCTCCAAAACAGGAACGCTGGCACACCGGCAAGGATGAGCAGAGTCCCGTAGAGGGCGTTGAGCGGGTTGGACACCACCGAACTCAACACCACGAAGCCCGCAGCGGCCACGAAGAGACCAGGGAGGAGAGGGTACGCGGGCACTGAGAAGGGCGCGGGCCCGTCACCCCTGATCCGGAAGGCGAACACCGTCGTCACGATGAGTCCGAAGAAGATCCAGTCTCCGAACACCACCCAGTCGAGGAGCTGTGCGAAGGTGCCGGAAACCACCGCCCAGACCGCCTGGATCCATATGCCCACGGTGGGTGTCCGCGTGCGCGGGTTCAGGCGGGCTACCGACTCGAAGAAGAGACCGTCCGCGGCCATCGCCTGATAGATCCTCGGCGCGGCGAGAATGAAGATGTTCAGGATCCCGAAGGTCGAGAACGCGACCCCCACAGCGATGGCGAGCCCACCGATGTCTCCGAACGCGATGCGGAGTGCCTCGGCTGCCGGAGCGTTGCTCCGGGCGAGCCCGGCGGGACCCAGTGCCACCACGTAGGCAACGTTCGCCAACACGTACACGAGCACCACGATCGCGACCCCTACGATCAGGGCGCGCGGGATTCTCCTCTCCGGCTCGGTGATCTCTTCAGCGATGTTGTTCGCGAACTGCCATCCCCCGTAGGCGAAGAGAACGGCGACCAGCGCAGTCCCCAGCGCAAGCACGGGCGAGGAGGCCGGTGCGACGGTGGTCAGGTCGGCAGGCACCGGGACTCGATGCCCGGCCCAGAGCCACACACCGGCCCCCACGAGCATGGCGAGCGCGGCGAGCTTGAGCAGCGTGAACACGTTCTGAATCCAGACGCCAAAGCGCACACCTGCGGCGTTGACACCTGACAGGAGCACGATCGCGGTAACAGCCAAGGGCTTGACCCAGACGTCGCCGACGCCCGCTGCATCCACCGTATAGCTTGCGAAGGTGATCGCGACCGCCGCGATGCCACCCGTGTTGATGACCAGAAGCTGCGTCCACCCGTAGAGGAAGCCCGGGAGAGGTCCGTACGCATCTCGCAGGTAGACATAACCCCCGCCCGCCTTGGGGAGTCGACTGCCGAGTTCGGCGAAACAGAATGCTCCCAGCAGCGCGATGCCGCCTCCGAGCGCCCACGCTATGAGGATCCACTGTGTGGTACCGACCCGCTGGGCGACGATCGCCGGGTTCAGGAAGATCCCCGCTCCGATGATCGCGCCCACGACGACCATCGTCGCATCAAAAGTGCCCAGGCGGCGCTCGTATCCCGAGTCCTGCGCCGAGCCGGTTAGGGGGTTAGTCTCAGGCATGAGAGCCGAACATCGCACGCTCAGTTGCCGCACGCGAGGAAACGACCACATCGTCGACCTCACGGGACAGCTCCAAGCAGCCATCGCCGAGATCGGTGTCCAAATCGGTCAGGCTGCGCTCATGGTTCAGGGGTCCACGGCGTCCCTCACCACTCTCGAGTACGAACCCGGCCTCGTGGACCACGACGTGTCCGCCGCCTTGGAGGGGGTCGCTCCGAAGGACGCCCGCTACGAACACGAGGAGACCTGGCACGATGACAACGGACATAGTCATGTCCGCGCTTCCCTCGTGGGACCGAGTCTGGCCCTGCCCATCGTCGACGGCCGGGTTCCTCTCGGGACATGGCAGCAGGTGGTGCTGATCGACTCGGACACCCGGCCCCGGGACCGGGTCGTCCACCTGAGCATCGTGGGCGAGTAGCCCCCCACTCACTCCGTCAGCCACCCCGCTACCGCGTACAACCAGGCGTCCTGCCGCTCGAGATGAACGGCGTGGCCGGCGCCTGCCACGACTTCGAGGCGCGACCGGGGCGCTGAGACGGACATCCGCCTACCGATCTCGGTGAACTTCAAGTCGTGCGCACCGACCAGCAGGAGCATCGGCACGTCCAGCGTCGGGAGAGCATCCCAGTATGAGGGTTGGCTCCCCGTCCCCAGCCCCCTGAGAGAGGCGGCAAGCGAGCCGGCGTGGTTCTGGAGTCTCAAGGCCCGTGACGTCTCCCGAACCCGGGCCGGAAGGGCAGCCTGGCTCTCGAAGAGGGGCAGCTCTTCCCAATAGTCGACGAAGGCCTCCACACCATCCCCCTCGATTCGCTCCGCCAAGGCCGCGTCCGCCGCCCGCCGTCGCTCACGATCGACCGGGTCGGCAAGCCCGGGAGACGCCGACTCCAATACCAACCTGCGAACACGGTGCGGATGGGCAACCGCGTAGGCGAGCGCCAGTCGCCCCCCCATGGAGTACCCGACCAGATCGACAGGCTGCCGAGCCGAGGCCTCCTCAATGGAATCGAAGACTCGAGACAGAGTGAACTGGGCCGGGTCCGTCTCGCCCGTATGTCGACCGTGACCGGGGAGATCCATCAGCAACGGGGGTCCTCCGGCGGAAGCCAGGCCGTCGATCAGGGCGTCACCCCAGGCCTGTGACGACCCCGTGAAGCCGTGGAGCAGGACGGTGCTCACCGCAGGACTCCGCCCACAGCCGCCATGACGACCGGGCGCATCCGGGGCCCTGAGTCGGCATGCTTGTCGGGCGGTGTGGTTCCCGCGAAGGTGACGGTCGTGGACATCGGAACGCTCGATCGGGTGCGCGAGGGCGAAGTCGATGGAGTAGCACCCGGACGCAGCACCCGCCAGGGTCCTGACGCGCGCTTGCGCCTTCCGGGCCCGGGCACCGTATCTTCCCGCACCCCCACGTTCAAGGACTCCACCTATGCCCTGCCTCCGCAGCGTCACCCTCCATGTGCCGCCCTTGGGGGCTGTCACATCCGGAGGGGCATCAAGCTGATCAGATTCATCCTGCACCCCCTCGGCATCGTCGGGGTGTATCTCGTCGCGGTGTCCCTACCGCTGCTGGCCGGGCCTTGGGGACTCGGACACGCGTTGCTGACGGTCTTCCACCTCGGAATCGCGGGCGCATGCCTCGCAAAGGCCCGCTCGGCGGAAGAACCCACGCCCGCCGCGTCCTGGATTCCCCTTCTGGCGCTCCCGTTCCTGTATTGGGAGATAGTGCTTCTGAATCAGGGAATCACGACAGGCTACAGAGATCCCATCGTAGCCGGCTGGGAGAGGGCGGTGTTCGGCTCTCCGGCCACAGAACTGGCAGGACGACTCCCCTCGGTCTGGCTCAGCGAAGCCCTGCACTTCGCCTACGTCACCTTCTACCCGATCATCTACGTGCCGCCCGCGATCCTGTTCTTGCGCGGCCGCCATCGGGAATTCGTGGTCTCGGCGGCGGCGATCAGCGCCGTGGCAGCGGTGTGCTATGCTGCCTTCGTCTATTTCCCCGTTCAGGGCCCGCGGTATTTCGGACCGCCGGTCGGTGTGCCCACCGGGCCGATGCGCTCGCTCGCGCTCGTGATCCTCGAGAGTGGGTCGTCTCGGGGCTCGGCGTTCCCCAGTTCACACCTGGCGTTCGCAGCCTGCCAGGCCGTGCTGACCCTTCGGTTCCAGCCACGCCTCGGGATCGTCGTGGCGACGCTGGCTGCCGGGCTGGGGATCGGAGCGGTCTACGGCGGATTTCACTACGGCATCGACATGGTCGCCGGTGGACTCGTCGGCGTGGGAGCGGGCATCGCCATACTCAAGGTGAGCGAGACGTGGGAACCGCAGGCTGTTGGAGAGGCATCGTGACAGAACCCACACGACCGCTCCGCGATCGGTACCGAAATGAACGGATTCTGCTGACCGGAGCGTCGGGATTCCTGGGGCAAGCGCTTCTGGAGAAGATGCTCCGGTGCCTCCCCGAAGTCGCCGAGATCACTCTCTTCCTGCGCGCCCGGGGACGCGCCGACGCCACTGCACGCGCGCAGGAGCTCTTCCGATCTCCGGTGTTCGATCGACTCCGGCTCGAGCGGCCGGACTTCGACGAGTGGTGGCCCCGGAAGGTCATGGTGGCCCAAGGAGCCCTGGGTGCACCGCGGCTCGGCCTGACACAGGAGGCGTGGAGTGATCTCGCTCGCCGCCTCACGGCCATCATCCACGTGGGCGGCCTGGCCGCCTTCGACGAGCCTCTCGATCGGGTGCTGCAGGTGAACGTCTCGGGAGGCCTCGCCGTCCTCGACCTTGCGAAGGACGCTGGAGACATTCCTCTGACGCACGTGTCCACCGCGTACGTGTGCGGGAAACTCTCGGGGACCCATGTCGAGGAACATCTCCCGAGGGGGTACACGCCTCGGACACCGACGGGCGGGGCGGACCCCGCCGCGACCGTTACGGACCTCCTCACACGCAGCCTGCATATCCGCGACAAAGCGGAGGAAGGGCACTACGACCTCGCCGTCGCCCCTTCCCTCCCGGGCCCCTACAAACGCGGTGAGCGACTCGATCGCCTCCGTCGCGCCTACGCGGACAAGCGGCTCGCCCGCCTGGGTCGCAGGGCGGCGAACAAGCTGGGGTGGCCCGACCCGTACCCGATGTCCAAGGCGTTCACGGAGCAGCTTCTGATGGAGCGGCGGGACCGTGTGCCACTGAACATCGTCCGCCCGGCGATCCTGGCCAGTTCGATGAACGAGCCCACCCCGGGGTGGCTCACCGGCCTGCGGATGGCCGACCCGATCATTGCCTCCATGGGCCGCGGAGTCCTCGACCTCTTTCCGGGGGACCCTCAGGCGGTACTGGACATCGTGCCCTGTGACCTGGCTGTGAACGCTGTCCTGGCTGCAATCCCGGACCGTGACGGCCAGGAGCCTCGGGTGTACCAGGTCGCGACCTCCGCGTCGAATCCCCTCGAGTTGGGGGTCCTCATCGATGAATGCCACCGCGCCCTGGCCCGCACGCCCTTCGTCGACCGCAGGGGATTGGAAATTCAGCCGACCAAGGTGCGACTCGATGGCTCCGCCCAGATACGGGTAGAGCTGGAGAGGCGCCGGAGATGGGTGTCGGTGCAGCTGGCCGTGTTCGCCCGCCTGGGCTGGCAAAGGCGTGTGCGCATCCTCCGGGCGAGACTCCGGTTTCTCAGGCATGCGTATATACTGGCCCGGGCGTATGCGCCCTACACAACTCGCCATTTCCGCTTCGAGACCGTCGCCCTCTCAGGTCTGGAGCAGTCGCTGACCGCAGAGGACCGTCAGACCTTCCCCCTCGATCCGAAGCGGGTGGCCTGGCCCGACTACCTGACCCGGGTCCATGTTCCCGCGGTTCGCCGGGAGGCCGGCGGCGAGCCCCCGGGTGCGGACTAGCCCCCAAGAGAGCGACAAGCAGAGGAGAGCCGATGGCCGACGATGCCAGGTATCGTCACAAATGGTGGGGATGGGGGCCGGAAGGCATCGATTACGACATGTCGGGGCGAACCACGTTCTGGCCATGGATTCGACGGGTCACCGGCGTGGAGGGCAAGACCGATGTCTTCCACGGGATCGGCCGCGAAGACATCCGCCTGCCCGAACGCCGAACCGGATCCGCATTGGAGCAGGAGCTGGCAGGAAGACTCAAGGCCGACCAGGTCCGCACCGACGACGATGATCGGCTGTCTCACGCGTTCGGGCGCAGCTATCGCGATCTGGTGCGAATTCGGTCCAACCGTATCGACACCGCGCCGGACATCGTGGTGTATCCGGAAAGCCACGAAGAGGTAGTCGCGGTGGTGGAGGCGTGCCACAGGCATGGGACGGCGCTGATGCCCTTCGGGGGCGGAACGAACGTGGTCGGCGCGGTAGAGCACCGTGACTCCGGCGATCGGCTCAAGGTGACCCTGGATCTCCGCCGCATGAACCGCCTGCTGTCGGTCGACCGGGAGTCGATGACGGTGGAGCTCGAGGCCGGCATGTTCGGGCCGCAGATCGAGGACGCGCTGGCCGAGCACGGCCTCGCTCTCGGCCACCATCCGGACTCGTTCGTCTACTCGACGCTGGGAGGGTGGATCGCGACCCGCTCAGCCGGCTCTCACTCCAACAGCTATGGCAAGATCGAGGACATGGTGGTGGCGGTGCGCATGGTCACCCCGACTGGGATCATGGAAACGCGTCCCTACCCGGCCGCATCGCACGGTCCGGACTGGAACCGGGTCATTCTCGGTTCGGAGGGAACGCTGGGGGTGATCACGAGCGCCACGCTCCGGGTCCACCCCATACCGGAGTTCGAGGAGTACCGCATGCTCCTCTTCCGCTCCTTCGAGGATGGGGTTCAAGCCCTCCACGAGTGCGTGTCCACAGGATTCATGCCGTCTGTAGCGCGCCTGAGCGACGAGATGGAGACCGAACTCATCTTCGCCGCCAAGCCGCCGTCTCGGGGGCGAAAGAAGTGGCTGGAGAAGCCGGTCATGAAGCTCCTCGCGATGAGGGGCTACCACACGCCCGCAGCGGTCATACTCGGTTTCGAGGGGCCGACGGCCCGGGCCCGCCCTGTGAGGAACGAAGTCCTGGCCGTCTGCAAGCGTCACGGGGCATTCGACCTGGGCCGTGGGCCCGGGAATTCCTGGAAGAAGTCCCGTTACGATGTACCGTATCTGCGGGATTACATGATGGAATATGCCCTGCTGGCCGACGCATTCGAGACGGCCACCGTCTGGTCGAAGGTGAGGGATCTGTACCGGGACGGACGAACAGCGCTGCAGGAGGCAAGCCTGAAGGAGACCGGGAACAGGGGCTACCTGGGGTGTCACCTCTCCCATCTGTATGACACGGGGGCGTGCCTGTACTTCACCGTGGGGGTCCAGGCCAGGGAGGGCTCGACTCCAGCCGAGATGAACGCACAGTATTCGGCCATCAAGGCGGCCGGCCTCGCTGCCTTCGTCCAGAACGGGGGGACCCTGTCGCACCACCACGCCGTGGGATACGAGCACGCGCCGTGGATGGATGACGACCACTCTGCGCCGGCCCGACGGGCTTTCGATCAGGTCAAGGACACGCTCGATCCGAAGGGCATCATGGGGCCGGGCAACCTGCGCACGCCCAAGGGCTAGCCCTCGTTCCTCTCGTCACCCTGACGCTCGACTTCCCGTCGGACAAGCATCGCCAGGCGATCTAGCACGGACCCCGGCATCTGGGGCGAGAACGGCAGGAAGACGAGGTGATCGAGAAGGCGGCGCGCTTCTTCAGCGCCCGGCCCGGAGACGGCAGGATCGTCCTCGACCACGGAGAGAGCCCTCCCCCGCGTCGCGTTGAAGCCCTCGCGATCCAGGCAATCCACCATCGCTACCGGGTCATCGACGAGAACCGAGACGAGCCAATGGAAGTGAGGTCGGGCGTGCGCCGCCGGCACCGGGATTCCCTCCAACTGGCCGATGAGCCGCTCCGCGGGAGCGACCCTCATCGCTACCGGAGCATCGCCCTGCGCCAGTCTCCGCGCGAGCAAGCGTAGCAGCGGAGCGGCCGGGCGGCGGCGGATGCGGTCGAAGAAACGCGGGCCGGGAAACCCCCGGGTCAGCCTTTGCAGCAGCGCATCGTGGTCCACGCCCAGCAGAGCCAGCATCCTGACGACTATTCCGAACACGACCGGCATTCCGACCATGCCGAGAAGACCGTACTTCAGACATCGCGAGAAGAAGTCGAAGCGGGTTTGCAGCGGATACGAGGCAGCATGCTCCCGCATTCTCCCGAGAACGCCGGGATCCCCTACACGGGCCAGTCCACCCCCCAACGCCGTGGCAGTCTTGATCGGCCCGAATGAGAACAGCGCCAGATCCGAATCGGGATGGCCCCGCCAGTCCGGCCCCGCGTAGGCCTCGGCACAGTCCTCGACGAACGACGCTCCGTGGCGCTTCGCGAGGGCGGCGGCCTGGGAGACGTCTAGCCGAGCGCCGAAGAGATGCGTGAACACCACCGCCCGCGTTCGTGAGTTCATGGCGGCGCCCAGCGCCTCCAGGTCGGGCTGCGTCGAGCTTGGATCGATGTCGACGGTTGCCACCTCGAAGCCCCGTTCCCGCGCGATGCGTGGCATATCCGCCACAGTCACTGCCGTGAAGACGATGCGATCGCCCGGTTCCCAATCCTGGACGGCGAGATAGAGGTCGAAGAGACTCCTCACCGACAGCCCGGCCATGCCGTCACCCGAGGGCGCCCATTGGGCTTCCAGCCTCTCGGCGTGCCCAGAACGCCCAGGGAGTGCGCACGTAGTGACTGCGAACAGCCAATCGGCCACCGAGTAGTCGAGACGCTTCGATGCCCAATACCTCATCGGCTAACGCACCCTGTGGGGGTGGTGGGCCGACCGGAGCAGCGGCTCGTCCCCCTGGCTGTCCCCGTAGGCGTGGAGGGTGATATCACCCCACGCGCCCGTGACCTCCTGGACGCGGCGCAGCTTCTCGAGGCCCCAGCAGGGCAGCCCGGCGAACGCACCGGTCGCGACATCGTCCACGAATTCGAGGCGAGTACCGACACCGGCGTCCAGGCCCAGACGGGCCAGAAGCGGCGGCAGCACGACCTCCAGCGAAGCGCTCGCAAGGACCATCCGGTGTCCAGCGGCGCGGTGGGCCTCGATCCACTCCCGCGCATCGTGCCTGAGCCCGGTTCGCACGAGGGATTCAGCAAAGGCTTCCGCAGCCTTCTCGAGAGCCTGGCGCGTGACCCCGGCAAGGCAGCGCGCTACGACGCGCTGGTGAAGGCAGCCCTCCCACCGACCGTACACACTCCCCAAACGGGCGTCCCCCGCGGACCTCTCGGATGCGGCTGCGCGGAACAGGTCCGGCAGCGCCCACCCGGCAGCCGAGGCGACGCCCAGGCCCGTCATCCGCCGCCCGCGGACGGCTGACAGGTAGGGAAGGCTCGTATCGCGGCGGGTGAGTGTCCCGTCCAGGTCGAATACGGCCACATGACAGGACATTCCCGGACTCGCCTCAGACCTGGGTCTCATAGACGCGGTAGCGCTTGGAGGGCTCGAGCCCCAGCTGGACGGCCAGTCTGTTGACGTCGTCGTTGTGGTCCTGCGTCCAGGAGAGCTCCCCCGACGCGTACCTCTGCGTGCCACGCGTCACAGCCTCGTGTATGAGCAGCAGCGTGCCTCCTCGCTGACGCATTTCGGGGACGACCGCGAACACCGCCCACCGGGCCCTCGTGCAGCGGCGGGTCTTCAGGAGCCATGCCAGGTACGGCCACCGGAGCCACCTCGGAAGCCGGGCCGCTCGATGAAGGAACTCGTTGAGGTCGGGCAGGGCTATGCTCAAGCCCACAGGCTTGCCCCCCACCTCTGCGATGAGGATCGCCTCGGAGTCGATTTGACCGAGCAGGTCGTGCGAGAACTGCTCAGCCGCCTCCGGCGAGAGCGGCATGAAATTCCACTCACCGGCGAGTGCCTCGTTGAACAGCCGCGACACGAGCGCCGCCTCCTCCTTCAAGCGGCTCAGATCCACGGTTCGGACCTGGAGCGGCATCCGCTTGCGGATCCGCGCGGTCAACCGGTCCATCCGGGAATGGAATACGGTCTCCATGCCGGCGTCGAGGTCGTAGGCGAGCAGGTCGCGAACCGGTTCGAGCCCGACCTCCTCGTACACGTCGACGTACGAGGGCGGATTGTAGGGCATCGCGAAGTAGGGTCGTTCGAAGCCCGACACCTGGAGCCCACACTCGTCGTTCTGGGTCGGGCTGAAGGGGCCCCGGGCTGCCGTCAGGCCGCTGGCTCGCAGGTCCTCCCGGACCTGGTCCAACAGCACCCGCGCGACGACGGCGTCTGTGAAATCGTAGAAGCCGAAGAAGCCCACCGAGTCGCCGTGGAAGGCGTTGTGTGTCCTGTTCACCACCGAAGCGACCCGTCCTACGACCGTCCCGGCGCGGTACGCGACATGGGCCTGGAGAGATCCGTCCAAGTGGAACGGGTGGTTCGGACCCCGTAGCTTCATGACCTGCCCCGGAAACGGCGGCACGAAGTTCGGGTCGTCTCCGTGGAGAATCTCCGGAACACGCTCGAAGACTCGCCACTGGCGAGCGGTTCGACACGGCTGGAGGTGCAACGATGCTGGCAAAGGCGGCTCCCGAAGCGCATGCCGATGTGGTCCGACTCACCGCAGAACCTCGAAATACGATGAAGTCCACGCAAGGACACACAATCATCGGCCGATCCTTGGACCGGTCACCGTGAGTCGACCCCTCTCGGTGGTGCTCCTGGCGGAGTACTATCTGCCTCGACTCGGGGGCGTCGAGATCTTCGTGAGCGAACTCGCAGAGGCTCTCCACGCGAGGGGGCACAAGGTGCGGGTAGTCACCACCACTCCGTCCTCCCCGGGGGAGGCTGGCAGCCGCATCCCCACGCTGCAGCGGCTCGACGCACCGCACATCGACGTCGTACGCGTGCCCTCATGGACCATCCCCACTCTGGGTGTGCCGCTCTCACCGAGGCTCCCGGGCCGACTCCGGGAGGCGATGGCCGCCGACCCGCCGGACGTCGTCCACGTCCACGCCTCCATCGCGTCGGCGGGAGCCCTGGCGGGTGGGTGGGCGGCGCACTCGCTCGGTCTGCCCATGGTAGCCACGGTCCACTCCGTGTTGGGGTCGTGGGCCTGGCTCCACCGTCTCGCACACGGGCTCACGGGGTGGGGAGCCTGGCCCCAGATCGTCGCAGGCGTCAGCCCACCCGTCGCCGAAGAGGTGGGTCGCGTGCTCGATCGCCGCGCCGAGGTTCTTCCCAACGGTGTGGATGTCGCCTGGTGGAGGGGTGACCTCGAACGACCGGCCCGCCGCGACGCCCGAGTCTTGAAGATGGTGAGCGTCCAGCGGCTCAAGGCCCGGAAGCGCGGCGATGCCCTTCTCGATAGCCTGGCCAGCGTCCAGGAGAGCCTGCCGGCCGGGCACCGAGCAGAACTGACGCTCGTGGGTGACGGGCCCCGGCGGGCATCCCTGGAGAGCCATGCGGAGCGCCTCGGTTTGAGCGTCCGCTTCTGCGGAGCCCTTGGCCGGGAGGGCGTTCGCGAGGTACTCCGGTCATCAGACGTCTTCGTCCTCGCGAGCAGGCAAGAGGCGTTCGGGCTCGCGGCGGTCGAGGCCAGAGCGGTGGGCCTTCCCGTGGTCGCATTTCACACCGGGCGCCTTCCCGACATCGCACCACACGGCGCCTCGGGAATCCTGGTCGACAGCGACAAGGAGATGGCCCGTGCGCTGGCCGGCTTGGCGGTCGACGCCGACCGCCTCGGCAGGATGCGGGCGCACAGCGAGAGCAACCCGCCCCCCTTCGACTGGTCCGACGTTGTCGAGCGCCACGAGTCCGCCTACCGCGAGGCCGCCCGGCTCATGGGCGCGACCCGCCGTCCAGGCGTGGGTTGACACCACCGGGGGAAGAGCCCGACCCTCGGGAATGCGCCCCCTTTCTCCGCTGCTCCTTGCAGCCCTGCTCACGACCCGACTCCTCGGACCGTCGCCCGCCGCCGGAATCCAGCAGACCGGTTCCGGTTCGCAGTCCGGGGTGGCGGCGGTCGCCTCGGCTGCTGTCGATTCGCTTTTCCGGGCAATGGATGCCCTGGGGTCGTACAACCGGGCCGAGGCACACCTTCGCGGCGCCAGCCGTGACTTCGAGGCGCAGTGGCGGGCATCCCGAGCTGCCCTGGTGCTCGGGGTCATGTCCACAGGTTGGGGCGCCCGGGACCGCTGGTTTCGCAAGGCGGTCGCGCACGGGGAGGAAGCCCGTCGACTGAACCCGCGTGACCCTGAAGCCGTGGCCTGGCTTGCGGCCGCCGTGGGGCGGCGTGCCATGGAGTCGCGGAGTCCCCGGGAGAACGCTCGCATGGGGCGACGCGTCTGGGACCTGACGGAAACCGTTCTGGCAGAGGATCCGACCCACCCCCTGGGGAATGGCGTGCGTGGCAAGCTCCACCAGGAGGTGATGAAGCTCGCACCGTGGCAGAGGGCCCTGGGCCGGGTCCTACTCCGGTCCGACGCGCTGAAGCGGGCGAACTGGGCGGCTTCCGAGGCACATCTCAGGAGAGCGATTCAAGGGGATCCCACCGTGATCCTCTTCTACCTCGACCTGGGGGAGACCTATTGGCTCCAGCAGAAGTACCAGCTGGCCCGAGAGACGTTCGAGGCCGGGCTCAGGCTACCCAGTCTCTATCCGCCCGACGAGCTCTTCAAGGGCCAGATCCGGCGTGCGCTGCAGAGGCGACCCGCCGCTACCAGCGGACGATCCACCAGCCCGACGGGTGAGCCTGAACGGACGAGGCCAGCGCGAAGGCACTGAGCGCGCCCGGCGTCCATCGGTCGGCGTGCGCCCCGCGCACCGGCCCCCGCGGATCGAACGGAAGGACCGCAGGACCCAAGCCACCCGAGGCGACCCGGGCCTCGAATGGCACAGGGTCCCAGCGTCCCTGTGCGGCGAGCGAAGTCGTGATGAACGGGTGCACGACGGGTACCCGCTGGCAGGCGCGGGCCAGCCCGGCTTCTTCTGTAAGCACTGGACCGGTCGGATCGAACTCATCACACAGCGCGCCCAGGTGGGCCTCCACCCGCCGGAGCCGATCGAGGTTCAACCCCGAGGCGACGGCGACCCCGATATCAGCCCCCAGGATCTGAGCGGCGAACGCCCACGGGAGCACCCTTCGTAACCATCCGTCAGACCACCCGCCGGCGCCCCCGAACACCATCGGGCCGACCAGAACGACCGTGGCGACATGGAGATCCAGGAAGTACGGATAGCCGGCCCCGCGGCGAGCCGCCGACAGAGACCAGAGCAGGGCGCCGCACCAGTACCACCAGGCGGCGTCCGCCCGGGCTGCCGGTCCGCGGGCGCCCGCTCGCCAGACAACGACGCCGAGGAGCATGGCCCAGGGGGCGACATGGCTGAGGGACTGCCAGGCCAGGTTGCCGGCTGAGAACGTCCCCACTGTGTAGACCAGCAGGTGCCGCCAGGCTTCAACGCCGAAGGCGAGGCTGAGGGCTGCAGAACCGGCCAGCCCGGTCGCAGCGAACGTCATGAGGACGGGCTTGAGATCCGAGCGGCGATGCACCGCGACCCAGGCGAGGCCGACCACGGCCGGAACAACCTGCGTATGCTTGGCGAAGCACCCCACGGCGAGGGCGAAACCCGCCAGTCCGAGCTGGAAGTCTCCTCGCCCCCTGTCCGCCAGCGCGAAGCCAGTCGCCGTCGCCGCGACCGCCCACATCTCCACATGGAACTGTCCCGCACCGTAGACGACCGGGAAGCTGGCTCCCAGGAGACCCACGGTCCCGAGCAGCGTCGTACCTCGGGCTCCGCGGGCCCGGGCCCACCACGTGATGGCTCCAACCAGGACGGCCACGGCTAGGCCGTTCACCAGGCGCCCTGCAAGGAGCGGCGGTACGCCGAGCTCCGTCAAACCCCGGACGAACACGAAGACGAGAGGTGGATAGTTCAGTACTCGGAGCGGAAGGTCACCTCCCAGGGCCGGGTACAGGATCCCGGTCTCCTTCCAGCGGAAGACGTGATCGAGGAGCTCGCCCGCCGTGTAGTCCGGGTCGACGGGAAGGAAGAGCAGCCATCCCGACCAGGCCAGCAGAATGACCGCGGCCCACGCGAACTGGCCCACCGCAAGAGCGTCGGGGAGTATGCCCTGGGGACTCCGCCTGCCGGCCACCGCCCCGTCGCTCAGGGCCTTCCGTCCACCCGGCGCATCACCAGCGAAGCGTTGGTTCCCCCGAAAGCGAATGAATTCGACAGCGCGTACTCCAGGTCGGGTACCTCTCGGGCCTGGCCCGGCACGCAGTCGAGATCGAGCGCGGGGTCGGGCGACCGCAGGTTGCCGGTGGGCGGCACCCTGCCCTGCTTCAACGCCATGAGCGTCAACGCCCCCTCCAGGGCGGCCGCAGCGCCGATGAGGTGGCCGTGGAGTCCCTTGGTCGCACTGACCAGCAAGCTCCCGGCATGCGCTCCGAAGACCTGCCGGATCGCATCGACCTCGACCATGTCGCCAACCTGCGTGCCCGTAGCATGGGCGTTCACATACCCAACGCACTCGGGGTCGAGCCCGGCATCAGCCAACGAGAGACGCATCGCCCGGGCCTGCCCATCGACGTGCGGCTCGGTGAGGTTGTGTCCGTCGCTCGCGCTCGCGTACCCGACGATTTCTCCGAGCGGCGTCGCCCCGCGTTCGCGGACGGCATCCTCGCTCTCGAGAATCAGCATGACCGCCCCCTCGCCGAGCACGAATCCCCTGCGATCCACGTCGAAGGGCCGACAAGCGGATGCCGCGTCTTCCCCCGACCCCTTGGCGAGCACCCCGAGCATGATCCAGGCGGCGACAGCGCCCTCGTTGAGCTGGGCCTCCGTTCCGCCAGCCACCGCACGCTCGAGGTACCCGTCCCGGATGGCGCGAAACGCCTCTCCGATAGCGGCCGCAGAAGAGGCGCAGGCGTTGCTGTACGTGAGGGTGGGCCCGAGCATCCTGAACCGCATCGACACATGCGACGTCGGACCGTTGGTCATGATGAGGGGGACGGTGGTCGGCTTGAAGCGTCGCTGGCGAGTGAAGTGCGTCCTGTACCCGTCCTCGAGAATCTCGGAGCCTCCCAGGCCGTGTCCGAGGTAGACCCCCATGTCGTCCACGCCACTCCCATCGGTGGGGAGACCGGCTCGCACCAGAGCGTCGTACCCGGCGGTCACGGCCATCTGTCCGGCGCGAGACATGAAGATCCGCTGGATCTTCGGGATCCGGTCGCCGGGATCGAAGTCTGCGCGAGCCATCGGAACCGGGTCTTCGGCCCATGCGAGCGATTCCAGGCGGTGAGCCCGCACCACAGACTCAGCTGCGCAGATCCGCTCGAAGACCGCGTCCGGGTCGTCGCCGTGGGGAGAGACGAAGCCCAGCCCCGTCACGAAAACCCGGCGTCGGGTCACGCTCGATCAGTCCTGCTTGGCTTTGATGAGCTTGTCGAACAGAACTGCCGCCTCGCCGAGGGTCGTGAAGTTCGCATCATCCTCCGCGACCTCGATGTCGAACTCGTCCTCGACGTCGAATACCAATTCGACGATGGAAAGTGAGTCCAGACCCAGATCCGACAGACTAGACTCGGGCGTGAGCTTGTCCCGGTCGACATCGAACTTCTCGACGAGTTGATCGGACAGAAAATCGTAGGCGGTCAACTTCGTTCTCCCGAAGTGCGCGAGGGTTCATTCACGATGCGCCAGAAACGTAGCACCCACGCAGGGTCCCGAACCAGTCGGCGCTGAGCTCTCACGATACTTGGGGGGGGCGCGAAGGATCCATGTGCCTCCCGCGTAGTACCAACACCGGTGACATCCCCTCTTCGCGGCGCCGAATCTTGACCCAACTCGCCCTGGCCGATCAGCAGTATGACATCCTCGCAGCGCTGCGGGGCCTCCGCGGCAAAGCCACGATAGGAGATGCGGTGGCCGCCACCGGGCTATCGCAAAATGACGTGGAGGCGGGCCTCAAGGCCCTGCTCGAGAGTCATCGTGGTCACTTGGCGGTTACGGATTCGGGGGAGATCCTCTACGAGTTCGACCCGCGCCTCATCCGCCGGGGAACCGAGCCTCTGCTCGCCCGCGTGAAGCGGAGTGGGTGGGCTCTCTTCACAAAGGCGTTCAAGGCATGGATCGTCATCATGCTGGTGGTCTACTTCGCCGTCTTCGTCGCCCTGGTGGTCGCGGCGTTGTTGGCGGGTCAACGCGGGGGAGGCCGCCGCTCAGGCAACATCTTCCGGGGTCGCGGAGGCCGGGGGGGCATGCCCAACTTCTGGTTGTGGTACTGGATCTGGGGGCCCCGATGGCGGCTGGGTCGCCCATACTACGGCCACCGGTGGGAGCGGACGCTCCAGAAGGACGACAAAGTCCCGTTCTACAAGAAGGTCTTCGCCTTCGTATTCGGCCCGGATAGGCCGCAGCCCACACAGCAGCAGCTGGACCGGGGAAGCCTCAGGCTCATCCGCGCACGCAGAGGGGTCGTCTCGACGGCGGAACTCGTCGAGCACACCGGGATCCCGGCTGCAGAAGCCGAGGAGGAGATGGCCCGCCTGGTCGGCACCTACGGCGGTGAGCCCCTCGTATCACCCAAGGGCGAGTTGGCCTACGCCTTTCCACCCCTGCTGTTGAGCGCTCACGGCCGAATCAAGGCCAGAGAGCCGAACCCTGCGTGGATGCGCCTGGAGTACCCGGTCGAAGTCACCGGCAATACTGCAGGGGCCAATGCGTTGGTCGCCGGGATCAACGGATTCAACCTGCTTGCTGCGGCCACCGCCCCGTGGTTCATCTTTCCTCGGCTCGGAATCTCAGGCCCGGTCGCGGCAGTCTTTCTGATCATTGTCCCGGTCGTATTCAGCCTGTCCTTCTTCGCCGTTCCAGCGTTGCGGATGCTCGGCGTGCGTCGTGAGAATCGGCGGCGGCGGCGGCAGAACGTCAGAAGGGTGATCCTGGGCCAGGTCTACGCTGATGCGCTGGGAGCGGAGTCCGGGGTCACGGCCGAGGCCCTCCATACCGGCACCGTCGCGCGCCTCCCCGATCAAGCGGTGAGCAGGGCCGATGTCGATGCAGCCCTGCACGCCATGGCTGCCGAGTGGGACGCGGCGGTCGAGCCGGACGAACAGGGACGCATGGTCTACCGTTTCCCGTCGATCCGGCGGGCGGTGGAGGCGAGTGAACTTCTTCGTCGATCACTTCGACTGGACGAGCAGGCTACCGGAGCGGTCGTCTTCTCGACGGCAGACACCTCGCTCGAGGCGAGCTCCCGCGACCTGGAGGAATTCGACCGTGCGCTGGAGCGCGGAGAGGTCGATCTGGCCGCCTACGCCCCCTCCAGCGACCGGATCGGATTCGAGGCGGACTACGAGGCCGTGGCGTTTGAAGAGGAACTCCGGGGAAAGGGCGTCATCAAGGCGTGACGCTCCCCTTCAGGAGCACCCAAGAAAAAAGATCCCGCAGCGCTCAATGCGCTGCGGGATCTTCCCATTCGACGTCCAAGGACGGTCAGACCTTGATGACGTTCTCCGCCGCGGGGCCTTTGGCACCCTCGGTGATGTCGAATTCCACTCGGTCACCCTCGCCGAGGGTCTTGAAGCCCTGCATCTGAATCGCAGAGTGGTGGACGAAGCAGTCCTTGCTACCATCCTCAGGCGTAATGAAACCAAAGCCCTTCTGGTCGTTGAACCACTTCACCGTGCCGGTCGTACGCATCAATCCAACTCCTGTGCTGATGGCCCTCGGTCGGAGTGTTCGATTGATGAGCACATACCCGACTGCTGACCCACGCGGTCAAAACCCCCACGCTGGGTAGTGGCAACAGTGCCACAAGTGCAGGAACATCGGACCCCCGGGGCCCTAGGTCAACGGTATTTGAGACAAAAGTCGACCACGCCGCAGGACGGGGCGTGGTCGGCATTCTCGCCCCCTGGCACATGCGGACCACCGCGTCGACGCCCGTCAGCACCGCATTATATTCGCAAGCACTCACCCGGGGTGTGCCCGGGAGCTGCACACGAAGCCTCGGACGGCACCCCTGTCCGATGGGCACCGGGCCTCCGGCGAGCCGGTGGGGGAGGCCTCTCGAGGGGTGGGCAGGCCAAAGCCTCTCTGCAGTCCGGAGCTTGATCCGCCCGCTCTTAAAACCAGATTACTGAGGCTTGTTTCCCGATCCCTCCGCCGGAGAATCGACCATGCAGGACTTTCTGACGCAGACGTTCTACGGGAACACGATGAACCAATGGGCAGTGGCGCTGGGCATCACGCTGGCGGCCTACCTCGTCGGGAAGACCCTGTACTGGCTGACGAGCGGCATCCTGCGCCGACTCACCGCGCACACTGAAAGCAAAATCGACGACGTTCTTCTCGACACCATCGATGAACCCCTCATGGTGCTGACGACCGTGCTGGGTGTGCGGGTGGCCGGCAGCACATTGCAGCTCTCCGAAGCGGCCTCGGAATTCCTGGGGAACGCGACCCAGGCCGCCGTGGTCCTGGCCGTAACCTGGATTTTGGCTCGCCTGTGGGACTCCGTCGTGAAGGGGGTTCTCACCCCTCTCGCGGCGAAGACGGAAACCAATCTGGATGAGCAGCTCCTGCCCATCGCACGACGGGGCGGACGGACGGCAATCTGGATCCTGGGTCTGATCGTCGCCCTGAACAACGCGGGCTACGACGTCGCCGCCCTCATTGCGGGGCTCGGAATCGGTGGCCTCGCGCTGGCCATGGCTGCAAAGGACACGGTCGCCAACGTCTTCGGCGGGTTCACGATCTTCACGGACCGACCCTTCATCCTCCGGGACCGCATCGTCATCAGCGGAATCGACGGTACCGTGGCGGATATCGGCATCCGCAGCACCAAGCTCCGCAAGCTCGACGGTCGGGAGGTCACCATCCCCAACTCACGTTTCGCAGACTCCCCGGTCGAGAACGTCACGCGGGAGCCGTCCAGGAAGGTGACTCTCAAGTTGGGGCTCACATACGATACCAACCCGCAGCAGATGCAGCGGGCCATGGAGATCCTTCGGGAGATCTCCGCTGGCCACGCCGAAAACACGTTCGAGGAGCAGGCAGTCATCGGGTTCAACGAGTTCGGCGACTTCTCCATGAACCTGCTCTTCATCTACTACATCCAACCCGGGCAGGACATCCTGGGCACGCAGACGAGCATCAACCTGCAGATTCTGGAGCGGTTCAACCTCGAGGGGCTCGAGTTCGCCTTCCCGACGCAGACGATTCACACCGTCGCCTGAAACAGGCGGGGGAGCGAGTGGCAGGAAGCCACCCACGCGAGGCCGCGCACCGATAGACCGGGGAGGGCTCTGTTGGCTTGAGCGGGTCGGTTTGGTGAACTTTGCAGTCCTGCGGTACCCTGAGTCCCCGAGACAGGCAGCATGAGGCCGTCGACCACCCCACAGACAAGACACCTCAGTGTCTTCGGCGCCACCTCCGTCGGTGTCGGCGCCATCGTAGGCGGGGGAATCCTTGCGCTCGCGGGTGTGGCGTTCGCCACGACGGGTCCCAGCGCGATCCTGGCATTCGCGCTGAACGGCGTGATCGCGATCCTCACTGCCGTGTCGTTCGCCGAGCTCGCATCGCGATTCCCCGAGTCGGGGGGGACCTACGCGTACGCCAGGAAGATTCTCACCGTCGAGGCGGCGTTCGCCGTGGGCTGGGTCGTGTGGTTCGCCTCGGTGGTGGCGGCCGTGCTGTACGCTCTGGGGTTTTCGGTCTTCCTCCTGCCCTTCCTGGAACAAGTCGTCAGGGCCGTTGGCGGAACCCCCCCGGCCTGGATGGGCGGCCGACTGGCGCTTCTCATCTACGCCCTCGGGGCAGTGGCGTTCTATGTCTGGGGCCTGTCCCGGTCGGCGGCCGGTGGGGGTGGGTGGGCCACGATCGGAAAGGTCTTCGTCTTCGGCGTCGTGATCGTCGGCGGCCTCTTCGTGCTCGTGACCACGCCACCTTCTGTGAGCGAGCTCGCCGGCAGCTTTCGACCCTTCTTCGAGGCTGGCGGGACGGGACTGCTGAGGGCGATGGGGTACACGTTCATCGCCCTGCAGGGCTTCGACCTCATCGCGGCCGTGGGCGGTGAAGTGAAGGAGCCGGAGAAGAACATCCCACGGGCGATGTTCCTCTCGTTGGGGGCAGCCCTCGTGATCTACCTGCCGCTGCTCTTTCTGGTAGTAGCACTCGGTAGCCCCGGGCAGTCCACCGCCGAGGCGGCACGTCAGAATCCGGAGATCCTCATTGCGATCGCCGCTCGGAGCTTCCTCGGACCTGCCGGCTACTGGCTCGTCGTGGTCGCGGGTGTCCTGTCGATGCTCTCAGCGCTCCAGGCCAACCTCCTGGCTGCGTCGCGCTTCGCCCGCACCATGGCATCGGACGGGACACTCCCCGAGCGATTCCAGGCCATTTCGGCCACCCACGGGACGCCGGTGCCCGCCATTCGCCTGACCGGGGCCACCGTCGCCTTCGTATTGGTTGCAGTGCCGAACGTCGCGGCAGCCGGCGCCATGTCGGGACTGATCTTCCTCACGAGCTTCTCCCTCGCACACCTGATCGCCTACCTCGTACGCGTCCGGGCCGGCGACGAGAGCCCCTTCCGGGCGCCCGCGTTCCCCCTCATCCCCGTCGTTGGAGGCTCGCTCTGCCTGGCCTTGGGACTCTTCCAGGCGATCGCGGTGCCTCAGGCCGGGGTGCTGGCAGCCCTCTGGCTGAGCGTCGGCGCCGTCCTGTTCGTGACACAGATCGGGTCACGGGCTCGGGTGGTGGATGCGTCTTCCGAAGCGCGGGATCCTCAGTTGGTTCGCCTCAGGGGCCGCACGCCGACGGTGCTGGTTTCCATCGGTAATCCGGCGAGTTCGGGAACCCTGATGACAGTCGCCCACGCCATGGCCCCCACCTCGGTCTCGCGAGTGCTCCTGCTCTCAGTCCTGCGGCGGCCCTCCGCATGGGCGACCGAGGGGCTGCCGCCGGAGCTCAGAGACGCGCAAGCGGTCTTGGGCGGTGCCATGTCCAGTGCATTGGCCCGGGGCCTGAGTCCCGAGACGCTGATCACCGTCCACGACGACCCGTGGTTCGAGATAGGTCGGGTAGCCGCCGCCCATGATTGCGAGAGCGTGCTGCTGGGAATCGGGTCACAGGGAGAGAACCTCATGCACGGCCCGCTGGAAGGTCTACTGCACCGCCTCAGCGGCGACGTGGTGATCTTGAGGGCTCCGACTGGCTGGGATCTATCCACAGTCCAGCGCATTCTCGTTCCATCCGGGGGAAGGCGCTTCCAGAGTTCGGTGCGGGCGAGACTCCTGGGAAGCCTGCGCCGCATGGGTGAGCGGCAGGTGACCTTCCTGCACACCCTCCCGGCAGAGGTTGACCAGGCCACTCGCAAGCGGGCCGAGCGGGAGCTGCAGCGACTGGCCCAGGACGAGGCTCCCGGGCACGGTGAGGTCCTCGTCACCGCCGGAGTCGACATCACCTCCGAGGTGGCGAAACGGGCTGCCGACAGCGATCTCATCATTCTGGGCCTCGAGCGACGGCAGCGGGGCAAGCCCGCCTTCGGGGCCACGGCCCTGGGGATCGTCGCCGCCACCGAGTGTCCGGTCCTCATGATCAGTCAAGGAGTCTGACGATGCGCGCATATACGCTGGAGCGGCACGGCCCGCCCGAGGTCCTGGAACTGCGCGAGATGCCCGTTCGCACTCTCGGGCGGGGAGAGGTGGAGGTTCGCGTACAGGCGATCGGCATCAATTATGCCGAGGTGCTCTCGCGGCGCGGCCTATACGGATGGGCGCCCCCGAAGCCCTACGTCCCGGGCATGGAGGTCGCGGGAGTCATCGAGGCCGCCGCACCCGACGTTCCGACGGAACGCTTGGGGGAATCCGTGGTCATCGGGATGCAGTACGGGGGATACGCCGAGCGAGTCGTCGTCCGCTCGGCGCAGGCGCTCACGGCGATCCCGTCCCTGACCACGGAGGAGAACGCAGCATTCGCGGTGAACTACATGACCGCCTGGGTTTCACTGATGGAGATGGCACGCCTCCGAGCGACGGACCGGGTGCTCGTCACCGCTGCGGCCGGAGGCGTCGGAAGCGCAGCCATCCAGATGGCCGCTGCCTTCGGCTGCGACGTGGTGGGTATGGCCGGCAGCGATGACAAGCTCGAGCGGGTGAGAGGGATGGGAGCGGCCCACACGGTGAACTATCGAGCCCCCGACTGGAAAGCCCGACTCAAGGCCGAACTCGGGGGCCGCAGGCCGGACGTGGTCCTCGAGGTCGTGGGCGGAGAGGTGTTCCAGGAGTGCCTCGCGTCGCTGGCCCCCTTCGGCCGTCTAGTCGTGGCGGGCTACGCGGGGCTCGACTACTCCGTCTGGAAGCCATGGACATGGTGGGGAGCGTGGCGGGGCAGGCCCAGGGCCGACGTCATGGGCCTGGCGAAGGCGTCGACCGGGCTCCTCGCGTGCCACATCGGTTATCTGCTGGGCGACCAGGCCCGACTCCAACAGGTGTGGGGAGACCTGGTGCCCTTTACAACGAGCCATGGGATTTCCCCGGTGGTCGGTCACACGTTCCCCTTCGAACAGATTCATGAGGCCCATCGCCTAATGGAATCCCGTAACAGCGTAGGCAAGATCGTCGTAACCCTCTGACACACGGGCGCGCCCCCTCTTCTGGAGACAAGTGATGCGACTTCGAAGCCTCGTGCCGGTTCTGGCCTCGCTTCTCGTCGCGGGGGCATGCCTCAGAGCCGGATCGGTTGGATTCCCTCCCCCGGTGCGCCCCGGCGTCCTTTCTCCGACGAATGCCACCAGCACATTCCAGACACTCGCCAACCTCATGGAATCACGAGGGATCCCGATCCTGATGGCAGACACCGCGTTCGGAGTGCTCCGGACGGATTGGGTGGAATGGGAGGCGTCCGAGATCGCCATCGACGACATGGCGGACTGTGGGAACGGCTCGGAGTCGCTGCCCGCCCGCACCCGCGCCCGATTCTCCTTCGAGGTGCGACCGCGGGCGAACCGCTCGTTCGTCAGCATCATCAGCCACTGGCAGATGGACAAGCACCAAGCCTTCGATGAGTCCGACCGGGGCTACGTGGACTGCAGGAGCACCGGCGAATGGGAGCGTTCCATCGAAGAGGCTCTGACGCAGCGCCAGATCATAAGATGAGGAGAGGCCCGGGCGCCGCCATCAGTGCCCGGGCCTCTCTACCGTTGCGCTGCGCCGGGTCGTCAGATCCTCTGATTATCCGCGTTCCAGTTCTTGATCGCGGCCTTGATCTCCTTGCGGTTCTTCAGGGAGCCGCCGAGCACCCTCTGGACCAGTGCGGGGAGTTCATCGTCGGGAGCGAAGCGCAACCCGATCAGCTGGTCGGTCGTGATCTCCATGATCCTGGTGCGGAGTTCCTCCGGTAGGATCCGCTCCATGCGGAGTCGCTCCTCGAGCCGGATGACACGATCCTGGACCCCAAGGGCGAAGACACGGGCGTAGAAGCCGACGAACAGCAGCGCCACGACCGCCAGGAATGCCATGAGGCCATCCACGGAAAAGTCCCTCACCATGGCCACCACGGTCCAGACCAAGACGACCATCAGCAGCGGGAACGCCACCTTGTGGTACCCCGTGACCATCATCGCGTGGCTTTCGAAACTCTGAGGACGTTGGCTCATGGTTCCCCTCCGGAGGGCAATACTCCCCGACTTCGCCGGAGAGCGTGAAGGACTGGTCGAGCGCCAACCTACATCCTCGGGGCGCGACTGGCAGCCTCCCCACGCCGTATCATGTTCACGATTACTGCCACACCCACGCCGGAACCATGGCCGAATCTCTTGCTCCAGCTGGCCTTTACGGTGAGAAGGAAGTCGCCAGAATCCTGGAGCGCGCCACTGAGATCCAGCGTGAGCTTCCGGCGCAGTCAGCTGCCGCGGGAGGCTTGTCTCTCGCCGAAGCGGAGGATGGGGGCGCGGATCCCCCTGCACCGCTACCCGGGAGTTGAGTCCCGCCTAGCTCCCGGCGAGGCGCAGCAGGTCCTGCGACACGTCACAGATCTGACACGAGCGGTTGAACGCCGTGAACCCGTGGAGCTCGATCTGGGGCTCGTAGAAGCCGTCCTCGACCGGTTCCTCCCGCATCAGGTCCGTGGACAGATACTTCTTGTTGCTGTCGCAGAAGAGGGTGACGACGACCGCGTCGCCGCCCATCTCCTCCTGCAGCATCACCGCACCGAGGAAGTTGGCCCCGGACGAGATGCCCACCCCGAGCCCCAGCTTGCGGGCCAACTTCTGGGCCATGCGAATCGAGTCCCCGTCATCCACGTCGACGATGCGATCGAGTTTCGACAGGTCCACGATCGGGGGGACGAACTCGTCCGACACACCCTGTATACGGTGCTTCCCCACGCGACACCCCGTCGACAGAGTGGGCGAGCTGCTGGGCTCGAGGGGGTGGACCGCAACTTCAGGATGGTGCGCCCGCAGGAACCGTCCGGCGCCCATGACCGTACCGCCTGTGCCCACGCCCGCGATGAAGGCGTCGGGCTTCAACCCGTGGGCGCCGAGTTGGTAGTGGATCTCGGGACCGGTGGTGAGCTCGTGAGCCTCGGAGTTGTCCTCGTTCGCGAACTGGCGCGGCAGGAAGGACCCCGGGGTCCGTTCAGCTAGTTCCTCGGACAGTCGGATACTGCCGAGAAAGCCCCCATCTTCCTCGGATACGGGGTGCACCGTCGCGCCGAACGACTCGAGCAGGTTCTTCCGCTCATGACTCATCCAGTCGGGCATGAAGATGTGCACGGGATGCCCGAGCGCCGCTCCCACCGCCGCGAACGCGATCCCCGTATTGCCGCTGGTTGCTTCGATGACGGTGGCGCCGGGCTCGATCTGCCCCGTCTTGTAGGCCTTCCGCGTGATGTGGAGCGCCATCCGGTCCTTGACGCTCCCCGTCATGTTCAGGTTCTCGCTCTTGGCGAACAGCCTCCGTCGGACTCCCTTCAGCGAGTAGTCGATGGCGAGAAGGGGCGTGTTTCCGATGATGCGGTTGAGCCCGTGGAAGCGGAGTTCCACGTCCGGTGTGCGCGTCTGCATAGGGGCCACTCCAAGGAGGCGAGCGTCCGTTCACGATGTCCCCAACCGGCGACCCGGGCCAGAGGGAGAGTCCCTACTCCGTTGTGGGGGTTTGCTCCTCAACCCCGACGTGGTTCAGGACAGGTCGGCAACTCCCTCCACGAGTCGGTCGACCTCATCCGGGGTGGTGTAGCAGGCGCACCCGGCCCGTACCAGTCCGTCCGGCACCTCGAGATCCTCGACGACGTTGGCCGCATAGAAATGGCCGTGAGACACGAAGACGCCGTGGCGGTCCGAAAGGTGGGCCGCGACTTCGCGGGCTGTCGCCCCAGCCACCCGAAAGGCCACCGTCGGGGTACGGGGCCGCCCTGGCGGCGGCCCATGGAGGGTTACGCCTGGCATCGCTTCGAGGCCGTCCCACATCCGCTGGACGAGCTCCTGCCCCCGATGGTGGAGGGCGCCGTACGCCACCGACAGGCGCTCCCGCAGGTCCGACCCGCGCCCGAGTCCCGCAAGGAACTCTACCGCGGCAGCGGAGCCGGCCATGTCCTCGAAGCTGGCCGTGCCGGCCTCGAACCGCTCCGGCGCTTGCTGAGGGGCACAGGGGAGTCGGGGTACGTCCAACGCGTTCAAGCGCTCCTCCGGTGCGTAGAGCACCCCTGCGTGGGGGCCATAGAACTTGTAGGGGGAGCAGGCGAGGAAGTCACAGCCAAGGGCCCGGACGTCCGGCAGGAAGTGCGGGACCGCATGCACACCGTCGACGAACGTGATCGCGCCGGCGTTCTTCGCCATCTCCACGAGCGCCGCAATATCGGTCACGGTCCCGATAGCGTTGGAGGCCCACCCGATGGCCGCCAGCCTAGTCCTCGGTCCCAGGACCGCCGCGAAGGCGTCCATGTCGAGCGATCCGTCGGTCGTCCGAAACGGCACCTCTCTCACGACGCACCCCACTTCCGCTTCCAGTCTCCTCCAGGGTGACACGTTGGCCAGATGATCGAGGCGGGTCACGACGATCTCGTCGCCCGGCCGCAGCACCGTGGCGAGAGTCCTGCTGAGGTGGTAAGCGAGCGCGGTCATGTTCGGGCCGAACACCACGTCGGCGGGTCGGCAACCGAGGAAGACCGCCATCTTCGCCCTGGCCGTGGCAACCGCCTCATCCGTCTCCGCGCTCGACGGGTAGGCCCACCTCCGGTTCGCGTTGTGACCGTACATGTACTCGGTCATCGCGTCGACGACCGCACGCGGGACCTGCGTACCACCCGGCCCGTCGAAGTAGGCGACGGGTCGTCCCGCGTGCTCCCTCTCGAGGGCCGGAAAGTGTGAGCGGATGTCGTGAACGTCCAACACGTGAGCTCGAGACGATGTGACTTCCGTCTCGCTCACCTGCCCTCCGGCGTGCCGTAGGGATAGAGCCGGCCCAGATCGACGTATTCGTAGGGCAGCGCGTCGAGGAATGTCGTGCCCACGAACGGCCCCGGGGCCTCGACCACAACGATCGTGGGGGCGAATCCCGTCTCGTCGAAGCCCCGGCGGAAATGGACCCGCGACTTGACCAGGAAGACGTCGAAGTCCGCCGGATCCAGAGAGCCCACCCGGAATGCCTCCGGATACAGGATCTGCGTGTATGCCGGCGTGATGAACACGGCGTCTCCGTCGCCGAACGACACCACCGCAGCGAAGTCGTACCCGGCCCATGCGCCGACGTACGCCACGGTGCCCGTGATCCTGACCGGTGTGCCGCCCGACGGGGTGAAGCCTCCGATCTCCATGTCGAACGGGTCCCCCACCTCAGCCCCTTCCTCCCGCAGGGCATCGAGAGTGCGTGGCGACGAGATACCGCCGTAGAGCACTCTGCCGACGCCTGCTTCCCGGAAAGCCTTGAGGATATGCGTAGCGTCCCCCGGCCGGTCACTGTGGTCTCCGACGGCGACTGGCACCTGCCCCGCCGCAATCGCGGCGGCGACGATCCCGGCGGCCTCGTCCGGCCCCGGATATCCCCCGACGGCGAATTCCTCCCGCACCCGCCATATGAACGAGTCCATATCGTCGGCAATGCGGTCCGCGAGTTCCTGGTCGTCGTTCGTCATGACGTGTACGGTGGCGCCCACATCGGGTACGTCCGACCAAGGGTACCCGTAGAACACGCTCACGAACGCGTCCGTCTCCCTCGCCTCCCAGCGTCGCGCCCGCTCCATGATATCCATGGATGGAGACTGCCCCGTCCACTGCAGGACGGTCGGGGTGATAACGCCGGGCTTACGGCTCGCGGTGGTCGGTTCATAGCTGCCCATGGCCACCCGGTGCAGCGCTCGAGCGGCTCTCGCACCCTGTATGGCATTGTCGTAGTGCGGATAGCGCTTCGTAACGAAGGCGAAGTCGGCCCAGCGGAGGAATTCCCCGTCTTCGTTGCCGTGCAGGTCGAAGCTGGCGGCTATGGGTACATCCGGCCCGACGACCTCGCGGAAGCGCCGCGCGATTTCAGCCTCGGGGCGAGGCACTCCGCGCACAGCCATCGCCCCGTGCAGCGCGAGGTACACGCCGTCAACGGGCATGGCAGAGCGCAGGTCGGCGATCATCTGCTCGAGGAAGTGGTTGAACGTCTCCTCCGTGTTCCAACTCCGCGACGAGCCGCCGAACACCCCGTCGGGCGACGTGAGGCCGACCAACTCCATGTTGCCGTAGTCCTCGGCCTGGCGGACGAAGCCGCGCACGTAGCCTCCGGAGTCGAGAACGTCGTCGCCCTGGAGAACGGATTGCCAGTCGTCCACGGTGACGTCTCCGCCGGGACAGAACGTGCATGTCTCATGCTGGAACTTGGCCACCGCGATGCGGAGCGAATCGCCCCCGTCCGACCCGGAACCGCTGCAGGCCGACAAGAAGAGAAGTGTGCAGGACAGGGAACGTGCAATGCGCATGGTGCCTCCGGAGAAGTCTGGAATGCGACGCCCTCAAGAGGCGGGGGTGGCTCCTTCCGGGCAAGGGATCAACTCCGGCACATTTCCCCTCTGGCCGACTGGCTGGCCGGCGGGGGGTCAGGTGGACATGTTGCCTCCCCATCCCGGAGGTGTCCGGGCGTCCCGCATCACGAGAGTTGAGACCATGACCGGTGCGAACCTCCTCCCCGACTTCGATCTCGAAATGGCCAATACGCGCCGCACGTTGGAGCGGATTCCCGACGAGCATGCGGCCTTCAAGCCCCACGAGAAGTCCTTCGCCCTCCTCCACCTCGCGCAGCATCTCTCGAACATCCCGTCCTGGACGGAGGCGATCCTCACCAAGGACGGGCTCGACATGACGGAGCTGTCCGATCGGGAGGCACCGACGGATGTAGCGGGGGTGCTGGCCGAGTTCGACGAGAACGTGGTGACGGCGCGAGCCATTCTCGAGGCGGCGACTGCGGACGACCTGGGATCCCCGTGGACGCTGAAACACGATGGAGCGGAAATGTTCACGCTCAGAAAGGGTTCGGTCTTCCGCAGGTGGGTCATGAGCCACTCGGTTCACCACCGGGCGCAGCTCGCGGTCTATCTCAGGTTGCTGGACATCCCGGTCCCGGCTCTCTACGGACCGTCGGCGGACGAAGTCGAATAGGGCGCCCCTCCATCGTGGCGTCCGCTATGCGCGGTTGAGCAGTCCCAGGAATTGCTGACCGTATCGCTCCAGCTTCGCGGGGCCCACTCCCGGCACATCCAAGAGCTCCGCTGGAGTCGCCGGCTTCCTGGACGCCATCTCCCACAGCACCTTGTCGCTGAACACGATGTAGGCCGGAACACCCTGCGAGTCGGCCAACTCCTTGCGGAGTGAGCGGAGCGATTCGAAGAGCGCGCCATCTGCCGCTGTACCGCCCGGGCCCGCCGTGGACTTCACATGCGCGGACCGCGTACCCCGCACGACGGGGGCGGCCATCATCGCCTCCGCCGCGGTTTCGGCGACGGTGATCCCGGTGCAGACGTCGCACGACTCCCCACACGGCCCCATCTCCTCGTCGAAGTGCCGCAGCAGAGCCTGATGCCGGCACAGGCCCGACTCCAGAAGGTTGAAGAGGGCTACGGTCGACTGCCGTTTCTCCTGCCAGACATCCGGATCGTCGATGTCGGAGAGAAACCTCTCGTGCATCTTCACGTCGGCCCAGGAATAGAACAGGACGCAGTCGCTTTCGACGCCGTCCCGCCCCGCCCGCCCCATCTCCTGGTACCACGACTCGACGTCCTTGGGCATGTCGCGGTGGACGACGAATCGGACGTTGGACTTGTCGATGCCCATCCCGAAGGCGACCGTCGCGACGATCACGTCCGTGTCATCTCGCTGAAAGGCATCCTGGGCAGAGTGACGAGCCTCGTCCGGGAGCCCCGCGTGGTAGGGCAGCGCCCGCACACCGTTGGCACGCAGGAAATCCGCAGTCTGCTCCACGCCCCGTCGGCTCAGGCAGTAGACGATGCCGCTTTCACCCGACCTCCGCCGGATCAGAGCGAGAATCTCCTGGCGCGTATTCCCGGATCCTTTCTTCCGGCATCCGACCTTGAGGTTCGACCGGAAGAACGAGCCCTTGAACCCGGCAGGCTTCTTCATGCCGAGCTGGCGCAGGATGTCCCTGGCCACGGTGCGGGTCGCCGTCGCCGTGAGAGCGAGCACCGGAACGTCGAGCTCCTCCTTCAGTCCCCGCAGCCTCCTGTAGGAGGGGCGGAAGTCGTGTCCCCATTGGCTGATGCAGTGCGCCTCGTCGACCACCAACAGCGAGATGGGGCAGCCCATCACGAAGTCACGCAGCGAACCGTCCAGGGCCTCGGGCGCCAGGTAGACGAGTTCGTAGTCTCCCCGGCGGAGTCCGGCGAGTCGGGCCTGGCGCTCCTGGGCGTCTAGTGTCGAGTTGATCTCTACCGCCTGGAAGCCCAACTCCCGCAAGCCGTCGACCTGGTCCTTCATGAGACTGATGAGCGGCGACAACACCAACACAGTTCCGTCGAGGAGCCGGGCCGGAAGCTGGTACGTGAGTGACTTGCCTGCCCCAGTCGGCATCACAGCGATACAGTCGCGACCGCCGAGCACGGCCTCGATGACCTCCTCCTGGCCGGGCCGGAAGCGGTCGAAGCCGAAGACTTGGTCGAGGACGGTTCTCGGGTCGGGATGATTGCGCATGGATGGCAAGCTAACAGGTGCCGGACGGGCGCCGGCATGCCGGACCGGGCCGGCGCGCGGGCAGGTCATGCGGCCCGGCAACTCACGTCCCATATTGCCCGGGTCCTGCCTGCGTCACCCACACACATCGAGTCCGACCATGCTCGCCACCCTAGCTCTTGCAGCTCTGATACAGGTCCCCATCTCGAGCCAGGAATTCGTTCCGGGCATCCGGTACGACACATCGATCCCAACCCTGGAGCAGGTGGTCGGTCACGACTTCCGCGAGGCGGTGACGACGCCGGACCAGATCATCCAGTACATGCATGCGCTGGCCGAAGCAGCGCCCAACCGAACCCACCTCATGCAGTACGCCGAGAGCTGGGAGGGCCGCCCGTTGGTCGTACTCGTCATCGGATCGGCAGAACGGATGGCGCGTCTCGACGAGGTCCAGGCCGATCTGGCACGACTCGCGAATCCGAGGGGGCTGTCGGAGGCCGATGCCGAGGCCCTTATCAGCGATCTGCCCGTCGTGACTGCGCTGATGCACGGAGTGCACGGAAACGAGATCACGTCGAGCGGCGCAGCGATGGCGGAGGCCTACCACCTGCTGGCAGCGAACGGGAACCCTGCGGTGGATCTCGTACTCGAGAACTCGCTAGTCCTGATCGACCCGATGGAGAACCCCGACGGGCGAAGCCGGTTCGTGTTCCAGAACGGCATCGCGCAGGCCCGGTGGCCCGACCCGAAGGGGTACTCGGCCGAACATGACGAGCCTTGGCCGGGCGGACGGGTGAACCACTACCTCTTCGACCTGAACCGCGACCTCTTCATCCAGAGCCAGCCAGAGACGGCTGGCAAGGTGGCGATGTTCATGCAGTTCTGGCCCCACATTCTGGCCGACCTCCACGAGATGGGTGGAAACTCCACCTACTTCTTTCCACCCACGGCTGAACCGGCGAACCCCTGGTTCGGCGAGCGCCAGATAGCGCTCATGGACGTCTTCGGCGCAGCAAACGCCGCGGCCTTCGACCAGCGCGGCTTCGCGTACTTCAACCGCGACGTGTACGACCTGTTCTATCCCGGGTACGTGGACATGTGGGTCATGAGCCACGGCGCCCTCGGCATGACCTTCGAACAGGCTTCGCCACGCGCCCTGGTTCTCGAACAGTCCGACGGGAACCTCCTCACGTATGGTGACGGCGTGTTGCACCACTTCACGGCCGCGATGACCACGGCCGTCACGGCGGCTCAGCACCGGGAACGGATTCTGCGGGACTTCCTCGCGTTCAGGCGCGAAGGAATCGCTCTCGGCCAGAGATCGCCGGCCGAGTACGTGCTGCACTCGGCCCATGATCCGGGCATGGCGGAGCGCCTCGCACGACTGCTGGTGAAGAACGGCATCGAGGTCCACTCGGTCGCCGGCGACGTCCGCGTGGGCGGGAGAACGCTCCCTCGCACGGGAACGTTCATCGTACCGATGGCCCAGCCGGCGCACCGCTTCGTCCGCGACCTGCTCGATGACCACGTGCCCATGCCCGAGGACTTCGTGCAGCGTCAGATCGAACTGCGGGCCAACCGGGAGTCCGACGAGATCTACGACCTGACGGCCTGGAGCCAGCCGCTGTTGTGGGATGTGGAGGTCATCGTGTCGGACCGTGAAACGGGAGCGGCCGGGCCCGCGATGACGGCCGAAGCAGAGGCCGGTTCCGCTGACCTGCCCCCCGCCCTGGTCGGATACCTGCTGCCCTGGGGCACGAACGCGGCGTCGGCTGTGGCCGAGGCACTCCGCGAAGGCATCATGGTGCGATCCGCCGGCGCGAGCTTCGTGCTTCAGAGCCGTACTTTTGATATCGGCACGGCGATCGTGCGCACATCCGACAACGGGCCGGACCTCGCCCAACGCCTCGGGGCCATCGCCGCCAGGCACGGTGCGGAGGTCGTCGCGGTCAACGATTCCTACGTCCGCGAAGGGATGTCGCTGGGGAGCGGACGGGTACGAGCGCTCCGCGAGCCACGTGTGCTCCTGGTGTACGACCGACCCGGATCGCCGAACAGCGTGGGATGGACCCGTTATGTGCTCGAGCGACGCTACGGCCAGCGCACAACGGCTGTCAGGGCGTCCAGCCTCGGGCGGATCACCTTCTCGGACTATGACGTCCTGGTCTTCCCGAGCGGCAATTACAGCTCGGCCGTGAGCGACGGTCTCCTCGACAGGATCCGTGGATGGGTGCGCGACGGCGGGACCGTCATCACCATGGCTGAGTCCACGCGATGGGCGAGCCGGGCCGGATTGCTTTCCACGCAGTCTGAACGGCGCGGCGGCCGCGCGGCCGGGGTCGACCCTCCGGACCGGGGGACACCCGATCAACCGATCGAGTATCTCGACGAGATCGCGCCCGAAGACGAATCGCCCGAGAGCGTGCCGGGGGCGATCCTGCGAACGGTGGTCGACACGGACCACTGGCTCTCCAGCGGCACCGACGGTGAGATCGGCGTTCTGGTGGTCGGAAGCCGAGTGTTCACCCCGATGACATTGAACAACGGCACGAACGTGGCCCGGTATGCGGACGTCGACGATCTCGTACTCTCCGGCACGGTGTGGGAGGAGGCCAGGCCGCAGCTCGCCAACAAGGCCTTCCTGATGCACGAGTCGATGGGACGGGGACAGATCGTATCCTTCGCGGAAGACCCGAACTACCGGGCCTACACCGAGGCCACGATGCTTCTCTTCATGAACGCGGTGCTCCTCGGGCCCGGACGCTGAAGTCGGCCGTGCGGGGCACCGGTAGAAGGGACACGATGGGCCGCCGGAACATGCCGGCGGCCCCCTTCGAGTCAGCGCCGGGTATTCCCCCCCACTGTCGCCCCCTATACTGCACGCCCTAGCCGAACACCATCGAGCCTCTGGAGTCCCCATGTTCACCGCCCTCGCAGTCGCCGCCCTTCTCCAGGTCCCCATCCCAACCCAGGAGTTGGCACCGGGGACCAGCTACGACTCCGCGATTCCGACGCTGGAATCGGTCGTAGGGCATGCATTCACGGAAGAGATCACGTCCCCCGAAGATGTGCTGCGTTATCTGGAGGCGCTGGCCGAATCCTCTCCTCGCGCCCATCTGATGCAGACGGGCCAGAGCTGGGAGGGACGTCCGACCGTAATGTTGGTCATCGGGACGGAGGAACGGATTGCTTCGTTGGACGACCTCCAGCTGCGTCTGCAGAGGCTCGCAGACCCGCGAGGGATGTCTGACCAGGAGGTGGAGCAACTCATCGCGGAGCTCCCCGTGGTCACGGCGCTCATACACGGTGTCCACGGGAACGAGGCGAGTTCGTCCGGAGCCGCGATGGCCGAGGCATACCATCTCCTCGCGGCCACGGGCGATGCCGAGGTCGACGAGATCCTGCGGGAGTCGATCGTGATCATCGACCCGATGCAGAATCCCGACGGCAGAGCGCGCTTCGTCTTCCAGAACACCATGGGTCGTGCCCGATGGGCCGACGCCGAGCCCGCCGCTGCAGAGCATGACGAGCCGTGGCCGGGCGGGCGCGTGAACCACTACCTCTTCGACCTCAACCGGGATTGGTTCGTCCAGACCCAGCCCGAGACCCGAGGACGGGTGCAGGCGCTCTTGGCCTTCCAGCCGCACGTCGTCATCGATCTCCACGAGATGGGCGGCAACTCCACCTACTACTTTCCCCCGAACGCGATCCCCGGCAATACGTGGACGACCGACGAGCAGAAGGAACTGATCGACCTGTTCGGCGAGAGGAACGCCAGGCGCTTCGACGAGCGCGGCTTCGCCTACTTCAACCGCGACACGTACGACGCGTTCTACCCGGGCTACGGAGTGTCCTGGCCGATGGCCCTGGGCGCGATCGGCGCGACATACGAAATGGCATCTGCGAGGGGCCTGGTGTACAGGAAGGCCGACGGAACCCACCTGACGTACGGCGACGGGGTCCAACGTCACTTCACGGCGGCCATCCAGACGGCTTCGACGGCGGCGCAGCATCGGGAACGCCTTCTGCGGACGTTCCTCGAGTTCAGGCGGAGTGCGGTGGCGATGGGACGATCGGGCCCGCGGGAATACGTGCTCCACTCATCCCACGATCCGGGCATGGCCGAGCGCCTGGCCCAAGCCCTGGTGCGCAACGGGATCGAAGTGGGCCGCGCAGCGGAGTTCGTCCGAGTCGGAGGACGAACGCTCTCACCCCGAGGCACCTACATCGTGTCCATGGACCAGCCTTCCCATCGCCTGATCCGGAATCTGCTCGACCCGCACACCCCCATGGACGCCGACTTCGTCCAACGCCAGATGGAGCGCCGGGCCAATCGGCAGCGTGACGAGATCTACGATGTGACGGCATGGAGCATGCCATCGCTGTGGGACGTGGAGCTCCTGGTCAGCGATGAGCCCACTGGAGCCACCACCATATCCATGAACACCGTCATCCGCATGGGTGACGCCCTCAACCTGCCCTCGGCGACCGTGGGCTACCTGCTCCCCTGGGGCACCAATGCGGCAGCGGCCGTCGCCGAGGCCCTCCGGGAGGGCATCGTCGTTCGTTCCGCCGGTGGCTCCTTCACCCTCGACGGAAGGGATTTCGGAGTGGGTACGGCCATCGTTCGCACGTCGGACAACGGTCCCAATCTGACTAGACGGCTCAACCGCATCGTGTTGAGGCACAGGGCTGAAATAGTGCCCGTGAACGACTCCTACGTCCGCCAGGGCATGTCGCTCGGGAGCGGCCGCGTCAGGGCCCTCCGCGAACCGCGGGTCCTGCTCGTGTACGACCGTCCCGGCTCTACCTACTCGGTGGGATGGGCCCGCTATGTCCTCGAGCAGCGCTACGGCCAGAGGACGACGGCAGTCCGCGCTTCGAGCCTGGGCCGGGTCATACTGTCCGACTACGACGTGATCGTGTTTCCGAGCGGTAACTATGGCAGCGCCGTAAGCCAGGGCCTGCTCTCCCGCATCCAGGCGTGGATGGGCGACGGCGGCACCGTGATCACGATGGCGGAATCCACCCGCTGGGCGACCCGGGCCGGCTTGTTGGCGACCACCGCAGAGCGCCGCGGTGGACGCGCGGCGGACGAGGCACCCGCACGGATCGCGACACCGGATCAGCCGATCGACTACCTCGAGGCCATCACGCCTCGCGACGAGGCTCCAGAGCAGACTCCGGGAGCCATTGTCCGCACTCTCCTGAACACGGACCACTGGCTGGCGAGCGGCACGGACGGTGAGATCGGGGTGCTAGTCGAAGGATCACGTGTCTTCACCCCGATCACGCTGGACCAGGGAACGAACGTGGGCCGGTACGCCGGAGTCGATGAGCTCGTGATGGGTGGAATCGTTTGGGACGATGCGAAGCCGCAGATGGCCCACAAGGCGTTCCTGCTCCACCAGCCTGTCGGGAGGGGTCAGGTGATCGCCTTCGCTGAAGACCCCAACTACAGGGCCTACACCGAAGCTTCACAGCTCCTGTTCATCAATGCTGTGCTGCTGGGTCCCGGCAGGTAGCGACGCCCGGGAGGAGGAGGGCAATCCGTTCGTGCCCGGATTGCTGAGATCGTTGCGGTCCGGGACCCCGTGGATAATCCTTGGGCATACGCCCTGGATACTCCGGTTCTTCCGTTCCCCCGATGCCTATTCCTGGCCTCGAGGGGGACGAATCCAGCTGACCCGGGAGGACACGCCGGATGAATCAATGGGACCTCGGTCCTCCTGACCACGACGAGCACGAGACGCTCGAGGATGAGGACGACGACGACCGTGTATTGGTCGACAGCGTCCAGGTCTCCTGTCCGTATTGCGGGCGAGGCGTGGAGCACCTGGTCGACCCCGCAGGCGGTGCGCACCAGGTGTACGTCGAGGACTGCGAAGTCTGCTGTCAGCCCTGGCAGGTGACCGTGCACGTCACGGAAGGGGTGGTTTGGGCTGACGTGTCGGCGCTCGACGAGTAGTTCGGCCGGGCGAATCGGTCAGGAGCCTTCTCTCACCCACCCCTGTCGGCACGTCGGCGGGCCGCAGCAAGGAGGCGCCTGGCCCGGCCGTGGAAGTCCTCGTCCCAGGGATTGGCGGCCGGTAGGGCAAGGGCAGCCTCGAGTTGAACGATGGCCTCCTCGATATCGCCGTGCCCGGCGAGCGCGTCCCCCAGCCCGACCCGGTAGCGGATGTTGTCCGGCTCCAGCGCAATCGCACGACCGTGATGCATCAGCGCGTCGTCCCAGTTGCCGGCTTTCAGCACCTCGCCTCCGACAAACACCCTCCCCAGCCAACGCGCCATTCCGGAGAGTCCGGCAACCTCCCTGTGGAGCTGCCCGAGGGCGTTGTGGGCGAAGGCATCGTCGGCATTCATCGCCAGAAGCCTGTTGGCCATCTCCCACACGTCGCTCCCCAGGGCCGTCGCTTCGCCCACCCCCACCTGTACCGAAAGGCTTCCCTTGGCCGCGACCGACGCGCGCAGGGCGTCGGGATGGTCCGGTTGGGCAGCAAGCGCCAAGTCCGCGTGGGCCATACCGCGCCGGAACCACTCGTTCTCGATCTCCGTGCCGGTGGCCTCGATCCCCAACGCGACGGCGGCCATGGCCGCCCGCCAGCGTGCCTCGAAGTCGTCTGGAACAGCCTCCAGGTACTGCTCGAGGAGGCTCAGGGCCGCGCGGGCGTCGCCATCATCGACATGCCGGTCCGATCGCTCGACCACGCTGAGCGTCGGGCGGGGCGCTTCAGAGGAGATCGGGGTGACACCGAAGCCCTGGGCAGAAGCGGGCGTCCCCCACAGAGACAGGATCGCGGCAGCAACAGCGAGGGGGCGGGTCGGGGTAGTTTGCACTGTACCGAGATCGATGGGAGGTTCGGCCTACTGGGTTCGGCCTGGTGAGTATTGTCTAACGATTCGGGCGAGCCCGTCAACGCACCGTCCGGCCTCCGTTGAATCCACACTTGGCCTGCGATACCATTGGCGGCCATGACCGACGTCTGCATCACCGTAGATCTGGAGCCCGACTGCCCGCCGTTTCTCGAGGGCTGGTCGGGGGCCGAAGTGGGTATGCCGCTGCTCCTGGACATGCTCGCGGGCCGCGGCGTGGCGACGACCGTATTCACCACCGGCGACACGGCCCAGCTGTTCCCCGCCCTCGTCGCGCGCATCCCCGACGAGGGTCATGAGTTGGCTTGCCACGGGCAGACGCACCGCGCCTTCTCTTCGATGAGCGAGGCCGAAGCCGAGTGGGAGATCGCGACTTCAGCGGGGATCCTCCGAAGCTACGCCCGCGTCACCTCGTTTCGCGCACCGTTCCTGGACTTCCCCGATCGCTTTCTTCCGCTGCTGGAGCGGCACGCCTTCGAGTTGGACTCGTCGCGGGGCCGCTATAAACCGGCGCACTGGTTCACAGCCCTGTCCCCGACCACCCTGCGCCGGATTCCCGCGTCGATGACATCGTCGGTGCTGAGACTTCCGGCTGCCGTACGCGACCCGATGCTGGCGGCGCTGCGCAGTCCCGTTGTTCTGTTCGTGCATCCCTGGGAATTCGTCGACCTCACGGCCATGGACCTCCGCTGGGACTGCCGCGCAGGCACGGGCGAGCCAGCCCTCGAGAAGTTGGCCGAGGTGTTGGACTTTTTCTCGCGAAGGGGAGCCCGCTTCCTCACGATGAGGGAGCTGGGAGGCTCCGAGGGGCCACTCCAGGACGTGGATTCGCCCTAGCGATGAGCCCCGGCGACCTCACCCTACCCTTCTCCCGCCGAAAGAGATGGATCGCGGGTTGGCTTCTCCTCACGCTCCTGGTGGCCTTCGCGGCACGGGACATCGAGTGGGCAGGAGCGGCGCGTGCAGCTGCTCAGGCCGATGTCCTGTGGCTGATTCTGGCAGGACTTATGAATGGGGCGATCCTCCTACTCACCGCGATCCAGTGGCTCATCTTCGTTCCCCGGGGAGAGACGGTCCCGCTCTCCACCATGTTCCGGGCAACCGCAATTTCCTCGGCGGTGTCGAACTCGGCGCCTCTGCTCGCAGGGCAGGCTGTCGGGATTCAACTTCTCGCGACCGAGGGCGGCGTCGGATACCCGGTGGCTACATCCGTCACCCTGCTCGACCAGGTGGCCGAGGGCCTCGCGAAGCTCACGCTGATCGTGGTGCTGATCTGGGGCGCTCCGGTCGCCTGGGCTCAGAGGAGTGTGCCCCTCGTGCTGGTGCTCGGCGTGCCTGCACTGCTCATCGGGAGCTACTGGCTCGCGCACAGCGCTCGAGATCTGGACGGACTCAGCGCACGAGGGCCGCAGTGGGCACGCGGGGCCGTCGCTGCAATGGCGCGGTTGGCTCACGGCCTCGAAGCGATCCGCACGCCCCGTACGTTCGCCCTCGGAGTCGCCATGGCTCTCGGGCAGAAGCTGATCGAGGCCCTGGCTATCTGGGCCGTTGCGGCCGCGTTCGGGGTCACCCTCACCCCGTGGGAGACGGCGGCCGTTCTGGCTGCTGTCAGCTTCTCGACGATGGTCACCCTCGCGCCGGGCAACGTGGGCGTGTACGAGGGGAGCGCGGTCCTGGTCTATGTCGCGCTGGGCCTCGAGCGCGATGCTGCTCTCGGGCTGGCCCTGGTCCAGCACGCCCTGTACCTCCTCGCGGTCGCCGGTCCCGGCTGGGTCCTCGCGACGACCGGCTGGCTGAGCCGGCCTTCCAAGACTTGAGGCGCACCCTGGGATGACTCCCGAAGCGAACCACCGACCCCCACCGCTCCGCCGGTCCTACGGCCTCGGGGCGACGCTCGCGGCGATCGCGCTGTTCCTCGCCTTCGCGCCGTTCCAGACTCAGGACGGCCCGAACCATCGGCAGGTGGCGACCCTCGTGTCCCAGTTGGTCGATTCCGGGGGCGAGGACGCGGTGTACAGAACCAACCTCGGTGCTCTCACCACCAACCAACTCTTCCCGGTCGGATTCGCCCGAGTGGCATCACCCACCGGCATGTCGGTCGAGCTCTACGAGCGAATCTTCGTCGCGCTGTTCCTGATTCTGCTGGTGTGGGGCTACCGGCAGTTCCTGAGCGAGTGGGCCCCTCATGCTCACGATCTCTGGGTGTGGTGCCTCCCGTTGGTGGGCCACGCCCTGTTCGTGACCGGCATGTACAACTTTCTCGCGGCGACCGCTCTCACCTTCCCCGCACTGGTCTTCCTGCGACGGACCGTCGAAGGCGAGTCGACCTCCGGGCTGGTCGCGTTTTCGGCGCTCTGCTGGATCGCCCTCGTCGCACACCCGTTCCCGTTCTTCGTGCTTCCCCTCGCCTGGCTGTGGCTCCTCCTGGACCGGGGCAGCCTTCCCGGGCCCCGAGGGTGGACCGCCGCCCTCGTCATCGGAGGCTGTCTCGCATTGGGGTTCGTCGGGCCCATGCTGCGCGGATCCGGACCCACGAACCCGTATGTCTTCAAGCATCCCCTGGAGCTCATCGCGGGACTCACCTACTACAACTTCCCTGCGTTCTCGGTGGGCCATGCCCTCGCCTCCGTGCCAGCCCTCGCCGCAGCGGTGGTGCTCATCTGGAAGGGAATCGAGCGCGGGACCCGGATCAGCAACGCACTCTGGCTCGCAATGATGGTGGGGTACTTCGTCTTCCCCACGGAGGGCCACGGCGGAGCCCACGTGAACGAGAGATTTCTTCCGTTCGCCTGGGCCTTTCTCCCCCTCGCACTGGGGCCGGCGGCGACCCTGGCATCGCCATGGAGGTCGCGCGTCAAGGCTGCGGCCATCGTCTCCGCCGTACTCTCGACCCTGGGTCTCTCGCACGGGTTCGCGCGCGCGGCGGCCGAGGTGCGTGACGCCGAGGCGGTCCTGGGCAGCCTTCCGGCTCGAGCCAGACTCTACCCACTCGAGTTCGACCCCGCAGGGCCGTCTCTCACGCACAGCCCGCTCTTGCACCTGTGGTCGAATTACGCTCCCGGGCTGAGGGTCTACGCCCCGTACCAATTCACGTTCATGGACCTCATGCCCGTCTCGCGGAGATTCGCGCCCTCCGACACCTACTTTCCGGCGGCACCCGAGAACCTGGCCCAGCGGATCGCCGATGGTCAGCTGTGCAGCACGGCGGACCCTCCGGGACCCGATAGCTGTGAAGCCGAGATCTCCCGCGCATGGCGGGAACTCATGGGCGCGGCGGCCTACTACGACTACTGGTTCGTGCACGCGCCACCCGAGGACATCCGGGAGTTGATCGCATCGACGCCGGGGCTCGGTCTCGTCAGTGAGGAGGGTCGGTCGTCCCTCTGGCGCTCGAGTGCCGCCAGAGCCTTCCTGCCCCCGCTTCCGTAGTACCTCCCCAGCAGCTCCTCAGCCCGGGGTGTTCTCTTCGGCGATGAGCGCTTTGACCTCCAGGAGTTCCGCGGCAGCCCACTCGCCTTCGGGAGATCCCTCATACTCCTGCGCCATCCGAGCCAACACGGGAGCTGCCCGGGCAGGAGCGCCCATCTTCCCCTGGTACAGGGCGATCAACTCCCGACGGGCGAGCACGTCCATCCCGCGCTCGAGCGTGGGTTCTCGGCCCATACGCTTGAACCACCGCTCTGCGTTGGGAAGGTCCTCGAGCTCATCACGGTAGATGCGGGCGATACGGAGGTAGGGTGCCGGATCTGCCGGATTCTCGGCAACGCACAGCTCGAAGGCCGCGATGGAACCCTCGTAGTCCCCACGCACTGAAAGCGACTCCGCATAGGAGTACTCGGCTCTCCGAGGCGTCGTCGCGCCCGAGGGTGCGTATACGTTCTGGGCCAACCGCCCCGATCCCAGAACGATGCCGAGGTACCCTCCCAGTGCCAGCACGCCGCCGGCCAATGCGGTCACCGGGACCAGCCATCCTGGGATTCCGTAGGCCGAAACGGCCCGCATGCCGACGAGACCTCCCGCGAAGATGCCGAAGATCGTCACGAACACGGCACGGAGCTTGATGGCTTGATCGACGGGATCGACGAAGCCCTTCGCCCCGGGGTCCGATTCCGAAAAGGTCCTGCGCGAGCGCCGTTCTGCATCGAGGTCCACCTCAGCCCGGAAGCGTGGCCGGGGCCGTCCTCCTCCGTCCTGATCGCTCAACTCTGCCTCCCCGCCGAAATGACTCAGATGCCGACCGCCGCTGGCCGGTCAAAAGCCAACCGTCGGTCCGACCGAGGGGGTCCGCAAGAGTCTTCTGATCAGCCTACGGCCGCTGCCGCACCCTCTACCTCAACAGGAAACCCTCCCTGAGCGGGTCATCCGGGTCGATCCAGAGCACGTTCCTGCCCGTGACGAAGGCCTTGCCCCCGACCACGGGGACGACCGCGTCATGTCCGCCGACCGTCTCGGTGCCGGACACCAGGCCGGTGAACGTCGTACCGAGGATGCTCTCGATCTCAACGGTCTCGCCAACCGTCAACTCGCCGCGGGCGTGGTGGATGGCCAGGCGCCCGCTCACGCCCGTGCCCGTCGGGCTGCGATCGACTTCGCCGTCAGCGAACACGCACACGTTGCGGCTGTGGTGTGCCGGATCTTCCGGGGCACCCACGAAGATCGTTCCGTACAGGAAGCTGAGGTCGTCATCATCCGGATGGACGGGCGGGGCGGAGTCCTGGACCGCGGCCTTTATGGCCCGACCTCGCGCGATGAGATCCTGGTAGGCACCCGCGACGAGTTCGACGCCGGCGTCGCGCGCGTCCACGTAGGCGTAGAACGCGCCTCCGAACGCTAGATCGTACCGGATCGAGCCCATGCCGGGGACATCGACCATGAGGTCGAGACCAGCCGCGAAGGACGGCACGTTCACGAACGTCACGGAGGACGGACGTCCCGCGTCGACCTGCACGGACGCTCTCACGAAGCCGGCCGGTGTGTCGATCCCGATCGTCGTGACGGGCTCCATGACCTCGACCAGGCCCATCTCGACGGCCACGGTCGCCACTCCGATGATGCCGTGCCCGCACATGGTGCTATACCCCTCGTTGTGCGTGAATAGCACACCGAAGTCTGCCTCCCTGGTCACGGGGGGCAGGACGACGCACCCGTACATGTCCGCATGCCCGCGGGGCTCCCACATGAGGGCCCTCCGCAGTTCATCATGATGGTCCCTGGCGTCCCTCCGCCGCGCGAGAATGGTCTCCCCTTTCAAAGGAGGGAACCCCCCGAGGATGACCCTCAGCGGCTCACCCGCAGTGTGTGCGTCAAGCGACACCACTTCGACCCACCCTCGGGGCGGACGCCACGCGCGGGCGATATCGGCCCATCGTCTCATGATCGTTCTTGATCCTTGAAACAAATGATGATAATGGGGAGATTAGGCACAACGTGAACTGACGCCTAGTGAGTGGAAGATATGTCGGAGACCAAGAACGAGACCACGACGTCGCCCGCGGACGGGCATGCCGGACGTGCCACCCGTCGCATCAATCCCGACGGGTCTCCCGAGGAGGCTGTGATGCCGGACACCGAGCCGACCCAGCCGGCCGCCATGGAGTACGACTACACGAACTTCTACTTCGGCGCCGGGGACGACGCGTTTGCCCTCCTCGGCCCCTTCGACGACTGGTGGACGCAGGTCAAGCCCGCCGGGTACTACCTGTACGAGCTTCCCCTTCAGTCAGCCCCGAGCACCCGGGTGGACGTGCGGGACACCAAGACCGGTGAGATCCGCAAGAACCTGATCAACTTCGCCTCCTACAATTACCTGGGTCTGTCATACCGGCCCGAGGTGAAGCAGGCCATCAAGGACGCCGCCGACACGTATGGGGGAGGCGCTTCCGGCTCACCGATCCTGAGCGGCACAACTCAGCTGCACCAGGCCTTCGCTGAAGAGGTTGCGGCATTCAAGAACAAAGAAGCCGCGCTCATCTTCCCGACGGGCTACAGCGCCAATGTCGGCACCATCGCCGGACTGATGCGCTCCGGCGACCTCATCGTGGCCGACCAATACGCCCACGCCTCGATCGTGGACGGCATGGTGCTGTCGAAGGCGACGTCGAAGTTCTTCCGGCACAACCGCGTAGACGATCTCGAGCGGAAGCTCAAGAAGCATGACGGCAAGAAGCTCGTCATCATCGAGGGGGTCTACTCGATGGACGGCGACGTGCCGCCGTTGGGTGACATCGTCGAGGTCTGCCAGCGCCAGGGAGCCCGACTCATGATCGACGAGGCCCACTCGGCGTTCGTGTTCGGTGAGAACGGCCGCGGCGTCGTGGAGGATCAGGGCTTCGAGGATGAAGTCGACATCCACCTGGGCACCTTCTCCAAGAGCCTTGGAGGCCAGGGTGGCTACATCGCCGGCTCCAGCCAGCTCGTCAACTACCTCCGTGGATTCTCCCGGTCGCGGTTCTTTTCGTGCGCTCTTTCGCCGGTCGTGGTGGCAGGCCTCAGGAAGGCCCTCGAGCTCGCTGTCGCGGAGCCGGAGCTTCGGACCCAGCTGTGGAACAACGTCTCCACCATGCAGAAGCTCCTGGCAGAAAGGGAGATCCCCATCGGCGACTCGACCTCGCAGGTCGTTCCGATCATGGTCCGGGACGACGCGCGGGTCATGGCCATGGGCCAGGATCTGCTCAGGGAGGGCATCTTCATCAACCCGGTGAAGTACCCGGCCGTCGGAAAGCACAAGTCCCGCTTCAGGATGTCGATCTCCTCCGCGCACTCCGAACAGGACTTGGAGCAGGGCGCCGACATCATCGCCCGCGTCCTGCGGAGATATGGGATATGCCCGTAGGCAGCTACGCGTTCCGTACAGGAGTCAGCGCCTTCTTCGAGATGGCTACGGCGGACGCGCGGGCGCTTCTTCCGCGGCACCTCGAGCCGGTTGAAGTCCGGCATCAGCGAAGTGTGCTGGTGGTGAACGCCTTCCTGTTCGACGACAGTGTGGTGGGCCCCTATACCGAGCTGATGTTCTCCGTCGTCGTGCCAGCGACGGTCGCCAAGTGGGGAGTGCACGCGAAGGGGGGCTTCTTCCCGTTCCTCGCGGCAACGAGCAACGCCGACGCGCGGAACATCAAGTCCGGCCGATTCCACTTCCCCTACCTCGACGAGGATATCGACGCCCAGTTCATCGAGAGTGAAGGCCGCGTCCGGGTCCGGGCGTTCGGCGGGGGGGAGCCCATCATCGACTTCAGTGTCACCCAGGGCCGATGGGAAGACGCGACACATATCCTCCAGGGCTTCATGATGAACGGTGACGAGCGCCTCCGCGCCACGCTGCAGATCAGCAGCGAGTACTCGGTGCACGAGAATGAACAGGGGAGCATGACGCTGTTCCCACACCAGATGACCAGGGGCCTGCTCGGCCCAGAGGTGTCGGCGTGTCCGTTCCGCGAGCATTGGTTCAAGAACGGGACCGAAGTGTTCCATACGCTGGAGTCCTTCTAGGACTCTTCGGAGCCAGAGGGCGCGGATCGAGAAGGCTCTCCACTCCCCCCCAACGTTGAAGAACCCCGGTCCTCCGCTCGTATGGGTGTGAACGTTCAGAGGCGTACCTCCCGACCCCTCGGTGTCCACACCAAAAACGGAGGAGCACCATGCGAGCGCGATCGTCCTCGATCCGGGGCATCATCCACCTCGGTCTGGGAGTAGGGCTCATGGTTCCCAGTCTGGTAGCTGGTCAGGATGGAGACGCGGCGCTCCTCGGAGCGTGGGAGGGAACCCTCGACGCCGGCGCGGCACAGCTTCCCCTCGTATTCCATATCACACAAGATGAGGACGGCAGCCTGGCGGCCACGATGGACAGTCCAGCGCAGGGTGCTTTCGGCATCGGAGTGGACAGCGTCACCATCGAAGGCTCGCAGGTCTCGCTCGGAATCGAGGCTATCGCCGGCGGCTTCACGGGAACGCTCTCCGAAGACGCCACGACCATCGAGGGCACATGGAGTCAGGGCCCCGCTTCACTCCCGTTGACCCTGACGAAGTCGGAAGGAGAGGGAGGCCCGGCGCCTCTCGAAAGGCCTCAGGAGCCCGAGCTGCCCCTCCCGTACCAGTCGGAGGCAGTGAGCATTCCCTGTTCCGACTCCCAGGTGGTGCTCGCTGGGACGCTCACCCTGCCGGAGGGCCCGGGGCCGTTCCCGGCGGTGATCCTCGTGAGCGGCTCCGGACCTCAGGACCGGGATGAGTCGCTCATGGGCCACCGCCCGTTCTACATCCTGTCCGATCACCTGACCCGGCAAGGCATCGCGGTCCTCCGCTACGACGACCGGGGTGTCGGTCAGTCCACTGGGATGTTCGCTACAGCCACCTCGGAGGACTTCACCTCGGACGCGCTCGCTGCAGTCTCGTACCTCCGCGCCCGTCCGGAAGTGTCTCCCGACGAGGTCGGGATCGTGGGTCACTCGGAGGGCGGGCTCATCGCCCCCCTCGCCGCGACGTGGTCGGATGACGTCGCGTTCGTGGTGATGCTCGCTGCACCCGGTGTCACGGGCGCACGCCTCATCCAGGCCCAGGCAGAGCTCATCGCGCGGGCGATGGGCGCCTCCGAGGACGTGATCGCTCTCAACCGCTCGATCCAGGGCAGGATGATCGATGTGGTGTGCAGTGAGCAGGATCCCAGGATCGCGGCCGACGCCCTACGGGAGATCATGACCGATGCGGTCGCCTCGCTGCCGGAGAACATGCGTGAGGCCGCCGCTCAGAGCACGGAGACCCAGGTCGCCATGTTCAACTCCCCCTGGTTCCGCTTCTTTCTCACCTACGATCCAGTGACGGCGCTGGAGAACGTGACCGTACCGGTACTCGCCCTGAACGGTGAGAAGGACCTTCAGGTGCCCTGGGAAGAGAATCTGGACGCGGTAACAGCCGCCCTGGACAGGGCCGGCAACCCCGATGTCACGATTCGGATGCTGCCCGGCCTGAACCACCTCTTTCAGACGGCCGAGGTCGGGACCCCGGCAGAGTACGTGACCATTACCGAGACGATGAGCCCCACGGCTCTCGAGGCCGTCAGTTCTTGGATCCTGGAGCGTTTCAGCAGGCAGCGCTGAGGGTCTTCTCAAACCCGGTCCCGCCCCCGCGGGAATTCCTTGCCGGACCAACACATCGCACCTATGCTACGGCCGTCCCATCACAGACATAGGCAAGATGACTGCACAGAGACCGCAGGACCTGGTATTCACCCTCTACGGTGAGGATTTTCTCCACCGTGAAGGTGCGGTTTGGGTCGGAAGTCTCATCTCGCTCCTCGCCGAGTTCGGCATGTCCGAAGCCTCGGTGAGGACGGTGCTCTCTCGCATGACGCGCAAGGGGTGGCTCACCGCGAATCGGGTGGGGCGGAACTCCTTCTACGATCTGTCGGACAAGGGTCGCGCGCTGCTCGAGGAAGGTGAGGACCGGATCTTCCACCCCCGCTGGAATGAACCGTGGGACGGCGAGTGGCTGCTTCTCTCGTACACGATCCCCGAGATTCGGCGACACCTTCGGGACCGTCTCAGGGACCGCCTCGCCTGGCTGGGCTTCGGCTCCTTGGGAAATGGCCTGTGGATATCGCCACACGAGGTCGGGGCCCAGGTTCGCGACGCAGTCCGTCAGCTGGATATCGAGGAGAACGTCGAGTACTTCAAGGGCCGGAGGATCGGCGACGCTGACCCCGTACAGCTCGTCGAGAAGTGCTGGGACCTCGATGCTTTGAACGCCAAGTACATGGCATTCATGGATCGCTGGGTCCCGAACCACGACGTCTGCCGAACGCAGCTGGAGTCGGGCGAGTTGGACCCACGTCGCTGCTTCACGATGCGGTTTCGCCTCCTCCACGAATTCCGCTCCTTCCCGCTGGAGGACCCGTTCCTTCCCAGCGCACTTCTCCCGCCGGACTGGCTCGGCGAGCGCGCCGGCGATCTGTTCCTCACGCTCCACCCGATGCTGGAGGGACCCGCCGAGGCATTCCTGACGGAAGTCTTGGCCGCAGCACCTCGGGTGCAGGCAGGGTCTCCAGTATGACGAGCCGGAGGATTATCGAGCCCTTCCGCATCAAGGTCGTCGAGCCTCTGCGCATGACTACTGTGCAGGAGCGTGCCGGCTATCTCCGCGACGCGGGGTACAACGTCTTCAAGATCCGTGCAGAGGATGTTCTCATCGACCTTCTGACGGATTCGGGGACGTCCGCCATGAGCGCGGAGCAGTGGAGCGCCCTCATGCTCGGCGATGAGTCCTACGCGGGCAGCAAGTCGTGGTACCGTTTCAACGAAACGGTGCGGGACATCTTCGGCTTCCGGCATGTCATCCCGACCCACCAGGGGCGGGCGGCAGAGCGCATCCTCTTCACCACGGTGTGCCAGCCGGGGCACGTCGTCCCCAGCAACACGCACTTCGACACGACCCGGGCGAACATCGAAGCCACCGGCGCCGAGGCGGTGGATCTGCCCGTGCCGGAGTCTCTGATCCCGGCCCGGCCCGATCCCTTCAAGGGCAATCTCGACGTGGGGCGCCTGGCGGCCTTGATCGAGGACGTCGGCCGCGAACGCATCCCCCTGTGCATGATCACCGTCACCAACAACACCGGCGGAGGTCAGCCGGTGTCCATGGCCAACATGAAGGCGGTGAGCGCGATTTGCCGCCAGCATGGAATCCCGCTCTACGTCGATGCATGCCGCTTCGCGGAGAACGCCTTCCTCATCCAGCAGCGTGAGGACGGCTACGCGGACGTGGCGGTGCGGGATATCGCCCGGGAGATGTTCGATCTCTCGGACGGATGCACAATGTCGGCAAAGAAGGACGGCCTCGCCAACATCGGCGGATTCCTGGCCACCAACGATGACGCACTCGCCAAGCAGAAGGAGAACCTCCTAATCCTCACGGAGGGCTTCCCGACCTACGGCGGGCTGGCCGGGCGCGATCTGGACGCCATCGCACAGGGTCTGAGGGAAGTTCTCCACGAGGACTACCTGACCTACCGGATCGAGGTGATACGCTACCTCGGCGAACACCTGACGGACGCCGGCATCCCCATCATGCAGCCCCCCGGTGGGCACGCCGTATACATCGACGCCGCGGCCTTCCTCCCGCACGTGCCGTCGCTCGAACTGCCGGGCCAGTCGATCCTCGCGGAGTTGTACCTCGAGGGTGGAATACGAGCCGTGGAAATCGGCACGGTGATGTTCGGGCACCGCGATCCCCAAACCGGGGTCGAGATTCCAGCCAAGATGGAGCTGGTGCGCCTGGCGATTCCGAGACGGGTGTACACGAAGAGCCACATCGACTACGTGGTCGACATCTGCGTCGACGTCTGGGGACGACGGGAGAGCATCGGCGGCTTCCGCTTCGCGGAGCAGGAGCCTGTCCTCCGTCACTTCACAGCCCGCTTCGAGCCCCTATACACCCTCGCTTCCTGAGGTCCCCCATCCGATGTCTGCCAACGATACTCCGACCCGCATACTGCGGGACCAGCACCAGAACATCCTCAAGATCGCCGACATTCTCGAAGAAGTGCTCGCCATAGAGCCTCAGCCGGGAGCCTTCGACTACGACGCCATCGGGGACTGCATCTCCTTCATCCGGCTGTACGCCGACGCCCTGCACCACGGGAAGGAGGAGGATCTGCTCTTCCCGGAGCTCGAGAGCCTGGGAATGTCACGTGAGGCGGGGCCGGTTGCGGTCATGCTGTATGAGCATGAGCAGGGACGCGCCTTCGCGAAGGCCATGGCCGACGCAATCGAGCCCGCCCTGGGTGGAGACGAGGGGGCGCGTGCTCGCCTCGTCAACGCCGGGCACGGATACATCGACCTGATTCGGGCCCACATCGGAAAGGAGGACAACGTCCTCTTCAACATGGCCGACCAGATGATCGAGGCGTCGGCATGCCGCAGCCTGTGCGCTGCCTATGACGGCGTATGCCAGCGGGAATTCGATGGGTGTACCGTGGCCGAACTCGAGGGTCTGCTGTCCGGTCTCAAGGAGAAGTACCCGCAGGCCTGAACCGGCAGCGCCCCCGACGAGCGCGCAATTGCCCGCAGAACGCCGACTCCAGGGGTGGTCAAGTTGCAGGAACCCGCGCGCCACGCCTATTCTGGCCGCGGATCGACCCTGACCCGACAACCTGGGACACGTATGCAGCTCTACAACAAGATCCTGATCGGCCTGGTGGCCGGAGCCGTCGTCGGCGCCATCGCCAATCTCGCCGGGATCGTGCCACTCCAGAACCTACTCGGAAGCCTGGAGATCCTGGGGACCGCGTTCATCAACCTGATTACGATGATCGTGATCCCACTCGTCGTGGCCAGCCTCCTCGTCGGAACGGCATCCCTGGGTAACCTCAGGAAGCTGGGCCGGATCGGCGGCAAGACGCTCGCCTACTACATGACGACCACCGCGGTGGCGGTCACCATCGGCCTCGGCCTGGCCAATGTCATCAAGCCGGGAGCGGGCGTATCCGAGGCAACCCGTGACGAACTCGCGTCCCGCTACGGCGGCGACGCCATGGCGCGCATGAACATCGCCGAGAACGCCCCGGGATGGGCTGAGACGCTGCTTCGGGTCATACCCCGGAACCCCGTCCAGGCGGCGGCGAACATGGACCTTCTCCCGCTGATCTTCTTCACGATCTGCTTCGGCGCGGCTCTGACGGTTATCCAGGCAGATCGGAGAGAGGCCGTTCTCAACTTCTTCCACGGCATCAACGAAGCCTCGATGGTCCTGATCAACTGGATCATGGAGCTCGCTCCCTACGCGGTTTTCGTCCTGATATCCTCGGTCGTTGCGAACTTCGGGTTCGATCTGCTCCAGAGCCTGCTGATCTATACGCTGGTCGTGGTCGCGGGCCTCGGGCTCCACGCGTTCGGCACGTACGGACTGATCCTCAGGTTCCTTGCGAGGCTCGAGCCGGGCGCGTTCTACAAACGGATCGCCGCGGTGCCCCTGTTCGCATTCTCGACTTCATCGTCGAACGCTACACTTCCCCTGACCATCGAGACAGCTGAGGAAAAGGTCGGGGTCTCGAACGAGGTTGCGAGCTTCGTGCTGCCCCTCGGAGCCACCATCAACATGGATGGAACGGCTCTGTATCAGGCCGTGGCGGTACTCTTCATCGCTCAGATCTACGGCATCGAGTTGGGCATGGCCGAGCAGATGGTCATCGTGCTCACGGCCACCCTCGCGTCGGTCGGCGCTGCGGGCGTCCCCTCCGCCGGGATCATCACCCTGATCATCGTGCTGAATTCGGTGGGGATGGGCCAGCACGTTCAGGCTGGTATCGCCCTGATTCTCGGTGTCGATCGGATCCTCGACATGATCCGAACCTCGGTCAACGTGACCGGCGACCTGACCTGCGCGGCATTCATCGCCCGGACCGAGGGCGAACAGCTGTTGGACGTCGGAGCCGCAGCCGCGGGAGGCGCCCCCGCCGACTGACGCTGCATCGCCCCACGGAGCACAGCGCTGTGGAGCCGTCTCCGCGCAGCGGACTCGAACCCAGGAGATCCCCATGAATCGCAGAGGATTCGTCACCGCAGGAATGGCCGCCGGACTGGCCGGTCTCTCAGGGGCCGGGGGTGGCGTAGCCGCTCTGCTCGAGAGAGCGCCCGGCTGGGGGCCGGGCAAGACGCTCCCCGACGGCTCGGTGAAGCTCAGCTCCAATGAGAACCCGCTGGGACTCGCACCTGCGGCACGGCAGGCCGTGATAGACGCGATTCCCAACGCCAACCGGTACCCGGGCGACTTCAGGCCGCCGCTCATGAACGCGCTTGTCGAGCACCTCGGCGTCGATGCTGACAACATCGTACTGGGAGCGGGTTCCACCGAAGTGCTGCAGATGGCTGTGCAGGCATACCAAGGGCCCAACGTACCCCTGGTCATCGCAGAGCCCACGTTCGAAGACGTGCCGCGGTACCAGCGCCCGTTCGCATACAACCTCATGGCGATCCCCCTGGCGCCCGACCTCAGCCACGACTTGTCCCGAATGAGGGACGCGGCGGAGAGAGCCCGCCGTCCTTCCATCGTCTACATCTGCAACCCGAACAACCCCACGGGGACGCTGACCCCGTCCGACGAGGTGGACGCCTGGATCGCAGACGCGCCCGAGTCGACGATGTTTCTGGTCGACGAGGCCTACTTCGAGTATGCCGACGATCCCTCGTACGGCTCGGCCCTCAAGTGGATCGAAAGCCATCCCAACGTCATCGTGGCTCGCACGTTCTCGAAGATCTATGGCATGGCAGGCATGCGCCTCGGCTACGGTGTCGCCCATCCGGACACCACGGCGCGACTGCGTGAGTTCGTGATGGCCAGTAACCCGAACGTGTTGGCCGCCGCGGCCGGTGTGGCCTCCATGGCCGACGCTGGGCTTCGGGCCCGCAGCGTCTCCGTGAACGAGCAGGCGAAGGCCATCGCCCACGAGACGCTCGATGAACTCGGACTGGAGTACCTGCCGACGCAGACCAACTTCATCATGCACCGCGTCAACGGCGATCTCAGCGCCTACATTCGCCGCATGGCGGACGCCGGCGTCCGAGTGGGGCGGCCGTTCCCCCCCATGCTGGAATGGAATCGGCTCTCTTTCGGGCTGCCTGAGGAGATGGACAGGTGGGCGGATACACTCAAGGGATTCCGGCGACAAGGCCTGATATGAAGAGGCCTGCGGACCTCAGGCGTCGTGTGACATCCTCGACCACATCTCCGCCAACTGCGCCGAGACCTCCTGCATCGCCTGGACGGCGATGGCATCGAGGCGCCTGGCAATGTCCTCTCCCACCAAGCGCCGCAGGAACCGCGCGGGATAGTCCAGGTCCCAGTCCAGGAAGGGCTCAGGCCCCCGCTCGAGGTTCTCCAGGATCCGAACGACGAGGTAGGCATCGTCCAGCAGCCCAGCCAAACCCAGGGTCATCTCCGGGATCAGGTCCACTGGCTGCAGGAAGTAGTGCTCGGCGTGCCGAAGAAGAGGAACCACGACGGAGGTGAGGCCGCGCTCCTCCGCCTCCTGGTGCGCACGCGCCAGGAAGACAGGAATGGAGTCGATGATCTCAACGCAGACGTCAGCCGCCTCCGAGACCTCTTCATTGGTCGCCTCGGGCAGCTGCTTGCGCAGCCATCGCTCGAGGCTCTCGACCCCGCCGCGCGCCTTGGCGCTGGCGATGACGGCCAGCAGGTCGCCCATCAGGGGCAGGACTTCCTCGCTGTCCCTGGCTTCGTTATCCGGCTCCATGGTGCCCTTTCATCGAAACTGCGTTCGAGCGCTCCTCCGTCCGACAACCTGGCCGCAGACGCAGAGGGGTGCCACCCCCCTCCCCTGCGATCGAACGAATTGGGGACTCACGATGCCCCGCCCCCGGTGGAAACGACATCGTCATCACGTCACGGCCGAGCAGCGTGATGTCGGCGGGTTTCCCGACGCTGACGGCGCCCTTGGGATCCTCATCGAACGCGGCGCCCGCACCGTTGGTCGTGGAAGGCAACAGCCACCCTGACACCGCAATCAGCCGCCCGACGCTTGCCGTTCGGGCCGGATGGGTCGAGCTTGCCAAGCGACAAATTCACCCCCGAGCCATTGCCATGAAACACATCATCAGAAGGCCCTCCGCCGTGGCGACCCTGCTTCCCACTCTGGTTTCGCTCTTCGCGGCGCCTCTCGCCGCCCAGGAGGGCGTTGATCTCTGGACGTCCCACTTGGAGTTCGGGTTCAACGGTTCATCGGGAAACAGTTCCTTTTCGGTGCTACGCACCGGAGGGAGTCTCAAGTATCTGCGCTCGGATGTGGCCGAGTTCGAACTGTCGACGCTCGTGCGCTACGGGAAGAGCGATGATGAGGTCATTTCCAATGACATGCGGGGGAGCCTCAAGTTCGATTGGCAGCCCAACGCCGACTTCTCGCCGTTTGCGTTCATTGCGGCGAGCAGGGATGTCATTCGGAACCTCGATGCCAAGGTGAACGGGGGTCTGGGCGCGAAGTGGACCTTTCTCCGGACCGAAGAGTCGAAGGTTTCCGTGAGCGCAGCCGGCCTTCTGGATCACGAGAGCTTTCGGCTGCCCGCGGGCTCCCTGGGGCCGTCCTCCGAGAACGCATTCCGAGTAAGCTCCAGACTGAAGATCGACCACAAGTTCGGCTCCGGCGCTACGTTCAGCCACGTCACCTTCTGGCAGCCCCAGGCCAGTGACATCGGCGACTATACGATCGAGATGACCAACTCGGTGAGCACGCAACTGCTGTCGAAGCTCGGGCTGTCGATCGAGCACGAGTACCTGCACGATTCGGTACCGCCGGAGGGGGTCGGAAAGAACGATCAGAAATTCTCGGCGGTGCTGCGGGTGACCCTCTGAGAGAAACCCTTATCCAGTGAAGCAGACCGGACTCAGCCAAGCCCTCGACCTGCGCCAGGGCGAGGTTCGCAAAGTCGCCGTCATGGCGGCGTTCCTGTTCCTGAACACGGCCAACACGACCGTGCTTTCGGCGGCCAAGAACGGGCTGTTTCTCTCGGTCTACCCGGGGCGGCTCATCCCACAGGCCGTCATCGCCGCCTCCGCACTGACGGCTCTGGTGGCGCTCGTCTTCACTGGGATCATCTCCGGCACAGCACGAAGGAGCCTCGCCTCTTGGCTCACGGCAGGACTGGGCTTGTCACTCGTGGTCGGCCGGATCGCGTTCGAGGTCGAACCGCGAGCATCTTTCGCTCTGTACCTTTGGCTTTCGGTGGTCCAGGTCCTGATCATCACCCACGCCTGGGACTACGTCGGGGACATGCTGACCGGGCGTCAGGCCAAGAGGATTCTCCCCCTTGTCGGCATGGGGGCCTCGATCGGGGCGATCGCGGGCGGGACGTCCGTCGCCCCAGCGGCTCTCTCGATCGGCACGGCGAACCTGCTGGTCGTAGCCACGGTGCTCCTGTTCGCGGCGCTGCCCTTCCTGTGGGCGGTGCCGGAACCAGGCAGAGAGGAGGACGAGTCCGAGACCGTGGACTTGGGGGCGGTACGAAACTTCGTTCGAGGCGCGGGAAGAGGCTTCCATACCGTTGCTGGCGAGCCTCTCGTGCGTCTTCTCGCGGTGGCGCTCGTTGCCCTCACGCTCACGGGAACGCTGGTCGACCTGCAGCTCAAGTTCGCGCTGCAGGACTCCTTCGACAGGGATCGCATCACGGCCTTCTACGGAGTGATGTCGGCAGTGGTCGGTGCCGGCACGCTCCTTCTCCAGTTCTGGGCGGCACGCTTCATCTTCCCGAAGATGGGCGTCTCGTTCGCTGCGCTTCTGCAGGCTGGGGCACTGTCGATCGCCTCGGGTGGGGTGGCCGTATTGGGAGGCGTGTTGGCGTTGGCGGGCCTGCAGGCCCTCGACGACATCCTGCAGTTCAGCCTGCAGAAGCCCGTGGAGCAGGTGTCGCTCCTGCCCTTCCCCGGCGCAAAGAAGAGCGCGGTCCTTGCGACCTTCGGCGGCGTACTCAGGCCGGCCTCCAAGGCCGCGGCCGGAGGGCTCGTCCTTCTGCTTGTGGGGCGTCAGGAGTTGCTCCCTCTGGCGACCGTGTTGTCCGCCACTGTCGCGTTCGTAGCCTACACGAGGCACCGTCAACGCTACCTCGCGGCGCTGGAGGGTGCGCTGGTCCGGCACGCCGTCGATTTCCAGGTGGACACACCTCTGGTCGTCGACCGCGAGGCGCTCTCGGTCATCGACCGGGCGCTCCAAGACCGCGACCCGACCGTCGTGGTGTTCGCAGTGTCACTGCTGGCACAGCTTCCAGAGACGGATGCCCTGGAAAGGGCACTCCCTCTGCTGGAGCACAGGACACCCGAGGTTCGGGCTGAAGCCGCGCGCGTGCTCGCGCGGGTGGACCTCTCAGAGGAGTCCCAACTATGGAGTGCTCTGCGCGCTCGACTCGACGAGGAGACATCGCCCTTCGTCCTCTCGGCTCTGCTCAACACCACAGGGGGGCTGGAGGGGTGTGACCCGTCGGAGGTTCTCGGCTTCCTCGAGCATGAAGACCGTCGGGTTCGCAGAGAAGCCCTGGTCGCCCTGGGCCGGCTGGGATGGCCGGACATTCGCGAAACGCTATGGGGCGACCTGACCTCGGGGGACTCCGAAAAGCACCAGGCAGCCTCCCTTGCGGTCGGTGACCTCGGGCTGACCGAGCTTCTCGACTATGTGGCCTGCGGCGTGGAGGACACGGGCACGCGGTCTGCCGCCATGGAAGCCATGTCCGCGTTGGGAGCGGCCGCGGTGCCGGCACTGTTGGAGTTGCTCCAGCGGCGGGACCTCCCGCTTCCCTGCCGACGGGGCGTAGTCACGGCTCTGGCGGCAATCGAGGCACCTACGGCGCGGGAAGCTCTCCTGCAGATCATCGATGAGCCAGCCTTGGGTTCCGCTGCAGTGACTTCGCTGCACAGGATGAGGCAATCGGGGAATCTGGACCCGGTGGATCCAGAGCGGACCCGGACCATCCTCGAGGTGGAGCTGCGGACCGGCCTCCGGCACGCACTGGTGGCTGCCGCCATACGCGGCAGTGGAGACGATGACCGGGCCCGCTTCGTGGCGGACGAGCTGGACGGGCTTCGGCTGAGGTCCGTATATCGGGTGATCCGGATTCTGGCACTCTCCCATGACCCGGGACGCCTCTCGGTCATCGAGCTGGGCCTTGGCGCCGATGGCATCGCTGAGCGCAGCAACGCATTGGAACTGCTGGAAGGGACGCTCTCGCCCGACCTGGCGCGCGTGGTCATGCCATATGCGGAGGCTATGACCGAAGGCTTCCCGCTGAAGCGGGCCTCGGACTACCTGGCCGACGCGGCCGCGCTTCTGGAGCACCCCCTCGAGACGCTGGAGGCCGAGTCCGACTGGTGGCCCCGGGCCCTGGCATTGCACGCGCTGAGCCGTGACGACGAAATTACGACGCCCGGACGCGATCCGGACGCCCTGGACGAGGACGCGACCATGATCCCCCTCATCGAACGAGTCATGATCCTGAAGGGCTCACAGCTCTTCAAGCACTTCCCCGGCAACGACCTGGCCGGAATTGCGTCGTTGGCGAAGGTCGTCCATCTGGCGGAGGATGAGGTCGTGTTCGAACAGGGCGACGTCGGTGACGCCTTCTACATGGTGGTCCATGGCGCCATCCGGATCATGCGGGGCAGCACGGAACTCGCCCTGCTGGGTTCCCGCGAAGGCTTTGGGGAAATGGCGATCCTTGATCAGGAAACCCGATCCGCGACGGCAACGGCCGCGGAGCCCACAACGCTCCTGCGGATCGATCGGCACTCATTCGATCGCCTCATCGAGCAGAACCCCGCTGTAGCGCGGGGCATCTATCGCGTCCTGACAGAGCGGTTGAGAAACACGCTGGCACAGGTCGCGGCGGGCTAGGACAGATCTAGTTCTTGCAGAAGATCCAACTCATCACGAGCTGGATGACTCTCTTGATGATGGTGACCATCGGGTACTCCTGTTCTCGCGGTAATCCTCTTCGATCCTAGCCCTCTGCATGGTCCTACGCTCACGAGCGCAAGGATGTTTCCCGGGCGTCAGATCCTGATCTTTCTGAGTCGCAAGCTGTTGCCGACGACACTGACCGAGCTGAAGGCCATCGCCATGGCGGCCAGAATGGGATGCAGCGACCTCACCATCATAGGGAGGAAAGCCAGGGGGAACAGGGCTCCGGCTGCCACCGGGATCAGAACCACGTTGTAGAAGAACGCCCAGAATAGATTCTGCTTGATCGTGCGCATGGTCGCCCGGCTCAACGCCAGTGCCTCGGGTACCGATCTCAGGTCGCCCCGCATCAGAGTGACGTCGGCGGCTTCCATGGCGACGTCCGCCCCCGTCCCGATCGCGATGCCGACGTCGGCTTGCACGAGTGCAGGCGCGTCGTTGATGCCGTCACCGACCATGGCAACAGATCTGCCCGAACCCTCCTGGAGTGAGCGCACGACGTCCGCCTTCTCGTGCGGAAGGACCTCGGCGTGGACTTCTTCGATTCCGACCTCCCGGGCGATCGCCTCTGCGGTGGTCCGGTTGTCGCCTGTGAGCATCACGACACGGATGCCCGCCCGTCTCAGGTCACCGATCGCCTCGGCGGACCCCTCCTTGACCGAGTCGGCCAAGCCCAGCAATCCAACAGCGACCCCATCCACAGCCACCCAAAGCGGGGTGCGTGCCTGGCCTTCGATGCGAGCTCCCTCGCCCTCCAACCCCGCGGTGTCGACTCCGTGCTCGCCCATGAGTCGGCGCGTCCCGACCGCAACGGTCCGGCCCTCCACAGTCGCCAGTACGCCTCGGCCCGGAACCGCCTCGAATGCCGACGGCTCCGGCAGACTCGGGACGAGGGCCGCGGCGTGGCGGACTACGGCTTCGCCGAGTGGGTGCTCACTCCTGCGCTCTGCTGCGCCGGCGAGTAGCAGCAGCTGGGACTCCTCGATGCCGGAGGCCACCACCTCACGAACGGTGGGCTCGCCACGCGTGACGGTTCCGGTCTTGTCCAGCACTACGACCCCGAGGCCGTGCGCTCGCTCGAGGGCCTCGCTCGAGCGAAAGAGAATGCCCAATCCAGCACCGCGGCCCGTGCCCACCATGACCGCCGTCGGAGTCGCGAGACCCAACGCACACGGACATGCGATCACGAGTACCGCCACCATCCGAATCAGAGCCGGAGTGAAGCCGGCGCCGACCCATGCCCACCAGATGACCAGGGTCACCAGCGCGATCCCGATGACGGCGGGCACGAAGACCGACGCGACGCGGTCGGCCAGGCGCTGGATCGGAGCCTTGCTGCCCTGGGCCTCCTGGACGAGCCGGATGATTTGGGCCAGGGCCGTCTCGGACCCTACCCGTGTCGCGCGTAGCCGGAGAGCGCCCTCCCGATTGAGGGTCGCACCCACCAATTCGTCCCCGGGTGCCTTCTCCACGGGCATGCTCTCACCCGTCAGCATGCTCTCGTCGACAGCCGACCGGCCATCGAGCACGACCCCGTCGACCGGCACTCTCTCGCCCGGCCGCACGAGCACGACGTCGCCGACGACCAACTCGTCGACCGGAAGATCTATCTCGCTGCCATCCCGCATCACCCGGGCCGTCTTGGCTCCCAGGCCCATGAGTTCCTTGATGGCTCTGCTCGTCTCGCCCTTGGCGCGCACCTCCAGCAGCTTGCCCAGCTTGATGAGCGTGATGATGAGGGCAGCGGTCTCGAAGTACACGTGCTCCCCTAGATCCGTACTCCCGATCGAGAGCGCCGCCGCCACGGCCACGGAGTAGACGAACGCGACGCTCGAGCCCATCGCCACGAGTACGTCCATGTTCGCAGAGCCGTTCCTGAGAGACTTCCACCCCCCCACGTAGTAGTCCCACCCCACGTAGAACTGGACCGGCAGGGCGAGGGCGAACATGAACCAGTTCACCCACGGAGCATGCGCCCACGCCCCCAGCAGGCCGAAGTCCCGGGCCATGCTGAGCAGGAACAGGGGCCCTGCGAAGGCCACACCAGTCCAGAACTTCCGCGTCTGATCGCGGATCTCCGCGCGTCTGGCAGCCGCCTCTGCATCCTCCAGTTCGTCCGGGGGTGCGTCCACGACGCCGTAGCCCGCCTCTTCGATGACACGCACCACATCCGCCACGGCCACCGCGCCGGCAATGAACTCCACCGACGCCTGTTCGGTCGCGAAGTTGACGTTCGCCCGAACCACTCCCGGGACGTGCGCCTGGAGAGTGCGCTCCACCGTGGAGGCGCAGTTCGCGCAGGTCATGCCGGTGATGGGGAAATCGATCTTCTGAGTCGCAACCCCGAAGCCGGCAGCCGCGACGCGCTCCACGAGGTCGGCCGCCCTCACCTCTGCGGTGTCGAACTGAACAGACGCACGCTCCGATGAGAAATTCACGGAGGCTTCAGCCACTCCCTCCACCTTCCTGAGCGTACGCTCGACGGTGGCAGCGCAGTTGGCGCAAGTCATTCCCGTGATGGGGAGGCTCAATTGCCGGTCCATTCTCTCTCCTGCACCCAGCCCTGTGCTATTCGGCGGGAGGAAAGTTGATTTCGCGCATGTGACCCGCGATCACCACCCAGTCGGTCGCGTCCGGATCCCACGAGATCGTCACGTTTCTGCTTTCCTGCTCGGCAGTCACGGACTCCACGCCGCCGAGCTCACCGACCTCCTTCTCGATGGTCATGGTGCAATGTCCACAGCTGATGTTGGGGACGTTCACCGTCTTCGTAGTCATGTCGCTCTCCATTCAGACTCTTCCTGTGGCTTCGAACACATCCAGGAGTTCCTGCAGCACCCGTTCCTTGGCGGCCGAATCCGAGCCCTGGATGGACGTGGTCACGCACGAGTGCAGGTGCCGGTCGAGAACGAGTGCGCTCACCTTCTTCAAGGCCCTCTGAACGGCCACGATCTGGTTCACGATGTCCACGCAGTAGGCTCCGTCATCCACCATGCGCTCGACCCCACGAACATGGCCTTCGACGCTCTTGAGACGTCGCACGATATCAGCCGTTCGCTCGTCCGTCATAGGACCCTCCTGAGACTTGACCCCCCCCAGGGGGGGTGGGGTATGAATAATACCAAGGCAATGGCTCAAAGGGAAGTCCCGATCGCATTGCGCCGAGTGGCCGTTGCCTGGTCTTGCACCCGGGACGATCTTCGTGCGTCCTCAATCGCCAGGAAGCACATGTCTCTGAAGTCCTCCATCAAAACGATTGTGACGCTGGGGAAAGGCGTCACCCGGGGCTTGCCGGAAGCGGTCCAGGACCGGGACCCCATCGAGTTGTTCTCAGAGTGGTTCCAAGCAGCCGAAGAATCCGGTCTCTTTCTTCCGGAAGCGACCGCCCTGGCCACAGCCGATGCTGACGGAGCACCGTCGGCTAGGATGGTGCTTCTCAAGCAGGTGGATGGGCGCGGATTCGTGTTCTACACGAACTACGGCAGCAAGAAAGCCGCCGACATGGAGGTCAATCCGCGGGCGGCACTGTGCTTCCATTGGCCGATCCTCGAGCGGCAGGTACGGGTGACTGGTTCGGTGGCGCGGATCTCCGAGGATGAGAGCGCTGACTACTTCCAGTCGAGACCGAGAGCGAGCCGTATAGGCGCTTGGGCGTCCAAACAGAGCCAGACCCTTCCCGACCGAGCGAGTCTCGAACGCCGAGTGAGGGAGCACACCGAGCGATTCGCGGCAGGGGATGTGCCACTCCCGTCCTTCTGGGGTGGCTATCGACTGGTCCCCGACCGCATCGAATTCTGGCAAGGGAAGGCCGACCGTTTGCACGAGCGCCTGGTGTTCAACCGGGCCGGTGACACCTGGCAAACGGAGCGTCTCTACCCCTGAGCGGACAGGAACCGCAGTGCAGATGATGCCCCGGGAAGGGGCATCCCGCACGACCCCGAGAAGCGAAATAGCTTGACCGCTGGTCGAATGAGGTCCGTATTGATCTTCGGCGCCCCTTCACGGGGGCCCCGGATAGTGAGCACCCACCCTCCCAGGAGTCCGCCTCATGCAGTACCCAAGAATTGCCGTCGCCCTCGTAAGCCTGTCTCTAGCGGCCTGCGGTGCCGATGCGGTAGACAGCCAGGTAGCAGACGCCACCGTCTCTCCGGACGAACAGGCCTTGATGGACGTCGCGGTCTATTGGGCCACCCACTACAATGAGCACCACGCGTCCATGGTGGCTCAGACCTACGCCGATGACGCCTGGGTTCTGTCCGCAGCGGGAGGAATGATCGAGGGGCGGGAGGACATCGAAGCCGACCTGACCTCGCAGATGGCCAACTCGCCGATGGTCAGCCTCCCCGAGGGAGCGGACATACTGATCTTCGGCGACATGGCCACCGCCATGGGAACCTACACCGTCGAGACGTCGCCCGAGGGTGCCGAGGCCATGGCATGGTCGGGGACGTACCTCAACCTCATGACGAAGGCGTCAGGGGATTGGAAGATCATGGGCACCATCACGAACTATGATGCTGCCCGCCCTGAGGGCTGGAACTGGAACGAGGCCGGCGATCCGCCCGCCGACGAAGGCACGATGGGCGACGTCACCGACTACTTCGCGACGCACTGGAACATGGGGCACCCCTCGATGGTTGCCGACATGTACGAAGACGACGCGATGGTGTCCTTCTCCGACAGCCCGATCGTCGAGGGGCGTGCCGCCGTGGAAGCGGCCCTTGCCGAGCGAATCGCATCGGGCGCCCAGATCACCATCCACGACGTGGCTACCCTGCCCCTGACGGACGGCTGGGCCGTCGACGGCGGCTGGTATCAGCTCGACGCGGCCGACGGCAGCGGCCCGATCCGGATGGGAACCTATATCCACCTCATGCGGCAGCAGGACGACGGCAGCTGGAAAATCCACCGCGGCCTGACCAACACCCAGCCGGCGCCCGCCATGTAGTTTGCCGACCACCGGAACCGAAGAACCACAAGATGCCCCGCGTCGCCCACCGGTGCCGCGGGGCGTCTGTTTCTTCGGCTTTCGCGTCGGTCCGTCCTTGTCTCGCCGCGAGCCAGGCGCTCCCTTGTCGTGACTCGGCAGACGTGCACCGAACGTTCGGACCGATGGCAAAGGAGACGTCATGGCCAGCACGCCATACTTCAGTTCTCGATCGTTCGCCTTTCTCCGGGACCTCGCCACCCACAACGAGCGTGAGTGGTTTCACAAGCACCGAAAGCGCTACGAACGGGACCTGAGGGCCCCATCACTCGCGTTCATTACGGACTTTGCGCCACACCTGGGGAAGATCAGCCCCCACTTCCGGGCGGACCCTCGTCCGTCGGGCGGCTCCATGTTCCGAATCCACCGGGACACGCGCTTCTCCAAGGACAAGAGCCCCTACAAGACATTCACGGGTCTCCAGTTCCGGCACGACCGTGGCAAGGACGCGCACTGCCCGGGTTTCTACCTCCACATCGAACCTGGAAATTCCTTCGCCGGCGTCGGAATCTGGCGCCCGGACGGGACCACGCTGAAGGCGATTCGCGATACCATCGTCGAGAACCCGGCGCTGTGGAAGAAGGCCTCTGGCGGCAAGAAGTTTGCGACGACATTCTCCCTGCAGGGCGACCGGCTGACGCGCCCGCCGCAGGGGTACGACCCCGATCATCCTCTGATCCAAGACCTGAAATGGAAGGACTTCATAGGAGTTTGCCCGCTTACGCAGAAGTCACTGACCGGAAAAGACTTCCTGGCGGAATTCACGCACCTCTGCCGGGCCGGAACGCCTTGGATGAGCTTCCTCTGCAAGGCCCTGGACGTTCCATTTTGACCGACCCGGGCGCAGACATCCGTGACGCCTCAGGGGTCCTCGCACGTCGATGAGCCTGGGTCTGCAGGCCAGCCTGGCGCTGCTGCCCATCGTGCTGGCCGGTGCCCTGCTCGTGGGCTTCCGCGTGCCGGCGAGGCACGCGATGCCGGCGGCCTACGCCTCCGCCGTAGCGGTGGCGCTCGGCGCTTGGCATATGGCACCCGGGCGGGTGCTTGCCGCTTCGATCCAGGGGCTGTTCCTCACGTTCGACCTTCTCTTCATCATCTTCGGCGCGCTTCTCCTCCTCCACACCCTCGAGCGATCCGGAGGTGTGGCTGCCATCCGCCGGAGCTTTCACGGAGTGAGTGACGACAGGCGCATCCAGGTCGTCATCGTCTGCTGGCTCTTCGGCTCCTTCATCGAAGGGGCCGCCGGCTTCGGCACACCGGCGGCGGTGGCCGCCCCACTGCTCGTGGCTCTGGGCTTTCCGGCAGCGGCGGCGGTCATGCTCGGGATGATGATCCAGAGCACGGCTGTGACCTTCGGCGCCGTGGGGACCCCCGTCCTCGTCGGCATTCAGGGGGGACTCGGAGGAGAGGCCTTCGCGGCGGAACTGGCGAACGCCGGTCTCGGCATGACCGACTACCTGCGTGCCGTCACCGCCAAGGCGGTGTTGCTCCACGCGACGGCCGGCGTGCTCATGCCCACGTGGATGGTGGTCATGATGACCCGGTTCTTCGGGCAGAATCGCTCGTGGACCGAGGGGCTCAGGGTCCTTCCCTTCACACTGTTCGGCGGCCTGGCGTTCACCGTGCCGTACGTCCTGTTCGGGACATTCCTGGGCCCGGAGTTTCCCTCGCTGCTGGGCGCCCCTCTGGGGCTGGCCGTCACCGTGGCCGCGGCGCGACGCGGCCTCCTGGTGCCCGCCGACACATGGGACTTCCCACCTCGTGCGAAGTGGGACGAGGAATGGGTGAGCGGGTTGGAGGAGGAGATGGCAGACGTCCCCGACGGCGGCCGGGTTTCCGGGGCTATGGCGTGGGCGCCCTACGGCCTGCTCGGCGCGCTGTTGGTCATCACCCGGCTCCCTTCCCTCCCCGTCGGGGGCTGGCTGAGAGCGCTGCGCTTCTCCTGGACGGACATACTGGGCACCGGCATCGACGCAGCAACGACGCCCCTCTACCTGCCTGGCTTCGTTCTCCTGGTCGTCGTGGGTCTGACCGCGGTTCTCCATCGCATGGACCGCGGGTCCCTCGGAGAGGCCGTCCGCTCTTCGGGCCGAGTCCTCGTCGGCGCCGGGTTCGTTCTCGTATTCACCGTGCCCATGGTTCGAGTCTACATCAACTCGGACGTGAACGGAGCCGATATGCTGTCCATGCCCATTGCCATGGCGGAGTGGGTGGCGGGGAGCGTGGGTCAGGTTTGGCCGTTCTTCGCTGGCGCCACCGGTGCCCTGGGCGCCTTCATCGCCGGGTCGAATACAGTGAGCAACCTGATGTTCTCGGCCTTCCAGTTCGGCGTCGCGGAGCGCCTGGCCATGTCCACGGTGCTCATCGTGGCACTTCAGGCGGTGGGCGCCGCCGCAGGCAACATGATCGCCATCCACAACGTGGTGGCCGCTTCCGCGACGGTCGGACTTCTCGGACGGGAGGGCTCCACGCTGCGAAAGACCATCCTCCCCACCCTGTACTACCTGCTGGTCATAGGCATCCTGGGGTTGGTCGCCGTGCACGTGCTCGGCGTGACCGACCCTCTGATGGAAGTCCGCTAACCAGGCCCGCCCAGCTCCAGGGCCTCGACGAGATAACCGGCGACCGCGTCGGCCCCGTTCTCGGCACGACTCAACGGTTGAGGCGTGCCCAGCAGCTCTGGCATACGGTCGATCCAGGCGCCCGCGGCGAAGTCTTCGCCAGGGATCTCGAAGCCTACCATCTCCCTGCTGATCCAGGAACGCAGAGCGGCTGTCTCACGGAAGTCCGACCGGGTGACGAACGCCAGGGGGCGCCCCTCCGCCCACACCTCGGCGACGGTGCTGTAGCCTGCCTTGGCCACGACGGCGTCCGCCCCACGTATCAGGTCGGGCATGTACACGCGGGTTTGGCTGTCGAAGAGGTGCACGTTGCCGTCGACTCCGGTCTCGCTGGCGCCCGTCACGATGAAGGTGACGTCGTCGAGCGCCCGCAGTGACGGGAGGAATGGGAGCGGCTCCGGCACCCCTCCCATCGTAATGACCACGATCGGCTCGTCCGAGGCCACTCCCATGGACGCGCGCACAGCGCTCCGAGTAGATCGCGGAGGCCGACTCATCGGCTTGGCATACAGGTCGACGCCGGGGAAGCGGTCACAAACGGGCTCGGTCTGCACATGGTGGGTAGCCTGCGAGAGCCAGCCGCTGATCATTTCGGCATGAGCACGGATCGCCGGCAGCACGCCGAAGAGCGGCTCGTAAAGCCAGGGCCAGGTGAAGTTCTCCACCAGAACAGAGGGCACCCCGGCCCGCCGAGCGACCGCCACGCCGAGGGGCGAGATGTCACAGATCACGGCCCGGCATGAAGTCTCCCGGACGGTCCGGGCAAGTCTTTCGACCAGGGCTTCGTCGAACGGCAGGAACGAGTTCAACGCCTCGAGAGTGGAGCGTCCGTCGAACGCCAGGGCCGACAACTGGCGCAGTCCCACGTCGGTGACCACCTGGTGATACCGGTAAAGACCGGCCACGGACTCGTCGAAGAACCAGCGGGGAGTGTCGGCGAATACCTCGAACCGGGCACCCACGAGCCCGTGCATCGACCCCATGAGGGCCGACGCACGGGCAGCATGGCCGAAACCGTGCGGAGAAACGAAGACCGCCAAGCGCGGCCCTGCGATCACGGCAGAACTGGCGCCAACGCGTCCTTCAGTGTCGGCTCACCCAGAACCTCGAGGTCGTACCGGACCCGGGTGTGCGGCATCGGAATCTCGACCAGCCTGGCGAGATCGATTGGGGTTCCGATGGCAACCGCCTCGACTCCGTCTTCCGCAGCGCGCCGGAACGTCGCCTCGAGGTCCGCGACCTGCTGATCGCCGTACCCCATGGCAGGGAGGATCGCCCCCAGGTCGGGATAAGTCTCGAACGTCTCCTTCAGCTCGCCGACAAGGTACGGGCGGGGATCCACGATCTCGCTGGCACCCGCATCCTGGGCACCAAGCGTCCCGGCACCGTACTTCATGCCGCCATGCGTGAGCGTTGGGCCGTCTTCGACCACAAGCACGCGGCGACCCGACAGGACGGATGGATCATCGGCGGTGATCGGAGACGCTGCCCGAATGATCCGGGCGCCCGGATTCACTGCCCGCACGTTGGCCTCGACCTCGGCGACGGCTTCCGGGTCGGCCGTCCGGATCTTGTTGATGATCACCCAGTCCGCGATGCGGAGGTTGGTCTCGCCGGGGTAGTACAGCAGTTCGTGACCAGGACGGTGCGGGTCGACCACCGTGATGTACACATCGGCCTTGAAGAACGAGGTGTCGTTGTTGCCACCGTCCCACAGGATGATGTCGGCCTCGGCTTCAGCGGCCCTGAGAATGGCTTCGTAGTCGACGCCGGCGAACACCGGAGAGCCGTTGGCGATGTGGGGCTCGTACTCCTCCCGCTCCTCGATGGTCGCCTCGTGGAAGACGAGGTCGTCCTCTCCCGCGAAGCGCTGCACACGTTGCTTCACGAGGTCGCCGTAGGGCATGGGGTGACGCACGACCCCGACGCTGAGGCCGGCGCTGCGCAGGGCATTCGACACCGCTCTGCTCGTCTGGCTCTTACCGGCGCCGGTGCGCGATGCGCAGACTGCGACCACCGGTTTGCTCGACTCGAGCATGGTCTTTCCGGCACCACCAATCTCGAAGTCGGGACCGGCTGCGTTGACCCGGCTCGCCATGTGCATCACATACTCATGTGACACGTCTGAGTACGCCATCACGCACCGCGTCACCCCTTCCCGGGCGATGATGTCCTCGAGCTCGTCCTCGGGGTAGATCGGGATTCCGTCCGGATAGCCGGAGCCCGCCAGTTCGGCCGGATATCGACGGTCGTCGATGTGCGGAATCTGCTGGGCCGTGAACGCGACGACACGTGAGTCGGGGTCGTCACGATACACCGTATTGAACACGTGGAAGTCGCGACCGGCGGCTCCCAGGATCAGTACACGCTCGTTCATAGGGCAGCTTTGTCAGGAGGTCTGGGGGAGGGCCTCAAGAAGTCTACACAGGCCCCGCCAAGATGGAAGCCTCCAGCGGAGACTGCTTGGGCCGATGAGCGGAGCGCGCCAGCGCACGCGCAGCCGACCCTGGCTCAGTCCGCGAGGGCGCCGGCGATGGCATCCGCTGCGCGTCGGATGCATTCCTCACCAATCTCCACAGCCATGCCCCGCGCGTCACCGAGAATGCCGTTCTCCGTGACCGACCGCAGTCCGTCTCGGAACATCCGGTCGAGGAGTTCTTCCGAGAACCCGCCGAGGTAGCCGGACTCTGCCATCTCCTGCCTCACCAGATCGGGCCGGATGGCCAGCATTTCAGAACTTTCGGCGATGTCCGCGTGGCCGCCGACCCGGCCCTCGAGACCCGACGCCACTTCACTGACGGCCCTCTCCCAGATCTGCAGGAATCCTCCGAGGTCGGTGTAGGCAACAACCCGGCACCCGGGCGACACGGCACGGTTGAGGTCATCCAGCATCTCCGACAGAGGGCCGAAGTTGCCCCCATGCGAAGGAACGAAGCACACCCTCTCGAAGCCGTGCCGGGCGAGGCTGACGCAATAATCCAGGCAGATCGCTTCCAGGGTCGTGCGCCGCAGGGAAAGCGTGCCCGGAAAACCCATGTGATGCTCCGAGCAGCCGACGCGGATGGTGGGAGCCACCAGCGCATGCCCGAGTCGGGATGCGACCTCCACAGCCAGTCGATCGCCTCGGACCGCGTCCACCTGAAGGGGGAGATGGGGGCCGTGCTGCTCAACGGCACCGACGGCGACCACCGCTGTCCGCCAACCCTCTTCTAGCGCCAGAGCCACCTCGGGCCAAGTCATGTCTTCGAGCAGCAGCGAAGCGTCTTTCATGCGGGCCTTCCGATGCGAGGTCTACTGGCCTTGTTCGTCGATGTCCAGCACATCCAGGCGAGGGTGCGGCCGCGCCGGGCCTTGCGGTCGATTGCCTGCATCGTCGGGGTCCGGCGGGCTCCTCCGGTGCCAATCGGTCACCGCCTGGTAGGCGCCGACCAGAGACAGGAGGCGATCTTCAGCGTAGGGCTGGCCTCCCAGCATTGCCGACACCGGGAGGTCGAACCCGCTCGCACCCTGCACCCCGACAGGGAAGGAGATCAGTGGCAGCCCGATCATGTCGAACGGAAACGGCTCGGTCTGCACAACGACGTCACACTGGTCGAAAATGCCGTCGAGTACACGCTGCAGCAGCAGGAGCTTTGCCCGCTGGCCTCTCAGGTACTCGGGCCCCGACAGAAGCAGGCCGTTGATCCATGGCGAGAGCGACACTCCGAACAGCCTGACGTCTTCGCGCAGGTATTCGAGGAAGGGCTCAGCCCGTTCAGGGAGGCGCACATTGTTGAATTGGAAACTCGTGAGTGTATCCCAGTCCGGCGGAAGTCCGATCTCCACGACACGGGCACCCAGAGACTCCAGGTCCGAGAGCCACTGCCTGCGAGCCGCCACGGTCGCTCGGTTGCGCTCCCGCAGGCCCCGGACTCGCTCCGCGGAGGCTTCGGCCCTCGACGCGCCGGCGGTGCCCTCTCGCTCCGAAGAAGCCGGGGTCCGGGGCTCGTCGAGGTAGCCGGGGATCACGCCGACCGTGGTCGGCCACCTCAGGCCGACATTCTCTCCCCGCTGCACCGGGCGCGCAGCCGTCACCAGGTCGGCCACCGGCGGCAGCCCGAGTGTGCGCGCGTCCGCAGGGTCCGGGCCGGCCATCGCCTGGAGCATGATGGCAGCGTCCATGGCATCCCTCGCCAGGGGACCCGGGTGATCGCGGGTGTAGGTGAGAGGGATGATCCCGTGCAGAGAGGCTCGACCCATGGTCGGCTTGAGCCCTGTGAGGCCCTGGGCGGCAGAGGGACCGGTGATGGACCCGCCCGTCTGGGTACCCGTGCTCGAAGCCGCGAGTCGAGCCGCAACAGCCGTGGCAGACCCGCTCGAGGAACCGCCGGGGCTCACCGATGGATCGTGCGGCGCCCAGGCGTTCGTCGTGGTGGGGTCACCCTCCGGGGTCGTCGCCCGACTCGTAGCCAGCGGGCCCATTTGAGTCTTCCCGATCAGGATGGCACCGTCGGCCCTGAGGCGCGCCCACGTCGTGGCATCGAAGTCCGGAACGAAGTCGGCGAAGATGTGTGAGTTCGCGGTGGTAAGGACGCCCGCGGTGTAGTAGTTGTCCTTGATCGCGAGCGGGATCCCATGCAGCGGTCCGGCCCACTCCAGCCCTTCGAGGCGGCGGGCCTCGGCCCGTGCGGCCTCGGCCGTCACAGTGTTGAACGCCTGAAGCACCCCATCGAATCTCTCGATGCGGCCGAGATACTCCTCGACCAGGTCCACCGGGCTCAGCGAACCGTCCCGGATCGAGGCAGCCAGCTCCGCGAGCGTCATCTGCCAGGGTTCCGTGGCCTGCACCGTCCGGGGATCGGGCAAGGGAATGGGGCCCCTGATCGCGGGCCGAGCTGCGGTGGGGTCCACCGGCACGAAAGCTGTCCCTGCGGTCGCGGCTGCAGTGATCGCGGCCATGCGTTCGAGGAAGCCGCGGCGATCAATACGGCGATCGGTGGGCAGGCTCGTGCTCACCTCAGTCGTCCCGGCGGGAACGAGTGGATCCCGCAGCGGGATACATGACCGGGGGAACCGCTTGAACATCCATCTGAAGGTCGAGGATCGCGGGCGGGGTACTCCTGAGAAACCGCCGGGCACTCGCGAGAATCCGCTGCTGGTCGACGGGCTCCTCGGGGGCGTCTTCGGGCAGGACAGCCAGGTCGACGCCGAGCATGTTCATCCGAGTGAGGATGTAGGCGTCCAACTCCTCATCTGTCAGCTGCTGAAGAAGCTTGGGCCCCATCCCCTTCCTCCGTTAGCCTGCGTTCTTGCCAGTTCCACGGCCGTCAGGCCGCAAACTATCGCCAAACCGGTGAGGCGTGCGAGTCGGCACGCCCCTCCGGAGGCATCGACCGAGTCACCGCACGCCCTCGGCATGAGCTCGCTTCGCTGGATGAAATGCTCGGCCACGTGCGTATATTCGAGTACATTGACCGGCGCGCTGCGCTCACCCAGGAAGACTCGATGAAGGCTACCGCGGACATTCAGGTCATCCCCATCGGCTCCGGCGTTTCTGTGCGCCAGGAGGTCAAGCGGGCCCACTACCTGCTCGAAGACGCGGACCTCGAGGTGACACTCCATGCGAACGGCACGAACGTCGAGGGAGAACTCCGGGAGATCCTCGATGCGGTGGAACGCATCCACGAGACCCTCCACGCCGAGGGCACGGTCCGGATCGCAAGCTACGTGAAGATCGGGACGCGCACCGACAAGGAGCCGTCGCTGGCGGGGAAGATGTTCCGGTGAGCGCCATGGAAGCTCTCTCGCAGGATGACGCACGCCGTCTCTGGGAACGCGCTGCTCAGATCCAGGCCGAAGCGCTGCGGCGGGCCGAAGCCGCCTCGGTCGAGGAAGCCGCCCAGGGGTTGGGACGCGAGGCTCCGACATCGCCTTCCGACGGCTACGCACTCACCCACGTTCGCGCCGCGGCCATCGAGGCGGGAATCGGGGAGCGATTCGTCGACGCAGCACTCGCGGACCTGCGCGCGGAGCAGGCCCTCGGGGTTCGCCGGAAGGCCGGATGGGCGAGACGGTTTGTCGGGAATCCCCCTGACGCCATCACGGTATCCCGTGTCGTGAACGCCCCGGTCGCTCAGGTCTTGGCAGCCATGGAGTCGGTCATGCCCGCGAGGCCCTTCGACCTGGTCCTCCGCGACAAGAGGGGCGACCCGGCTTCCGGAGGCCTGTTGATCTTCGATATCCCCGGCGCCGGCGCGCCGGGTGCGCAGGAGTCCGGCTTCGCGAGGCAAGCGAAGACGGTGGACCTCAGGCAGGTGTACGCCTCGGTGCAGCCGCTCGGGGACTCCGCCTGCGAGGTGACACTTCGGGGTCCGATCGCCCAGGCCTTCGGGATGACCGCCCTGGTCGCAACCGGAATCACGGCCAGCGGAGGAGGCATCGGCTTCGGCCTGGGCTCGGGACTCGCAGCGGTCCTCGCAGGCACGGCGGCGACCATGGGCCTCGGATCGCTGGCGGCCGTAGTCGCCGTCATCGCCGTAGTGTCGGGGATCGGCACGGGCGCCGGCGTCGGTCACTTCGCGTTCAGGAAGGTCTACCAGTACGCCCTCGACACCGGTGAACGCGGACTCTCGAGTGTAATGGGCGCTATCGCGATGGAGGCCGAAGGGGGGTGGGGACTGGCTCACAAGGAACTCCCCGGGCCCACCGCCGCCGAAAAATAGGCCGCGGCGAAGCGCCGTCCACTTGTCCACGAGCCCCGTTTTGGAGGCTCGTCTTCCGCGTGTAGGCCACCCCATGACTTTGGAGCTGCGCTAGGCATGAAACCCGATGACGACCTGACGCCCCCGGGGCCCCACTGGACGCCGGCGGCATCCGCAGAGTTGTACCGTCTCGACGCGTGGGGAGGCGGATACTTCGGGGTTTCGCCCACGGGTACGGTCGAGGTCTATCCCGAGGCGGACCCGAGCAGGAAGATCGACCTGCTGGAGGTCGTCGAGGGGCTGAGCGCGCGCGATCTCCAGCCGCCGGTCGTGATCCGATTCTCGGGTGTGCTCGCGCATCGGATGTGCGAGCTGCGCCGGGTGTTCGACCAAGCGATAGAGCGGGGTGGATACGAGGGCCAGTACTCGTGTGTCTATCCGATCAAGGTGAACCAGCAGCGCCACGTGTGTGAGGAAATCCGCGACTTGGGGCGCGAACTCGGCTTCGGGCTGGAGGCCGGTTCGAAACCCGAACTGCTCGCAGGCTTGGCCCTGACCGAGGGGCTGAATGAAATGCCCCTGATCTGCAACGGTTTCAAGGACGAGGAGTTCATCGAGACCGTCATCCTCGCGGCGAAGATGGGGCGACGCATCTTGCCGGTGATCGAGCAGGCGCACGAACTGCAGCTCCTCGCGGCATCTGCCAGCGTTCACGAAGTGACCCCGACGTTCGGCATCCGGGCGAAGCTCGCGTCGGGGGGAGTCGGTCGTTGGGCTGCCTCCGGCGGGTTCCGCGGCAAGTTCGGCCTCTCGGTCAGCCAGATCCTGAGCTCGGTGGAATTCCTTCAGGAGAGAAAACTCCTGGACGGACTGGCGATGCTCCATTGCCATATCGGCTCTCAGATCTTCGACATCCGCACCCTCAAGTTCGCCGTCAGCGAGTTGACCCACATCTACGTCGAGCTCGTCAAGCTTGGCGCTCCGATGGGGATCATGGATCTGGGCGGGGGCCTCGGGGTCGACTACGACGGCTCGCACTCCGCCACCGACTCGTCGGTCAACTACACGCTCGACCAGTACGCCGACGACATCATCTACCGCGTGAAGGCCATCTGCGACGACTCCGATGTCCCGCATCCGGACATCATCACCGAGTCGGGACGAGCCCTGGTCGCCCATTCCGGACTCCTCGTCTTCCAGGTTCTGGGCGCACGGACATTCCCTGAGACGCCCGCGCCGAGGCTGTTGGACGAAGCCCTGAACGAGGGTCCGGAGGAGGAGGTTCCCCAGCCGCTGCTGGACATGGTCGATGCCTACCAGCGGGTGGGGACCGGCGAAGACGCAGTGGTGGTCTACCAGGACGCACACCACGCACTGACCGAAGCGATAAGCCTGTTCAACCTCGGCTACATGAGCATCAGGGCCCGGGCGGCGACCGAGGAACTCTATTGGGCCATCGGAAACCGGGTGCTCCAGGAGGTCGCCGACGAGGTTCCCGAGGAGTTGGCGGACCTCCCCGATGTAATGAGCGACATCTATTTCTCGAACTTCAGTGTCTTTCAGTCGCTCATCGATTCGTGGGGTATCGATCAGGTCTTCCCGATCATGCCGATCCACCGTCTCGACCAGGAGCCTACACGCAGGGGAACGCTCGCCGACGTGACGTGCGACTCGGATGGTCGGGTTGTCCGCTTCCCGGGGGAGGGCGCCCCGGACAGCAGCCTCGCACTGCACCCCCTGGTGCCCTGCGCAGCCACACGCGGACCCGCAGGCGGACACGAGCCCTACTATCTGGGGGTCTTTCTCACCGGGGCCTACCAGGAGACGCTCGGCGACCTCCACAATCTGTTCGGGGACACACACGCAGTCCACGTCGTGCTCGACGAGGATGGACAATGGAGACTGGAGGAGGTGGTCGAGGGCGACACGGTGCGGGAGGTGCTTCAGTTCGTCCAGTTCGACCCCGACGCCATGCGCCGTACGCTACTCCGGGAAGTCGAGACGGCGCTCGCCGCCGGGAGACTCACGCTCGACGAGGCCGTCAGCTTTCGACGCTTCATGCACCAGGGAATCGAGGGGTACACCTACCTCGAATAGCACCGGCGCCAGCCCGCGCGTGCCCTCTCCACGTGTCGAAGTGACAACGCCGCCCGTCTACGCCCGGTGACGAACGTGCCTACCCCTGCGGCCGCACCTGACCCACATAACTCATTGCTGTCAAATGCTTTACCGATCGTGTACCGATTCGGGCACCACTGATGCTAATGGGAGATCCACGGGAACGGCAGCAGCAAACGGGCCGTTCGAGGGGTTTGTGAGGGAGGTGGATGATGAAGAGGAAGAAGAGGGGATTGGTGGTGCTGGGAACCCTGATCGGGCTCAGCGGGTGCGTGCTGCCGCTGGACCTCGCCATCGGGGATGGTCTTCACGTTCGGGGTTCCGGGCGCGTCGTCACAGAACTGCGAAGCGTGGCACCGTTCGACGGAGTCCTGGCGACCGGCGCCGTGACGGTTCGGGTGGTCGAGAACGGCTTCGAAGGCGTCAGGGTCTCTGCGGAAGACAACCTCCTTCCCTATCTGGAAACGAGAGTTTCCGGTGGCATGCTGGAGATCGGCTTCCGCAGCGGGGTGAGCGTATCGCCCCGCAGGGATGTGCTGGTGGAGGTGGACGCCTACGAAGTCGTCGAGGTCCGGGGCTCCGGAGCGGTCCACATGGAGGCCTTCCTCGGCTGGACTCCCGAGATGCGAGTCGGCCTGAGTGGAGCCTCCGACCTGCTGCTCGTCGGCGAGTCGGACAGACTCGTCGTGGACCTGTCGGGTGCCAGCCGCTTCGACGGGCTCGAGTACCCGGTGGTGCGCGCGGATCTCGCCGTGAGCGGGGCATCCGCAGCGTTCGTATGGGCCCGTGCGCGATTGGACGTGCAGGCCAGCGGTGCCTCGCATGTCCGCTTCCGGGGGCGTCCTTCCATCAGGGCGAACGTCTCCGGAGCCTCGACGGTGACCCCCTACTGAGTGGGCCTTGCGGAAGTCCGCAGGCCAAAGGAGAGACGATCATGTCCAGGAAGATGATGATGATGCGCGGCCTCGGGAGGACCTTGATATCGGTCTCACTGATATTGGCCGCGGCGGGATGTTACGAGCGCACGATCACGGTCGGGGCCGGCGCGCCCCAAGGACCGGTGGTCTTCGATCACTGGGAGAATTTCTGGCTCGCCGGGCTGGTGGGCCATATGAGGTACGACCTCGACGAGATCTGCCCGTCCGGGCATGCCACCATCGAGGTCTACGAGAGCTTTCTCAACGGCCTCGTCACCGGCCTCACAGGCGGTATCTACACTCCGACCACCATGAAGATTCGTTGCCGGACGGGTGGGCGTGCGGCTCTGGCTCTGAGCGAGTCCGAGGTTCGGAATATCGTGAACGACGAGCGCTTTCTCAGGGCAGTTGAAGCGGCGATGCCGGAGCGGTCCGGTGAGGTCCGCGAGGCTCAGCGACTTCAGCAGGACCCGTAACTCCGGGAGAAGGCTATGAGTGCCGGCGGGGCTCGAGACATCGCCCTGCCGGCAGCCCGCCCTTGAAAGTCGCCGCCGCCTTCGCCACCATAATCGAGTCACCCCCTCTCTCCTGCCAAGCCAGCCCCCTTGAGCCAAGACTGCCCGATCGATCATGACGCCGCCGAGCGCACGGTCGACACGCTGCCCAACCCGCTTCGTCGCGGCGTGTATCTCGCCCTCGGGGCTGTAAGCGTCTTACTGGGTGTGATAGGTATCGTCTTGCCGCTCTGGCCGACGACCTGTTTCCTGCTCCTGGCCGGGTGGGCGTTCGCGCGAAGCTCGCCGCGCGCGGAACGGTGGCTTCACGAGAATCGCCTCTTCGGCCGGTACATAGCAGACTACCGGGAACGCGGGCGAATTTCGCCGCGGATCCGCCTGACCAGTGTCACGACCATGTGGCTCTTCATGGGACTCGCGGTCGTGCTCTTGAGTCACACGCTCTGGGCCGCGGCGCTGCTCATTCTGATCGGTGTCGCCGTGACGCTGCACCTGTACTCGCTCCCGGCGGCCGACCAGAACTGAGGCAGGCCGCTGAGGGCAACTTGCCCGGCAACGTCCGGGGCGGTCGATTGCGTGGCGCGATCCGCGTTCACAACGACCACTCCAGAGGAAACGTCATGGGCTTCAGGTGCTTGCGTCCGACCCTTCTCGCTGTCCTGGTTCTGACCGCCTCGGCTTGTGCTGGCGGTACGCCCGCCCCCAGCCCGGCCGCTCCCTCCGGGCCCCGGCCCGGGAGCTCCGGCAGCCAGGCAGAGTCGGGGCCAAAACCGTTCGATGAAGTCATCACGGAGGAGGCCGTGTCCGATGACGGTTTGTTCACCGTCCACACGGTCGGCGATGATCGGTTCTTCCAGATTCCGGACTCGCTGTTGGACAGGGACATGCTCCTCATCACTCGGCCATCCGGAATCCCAGCGGGAATGGGATTCACCCCCGCCGGCATGGCGGCCAACGAACACCTGGTGCGATTCGAGCGGGTACAGGATCAGATCCTGCTGCGGAAGTACGGCACCCGAAACGTCGCCGACGATACGCTCGCCATCTCCCAGTCGGTGCGCGCAAACAACTACGCACCGATTCTGGCCGCCTTTGAAATCGAGGCCATCGGCCCGGACAGCGCGTCCACAGTCGTCGACGTCACCGATTTCTACGAGGGTGACACGCCGGCCATCTCGGGCTTGAGTGCAGCTCAGCGGCGCACATACCAGGTCAGGCGCCTCGACGCCTCTCGCAGCTTCATCGAATCCGTCCGGAGCTACCCGCTGAATGTGAACGTTCGTCACACCCTGACCTACGATGCAGGGCAGCCTCCGTCCGATGTTCAGGCGAATACGATCACGATGGCCTTGAACCAGTCGCTCGTGGCCCTTCCCGAGGAGCCCATGCGCCCGCGGTACGCCGACGACCGGGTGGGCTATTTCACGATCAACCGAGTGAACTTCGGCCTCGACGAGCAGATGGCCGCCAGCCAGAGCTTCATCCGCCGGTGGCGCCTCGAGCCCTCCGACCCGGAGGCCTACGCGAGGGGAGAGTTGGTCGAGCCTGTGAAGCCGATCGTCTGGTATATCGATCCCGCGACGCCGCAGCGCTGGAGGCAGGCGGTCCGCGAAGGGGTGGAAAACTGGAACGCCACCTTCGAGACCGCAGGCTTCCTCAACGCAGTGCAGGCCAAGGACCCGCCGTCTCCTGAGGAGGACCCGGAGTGGGACGCCGAGGACGTCCGCTACTCCGTCGTGAGGTGGGCGGCCAGCCTTGTTCGGAACGCGATGGGTCCGAGCACCTCCGACCCCCGCACGGGTGAAATCATCGAATCGGACATCGTGTGGTTCCACAACCACATGCGGTCCTACAGGAACTGGATGATGGTCCAGACCGGTGCGGCGAATGCCGGCGCGCGCAGCCTTCCGATCTCGGACGAACTGATGGCCGAGGCCATGGAGCAGGTGATCACCCATGAGATCGGGCATGCGTTGGGGCTGCCCCACAACATGATCGCCAGTTCTGCCTACCCGGTGGACTCCCTCCGCTCAGCCGACTTCTCCAGGCGCATGGGGGTCGCGCCGACCATCATGGACTACGCCCGGCAGAACTACATCGCCCAGCCCGGAGACGGCCTCGAACCCACGGACTTCCTGCGTCACATCGGGCCCTATGACCACTACTCGATCGACTGGGGCTACCGGGTGATCCCCGAGGCAGCGACTCCCGAAGACGAAGCGGAGGTGCTGGACGAGTGGATCCTCGAGCGTGCGCAGGATCCGATGTACCGATACCTCGCACAGGGTGGCCTGGGCGTCAGTGACCCGCGTGCCCAGACCGAAGACATGGGTGACGACCCGGTGCGAGCAGACACCTACGGTATGCAGAACCTGCGGCGCATTGTGCCGAATCTGGTGGCATGGACGACACGTCCCGGTGAGGACTACACAGACCTCGCCGAAATCTACGGCGAGGCTCTTTCGCAGTGGCAGCGTTACGTGGGCCACATACTTACGGTGGTCGGTGGCGTCGAGGTCGACAGGAAGACCGCCGATCAGGACGGCCCGGTCTTCCAGGGGGTCTCGCGAGAGCGTCAGAAGGAGGCCATGGCCTGGCTGGCCCGAGAGGTCTTCGAGGCACCCACCTGGCTCAACGATCCCGGTATCCTGACCCTGATCGGACCTGCGAACGGCGGAATGGAATCACTCTCCCGCCGGCAGGCATCGGTCCTGAACCGCCTGCTGGATCCCAGGAGAATGGCGATCCTCTCTGAGTTGGAGGCCAACCAGTCGAGTGACGCGTACCCACTGGTGGAGTTCCTCGACGACGTCCGTGACGCCGTGTGGGACGGGATGGGGGAGGCTTCAGCCCTGGACGGGTACCGCAGGGCCCTGCAGAGAGCTCACCTGGAACGTCTGGAGTACCTCATGACGGACCAGCCCGCGGGCAATGCATTCCAGGGGCCGGCGCCGGATCTCAGCCGCTCGGACGTACGACCCCTGGTCCGAGCACAGCTCATCGATCTGAAGGATGACGTCGAACGGGCCGCGCGTCGAATCCGGCATCGTCTTACGAGAGCCCACCTCCAGGACACAGCCGTGCGCATCGACAAGATCCTCGAGGCAGACCCAGAAGGCTGATCCCGCCTGAAACGAACGAGCGCCGCCGGGGTCCTCCCCGGCGGCGCTCGGCTGTCGGACCGTCGGTGGCGATCAGCCGCCGTGGCGCCGCAACATCTCCTGCTGCATTTCCTCGCTCGCGAAGATCGCGATCTCGACACGTCGATTGGCCTGCCGTCCACTTGTCGTCTCGTTCGTGTCCACCGGATCCGTCTCGCCGAGTCCCATGGCTTCGACCCGTTCACGCTCGAGTCCGACCGTGACCAGATGATCTCGCGCTGCGGCGGCACGCCGCTCGGAAAGAGCCTGGTTGTAGTCTTCGGCTCCCGTCGCATCCGTATGGCCGACGACCAGAACCTCCGTCCCGTCGTAGTCCTCGAGACTGGCAACGAGCGAGGCGAGGTTCTCCCGGGCCGCTGCGCGAAGGTTGTCGGAATTCACGTCGAAGAGAATGCCGGAGTCGAACGTGACCTGGATGCCTTCTCCGACGCGCTCCACCGTGGCGTTGGGGAGTCGATCCTGCAGATCCTCTGCCTGATTATCCATGACGTTGCCGATGGCGGCGCCCGCGGCCCCACCGATCACCGCCCCCAGGATCGCGCCCCGGGCTGTGTTGTCGTCGATCACGCCGCCGATGACGGCTCCCGTCGTGGCTCCGACAACAGCCCCGGTGCCGGTGGAGTTCAGGGACGCGCAGCCGGGCATGCAGGCGAGAAGAAGCAGCGTGGCCCCAGCGCCGAGGCGCCGGACGTTGGGTCTGGAGTTCATGTCGGAAACCTCAGGAGATAGAGGGTCGGATCGAGCGGTACGTGAACTTGAATATTCCGAAGGCACTCCGACTCCACAACCGCGCCGCCGGCAAGGGTGGGTGAGTCGTCGCCTACCCTTGGTTGGTCATGATGAAGAGCGGACGTCCCCGGAAAGTGTTGTACTTGGGCCGGAGGCGTTCCGTGTTGTAGAAGAGGTCCACGTCGACCACCTTCTTTTCCACGACCAGGTCGACCGGCACGGACGCGTATACGCCATCCCGCACTGCTACGAGCCGCCCGCTGGTGTCTTCGAGAATCAGATCCAGGGCGAGGTTGCCGAAGGCCATGGGGACGATGGAGTCCAACGCGTCCGGATCGCCGGCGCGCACAAGGTACCCCAAGCGCTGGTTCACCACGTTGACCTGTTTGCCGTGGTTGAACTCTGGCGAGTGTCGCTTGATCGCATCCGACACGCGATCTCCCACGCCGCCAAGCTTCTTGTGACCGAACTGGTCTGCCTCCTGGTCGGAGTAGACCATGGTGTCATCGCCCGTCATCGTAGCGCCCTCAGACACCAGCACGACCGAGTACCGGCTCGGATTCTGAGCCCGGTCCTCTACCAAGAGCCGGGTGAGGTGCGCGGGATCGAATGGGTGTTCCGGAATCACACACCGGTCTGCGGCCCCAGCCATCGAAGGCAACAGTGCAGTGAATCCGGCATATCTCCCGAAGACCTCGATGACGAGAATCCGTTCGTGAGATCCGGCGGAAGTTCGCAATCCGTGGGTCAGCTCGATGGTCCTGGTGACGCAGGTGCTGAAGCCGATGCAGTAGTCGGTGCCCGGCACGTCGTTGTCCATCGTCTTCGGAATGGCGACCACCTTCACGCCCTCCTGATGAAGGCGGTGGGCGTAGGACAGCGTGTCGTCACCTCCGATGGGGATCAGATAGTCGATGCCGAGGAAGTCGAGGTTCTTGAGGACCTCAGGCGTGATATCGTTGATGTCGTCCTGGTATCGGTCCCGGAGGTGCGGGGGGACGAACGCCCGTGGCAGGTGGCTGGCCCGAGTCCTCGACGAGTGAAGGAAGGTTCCCCCGGTGCGGCCCGCTCTCTGGACGATCTCGGACGTGAGGTCCATGACGCAGGCGGAGTTGTCGGCATCCTTGTCCGGGACGAAGTCGACCAGTCCGCGCCAACCGCGGCGGATACCCACGACCCGATAGCCCTCGCGGAGCGCCCGGATGGTGACCGCTCGGATGGCCGGGTTGAGGCCCGGGACGTCTCCGCCCCCCGTCAGAATCCCAATTGTCCCTCTCGTACCTGCCATCACTGACTCCCGGCTCCTGAAGATTGGAGGATCTTCTGAAAACTATGCAGAGGTAGGCTCCTTCAGAACCGGCCTCGGGGGTGCAGTTGGGCGGCGTCAGCCGCCCAGACCCCGACGTACCACCTCGAAGAAATTCCGCGCCAGCACCAGCCGCACGCCTGCCCCGGACGAGGCCCGCACCATGAGGAACCGCTCCCCGTCGGGTGAAACGTCATACCAACGGTGGTCATCGTTCTTCAGGTAGGACGCTCCGTTCGTGAAGAGGGTCTCCACGGAACGTACGGTGAAGCCGGCGGTGGCCTCCACGCGGGCCACCTTCATCTGGGATGCACCTAGGCCCGACCAGAAGAAGAGCTCCGAGCCGTCCGGAGACCACGCGGGCTCGATGCCGCCGTCAGTCGATACCTGCCAGCGGCCGTCGTCCACGTTCGGGAAGGGACGCACGAAGATCTGCTTCTGCCCGCCCTGCTCGGTCGATGCGAACGCAATCCACCTGCCGTCCGGAGAGATGGTGGGACTCGTCTCCTCCGCAGACCTGGCAACGAGGGAGATCGGTACGCTGTCGACCCCGGGGCGAAGGCCCATGATGTCACCCCGACCCGCATCGCCCTCGTCGTCCGTGCGGTACACCAGCCACTCGCCGTCCGGTGACCACAAGCCCTCGAAGATCGCCCGTTCCCGCTCGAGCAACAGCGTGGCGGAACCCACGCCGTCCGCCCGGACCTGCCACAGGCCCTCTCGACCTCCGGGGCCAGGCGCTATATAGAGGATCGACGCTCCGTCGGGGCTCCACGTAGGCCGCCGTGCCCCCGTGTCGGTAAACGTCACCTTGGTGGCGGGTCCGTCCGGGAGGCCCTTCACGAAGACGTTGCTGCCAGAGGTCAGCTCACCCTGGTTCAGCGCGACGCGGGAACCGTCCGGGGACAGGCGCATGCCTCCGTTGTTCATGGCCGAGAACGCGAAGTTCGCGTCAACATCCGATTCGCTCCCGGCTCGATCCACCCAGACCAGGCTGAAGCCACCCGTCAAATTCCCGGAGGCGACCTCGTAGACCAGCGTCCCGTTCTCCGAGAGTAGCATCATGGGATACGCCTGAGCCTGCAGGATGGGCTCGGTAAGCCCCACCCGGGGTCCCTCGATCTCGAGGGTCTTCAGGTTGAACCGCGCCGCTGTCGTCGATGCCTCGGCACTCACAGCATTTCCACCGCCGGTCTCCGACATCACCAGGAGCCCGGGCTCGCCGTACCACGCCGCTGACACCCCATCCGACAGGAGCTTCGTCTGGCCGGCCCGGGCGTCATAGACCCACAGCGCGTCCGCAGCGAATCCGGCCGACTCCACGAACAGGAACCCGCGCTCCCCCGGAAGGGGCGCGACATGGGTGACCTGGAACGTCGGATCCGATAGCGCGATCTCGTCGATGACCCCTCCATCCTGCGAGACGCGCACGAGCTTCCCCGGAGTGCCCACCACGATGGTTCCGCCTTCCAACCAGGTGAGGGGGCCGGCAAATACGTCCACCAGGACCGTGGAGCTACCGGCAGATCGACCGACCTTCAGCAGCTGGCCTCGGAACGTGGCAACGGCGATCTGCGTGCCGTCGGGGGAGAAGGCAGTGTAGCCGAGGTCCTGGGTCGACAGGCCTCGCACCGGCGCCGGATCGGGATCCTCGGACTCCTTGGTGAAGATCCGCACGCCCCCCTGCTCGTCCGCGGCGAAGAAGGCCAGAGCGGATCCGTCCCGCGCAATGCTGCCAAACCACATGGGGGCCTGGCCCTCAAAGCCGGGGAGGTTGATCCGGTAACGCTCGATCCTGGCCTGCTCCACGGCCTCCGGCTTCAGCCAACCCCCGACGGCTGCCAGGCCCGCCAGGACAGCCACCGCCGGCCAGACGTACCCCTTCCAGGCAGGCCCCGTGCTTAGTCCCGTGGCAGCGCCCGCGGCTTCTCCATACCGGAAACCCCCGTCGGATAGGGCCCGGGCGAAGTCCGCAGCCTTCGTGAAGCGGTCCGCGGGCAACTTCTCCAGCGCCTTCCGGATGGCGGAATCCACATTGAAGGGGATGGACCTGCGCGCGGCGGTCGCCGACACCGGAAGCCCCTGGATGATCTTTCCGAGCACAGCCTGTGCGGTGTTGCCCAGATACGGTGGCTCGCCCACCAGCATCTCGTAGAGCACACACCCCAGCGCATAGATGTCTGCCGAGGGACCCACGATCTGGTCGCCGGTGGCCTGCTCGGGGCTCATGTAGAAGGGCGTCCCCACGCTGAGCCCTGTCTCCGTGAGGCGGGTGCCGCCAGCACCCACCGCCAGAGCGATGCCGAAGTCCGCCACCAGAGGCTCGCCGCGGCTTAGGAGGATGTTGGCAGGCTTGATGTCGCGGTGCACGATCCCCGCCTCGTGCGCCACCTGCAGAGCAGCCGCCACCGATGTGGCGATGCCCAAGGCCTCGTCGACGGGGAGCTGCTTGTCCCGGGCAATGCGGTCCGCCAGGGTCTCTCCCTCCACGTACGGCATGACGTAGAACAGGAAACCGTCGGCTTGGCCCGAGTCGAACAGGGGCAGGATGTGCGGGTGCTGCAGGTTCGCGGTCGTCTCGATCTCGGCGAGGAAGCGGTCGGCGCCCACCACGGCGGCGAGCTCGGGCTTCAGAACCTTCACCGCAACGGGACGGTTGTGCTTGACGTCCTTGGCCAGGTAGACGGTGGCCATACCACCTTCCCCGAGGTCGCGCTCGATCTCGTAGCGGCCGGTCAGTGCCTCGTTCAGACGATCGATCATGGTCGTGGCCCCTGCGGCATTCGGGCGGTGTTCAGGCGGTCGGAGGGTCGGGACATGGCGGCCAACATGCAGCGGCGGCGCCGTGAAGGCCAGCATGACGAGCGAGGCGCACCCGCCGGGTCCTCCCCCCGAGGCGTCGCCCGGGCGGCGAGGCACCAGATGACGGGAGCGGCTGCATCCAGCGGCCGGCAAAGCTCCCGACTTCCACTCGCGACCGTCGCCGTCGGAGCGGGCGGGGTCAGGTGCTGAAAGGGCTGCACCGTCGTACCTTCGACCGCCATGAAACGGACCATTCTGAAATGCTTCGCCGTCGGCGGCGCTTGCCTGGCCGTCATCACCGCCACTCCGCGAACCGGTGCCTCACAGGCCACCGAGCCGCTGGACAGCACTCGCCTGATGGCCGCCCTGGCCTTCCTCTCCTCGGATGAGCTCCAGGGTCGCGAGACGGGCACGGAGGGAAACGCACGCGCACGCGACTTTCTGGTCGGAGCATTCGGAGATGCCGGGATCGAGCCGGTCGGCGATCGATTCGAGCATCCCTTCGAGTTCTCGTCGAGATCCGGCGCCACCTTCGACGGAGTAAACGTCATCGGATGGGTCAGGGGAACGGATACCCCCGAGCGGTACGTGGTCGTGTCCGCTCACTTCGACCACGTGGGCGTCCGCGACGGCGAGATCTACAACGGTGCCGACGACAACGCCTCCGGCACTGCGGCGCTGTTGGAGGTCGCGTACGCTCTGACCCGGGTCCCGCCGAAGAACTCGGTGATCTTGGCGGCCTTCGACGCCGAGGAGGTGGGACTCCGGGGGGCTCGGGCCTTCGTCGAAGACCCCGTGCGCCCCGTCGACGACATCGCTCTGAATGTCAACATCGACATGGTGGCCCGAGGTGGCGGGCTTCTCTGGGCAGGAGGCTCGTATCACGAACCTGCACTCGCCCCCATCCTCGAAGCCGTCGCCGAAGGCGCCCCCGTCCTGCTCCGGCTCGGCCACGATCGCCCCAACGCCCCGGAAGGGAGTGACTGGACGAATTCGTCGGACCACGGTGCGTTCCACCAAGTGGGCATCCCCTTCGTGTACTTCGGGGTCGAAGACAGTCCTCACACCCACAGGCCGAGCGACGACTTCGAGAGCGTGGACCCGGCCATCTACGTGGCCAACGTGAGGACGGTCCTCGCCGCGATCCGTGCTCTCGACGCAGCCCTGCCCCTCCCTTCGGTGTCAGGGCGTCCATGAGCAGACCCAGGCTGCGCGTTCCCCATCCCCTCGTTCTGCTGAGCGGATGTGTCCTCCTCGCAGCTGCCGCCAGCTACGCCCTTCCGGCTGGCGAATTCGACCGGCAGGAAGACCCGGAGACCGGCCAGACCCTCGTCATCGCCGGGACCTACCACGAGGTGGAGTCGAGCCCCGTGAACTTCTTCCGTGCCGTGGTGGCGCTGCCCCGCGGCATGGCCGAAGCCGCGGACGTCATCTTCCTGGTGTTCCTCATCGGTGGGGCGTTCACCGTGGTGGACGAGACGGGCACCCTTCGTCGGGCAGTCGGGTGGCTCATCCGGAAGCTGCATGGGCGCGACCTACTGGTGGTTCCCGTGGTGTCCGTCGTCTTCGCGACGGGGGGCATCGTCGAGAACATGCAGGAAGAGATCATCGCGCTCGTGCCTGTGCTCCTCATTCTGACCCGGCGTATCGGATTCACGCCCTTGGTCGCTGTTTCGATGAGCGCGGGTGCGGCATTCGTCGGATCTGCCTTCAGCCCCATCAACCCCTTCCAGGTCCAGATCGCTCAGCGCCTGGCCGACGTTCCGCTCCTCTCAGGAGCGGGGTTCCGGATCGTCTTCCTGGCCATTGCCCTGGCATGGTGGATCGGCATCACGACACGGCACGCCGCGAGGACCCGGGTGGCGCCCGAGAATGTCCCGACCACCGACGAGCAGACCCTCAGGTCTTCGGACGGAGTCGTACTCGGTCTGGTCGCGGCGACGTTCGCCACGGTGGTGCTGGGTATCATGTCCTGGGGCTGGGGTTTCGACGAGCTGTCCGCCGCCTTCTTCATCATGGGCATCATCGTCGGAGCGGTGGCAGGACTCGGCGTGACCGGTACGGCGGAAGCGTACGTGAAAGGCTTCCAGTCCATGGCGTACGCCGGCATCCTGATCGGCTTTGCCCGAGCGATCTTCGTCGTGCTCCAGGACGGCCGGATCGTGGACACGATCGTCCACGGCGTCTTCACCCCCCTGGAGAACCTCCCTCTACTGGCGTCGGCCCTCGGGATGGCTGCGGCACAGACGGCCATCCACGTGCCCGTGCCGAGCGTGAGTGGCCAAGCCGTGCTCACCATGCCCGTACTCGTTCCCCTGTCCGACCTCCTGGGGCTGTCTCGCCAGGTGATGGTGCTCGCCTATCAATACGGAGCTGGACTGTGTGACCTGATCACTCCCACCAACGGCGCCCTGATGGCGATACTCGGAGTCGCGGGAGTGCGCTACGAGGAATGGATCAAGTTCACGCTGCCCCTGTACCTCGGCCTGGTCGCTCTGGCAGCAGTCGCCATCGCCCTGGGCATCGCAATCGGACTCTAGAGCGATGGTGCGCCGGCGCCTCCATCCGAACGTCTGGGTCACCAGCGGAACCAGCTTCCTGACCGACGTTTCGAGCGAAATGCTCCAGAACGTCCTTCCGCTCTTCCTCGCGAACGTACTGGGTGTCCGGACCTGGGCGGTCGGTATGGTCGAGGGCCTGGCCGAGACCACCGCCGCGGTCGTGAAGCTCTATTCAGGGTGGATGTCCGACCGAATGCGGGCGCGAAAGTGGTTGGCGGTGGGCGGCTATTCGGTATCCGCCCTGTCGAAGCCGTTCTACCTGCTCGCCTCGACCTGGCCCGTGGTCGCTGCAGTGCGTTGGAGCGACCGGGTCGGGAAAGGCATCCGGTCGGCGCCGCGCGACGCGCTGCTGGCAGATTCCGTACCGGCAGACCAGCGGGGTCTCGCATTCGGCCTGCACCGGGCCGCGGACACGGGCGGAGCCGTCGTGGGGCTGTTCGTGACCATCCTGGTGGTGGGATCTGCTCAGGGAGGCGGCCGGCTTCTCGAGGGCGACACCTTCCGGACGCTGGTGTTGTGGAGTCTGGCGCCGGCCCTTCTCGCCGTGCTCCTTCTGGCCATCGGCGCACGCGACGTGCCTGTCGTGGATCCACCGCAGAAGCGTCCCAGGCTCAAGGTCACGGACCTGGGATCCGGGTTCGGGTGGTTCCTCGTGGCGTCGGCGGTCTTCGAAGCGGGCAACTCCTCCGACGCTTTTCTGATCCTGCGGGCGCAGGAGCGGGGCCTGGGGGTGGTCGCCCTCCTTTGGACGCTGCTCGGGTTCAACGTGGTCTATACGCTGGTCTCGGCACCCGCCGGATCGCTATCCGACCGCATGCCCAGGAAGTGGGTCCTTCTCGGAAGCTGGATCATCTACTCACTCGTCTATGTCGGCTTCGCGGCCGCTCGGACGCCCTTCCAGGTGGTGGTTCTCTTCACCCTCTACGGCGCATACCATGGGATGAACGCAGCCGCCGCCAAGGCGCTGGTGGCCGACCTCGTGCCCGCGGACCTGCGCGGCACCGCCTACGGCACATGGCACGCGGTCGTCGGGCTCCTGAGCCTGCCAGCGTCTGTCTTTGCAGGCCTTCTGTGGGAGGGCTTCGGCGCGTGGACAGGACTCGGGGGCGCTGCCCCGTTCTGGTTCGGAGCCGCGGCGGCGCTCGCCGCGTCGGCTATCTTGGTCACCGCCGTCCCCTCGAGGCCCGTGGAGACTTGAGCAGCGCCGTGGCCGGCGCGGGCTCGTCTGCCTAGCTTCGCCGCCGGGAGTCACCCCGACCACAAGGACAGCCCCGCCCCATGAGCCACCTCTCACCAGAGCAGCTGACTGAGCTGAAGACCGAACTCGAGAGGCAGCTCGGGCGCCTCAGGCGCAGCATGAAGGTGTCCGACGAGGCGCTGCGGCCGGTGGAACTCGATCAAACCGCAGTCGGTAGGCTCTCCCGCATCGATTCTCTCCAGAACCAGAGCATGACGCGCAGCCTCCACCAACGGGAGGAGGTCCGACTGGCTCACATTCAGGGGGCACTCATGCGATTCGACTCCGGGACATATGGCCGATGTGTGGAGTGCGATTCCCCGGTGCCCTTCGCGCGTCTCTTCGTCTTTCCCGAAGCACCCACCTGCCAGGCCTGTGGCTGACGGGTCCGAGATACCGGTCGTCGCCGCGGTCATCGAACGTGAGGGCCGCTACCTCCTGGGCCGGCGGCCGGAGGACAAGCGCCACGCGGGTCTTTGGGAGTTCCCCGGGGGGAAGATGCTCGACGGGGAAAGCTTCTTCGAGGCGGCCCGTCGCGAGCTCGAAGAGGAACTCGGGCTCACCGCCACCGGAGACGGCGCCCTGCTCCACTCCGCTCGGGATCCGGGATCACCCTTCGTCATCAACTTCGTCGAGATCTCGGTAGACGGGACGCCCCAGCCGGTCGAGCACTCGGACATCGGGTGGTTCACGGCCGCAGAACTGGTCCACATGCCCTTGGCGCCCTCGGACCGCGCCTTCGCCGCTTGGCTGGCTGACCGAAACTAGACGTCGCCCGAAGCCTCGCGATCCAGAATCTGAACCAGGTCCGCCGCCCGGGCCTTGGGGATCTCGCTCTTCAAGCCGGCCTCGGTAGCGAGCCCCCGGCCCACGACGTCGCCTCGGAAGCGAAGCGCGAACATGCCCCGCATCCCGTCATCCGCCGGGAGGGCATCGCGGGCGAGAAGACTCCGCAGCTCCCGCTCGTCCACATCGACGACGCCGGATCTCACGCGGCCGCCCAGCCAGGTCAGGAGGTCGTTCGTGGGCCTGAGCCTGTCCCTCGAGTCGACCTCCACGGCTCGGAAGCCGACCGATATGGGGCGCCACCTTCCTTCGCTCCACGCATCGAGCGGCCACGACTCCAGGCCGTGAAGCCAGAGACGCCCTCCCCGAACGATACCCCGAAGGCCGCCGAGATCCGCCTGCGTGACGCCGAAAGAGTCCTCGAGGTAGGCGGCGGCCCGATCGAGGAAGTCCTCGGCCACATCCTCGGGAGTGCCATCTTCCGCGGCCTCGCCTCCGGGGAAAGCCTTCGGGACCGCTGCCCATCCACTCCCGCTCTCCCGTACGGGGTCTCCGTCGGTCCGCCGAAGCTTGGCGAGAAACAGACCCCCGGAGTCGAAATGGTGGGGATAGATGCGCGCAGCCCCTTCGAGGCGCGGATCATATCTCTGATCCTCGAACTTCGTGACTCCCGGAGAGTGCGGAACCGGCAGCGTCAGCGGCTCCAGCTCCACCGGCTCGTCCTCCAGGACCCGACTCACTACGGCCTCGTTCTCTTCCGGCGAGAACGTGCACGTGACGTAGAGCACTACCCCGCCGGGACGAGTCACCCTGATCGCCTTCCGCAGAAGCGCGTCTTGGGCACTCCGCACGAAGCCGGCAAACGAACTGGACTGTCGTGGCGGTCGCCCGCCCCTGCGCCGCAGCGTTCCCTCGCCTGAGCATGGGGCATCGACAAGGGTGCGATCGAAGAGTGCATCTTCGGGCAGGTCCCGCCCGTCCGCGGCCACGACCATGATGTTGGGGTGGCCGAGACGGTACACGTTGCCCAAGAGGCCCCGGATGCGCGGCTCGCTCACCTCGACCGCCACCAGACTCCCGCGATCCTCCATGAGATCCGCCGCGTGGGTCGTCTTCCCTCCGGGCGCCGAGCACAGGTCCAGAATCCGCTCGCCAGGCTCGGGCGCCAACACAGGTGCCGCCACCCCGGTGGAAGCCTGCTGGACATAGAACAGACCGTGCCAGTGCTCCGTGGTGAAGGTCACCGGACGAGGGCCGTCTTCGACCTCGAAGAAACCGGGCAGGCCATCCAGGCTGCGGAGTTCAAAACCCTGATCTGCGAGCCTGGCCCTCAAGTCGTCCGGCCTGATGCGTCCCGTCCGCGTCCTGAGCACGGTCGGCTCGGGTCGGGTCACCGTGCCCGCAAAACGATCCCAATCCGGAATGAAAGACCGGTAGCGCTCCAGGTCGATCTCACGCGTCCGGGAAGGGCGGCGGCGGCGGGAGGGCGTCAGGGACTCAGGTCGGACGGGAGGAGGCCTTCGTCGTCGTCTTCCGCGTCACGCACCAACGTGAGGATCGCGGCCTGCGGGACGACGAGATAGCGGCTGCCCTCGAAGGTGATCTCGACCGCGGCTCGCCGGAAGAAGATGGCGTAGTCGCCGATCCGTGCCTGGAGGGGCATGTACCGTGCTTCCGCCGCGCCGATCTTCCACGGCTCCTCATCGAGCTCTGTGGGAGCGGAGACGGCAGTACCCGGGCCCGTGGCGAGCACGGTCCCCCCCTGCACCGCCTGGTTGTCCACGGCGGTAGCCGGGAGGTACAGGCCTACCTTGGTACGGTCCTCACCCTCTTCGGGTTGAATGAGCAACCGATCGCCCACGACGATCAGGCGCCTTCTCGGATCGGGCATCGTTGGTTCCCTCGGGTTCTCAGGTCCCCACGGGACCGCATCGGAAACTCGACCTTCCGCGGCCTCCGGCCAAGGGGCCCAGGACGACCGGACGGCCCTGGAACCTGGTCTCCGGCCACCGGCCGCCCGTCCCCGGCACCAGCCCTCCGGAGAGCATACGACCGAGCCAGCGGATCATCGTAGCCAGGAAGGAGAGCCTGTCCGTGCGGGTTCCCGACGCGGTGGTTTCAAACGAAGGCTCCCGCAACCGCGGCCGTCATGAGGGCAGCCAGAAGTGCGGCCAACAGTGCCTTGAGCCCGAGCCGCGCCAGGTCGTGTCGGCGCGAGGGAGCAATCTCACCCACACCCGCGATGGTCATGGCGACGGACCCGAAGTTCGCGAAGCTGGCCAGCGCGTATATGGAAATCACTACCGACCGCTCCTCCATGGGTGTACCGGCCGCGAGGGCGCCCTGGAGTTGGACGAAGGCGACGAACTCGTTGAGCACCGCCTCGACACCGATGAGCTGCCCCACCAGACCGGCGTCCGCCCAGCTCACACCCAGCATCCAGGCGACTGGCGACAGAAGCCAACCCAGCATGCCCTCGATCGTCAGTCCCTCCACCCCCGCGAGGCCGCCCACCCATCCCACGACTCCGTTCATGAGCGACACCAGCGCGATGAACGCGATGAGCATCGCGCCCACGACGAGAGCCAGTCGCAGGCCCTCCGAGGCTCCCCTCGCCGCCGCATCGATGACGTTCACGTCTGGCTTCTCGACATCGACGGGGAGCGCACCGGACGTGACTGGATGTCCGGTTTCGGGCACCAGCAGTTTGGCGAGGACGAACGCTGCCGGCGCCGACATGATGGATGCGGCGATAAGATGGCCTGCCGCGTCCGGTCGATAGGGGAGCATCATGCCGGCGTAGGCCGCGAGCACGCCGCCGCTGATCGTCGCCATGCCCGCCGTCATCAAGGCCATCAGCTCCGACTCGGTCATGCGCTCGATGAACGGCTTCACCGTCAGCGGCGACTCCATCATGCCCACGAAGATGTTGGAGGCGGTGCAGACGGTCTCCGCACCCGAAGTCCTCATGGTCCTCACCATGACCCAGGCGACCCCGCGCACGACCGCCTGCATGATCCCGAGGTGGTAGAGCACCGTCATGAGGCACGAGAAGAAGATGATGTTGGGGAAGATTCGAAAGGCGAAGAATGCTCCGCTCCGGGCAGCGAGGCCGGCGGTCGGCACGAACGGTCCCTGACCGGCGTCACCCGATCCCACCGGCACGTTGTCCGACACGAGGTTGCCGAAAACGAACCGCCCGCCTTGCTCGGCATAGCCGAGCAAGGCTCCCACGATGCCGTTGACGCTTTCGAAGAAGGCGACTCCCACGGGGGTCCGGAGCACCAGGAAGGCAAAGGCCACCTGCAGGGCCAAGCCCCACCCCACCACTCTCCAGGCGACCCGGCTGCGGTCTGTGGAGAGCGTCCACGCCACACCCACCATGAGCGCGATCGCGGCGACTGCCCGAATGCGCGCCGGCATCGCCGACACCACGACCGGGTCCTGAAGAACCGCTGAGAAGCCCGGGAGAAGAACCGACGCCGCCACCTCAGGAGTCCAACTCGAGGATGAGGCTGTTCGCCGCCCGCAGCCGGCTGCCCAGAATCCTGCCGATCGTGCCCTGGATCTTCATGGCGATCGGGGGTTGATCCGCACGAAGGCGCTCGAACTTCTCGTGCGTCAACTCGAAGCAGACCAAAGGCTCGACGGCCTGAACGGACGCCGCCCGGGGCAATCCGTCCAGAAGGGCCATCTCGCCGAACAGGGTGCCGCGCGCAAAGGTGGCCAGGCGCCGATCCCTCCCCTCGTTCGGCACCGGGATGGTCACGTCTGCACTCCCCCTCGAAAGGAAGTACATCGACCGCCCGGTGTCCCCGCGATGGAAGACGTACTCCCCGGCGGTGTACTTCCGCTCGTTGAGGTGACCGGCGAAGGCTCCCTGCTCGCCGTCGCTCAGGCCCAGCGCCTGTCCGAAATCCTCCACCGACCATCCGCCGCTGTGAGTGTCTTCGGCAGAGAGCTTCAGAAGCAGGCCCTCCTCGAAGTACTCGAGCGCCTGGTCGGTCGTGTCGAACAGTCGCGCGTCGGGGATTCCCGCCAGTACGAGATTCTCGAAGATGTCGCCGTCCGCGTCGTCGGGAGCCACGTGACCAAACGCGAGCGTCGTCCCTGCCTTTCGCAATCGCTGGAACGACTGTCCGAGCACCTTGTATCCGGTCGCGTCCACGGCGCCGACCCTCTTCATGTCGAGCAGAATGAACTCAGCACCGTCTGCGGCCAACTCCTCGACCCTCGTGGCCAGTGCGTCGCACGAGCCGAAGAACACGGTCCCCTCGAGTTCGATGATCGCGATGCGGTCGCCATGCTCGTCGAGGAGGTCCGTGAGGTGCTCGTCGCGGTGGCGGGTAGATCGGACCGACGACCCGGTCCGGATGCGCCGGACGGGTGAGCGGCTCATGCGGGCCACGAAGACGATCACCGACAGCGCCACGCCTGCCCCTACCGCCGCAACGAGATTGACCGCGACGCCCACCGCGACCACGAAGACCATCTCGGCGACATTGGCGTAGAGGTTCTGTCTTTCCTTGCCGCGACCGCGGATCACCTCTCCTACCAGACCCAAGCTCCACCCGTCGATGAGGCCCGCGGCGATCACCATGATGAGACCGGCAATGGCGCTCTTCGGGACCATCCCCAGCGGACCCGTCAGTACTGCGATCAGAGCCAGGACGCCCAGTGCGTTCAGTGCTCCCGAGAGACGGGTCCGTCCACCGGCGCGATGGTTGACGGCCGCTCGGGCCAGGATACCGGACGTCGACAGTGCACCGAAGAGAGCGCCGACAGCGGTCCCTATGCCCTGGCCGACCAACTGCCGGTTGGCGTCGCAGCGCCGGTCGGCAAGGCTCTCGTAGGAGACCAGAGTGATAAGCGCGGAAATCGAGTCGAGAACCGCGATGGCGAGCGCGCCAGAGATCAGGAACGGCAGCAGACTGAGGGTCTCGGGCGACATGAAGACCCCTGCCACGGCTCCGACCCACTCGGTCGAGGGAACGGCGGACGGGATCGTCCCCAGAACGGGCCCGACCCCGAGTCCCTCGATGAAGGTGTGCAGCACGTAGTGCAGGCCGGTACCGGCAAGGAGGGCGGCTACGGGGACCGATGGCTTGGGCAGAACCTTCCCACCCTTCCAGGCGATGAGCGCGGTGAGGGTCGCGACCGCAGCCGTGGCAGGTTGGATCTGCGCCGGGTTCGCGAGCAGCGACAACAGGCTCTGCCTGGACACTCCGAGGAACGGCCAAATCTGGCCCCAGATGAGCAGAATCGCCGTCGTGTTGCGGATGCCTGCGACGACCGGATACGGCATGAACTTGACGAGGGCACCGACACGAAACGCCCCCAGGAGGATCTGAACGCTGCCGCTCAGGAGGACCGCGCTGAAGGCGAGGGCGACGATCTGCTGAGCCTGTTCCGGGGAGGTCAGATCGAAGCGGCCGGTCGCCAGCAGTTGACTGAGCAGCGCGGCGAAGGCCATGGCGGTCGTGGCCTTGGGCCCCGTGATCATCCCAGCGGCGCTGCCGGTCAGCGAAGCGAGAAGTCCTGCGACGATAGACGCGAACATCCCGGCGAGGATGCCCTGCCCCACGAAGTCCGGCCCCAGCGGTGAGAACGCGATCACCCCGGCCGCAATATTGCCGGTAATCGAAACGACCGCAGACGCGAAGCCGCCCGACAGCTCGCCCGAGAGGGTCGATCGAGGCTGGGTTCCGGAAAGAGACATGGCGCCCAGAATACTCACTTACACCCCCTCGGGGCCATTGGCCGGGAATTAGGAAAGTGTGGCGCAGCGATTGGGCCCTGACATATCGTTCGCGAGCCAGCGGGCCGCGAGGCCGAATCCTTTCCCTCCCGAGGAGCTGCCTTGAACGACTTCGCCGACGTGCGGCCGGGGCCTGCCTGGACGGGCCTGGACAGGGACTTTCACGCCCGGGCAGTTGCTGCTGCCCGATCGGATGAAGGCGCAGCGGTCAGGGACGCACTCCAGGCTCGCTTCATGTATGGCCCGGACAAGCCATTTCTCCTGGGGCCCCCTCTTCTGGTGCTCGAGGACTTCCACGACGCGTTCAAGCGGCTGACACGCTCGTACCACGCCGCCATCGAGTCCATCGTCGAAGCCTACGGAACGGACGAGGCGGTGCGTGAGGTCCTCGCTCCGGAAGCCGCCCTGCTGTCGGACATCGACGCCGACACCGACCCCCGCACCGGTCGACTCCATATCTGCCGCCTGGATCTCCTGGTCGAGGCGGACGGGGGCTACCGAGTACTGGAGACCAACGCCAATTGCCCGGGAGGATTCCTGTTCTCGGGTCCTGTGAACCTGGAGTGGAGGACCTTTCTCGAAGGCCAGGGCCTGGCGTTGCCTCCTGGGCTGCGCCATGAGGAGGAGAACTTCATGGCGCGGTGGTTCCTCGAGGTCGCCGAGGACGAGACCGGCGAGCGACCGGACTTCGTGGCCCTGCTCCGTGAGGAAGGAGGCAACCGGTTCGAACTCGACTCCTTCCTCGAGGAGCTCCATGCCGTCGGAGTGGACGCCGTGGAGGCGGACCCCCGCGAACTCACAGGTAACGGCAGGGGGAAGCTCCAACTCCGGGGGCGGCCACTCAGCCACGCGTACCTCAAGCTGGGGATGCAGCCGTTTCTGCGAATGCGACCCGAGCTCGAGACCCTGGTGAACGCGGTGCGCGAGCAGCGTCTGTGGGTCCAGAACGGGCAGCGAGGCCGCTGGGTCGGTGACAACAAGCTGTGCCTGGCCGTGCTCTCGGATCCACGCTTTCAGGGCCTCTTCGACCCCGCGGACTGGGGCTTCCTTCAGGAGCACATCCCCTGGTCCCGCAACCTGGCCCTGCTCGACCCCGAACAGCTCCAGGCCGTCCGCAGTCGTCCGGACGACTATGTGCTCAAGCGACCGCTCGACACGCGGGGCCAGGGAGTGGTCGTGGGCCGTGGCACTACGCCGGAGGAGTGGGCCCAGGCGGTGAAGGTCGCGCAGGACGAGGCTTGGCTGGTGCAGGGGTTCCACGACACGTCATGGGTCGAACGGGACTTCGAGGGGACGGCGTTCAACAGGCACGATATCGCACTGGGGGCCATCAACGGAGAGCTCACGACCATCTTCGCCCGGAGCAGCGCGGAGCTCAGGGTCAACATGGCCCGGACGGGACGCATGCATCCGGTGTACCTGGGCCGGTGAAAAGAGACTGGACATTCGCCGTCGCCCATTGATTGTCTTGTGCTGAGTGAGCGTGCCCGCGCTCCGACGGAGGTCGGGCCTGGGGGTGCGGACCATCGGACGAGGGTGGAGTAGGCGAGCACTGAGCGCACGATCGGGGTGGGCTCTGGCTCTTGTATGGGTGTCCGTTGCGGGGTGCCGGATCGAGTCCTCGGAACCGGTGGTGGTGGAGTTTCAGGTCATCGAAGAGCTGGAATTCCACCCCAGCCTGGGAATCGACCTGTCGGCCATGGAGAAGCTCGCTGGGGGGCTCTATATCGAGGACATCGCGATCGGGGACGGAGAGCCGCTGACCTCGGGCGACCAGCCGCTGGTCCGCTATGAGCTGTGGCTGTTCGACGCTTCTCCGATCAATTCGGGCGAGTTCGACTTCATCTTGGGTGAGGGCCAGGTCATTGCCGGGTTCGACCAGGGCATCCTCGACATGAGGGTCGGCGGCGTACGCCGGCTGATCGTTCCCCCCGCCATGGGCTACGGAGCTCAGGCACAGGGCACCATCTCACCGGGAAGCGTCCTGGTTTTCGAGATCGAGATCCTGAGCGTCCTGCGCTAGGAACTCCGCTCTACGCCACGACCTTCCTCGGCCGCGTGAGTGCGTGGCGGGCACCGGAAGAGGCCGCTATTCTGCTAGCCTCCCACTTCAAGACCACAACACTGAGGCACTCATGCCTCTTCGTCGCACGCACGTACTAGCCGCCCTCGCGTTGCTGGCGTTCGCCACCCAGCTCGACGCACAGAACGCACGCCAGTCGGCCTCCTCCACCAACGGCATGGTGGCCACAGCCCAGCCCCTCGCCACCGAGGCGGGGGTCCGGATGCTCGAGGCAGGTGGCAACGCGGCCGACGCCGCCGTCGCGGCGGCGTTCGCCATCGCCATCGTCGAACCGAGCATGAACAGCATCGGAGGCCGAACCCAGATCCTCCTGGCCCTTCCCGATGGACGGGTCCTCGGGATCGACGGCACCACACAGGCCCCATGGGACTACGACTACGACGCGGCGCCCCAAGCCGCCTACGGGTATCCGGTCATCGGCGTGCCGGGAGCCGTGGCTGGACTCATGCGCCTGCACGCCGAGCACGGATCCCTCCCGCTGGCCACCGTCATGGCGCCAGCGATCGACTACGCCGAGAACGGGTTCAGGCTATTGCCCGGAGAGGCGTCGCGTCAGACGATGTCGGCGCAGCGCTTCGCGGAATTCCCCGGCACGGCCGCGATCTATCTCCAGGCTGACGGGACGCCCCGAAAGGGAGGCGATCTCCTGGTGCAGGAGGACTATGCCTCTACCCTCCGGGCCATCCAGGCGGGCGGCCATGACGTCTTCTACCGCGGCGAGATCGCCGAGACCATGGCGGCAGACCTGGCGGAACACGGCAGCGCGGTGACGCTCCAGGGCTTTCTGGACTACGAGGCCCTGGATGCGCGAGTTATCCGCGGAAGCTACAGAGGCTACGAGATCGTCGGCATGGACGTGCCGTCGGCGGGCGCCGTCGTGATTCAGGCGCTGCAGATCATGGAGAACTTCGACCCCAACTCCATGGATGACGAGGAGTGGGCCGCCGTGACCGGCCAGGCCCTCGGCATCGCCAGTCCGGAGCTCGACGCCCTCGGTTCGGACACGGCGGCCGCGAGGGCCACGTCCAAGGAATGGGCTGCGGAGATGGCCGCACGTGTGAGGGCCCCGTCCACCGTGGGTGCCGAGCTTAGGTCCTACCTCCCGGAGTTGGCGCCACGGGGCGACGGCCAGGGTCACACCACACACCTCACGGCGGCAGACGGATCGGGGATGTTCGTGGCCCTGACGCAGACGCTCGGACCATCGATGGGCTCGGGAGTCGTGACACCGGGCCTCGGCTTCCTCTATGCGTCCACGCTGGGTGGTTACCTCGGGCGGATGGAGGCAGGCGAGCGCGCGCGTTCGTTCATCTCTCCCGTCCTGGTGCTGAAGGACGGCAAGCCGGTCCTGGCGCTGGGAGCCGCCGGAGGCGCCCGCATCGTTTCGGGCGTGACCCAGGTCATCTCCCGCGTCATCGACGATGGCATGACGCTCGCTGAGGCGCTCGAGGCGCCCCGCGTCCACATGGATTGGGACGGGCGCCTGAATGCCGAGACGTCGCCAGTGATCGGATGGACGCCGGCACAAGTCGAGGACATGCGCCGACTCGGTCTGGACCTGGCGGAGACGTCTCGACCGGGGGCTTTCTCACGTGTGCATGCGGTCCAGTTCGACCCGGAGACCGGGACCTGGTACGGCGCGGCCGACCCCGACTGGGAGGGGAGCGCCCGAGGTCCGACGCCGGCGCGGGTAGGCGGCTGATCGTGATCCAGGCCGGGGGCGCCGTGATTCGGCTGCAGGCCCCCCGGAGAGGGGGTGGGAACTGAACTCGGAGGACCTCTCCCCCTCCTGACCGCAGAAACTCCACCCTCGTCCCCGCCGTAGTGGCCCGCGTAGGAGATGCGGCGGCACACGCCGCACCGAAATCACTCAGATGGGGTGGGGTGTGGTGGATTCATTCCTGGGTCAACTCGCGTACACGGCTCGCAAGCTTTCGCGGGCCCCGCTGTTCACGACCGTCGCGATTCTCACGCTCGCCGTTGGCATCGGAAGCAACACGGCCATCTTCAGCGTCGTGAACGGGGTGCTGCTCAAGCCCCTCCCATTCGAGAATCCCGAGACGCTCGTGGGCATCTGGCACACCGCCCCCGGTCTCGGATTCGACCAGGTGAACCAGTCTCCGGCGCTCCATTTCACCTACGCCAGTGAAGGCCGGAGCTTCGAGTCGGTGGGCATGTGGGACCAGGGTCAGGCGTCTGTCACCGGACTCGAGGAGCCCGAGCAGGTGGACGTGATGTACATCACCCACCAGATCATGCCGATGACCGGTGTCGGACCCTTCCTGGGTCGGCGGTTCAGTGAAGAGGATGACTCCCCCGGCACCCCCCAGACGGTCATCGTCAGCCACGGCTTCTGGCAGCGTCGGTTCGGGGGCGATCACCAAGCCATCGGGCAGGCGCTCACGGTGGATGGCAGCCCCATGGAGATCATCGGGGTCATGCCCGAGGGCTCAGAGTTCCTCCGGTGGCGCCCCGACCTGTATCTGCCGTTCCAGTTCGATCCCGCAGAGGTGTTCGTCGGCAACTTCAGCTACCAGGCAATGGGCCGACTCCTGCCCGGAACGACGATAGACCAGGCCAACGCCGACATCGACCGCATGGCACTGATCGCCCTGGAGCGTTATCCCGGGGGCATGACGCGGGGGATGTTCGAGGAAGCCGGATTCGCAGGCAAGATCACGCCCCTCAAGAGAGATGTCGTCGGTGACGTGGGATCTACGTTGTGGGTGCTGCTGGGCACGGTGGCGATGATCCTGCTCATCGCATGCGCCAATGTCGCCAACCTGTTCATCGTGCGCGCCGAGGGACGGCAGCGGGAGATGGCGGTTCGTACGGCCATGGGGGCCGGACGAGCTCAGGTGGCCGGACAGCTCTTCATGGAGAGCATCTTCCTCGGCGTCGCGGGCGGCGCCGCAGGCCTGGTGCTCGCGTTCGGCGGACTGAAGCTCCTTGTCGCGCTGGGGCCTGAGAGCCTGCCCCGTCTCAGTTCCATCGGGATCGACTCGACGGTGTTGGGCTTCACAATGGGGATCTCAGTGCTGGCCGGCATCCTGTTCGGGCTCTTCCCGGCCCTGCGCTACGGCACCCCCCATCTCGTGGAGGCTCTCAAGGAGGGAGGGCGGGGCGGGAGCGCCAGCAAGGAACGTCATGCCGCGCGCAATGCCCTCGTGGTCGTTCAAATGGCCCTCGCGCTTGTGCTCCTCACGGGATCAGGACTGATGATGAGGAGCTTTCAGGAACTTCAGAGTGTCAACCCGGGCTTCACGGACCCGGAAGAGGTTCTGACCTTCCGCGTGACGATCCCGACGGCGGAGATCGAAGATCCCGCGCAGGTCGCGCTGGCGCATCAGGAGATCCTCCGCAGGGTCCAGGCCATTCCCGGGGTTCTGCAGGCGGGCTTTTCGTCGTCGGTGGCCCTGGACGGTTGGGACAGCAACGACGGGCTGGAGATGGAGGACGATCCGGTGGCCGGCGACGCGATTCCACCGATTCGAAGGTTCAAGTGGATCGGTGAGGGATACCACGCCACCATGGGCACGCCGCTACTGGCGGGACGCTCCATCACCTGGAGCGACGTCCAGGACCGTGCGCACGTCGCCGTGGTGACCGAGGACCTCGCCCGCGAATACTGGAGCACACCCGCCGAAGCGCTCGGCCGCAGGGTGAGGGTGTTCGGTGGAAATCTGGGGAACTCGGAGTGGCGGGAGATCGTAGGCGTGGTGGGCGCGGTACATGATGACGGCGTGAGTCAGGATGCGGTCGCTACGGTCTACTGGCCGCAGGTCGTGACTGACTTCTGGGGAGAAGAAATCACCACCCGGAGGTCCCTCGCCTACGCCGTACGTACCCGAACCGCCAATCCGCAGGATATCCTGCCGGAGGTCCGGAACGCCGTGTGGTCGGTGAACGGGAATCTCCCGCTGGCGCGCGTGAACACCCTGTCCGAACTGGTCGCCGACTCGATGGGCCGGACGTCGTTCACGCTGATCATGTTGGGGATCGCGGCTGCGGTGGCGCTGTTCCTCGGAGCCGTGGGGATCTACGGCGTGATCTCGTACGTCGTGTCGCAGCGGACCCGCGAGATCGGAGTCCGCATGGCGATGGGCGCCGAACGCGCCGACGTCAGCGGAATGGTCATGCGCCAGGCCCTGCTCCTGGCCGCCGGCGGCGTGGTGGTCGGGCTCGCGGCAGCGGCCGGACTGACACGCCTTATGGCCTCGCTGCTGTACGGAGTGAGCCCCATGGATCCGCTCACCTTCGGTGGCGTAGCGGTGGCGCTCTCGTCAGTGGCCCTGGTCGCGAGCTACATCCCCGCCCGGCGCGCCGCGGCGGTGGATCCCGTGGTGGCCCTTCGCGCGGAGTTGTAGCAGAAAAGGCGTGGTCCTGCTCCGGGGCGCAGTCTGGACAGAGGCGCCCCGGATCGGCAGGTTGCCGGAGTACATTCCCTCCCGGAGTTCACCGTGCTCGAGTTTCTTCGGCAGCCCTGGCCCTGGTACATCGCCGGACCCCTGATCGGCCTCGTGGTCCCCTTCGTCTACTGGTACGGGGGTCGCAAGTGGGGGGTATCATCCAGCCTGCAGCACCTCTGTGCAGCAGCCCTCCCGCGCAACATCGAGTACTTCCGCTACGACTGGTGGAAAAAGGGAGCCTGGCACCTCTCGATGGCCTCGGGCATGATACTGGGCGGATTCCTGGGCGGGCGGGTCCTGTCGAGCCCGGACGATGTCGTCGCGATCTCCGAGAGAACCCACGACCATCTCTCGGGACTCGGGATCGCTGATTTCACGGGCATGGTCCCCGCAGATGTGTTCTCGTTCGGTGCGCTGACGTCGCTCCCCGGAATGGTGCTGCTCCTGGTCGGCGGGTTTCTGGTGGGCTTCGGGGCCAGATACGCCAACGGCTGCACCTCGGGACACGCCATCTCCGGCATGTCCAACCTGCAGCTGTCGTCGCTGGTGGTGGTCATCGGGTTCTTCATCGGTGGGCTGATCTCGGCCCATCTCCTCCTCCCGATCATCTTCTGAGGGGGTGAGACTATGACCACCGAACCGAATGCAGGGTCCGAACAAGCCGTGGACGCCGCGAAAGAGCCTCTCTGGGCCTACTTTCTCCTCGGAACGCTGCTGGGGATGATCTTCATCAAGTCGGAGGTCGCTTCCTGGTTCCGAATTCAGGAGATGTTCCACTTCCACAGCATTCATATGTACGGGGTCATCGGCAGCGCCGTCGGCGTGGGCGCCGTATCTCTCGCACTCATGAAGCGCTTCGGCACCCGCACGGTCCGTGGCGAGGTCATCCGCTACCCCGGTGAAGACGAGGTGAAGCCCCGGCCGCAGCACATCCTCGGCGGAACCTGTTTCGGATTAGGCTGGGGCTTGGTGGGCGCATGCCCCGGCCCGTTCTTCGCTCTGATGGGCAGCGGCATCCCGGTCATGGCCGTGGGGCTCCTCGCCGCAGTCGCGGGCGCCTGGTTCTATGGCCTGCTCAGGCCGAGCCTTCCTCACTAGACAGCACGAGCAGCGCACGCACAGAGGCCCGGGCAGCGGAATGGCTGCCCGGGCCTCTTGGGTGTATGGCGCGCAGTCGGGAACCTACCGCACGATCTCTCCGTTGATGCGAGCCACTTCCCGCTCGAGGCGATCCATCTCTTCCTGAAGGCTTCGCTCGACGCTCTCGGAAATCTGCTTGCCGAGCTGCAGGTCGAGCCCGATGGACTTCAACTCCACGTCGAGGCCCTCGAGTTCGATGACCCTCGTCTCCATCATCTGACGGGCCAACTCCATTTCCAGACGGGCCTGCTCCATCCGGACCCGCGCCCCGTCCCTCGCGTGCTCGTGATCAGCCCGCCAATTGAACGAAGCCACCGCTACACAGTGGGGCTGGTGGAGTCGCACGTTGGGGGCCACGACGATCGCCTCCCGGTCACCACCCAGGGCCACGACCACCCCAGCACGCGTGGACACCCCATCCACGACGGCGCACTCGACGTCCTCGGGGGTGTCGTGGTTGCCGCTCATCATCCCGTACGTCGCCAATCCACTCACCGCAGCCCCACCCACGATGCACGCCAACGCCATCGCATCCGCTCTCAACCGACCCATGGTTCCGTCCTCCCCGTTAGTCGCCTTGCCACATTTCCTGAGATGCGAAGCGGGGCGAAAAGGTTGCGTGCCCCTTCCGGCAGGTCATCGGCTCCAGGATGTGGGAATCGTCTCTCATCCCGCTTGGCCCGGACGCTCGCACCCTGCAGGCCCGGCCACCCGCCGCCGAATCGGAGGGAACGGACAGTGAAGGGGGGGCTGTGAGGGAACGTAGTCATAAGTGGCGGAGCTTCATCATGTGTCCGAGCATTCAGCGATGAGCGGTGAGATGAGACGACTGTCGACTGGCGCCACGACCTTCTGGAAGTCGGTGTTTGCACCAACCTGGATCGCCGGAGCGGGTGCCTTCACCGCTGCCGTCTGGATGGACCTCATCGGCTCGACCCCCAACACCGTCCCCATGAGGATCGCCGTGCTGCTGGCCTGGGTGGCGTTCTCTTCGTTCCTTCTCTGGTGGGGCCGGAGAATGACTCATGTGTGGCTCGACGGTGACGAAATCGTCCTGCGTCCCGGGGGACGGGAGTACCGGCTACTCCTCAGCCAGATCCGGGGGATCAAGGAGACTCGTTTCCAGCGGGTGAAGTTGATCACCCTCGATCTGGGACGCCCGACGCCCGTCGGCGACTCGGTTGTGTTCGTCGCTCCCTTCGCGTTCCAGACTCCTTTCGGCGACCATCCGCTGGTAGCTGAGTTGAAGGAAAGGAAGGAGAGGCTCCGCGCAGGCGGGGACGGGAATCGCCTCCTGCACTGACCTCACGGCCGTGGCACGAAGGGACGGGAGCGAGGTGCGCCGACGTGGTTTGCCCCATCGGTCCCGAGGAGTGCCGGACCACCGTTGGCACGGGTGCCGCCGGCCATTACGATCCTCACCGACCACGGCGGCCCCGATGCCGCTGGATCGGGGAGCATGATCTCCCTTCGTTCGAACCGCCCAGCACGTCGCGATCGTATATGAATTACCGACAAGTGTGGACCGTGGCTCTGCTCGCTCTGGTGACGTCCTCGTGCGGGCGCACCGAAGACGAGGTGCCGGCCGAACTCCGAAATCCCCTGCTCTATCCGAAGCGCCTCGACGAGACCGCCCCGGAGACGTTCAGGGCCCACTTCGAGACGACCGAGGGAGACTTCGTGATCGAAGTGCACCGCGAGTGGGCGCCTTTGGGCGCGGACCGCTTCTACAACCTCGTGAAGAACGGCTTCTACGACGATCACCGCATCTATCGGGTCGTGGAGGGATTCATGGTCCAGTTCGGGATCCACCCGGATCCGCTGGTCGACTATCAATGGCGGGACGAGCTGATTCTCGACGACCCTGTCGTCGCGACCAACGCCAGAGGAAGGGTCTCCTTCGCCAAGGGAAGTGCGAACTCACGGACGGTCGAGATCTTCATCAGCTACCGGAACAACCCGGAGCTCGACCGCCGCGGCTTCGCTCCCTTCGGAGAGGTGGTGGAGGGGATGGAAGTCGTCGATGCCTTCTACGCCGAGTACGGTGACGGCCCGCCGCGCGGAGATGGTGTGTATCAGGCGCAGGCGCAGGCACAGGGGGCTGAGTACTTCGACGCCGAATTCCCCGAACTGGACCGGGTGACGAGAGCCTGGGTGGAGGCGGACTCCGTGATCACCCCTCCGGCTGGATAGTCTCCGTACCCCGCGATGGCCCGAGCCCGCTGCTGGACGGAGCGGTGCCGGCAGACGCAAGTTGCCCCCCAACCCGACCCTCCCTACCGGCACCGCCTGACCATGTTTCGCATCATTCTCCCCGTCGTCCTGCTGTGCTCCACGGCCTTCCCCACCCGCGCTCAGGAAGCCAGGTACCCCGACAGCTTCTCGGAGGCCATGCCCCTCTTCGGTAAGGGGCTCGGTTCGTTCGGCAGATCCATCACCACAGCGTCACCCGCGGCTCAGGCGTACTTCGACCAGGGACTACAGCTCCTGTATGCGTTCACGCCGCAGGATGCGGCCCGCTCCTTCCGGGAGGCCTGGAGGGCCGATCCCGCGTGCGCGATCTGCTACCTGGGTGAGGCGTGGGCGTGGGGCCCCTACCTGAACGGACCCATGGGACCGGACGACGCGCCTCGGGCGCACGCCGCAATCACAAAGGCGCTCGAGCACTCCGGATCGGCTTCGCCGGTGGAACGCGCAATCATCGAGGCGATGGCCGTGCGGTACACACCCACGCACGACGCGGGCACACGTCGTTCCTTGGACGAGGCCTGGGCATCGGCCATCGCCGAGGTCTTCGCAGAGCACCCGGAAGATCTCGACGTGGGTACCCTGTACGGCGAATCGCTCATGCTGCTCGAACCCAGAAGAGGCAGTTGGCCTATCGACAAGCCCGAGGTGCGGCTCATTCATGAGGTGCTGGAGTCGGTGTTGGCGCAGGATCTCACGCATCCGGGCGCCTGCCACCTCTATATCCACTCGACCGAGTCGACGGTCCGGCCCGAGAAGGCAGAAGCCTGCGCCGACCACCTGGGGGGATCCATCCCCGGTGCGAGCCACATCAACCACATGCCCTCTCATACGTACAACCGGGTCGGACGATGGGGAGACGCGGTTCGGGCCAACATCCAGGCCTGGCACTCGGACTTGATGGCGGAGTATGGCGAGGGCTTCGCCATCTATCCGCAACACAACCTCCACATGCTGCTGTTCGCGGCATCCATGGACGGTCAGGGCGCCATCGCCATCCAGGCTGGAAAGGACTACGGCAAGCTGATGCCCGACGGGCAGTTCTATCACGCCCTGGCACTAGTCCGCTTCGGCCGCTTCGACGAGGTGGTCGAGCTGGAGGGACCACCAGAGGGTCCGATCTTCAGGGGTCTGTGGGACTTCGCCCAAGGCTACGCCCACCTGCGGCGAGGCGATGCCGCGACTGCCCAGAGCCTCCTGGAGCGAGTTCGGACCGCCGCCATCGAGACCCCGGACGACGTGGTGTTCCGCGGTCACGCGGCCAGCCAGCTTCTGGGCGTGACGGGCGGGATCCTCCAGGCGGAGATCCTGCGGGCGGAGGGCCGGATCGAGGGGGCGATCACCGCCCTCGAGGGCGCTGTCGAGTTGGAAGATGCTCTTCGATTCGACGAGCCGGAGCCGCTCAACTTCTCGGCACGGCACTGGCTCGGCGACGCACTTCTCGAAGCCGGACGGGCAGTCGAGGCCGAGTCCGTGTTCAGAGCGGCGCTGGCGGACCATCCTCGTAACGGCTGGTCTCTCTTCGGCCTCGAACAGGCGTTGCGGGCACAGGGTCGACAGGACGAGGCCTCCGCCGTGCATGCGGACTTTCAGGCAGCTTGGGCCCGATCCGATGCCTACATTCGGGCGTCCGTCTACTGAGTCGGACCCTGCTCGGCATCAGGTCCGAGTTCAGCCACATCCCCCTCCGCCGGGAAGATGGGGTACGCGGCTCCCTCCTCGACGAGAACCTCCTGCACGGCCATGACGAGGGGCATCATATGAGCGATGCGGACCTCAGCCTCTCCGTAGTCGAATGCGGAGGAAGACGTCGGGCCGTACGTCGCCACCGCATGGGTCAGAAGGAGCGTCGTCGCGCGCAGAGCAAGCACGCGGTCGCCCTCTTCAGGAGTCCAGGCCTCCAACTGATTGAGCGCCGCCTCGGCAGCGGACATGTACTGCCCCCGGACGAAACCACCGGCGGTTTGCCACACGATGATGCCCACCACCAGAAGCGCGCCGCCGATGAGCAAGCCCACCGTCGCGAGGTTCGACGCGAGTCCGAAGGCACGCCCCAGGGACGGCAGCACCAGAAGGATGGCGAGTCCGGCGAGAGCCATGACACATCCCGCAGCGTAGTTGTCGCGGGGCGGTGGCATGTCGCGGATCTCCTGCAAGGTTTCGTGAACGACATCGAGATCGTCCGACGTGAGCAAGCCTGGCATGCATCCTCCGGTAAATGAGCGTCGCGTGAACTTCCGGAGCGAGTGTCGAAGGTGCAACCACACCGCGCCGTCCACGATGACCGTCGCCAGGGCCTCAGCGAAGGTCCGCCGCGATCTGAACCCCCGCCCCGGCCTGTGGGTAAGCCGTGAAAGGCCCATTCCAACCCCAGGGACCACCTCTTGAGACCCTCTCGCCGAGCGCTCCCATCCGTGGTCCTTGCCGTCGTGTCGCTGTCCCTGCCCGGATTCGCGCACGCTCAGGTCATTCAAGGCCGCCTCCTGGATGACGAGACGAACGCGGCCATCGACGGAGGGGTCATGAGCCTGATGCTCGGCGAGCGTGTCGTGGATCGCATTCTGAGCGACAGCACCGGCGCATTCAGCCTCCAGGGTCCCGCCCCGGGGATCTACACGGTCGCCGTGCAGCGCATCAGTTATCGACAGGCCCGGTCCTCACTCATCAGGCTCGAGTTGGGGGATACTCTGACCGTGGAGTACCGGCTTCTCCCGGACGCGATCCTGCTGGAGCCCATGCTCGTGACCGCCACGAGCCGGACGGGCCGAGCGCAGTTCAATCGCCGGATGAGTCAGGGAGAGGGTCAGTTCGTGACCCGGGCTACCCTGGACTCTCTGCAGCTCTGGCACCCTGCCCAAGCGTTCCGTCACGTCGACGGATTCAATCTGCGATGGGGTTGGGGCACGTCCGACAGCGGAGCTGCCGGCATGATCCCGCGCATCCGCTCCTACATGGGACACGGCTGCGTCGGCTTCGTGGTCGACGGTGTAGTGGCAGGCCCCCGCTTCATCACTGATCGCGGCCGCAACCCCTGGTCTCTGTATCCTCTGGACACCCTGACCGAAGCGGAAATCATGGGCATGGAGTTCTACCGCTACATCGGCGAAGTCCCGGAAGAACTGCAGCATGCCGCCAGTGACGCCATGAGCGGGTTGGGCACCGACGCCATGTGCGGCCTGGTGGTCATCTGGACGAAGGCGGGCTGGTAGCCCGACACGTGCCCCAACCTGGAGCCGCCGTCCGTACCCGCCCCGGGGCCTACGCCGTGAGCGTACTCACCGCATCCACGGAGGTGGCGCGTCTCGCGGGTATCACGCAGGCCACGAGACTGACGACGCCCAGCGTCACGGCGACCGCAGCCATAACCCTCAAGTCGGTAGACTGGACGTCGTAGAGGAGCGACTGCAGGAGCCGAGTGAGTCCCACCGACGCCACAACCCCGATCACCAGGCCCAGACCGGTGACGCGCATCCCGTGTCCGATGACGTTCCTGAAGAGATCCTCCGGCGCGCTCCCCATGGCCATGCGGATGCCGAGCTCATGCTCACGCTGCGTCACCGAGTAGGCGAGGGCACCGTAGATCCCGACGACGGCGAGAAAGAGTGCCACGGCCGCGAAGACGCCCAGAAGGATGAGCGGGACCCTCCTTGAAGCGAGTGAGTCGTTCACCCTGGACGCCATCGTCTCCACCCCGAACACCGGAAGTTCAGGGTCGATGCGGCCCAACGCCTGCCGCACCGCAGGCGTCAAGCTGGTGGGCTCCGTCTCCGCGCGCAGGACGAGCGACAAGAAGCTGGCCGGTGACTGGCGATAAGTGAAGTAATACGCTCCGACGTGCTCCTGGGCCGGAGCGGTCAGATCGTTGTGCTTGATGGATTCGACCACGCCAACCACGGTATAGAGGTCATCATCCGTAATGTCTTCGGCCCCGGGCACGGTGCCCCAGATCATTCTCTCGCCCAGTGGGCTCTTGTCGGGCCAATACCTGTCCGCGAGCCATTGGTCGATGACGATCGCCTTCACTGCGTCGGGTCCATCCCCCTCTTCGAAGGCTCTACCGCTGACGAGCGCTATGCCCATGGCCTCGAAATAGCCCGGCCCCACCCAGGTTTGAAGCGGCGACAGCAGTGACTCACCGGGGGTGGGTTCGTACCACTCCGGCATGATGACACTGCTCGAGTTGTTGCCGGCGAAGGGAAGCTGCGTCGTCACGCTGGCCGCCCGGACGCCCGGGATCGCTCTCAGGTCGCGCAGGAGCTCATCGGTGAACTGCAGCGAAGCTGCGTCTTCCTCGTAGCGGACGGACGGTAGCGACACGAAAGCGGTCAGAACCTCCTCAGTATCGAAACCGGGATCGACCGATAGCGCCGCTCGGAAACTCATGAACATGAGTCCGGCCCCGATGAGCATGACGAACGCGAGGGCAACCTGGCTCGTGACGAGGCCGCTCCGGAGGAGCACGGCCTTCCTGCCGGCGGTGCCCGTGCGTCCTTCGACGCGGAACACAGGTGTGAGGTCCCCCTTCATTATCTGGGCCACGGGAATGGCAGCGAACAGCACCGCGGCACCGACGCCGAGCGCCAAGGTGAACAGGATGACGGTCGCGTCGATCCCGACCTCGGTCCCACGCGGCAGCTCGTCAACGCCGAGCCCGACGAGAAGTCGAAGCGCCAAAGCCCCCACCCCGGCCCCGACCGTCCCACCGAGCACTCCCATCACGATGGCATCCGTGACCACCTGCCGTGCAACCCTTATCCGGGGGGCGCCCAGCGCCAGCCGAGTCGCTACCTCTCCGATTCGGGCCTGGGCGCGCGCCAGCATGAGGTTCGCGATGTTCACGCAGCCGATCAGCAGCACGAAACCGACCCCCGCCCAAAGCATGTACAGCACGGGCTGGATGTCTCGGACCAGGTCGGCCTGGGCCTGCACCACGACGGTGGTGTAGCCCGCATCCTCCAGGATCTGTCGTGCGCCGGGCAGGGGCCACTGGTCGATCAACGCATCGTTCAGCGCCAGGTTCTGCGCGAGCGCCTGCTCCGGCGTGGAGCCCTCCCGAAGGCGCGCGAGCATCTGGTAGTTGTTGCTGTGCCACGCATCGATCTGGCGCTGCTCCTCAGTGAACGCGATAGGCATGAAGAAGCGGGTGTCCGCCCGGTTGGGCATGACAAAACCCGCATCGAGTACACCGACCACGGTGTAGGGGCGGGAATCGACCCTGAGCTCCTTACCGACTACGTCCGGCACACCCCCGAAGTACTCCTGCCAGAAAGCGTCCGTCAGGACCACCTTGTATTCGTTGCCGACTTCCATCTCGTCCTCGGTGAACCCTCGCCCCATGGCGGGCTCGATCCCGAGAAGCGGAAAGAACGACGGAGACACTCTCATCGTCGACAGACGCTCGGTGGCTCCGACCTCGCCGACGGTGCTTCCCCATCCCTGAAAGACCGCGACCTCTTCGAAGGCCTCGATGTTCTCGCGCCGCTGGAAGAAGTCGACTGAGCCGTTCGATGCTCTGGCAGCCCCGGCTCCAGGGTAGCTGTTGAAGACCGTCACCAGGCGTTCGGGAGCCGCAAAGGGAAGCGGCTCGAGGAGAACAGCGTGGATGACGCTGAAGATGGCGACGTTGGCTCCGATGCACACAGCCAGCGTGAGCAGCACAGTGGCACTGAAGGTCTTCTCTTTCCACAGGAGCCTCAGGCTCCCTCGGACATCCCGGAACAGCGTCTCCACAGCAACCCCTCAGCCCATGGTAGCTACACGACGACTCGTCAGATCTCCCGACGAGATGCCCCCGCTGGAGGTTTCGAACGCTCTCTCGCGGCGGATCGACTCCCGCGGTGTCCCGATCGGCCCCTGCTGCAGTCCCGACGTCAAGCGCCCAGGGGTGGCCTCGGGTGATGGCTGGCCTCCGCGGACGCTAGCCGAACGTCGCAGTGTGAGTCGGAGGAAGGGCGTGGTCGGGGGCACGCTTGGAAATCGGCCCTCTACGGTGGCAGCCATGTCCCGGCCGTTGTAGCGTTATGGAGAGGCACCCTTTCGGCTCAATCGACCCGACCCCATCGACCCGGCACTGAGGAATCCCATGCCAATCGCTTCACCCGCCCAATTCCGCCAGATGCTCGACGCCGCTCAGCAGAGCGGATATGCCTACCCCGCCATCAACGTGACGTCCATTACCACATTGAACGCGGCGATGAAGGGCTTCGCCGACTCCAGGTCCGACGGACTCATCCAGTTCTCCACCGGCGCGGGCCAGTTCGCATCAGGGCTCAACAACAAGGATGCTGCCTACGGGTGCATCGTTCTCGCCGAGGCGGCCCATCGCCTCGCCGAGCAGTACGAAGTGCTGATCGTGCTGAATACGGATCACTGCCAGCCGGATAAGGCCGCCGGATTCCTCAAGCCGCTCATCGAGGCGACCGCGGCACGGCGGGCGCGGGGCGAAGGCAATCTGTTTCAGAATCACATGCTCGATGCGTCGAATCTGCCGCTCGAGGAGAACATGGCCATCTCCAAGGAATACCTTGCGCTGTGTGCGGAAAACGAGATCGTCCTCGAGGTGGAGGCGGGCGTGGTCGGTGGCGAGGAGGATGGTGCCGCAGGCACCGAGGACACTCCTGAGGACAAGATGTACACGACGCCGGAGGATATGGTGAAGGTGTACGAGAGTCTGCACGGGATCGGCCGGTTCACTTTCGCCGCCACCTTCGGAAACGTCCACGGCCACTACAAGCCTGGCGCGGTGAAGCTACGTCCGGCGATCCTGAAGGAGGGTCAGGCCGCAGTCATGGCCCAGTACGGACCCGAGGCAGAGATGGACCTGGTGTTCCACGGCGGCAGCGGCAGCCTGCTCTCGGAGATCCGGGAAACGCTCGACTACGGCGTGGTGAAGATGAACGTCGATACGGACACCCAGTATGCGTTCACCCGCCCCATCGTCGATCACATGATGAAGGGGTACGACGCCGTCCTGAAGATCGATGGGGAGATCGGCGACAAGAAGAGGTACGACCCCCGGTCCTACCTGAAGGCGGCAGAGCAGGCCATGTCTGAGCGGGTATCCGTGGCCTGCAGCGACCTCCTCAGTGAGGGCAAGACCCTGTTTGGAGACATGTGAGGGGAGGAGTGCGATCGGTGGCGCACTCCCGTCCGCACCACGATCCTCTCCCGCCCCGATTTCGAAAGCAGGAGACCCAAGCATGCGCCCGGACCGAAGCGGATTCTCCTTGATCGAGCTGTTGATCGTCGTGGTCGTGATCGGCATCCTCGCCGACTTCACGGTCACGGAGGGTGTGAACATCACGATCAACGAGGCCACCCTGGGCCAGGGGTGGGCCGCTACGGGCTGGCATGACGCCCTCCCCAGCCGCGTCTGCGGGATCTACTACGGAAATGCGTCTCCCGCGAATGCTACGCCCGCTACGGCCCCGGGCGTGATCGCGTGCCAGCCGTAGGCTCCTAGGAAAGGCTTCTCCTGAGCGCGGCGAGGTGCTCGTCGCTCAGACCCTCCATCTCGAAGAACGCGACGCCTGAGGCTCCGGCGTCGCGCGCGGTGCGCACGGCCTCGGACAGATCCCCGGGAGCCATGTCGGGCAGGTAGAGGCCGGCGTACAACGGCCGACCCCCCAGTGCCGCTACCCCTTCCCGAACTCCTTCGCCGATCCACGGGATGCCTTCCTCGTAGAACGTGTTGTACAGCATGGGAAAGACCATGTCCACGGGCCATTCCTCCCATGCCTGGCGCACCAACCGGCGCGCGATGGTCGGCGTGGGAAACACCGCTGCCGACAAGGTCGTCTCCTGGCCATGGACGGCCTCGGCCACCTGCTCCACGAGCCCCGTGACGCTATCCCACCTGAAGCGCCGCCATGCTTCGTCGGCCTGGGGGTTGGCCAACTCCAGGGGGTCGCGACCGTCGACGCGGGCGAACTTCTCTCTGCACACGTCACAGTAACAGAAATCGAACTCCGGGAGTTCGTCATCCTGGATAAGGCCATACGTGTCCCACAGGCCCCGCGGGAGGATCACGTCGGAGTGGCGCACGTAGTCGAGGTGGACCGCATCCACCGGCCCGGCGGCAATCCCGCCGAGCTGATCGGCGACGTAGGCGCGCACCGGCTCACGCGTGGGGCAGAGCCATTTGTAGTATCCCACGTACGGTGGCGCATCGAGGCTGGACTCGCCGTTCCGGCTCACTGTGAACCACTCGGGATGATTCTCCTGGGCCCACTCGTCCCCATTGCGGTTGAGAGTCCACACCCACCTGTGGAATACGAGACCCTCAGCCCGGGTCGCCTCGCCCAGAAGGTCGACGTCTCCCCCGCCGATGAGCACCCCCTCGATGCCCGACTCACGGATTCGCGCGAAACGCTCGCGCCATGCGGAGAGATCGTGGTCTCTGCTGCCATGCACCCAGGTCCACGCCTTGAATGAGGAGGCATCGGCATTCGGACCCGACTCGCACCCCCACACGGACGGAGCGAGGACCGTGGCCACTGCCCCCTGCCCCACCCTCTCCAGGAAACGCCTGCGCCTCATCGCTCTTCTCCATTGGGTGTACGGTCGACGAACCAGAGTCTGCCCCATCGATCCGGGATGTGCATGTTGATCTCTCCCTGAGGCGACCAGACCCAGTTGTGCTCTGGATGGGGATTCTCCGGGGTCGCCTCGGCCACCTTCTCGTAGGCGCCGTCGACGACACGCAGCGGCCAGTCCACTCGCGAGAAGTTCACGCGCCAGACATCGTCTATCCGAGGCGGCGTGCCCGGCTCCACGGATGCCGTCGGGCGGAGGTCGACCCAGGGGATGGCGATCTCGACCGACCAACCAACGTCGACGTCGGTGGGATCGTTGAGCGTGCCGTCCAGAGACACGGCCGTCTCGAGGCCCGGCATATCCCACGGAATCTCGGCCTGCCCTCCCTCCCTGTACGGCTTGTCGAGGAAGAGGTCGAACTCGGTTCCGAGCGCGTTGATCTCCAGCTCGTAGTATTCCATTCCGTCGCCGTCGGGATCCAGGAAGACCTCGAAGTCGTCGTCGTGATAGATGATGGCGTCACGGTCGAGAAGCGTGGCCCACAGGTGGGGCTCGCTCAGGACCGCCGCCACGTAGAGGAAGTCGTCGTCCCACAGGATCTTCATGCGGGTGTCGTGGGCCGGGGGCGGCCACGCCGATCCGCGGATGTCGACGTAGGAGCGACTCCACGGAACGAGCAGCCACGCCTCATCATCGACGATGCCGTCGATCACGACGGGCTCAGAGGCGCGAGGCGCGATGTAGGTCCGGGGGTAGGCGCGGCGCTGTGCCGTGGCCGGGGCGGTGAGCAGCACGATCGCGGCGATCGCAGATGTGGCGCAACGAAGCATTGGTGGGGAGGATGAGGGGAGGGGGCTGTCTCCCATCAAGATCGAGATGGACGGCCGTTCGCGCGAGGTACACCGTGAACCACCTCCCACACTGCCTGGCCCGCAGCTGGTTCGAGGTCTGATACAGGATGTGGCAGCACATCGTGGGGCACGTCACCATTGGAACCCCACTCGGTCTTCGGATCGGGCGGGTTTTTGCGTCGGGCCAGAATGATGACGTCGCCAGTCCCGCGAGGTCGTTGTCGATGATGATGTCGAGTGCTTCGAGCACCCGTGGGGGGACGCGAAGCCCCCGCGGTGACAATGGGGCGCACTCCCCCCGGGGAGGGGTGGACGCCGCCCGCCACCGTGGTCCTGCGTACCCCTCCCCACCGCCCTACATTCTCGGAGCATAGGCGGGGGCCAGCACCCTGACGGGGAGGCGCGATCACTATGGAGTTCCTGAATCTTCTGATCATTCTCTCGGCGGCGTGGCTCGTCTGGCGCCGGCCGGAACGCGAGAGGCTGGCGTTCCGACTCATGGTGGTCAGCTGCATCATCATGGCGCTGCTCTTCTTGATCGGGACCCACACGTCACTGATCCCGGGGTTGAACCTGTGATGGCCGTATCGGAGGCCAGGCTGCGTACGATTCTGGCCTGGGCGGTTATCCTGCTCACGGCCGGACCCGTCGGAGCGGCCGTCGTCCTGGGCGTCGCGTTCGGTGAGTCACCCTGTATCCTGTGCTGGTCCCAGAGAACCTCCATGGCCCTCATGGCGCTGGGCGCGATATTCGTGCTGCGCTACGGCCCGCGGCCCAGGTATCTCGGCACGGTGGTGCTCCTGGGGATCTGGGGACTCTACATGGCGCTCCGCCACGCCGCGCTTCATCTGGCACGGGACGTGGGTCAGGGCTTCGCGGCAGCCTATCTGGGAGCCCACACCTACGTGTGGGCCTGGGTGATCCACTGGGTGGTCCTGGCGGTGCTCGCGGGCCTCCTTCTGCTCCTGAAGGAGGAGACCCTGGAGGCCGGGCCGCGGGAACTGACCAGGACGGGACGCTTTGCCGTCGTGCTGTTCATGGTGGTCATCTCTGCGAACGCCATTCAGGCGTTCGTGACCACCGGCCCCCCGCCGTTCATGGGCCAGGCCGATCCGCTTCGCTTCTCATGGAATCCGAGCCGCTGGGTGTGGCTGGCGGATGACGAACTGGGAGGGGCCATTTCGCTCCGGGGCTCGTGGACCGTGCCCGCCCCGGATCCCGGCGCCATCGAGGTCGATGCCGATCCACGCCGAGGGCCTCTGGCGAACGTGCCAACCCTTCCGGTCGAACGGTGGGACAGCGTCACGGCCCAGCTCGAAGGACGACTGACCGACCTGGCGTACGACGCCGGTGCGGAGCGCTTTCTGGCCGTCACCGAAGGGCACCGGGTCTACGTCCTGGACAGCTCACTGTCCCGGATCGAGCATCAGGTGGCGCTCGATCCCCACTTCGCGGTGGAGCTTACGCCCTTGGCCGGCGCCACCTTCATCGGTGACACGCTGGTGGCGATGGCAACCAACAAGAGCTATTCGCTCCTTCGGATCGACCCGGACACCGACGAGGACTACGAGTGGCGGCACTTCCTCTCGACGAGCGGAGGTATTTCGGAGCTGCGGCGCTCGCGCCTGGCCACTCTCCGCGCGAGGCAGATGTACATCCTGTCGGTTGCCTACGACCGTGCGGCAGACGAGATCATCACGGTCAGCGTTCCGTCCCGGCGGCACCGGCGCATGGTGATCTCCCGCTTCGATCGACGGGACCTGATGCTGTCGTCCGAGTTCCTTCCTCGACTGGCCGTCGATCTGGTGCTGGCCGAAGGAGACCGATCCCTGGCCGAGTACGTGGTCACAGGCGCCGTGGTGGACGGCGGCATGCTCTACGCCGTAAGTGCCGCCAGTTCCACGGTACTCGTGGTGGACCTCTCTGCACGGACCGTTGCTTCGGCCTACACCGTGTCCGGGTTGGAGCAGCCCGTGGGTATCACCATCCGAGACGGAGCGTGGCTCATCGCTCAGGCGGACGGTCGGGTGGCGGTGGTCGCTCGTCCGACAGACGAGGGAGGCGCATCGACCAGCCCCGAGTAGCCGGTCCGGGCCCTCTCCGGCCGCTACAGTGTGGGGCACGTCATGACCTCCTCGCTCGATCCCTGACCAGCGCCAGATCCTGACATTCGCTCTGGTCTCGTTTCAGGAGGTCACGCCAGTGATGCTGAGACCGGGATAGGCTTGCCCCCCCGCGAGCAAGTCCTGCCCAGGACGATCCGACCACATCGACGCATGGCGGGTGCTTCATGTCGAGGGGGACATTCCGGGGTGGTCGGTGGAGTAGGTCGCTTGCGACCTCCGGGCTGCCATGAGAAATTTCCGCCTCTGCGTCCCCCCCCCTCTCGCCGAGCCGCCGTTGTCCGATACAGTCCAGCGCCTGAATGCCGCCCTCCAGGGCCGATACCTCATCGAGCGCGAGCTCGGCGAGGGTGGTATGGCTACCGTCTACCTCGCCGACGATGTGAAGCACGAGCGGAAGGTCGCCCTCAAGGTGCTGAAGTCCGAGCTGGCGGCGGTGGTGGGTGCGGATCGCTTCCTGGCCGAGATCAAGACCACGGCGAACCTCCAGCACCCGCACATCCTGCCGCTCTTCGACTCTGGGGAAGCGGACTCGTTCCTCTTCTACGTCATGCCGTTTGTCCAGGGCGAAACGCTCCGGGAGCGCATCAACCGGGAGAAGCAGCTCCCCGTGGACGAGGCCATCGGGATCGCCACGGCCGTTGCGGCTGCCCTGCAGCACGCCCACGACCGGGGCATTGTCCACCGGGACATCAAGCCGGCCAACATCCTGCTCCAGGACGGCCAGCCCGTGGTTGCCGACTTCGGAATCGCCATCGCGGTGGGGGCGGCGGGAGGGAGCCGCCTCACAGAGACGGGTCTTTCCGTCGGCACCCCGTTCTACATGTCGCCCGAACAGGCCACCGGCGATCAGGGGGTGGGGCCCGCGAGCGACACGTATTCGTTGGCGGCGCTGCTCTACGAGATGTTGACCGGGGACCCGCCGTACATCGGGAGCACCGCGCAGGCTGTGCTGGGGAAGATCATTCAGGGCGCCCCGGTCTCGGCCACGGCGGTGCGGAGGTCCATCCCGCTCAACGTGGACGCGGCCATCCGCAAAGCGCTGGAAAAGCTGCCGGCTGACCGGTTCACCCGGGCGCAGGACTTTTCCCAGGCCCTTTCGGACCCGTCGTACCAGTACGGCGAGGTGCTCGCCACTGCTGCACCGTCCCGGGGTTGGAACCGGGCAACGACCGTCGCAACTGCCGCGGCGGCCGTGTTTGGGGGTCTGGCCGTATGGTCGCTGACACGACCCGGTCCGCCGCCGCCTCCCGTGCAGCGGTTCTCCCTGGCCGTATCCGACGCCCAGTTCCCCAGCGAGTGGATGAGCCTGTCCGCCGACGGCTCCACCATGGTGATGACGTACTTCGACGACCAGAACCAGCCCCGGCTCTGGTCGCGGCGCTGGGCCGAGCTGACGTCGGAGCCGGTGCAGGGTGCGGAGGGGACGGCCGTGGATCCGGTCATTTCCCCGGACGGGACCGAGGTGGCGTACCAGCAGGGATCCTCACTGAAGGTATCGCCGCTGGTGGGCGGCATCGTGCGTGTGCTCACCGATGACGCGAGATGCTGCATCCGATGGGGCCGCGACGGCAACATCTACTTCACGGCGAATGACCTGGCGATCCATCGGGTACCTGCAGGCGGCGGCGAGGTCGAGCGGGTGACGACGATGCTGGAGGATGGGGACAGCGAGCAGGGCTACTTCGAGATCATGCCCGACGGGGACCACGGTGTCTTCTCCGTATTCACGAATCCCCCACGCCTCGAGGCGTTCACAATCTCCACCGGTGAACGCAGGGTGCTCACCACCGGCCTGCGGAGTTGGGTCACCTCCACGGGGCACATCGTCTTCGGCACCCTGGACGGGCAGATCCTGGCCGCCTCCTTCGACGTGGACGCCATGGAGCTCACCGGGGACCCTGTCCCCATGGTGCAGGGTGTGGGCGTAACCGCCAGCCAGGACGTGATGTTCACTCTGGCGGCCAACGGCACGCTGCTCTACTGGGCGTCGGCGAGCAATGCCGGCGGGGCCGAGATGATCTGGGTGGGTCGCTCGGGCGGAGTCTCGCCTCTGGACCCGGACTTCACGTTCGGTCCGGGCGGCGACAACCAGTCCTGGACCCTGTCGCCTGACGGCCGCCGGATCGCGTACCAGGACAACAGCGCCGCCGGCGGAGACATATGGGTCAAGGAGGCCGGGGGCGGTCCCGTATCGCGGCTCACGTTCGAAGCGGTCCCCGACCGGGCGCCCCAGTGGAGCCCGGATGGCCTCTCGGTCTACTTCCTGTCCGATCGCGGGTCCGAGGGGTCGGGTGTCTGGGCCATGCGGGCGGACGGCATCGGCGAGCCGAGGCTGCTCCAGGCGTTGTCTCGTACGGCCATCAGCTTCACCGTGTCGCCCGACGGGGAATGGATCGTCTACCGGACGCCCGCCACGCCGTCGCGGGACATCTACGCCGTGGAGATCGGCACGGACCTCGAAATCCCCCTGGCCGCCAACGACAACTTCAACGAGTCGGGGCCGGCCATTTCGCCGGACGGGCGTTGGATCGCCTACTCGTCGGACGAGACGGGCTCCCCCCAGATCTACGTGCGCCCCTTCCCCAACATCGATGATGGGCGGTGGCAGGTTTCCGACGGTCCCGGGGTGGCGCCCCTCTGGGCCAGGGACGGCGGCGAGATCTTCTACGCCACGGCCACGGGGCTCTTCGCGGCACGACTGGAGACCGGCCCCACCATCCGCGTCACGGGTCACTCGCTGTTGTTCAACCTGCCTCCCGGCGTCACCGCCGTCGACGCACGCGGCTGGTACGACGTCTCCGCGGACGATCAGAGCTTTCTCATGGGGCGGCCCGCGCAGTTCGGGACCGTGAGCGGAGAGAGCCCCATCTCGCTGGTCCTCGTGCAGAACTTCTTCGAAGAGTTGAAGTCGCGGGTCCGCGAATAGGAAGGGATCGGACAGCCCGAAGTCGCGGCTGGGGCGGTGTGTTGGGGAACGGACAATCTCCCGGGCCTGAAGACCGTGAACGGCATGGGAGAAGAGAAGCGCGAACACGCCCGACCGGAGAATGAACCCGCAGCGGCGCCGATGGTCATCGCTTCAGGTGGTGGGCCGGAGGGTCGCCCGGTGGGGGACGTTGGGTTCTAGGCTAGGCTTTGGTTGCCGCCCGCTACCCGAGCATCGATTGAGAGTGATCGAACTCCAGCTATCTCACCGAATCCACAACAGGCCCCGTCCGTCATCCGGCTGCCAGAGACTCCAGAAGTACACGAGCCCGGAGCACGGCGGCCGAGTCCGCAGAGGCGCCGAGTTCAACGCTACTCGCCCGCCGCAGGGCGACCGCGGCCAGTTCCGGTCGGTCCGTGTCCATGTACAGCATGCCCAACTCCATCGGATGGCGCGGGTTGTCCGGCTCGATGGCCTGTGCACGCCTGAAATGGGTTTCCGCCTGATCCCACGACGCGCCGGCCAACGCGTCTGCCCCGAGGACGCGGCCGGCGATGAACCGGGCCACGCTCCCGAGGCGCATCGTGGCCGCGTGCAGCCGACCCATGATGTGGTGGGCCCCCGCATGCTCAGGATCCAGTCGGAGGGCCGTCTCGGCCTCGCGCCGTGTCTCGCCACCCATGCGGACCTTGTCGCGGAGCCCCGCTGTCTCGAGCCTGAGGCCCAGCGCCAGCGAGAGCAGATAGTGCGCGTCCGCATCATCCGGCCCCTGGGCCACGAGCAGCCTGCCTCCATCGACAGCGCGAGAAAAGGCCACGGTCGAGTCGGCCTCCGTCGCTGCCGCGATCCCGATCATGATGTCCTGGAGAACCCGCGCCTTGGTCCTCTCCAGCCCCGTCAGCATCGCTTCGGCCGCCGGAGGACGGACCGTGACCATCGACATCCGAGTCGGCGTGCCTGCGTCCTGGGCGACCCCGTCAGCCGGTGCGGCGAAGACTCCAAGGAGCGCTGCAACCGTCATGGTGGCGACGGCACCCACCGGCGCAGGGCGCCGCGCGGGCGAGGATCCCAGAGTCCGCATCAACACGACCGCCCCGACGGCAGCCGGCAGGTACAGGAGGAAGAACCGGTAGGCCAGCGTGAAGGGCCCCAGCAGATGCGTAGGCATCAGGATGGCCATGAGCGCGCCGGTGCTCAGCTCGGCGATCCCACTGCCTCCCGGAGTCGGCGCCACGTAGAGGATGAAGTGCAGGAGCGCCTGCACTGCCAAGGTGGTACCGAAGTCCCCGTGGATTCCCAGTCCACACATGACGAACCAGGCGACCGTGAACTTGTTGAGGTAGAGCACCACGGTGAGAAGGAGGCTCATGACCAGGAGTTCGGGCGCTTCCCGGGTGAACTTCTTGCACGTGTCTTCATACCGATCCGCGCTGTCCAGCAGCACGTGGCCGACCCTTCCTGCGATCCTCCCCAATCCCGACGTCCGCCCATCGAGGCGCCGCACCACAGCGGTCAGCAGCCGAACGAAGACTTCCGGCCGCGCCAGGCCGAGGAGCATGAAGCACAGCCCCACGACGAACACCAGAAAGCCCCACTGGATGAGATAGGACACGGCTCCCTGTGGGAAGTGGTCTCTCAGGAGCCACGCCGTGAATCCCCCGGCGGATAGAAAGAACACGAGCGTGGACAGGAAGTTGATCATCAGGAAGGACAGCGCTTCAGGAATGGGAATCCCGCCCTTGTAGAACACGAAGACCTGCGCGGGGCCGCCGCCTGTCTGTGACGGGGTAACCGCACCTGAAAACCGCGCGGCCAGGTCTGCCTTGATGGGGAGCCACAGGGACGTCCCCGGTCGGATTCGCCGGAGGAAGATCTGGTACCGGAGCGCGCCGATGACGAGATCGAGCACCGTGCCAGCCGCGGCGAGAGCCATGAAGCCGAAGCTGAGATTCCGCACGACCTCCGAGAATTGCCCCTGGAGAGTGAATACGAACAGAGTCCCCAGACCGGCCACCGTGAGGGCGGCAAACCCGGCAACTCCACGACCGATCCGACTCCGGTCCAGCCACATTTGTGCAGACGGGTTCGCATCGTTCTTCATGGTCCGAATCTCCTCTGACCTGCTGGTTCGCCTCGGTTCTGGCCGGCGATTTCCGGCCTGCTCCGGGGCCGTATCCAACATTGCCGCCGCCGGGCGACGCGTCCCATACGCCACACGACGTATCAACGAGGCGCGGAGGACGTACCGGCGGGGGAAGCCGGCTTACCCTGCGGCTCCGACCTTCAGCTGAATCAGCGGCGGCTCACAGCCGACCGCCTCGGGAGTCCGCTGTCTGCGATGGCCGAACTCCACATTGAGGACTCGCCTCAGCTCGGAGTCCGAGACCAGGCCGTTCGCGAACCGCTTCAGGAAGTAGTCGATCGTCTCCACCCTGATCTTGATGGAGCCGGACGGCTTGTTCTCGTCGAGGTCCTTGAAGGCGAAGTACGGTGTGCCCGAGTGCTCGATGATCCCCTCGATCACCGCCAGGATCGGTGCATCGTGACCGCACCTGAAGCTGCCGATCTCGAGAGCGATCAAATTCGGATGCCGGGCCACGAACTTCGCGGCCCACAGCTTCCAGTTCGAGTTCTCGCTGTAGGCGTTCTTCCAGACGTCCGTGACGTCCAGGCCATCCGAGATGACACCGGCCCGAACTTCGTCCCCAAAGAGGCGATCGAGCGTGTCGTCGTCGATGGGAAGGCTGCTCGGAGTGAACACGGGGTAACCCAGCTTCTGGAACGAAGTCAGGATGTCGTGATTGATCCCGTGGTCCGCGTGGTAGGGCCTCCCGAGCAGCACGATGCCGAGACGGCCATCGCGCTCGAGGCGGTCCAGCTCCGCCTTCGCCTCAGCGCGATGCACGACCGCGAGGTCTCTCATCGCGGACATGCCCGCTTCCACCGCCCGGCTGTTCTCCGCGGGAGAAACCCCCAACACATCCTTGAAGCTCTCGTACATCTGCCTCTCGAAGAGCTCCCGCTGGCCGATGTTCACGAAGGTGTTCATGAATCGGATGTCCCTCTGGGCAAAGACGTCGACCTCCTTGGTGAAGGCCGCGCGAGTCGCCTCGGGGGTCGCAGTGATGGTTGGGCAGATCCGGTGCCCGATGGCGCTCGTCATTTCAGAGGGCACGTCGTCGATCATCGGAAAGAAGATGATGTCGAGCGGTTTCTGCTCGTGCTTCACGTACACGAGATTGTGCACGTGTGGAATACCCAGCTTGCTCGGGAAGCAGGGATCGATAGCCCCTCGCTTCGCGCCCTCCTTGTAGAGCTTGGGCGAGGTGAAGTCCGAGAAGACGATGTTGCGCGGCTCGACGCCCAGGCTCTCGAAGTAGGTGCGGAAGAGCGGGGCCATGCTGTACATGCCGAGCACCCGTGGCATGCCGATCCTCAGGCTGCCCCGGCCTTCCATCAGCGCCGCCCTGGACTTCTGCGCCGCGGTGATGCGTAGAGTGGGAACGGGGTCGCTCACGGAGTCCGGCGATGAGCTCCTGAAGGTGGTGCGGGCCGCGACCTCCACCATGTTCGGCGTGTCGTCCGCGGTCGCGTCGAGCCGGGCCTTGATCGCACGCATCTCGTCGACGCTCTCGACCAGCCCCTTCTCGCACGCATTCCCGACGATGAGCCGGCGGGCGCCCTGCCCCAGCGGCACCTTGCTGCCGTTCTTCCCGCGCGGAGTCGGCGCGTGGGCATCCGGACACGTGGGCGCGCATCCATTCCCGTTCGTCGATGCCACCTGCACGTCGATGAACGTGCGCAGGCACGTGTTCTTGCAGAAGCTGCAGCGCGTGTCCTCGTTCGTCGTGGTTTCGTAGATCGTCGCTGCGGCCCGGTCCAGTCCGACGAACGACGAGGCGCGCCCCTGCTGCACCCGGAGCGCCTCGAGAGCCGCCCCGATCGCCCCGCTCTCACCACAATGCTCGTGCACGACGATGCTCGGCTCGACGCCCTTGCCCTTGAAGCGTGAGCGGAGAAAGTCCACCTGCGCCTTTACTGCGGCCAGATTGTGTTGGGTTCCGCCCTGCAGCACGAAACGCGTTCCCAGCCGCGCGAGATTGGGGATCTGAGCCACGTAGAGCCAGATGTTCTTCGGGAGTACCGCAGCGAGCCCCGCCATGATCTCCTGTGGAGTCCACCCCTGCCTCTGGAAATTCACGATGTCGGTCTGCATGAACACCGCACATCCGTAGCCGAACGTCGGCATGGACCGTGCCTCGAAGGCGATGTCTGCATAGTCCTCGACGTCGATCCCGAGACTCGTCGCCGTGCTCTGGAGGAAGTACCCGTTTCCGGCCGAACATTGGGTGTTCAGCTTGAAGTCTTTCACCTGGCCGTCCTTCAGGATCATGATCTTGATGTCCTGACCCCCCACGTCGCAGATGACGTCCACGTCCTTGTAGAAGTGCAGAGCCGACGACGTGTGAGCGACCGTTTCGACGATGGCCACATCGGCCCCGAAGACCTCCTTGAGGACGTCCTTCGCGTAACCCGTCACACCGACGCCGGAAACCTCGAGGGTGGCGCCCTGTTCCTCGACCGAGGATCTCAGCTTGGCGATGATCTCCTTCGTATCCTCGATGGGATTCCCCTTCGAGAGCTGGTACGCCTTCACCAGCACGTGGGAGTCTTCGTCCAGCAGGACGCCCTTCGTCGACGTCGACCCGCCATCCAGGCCCAGATAGGCACTCACGTGCTGCCCGGGCTGGAACGCCGCGGGGACGAACGGCTTACGCTCGTAGCGCCTCTTGAAGTCCGCGAGTTCTTCGGGACTCCCGGCCAGGCCGGCAATCGCCGTCGCTCGGGTCTCGCCGCCTCCCTGCTCCACCTCCCGGACCAACTCCTCGAGCCCCGTGTACCGGCCGATGTCCTCGTCCTCGGACTTCCCGTATTCCACGGCACCGATCGCGGCGAAGTACTGAGCGTTGTCCGGCACGTACACCAGGGAAGCGGGATCCACGCCCATGGGCAGCTCGATGCCACGCTCTTCCCAGATGGGCGGGATGTTGGCCTTCCACGCTTCGGCCATGCCCCTGATGAAGGTATTCGGCCCACCGAGCAGAAGAACGTGTGGCCTGAGCGTGTTTCCGCGAGTCAGCACGGAGAGGTTCTGCCCGACGATGGCATCGAACAGGCTCGCCATGAGCTGGTCGTTGGGAATCCCGACCAACTGGAGGCTGTTGATGTCCGTCTCGGCGAACACCCCGCACTTCCCTGCGATATGGTGCAGCTTCAGGCCGTCGTAGCCCTGTGCCTGGAGTTCATGCGCCGGAATCCCGAGCTTGGCCGCGATCTTGTCGAGGACGGCCCCGGTCCCGCCGGCGCACTTGTCGTTCATGGTCGGGATCTTCTTCTTCCCGCCGGAACCAGGATCATCGCGGAAGATGATGATCTTGGCGTCCTGCCCCCCGAGCTCGACCACCGATCCCACTTCCGGGTGCAGTCTCTCGACCGCCAGCGCGACCGCGTTGACCTCCTGAACGAACTTCGCCCCGAGGCACGTCTCGAGAATCGCGGCACCGCTTCCCGTCGCGAAAACCCTGGTCCGGTCCGACTGGATGGCGGGAAACTCACTCTCGGCACTCTGCAGGAGCTCCAGCACCTTGGCCAACTGCCGACCCTCGTGGCGCTGATAGTCGCTCCACAGGATCGCGTCCGTGCAGGTGTCCACGAGAACGGCCTTCACGGTCGTCGACCCAACGTCGATTCCGATGGAAACGGATTGCGAGGTCATGTCACTTCCTCCTCTGAGCGGCCACGAGGGTGCTTCGTGCATCCATCAGGTCGCCGACATGAAGTGCGAGGTTCGCAGCCCTGCCCACGACGCCGTGGCGGTGTGGGATCCGGTAGCTGGCGCGCTTGATGTGCGGGTGATCCGCTGCGTAGGCCTTGAGATCTTCGAGCGAGTACGGGCTGGCCGAGAGGATATCCGCCATCTCCTTGCGTGCGCGGGCACGCGCCTCCCCCAGGGCCATTTGCACACGGCTGTGCGCGATGACCTCCCCGTCTCCAGAGGTCTCGATCGGCAGGAAGATCATGCCGGGGTAGTCCTCTACGACCCGGGCCTGGACTCCGTCGGACTGCGTGCTCGGCATGCACGTGAAGGGCTTGAGGCTCAGCACCATGTGGCAGAGGTGCTGGGAGTGGTAGTGGATGTTCTCTGCGACCTCGAGGTGGCCCTCCCCGGAGCATGTCCTCCAGTTCCAATAGGGCCGTGCGAGCCGCTCGAGGTCGTACTGGCTGGCCATCTCGTGGAGGGTCCCGCCCATCACCCCGATGAGCCGATCGTTTTCTCGCTTGAGAATCCGTTCTCCCAGGGTGAGCATCCCGCGCTTTCGGTAGTAGCCGAGGTAATGACGCAGTCTTCCCTGCCCGTTGTGGAGGCCCTTCCTGTCCCGGGCGGCTTCCTTGTGCATGTACAGCATGTACGTGAGCCGAGTGAACAGGGATCGGTCGGCGTACACCTCCGCACCCTCGCGCTGCAGGAAGCGGTGCATGTTGAAATTCCCGTCACCCTCGGTCGTCTGCGCCCAGAACTCGCCGATGAGCTTGACGATCGGCTTGACCCTGAACGGATCGAGCTCGACTTCGTCGTATCGTTGCCGGGCACGATCCATGGCGTCGATGAGATCCGTGCGCACCATCATGTCGAGGACCTTGCCGACATACGTCGCCGGTCCCTCGAGTCTGGTCCCCCGGAGCGATCGGGCCCAGGTGTCTTCCAGGGCCATCGGCTGCCGCTGTGCGATGAATGTCCGCAGGCCGTGCAGGACGTCCTCGGTGGCCGCGTCGACCGCCCCCGGTTCGACCTCGTAGGCACGCACCTGGTACTGGAACTGGTTGATCACGTCGGCCACGTTGAACGAGGTGATGAGGCCCAGGAAGAAGTCCAGGTTCATGTCGAGACCGGCCTTCTGGCCCGTCGATTGGTCGATCCCGGAGTCGGTCCCGAAGAGGATGACCCGAAATCCCTCGAAGCCCGCGTTGGACAGCGCGAAACGGTACTCGGACTCGTACATGCCGAACCGGCAGGTGCCGCACGAGCCGGCCGTGACGAACACGTGGGTGTCGATGATCTCGCGACGGTGCATGCCGCCGGCCTCCAGGTCCTGGAGGTACTTCACGAGGTTCCCGACCGTGAAATAGGTGGGGTTGCACTGGCCGTTGTTCCCGAATTCCTTGGCTGCCTCGTACGATCGAATGGAGGTTCTGGGGAGCGCCCTGCACTTGTATCCAAGCGCCTGCAGGCTCGCCTCGACCAGCTGGTCATGACGCGGAGACAGTCCCCCGACCAGGACGGTCGTGCGGTCACGCTGATCGGCGGTAAACGGGTGTTCGACGGGGCGCCGGAAGTGCTCGACGGGCGCGCGGGCTTCCGCTTCGAGTACGGGCAGGTGGACCCACGACCGGGACCTGCTCCGATGACCGTTCCCCGAAGGTGTACCTACCGACTTCCTATCCGTGGGGCGCGTCTGGCTCACGACTCGCATGGATCTGCCTCCTGACCCTGTCTCCCGGTGGCTTGTTCGAGGCCGGTCTCGGGGGTCCCGAACGGGCCTCGACCGTCACGCATCCATGATGGACGATCCAGGGCAGGCCACCCATACGCTGTTTGACGTAGACGGAAGGCGCAGGACACGTACCATCCATGACCGTCGGCGTACCCCGAGGCTGAGGGCGCAAGGAGCAGGCTAAGGTGCCGGAGGGGTCCCTGAGTCGCGCTGCTCGAGGATCACGACCCCGGTCCTGGAGAGGTCCCTGCGATCTCCGTTCGACCACCTGAAACTCCCGGTCCGCGCAACAGCCGGACCTGCCGGGCTACTGGGTAGAGTTCTTGTGGCAGTCCGGGCACACGGCGAGCAGATTCCAGAGCTTCTCACCTGCGCCCAATTCACGCTGGATGACGCGCCACTCGGTCGAACGGAGTCCACGCGGACACCTTTGGTTGGGCCGATGGTGGCGGCAGTCTGCCCGGTGGCACTCGCAGCGCCGGCCAGCACGCTTCAGAAGGGCGCCCTTGGTCTGTTCAGTTATCACGTCCGACTCCATGAGTGTCTGGTGGCGGATATTCCGATCATAGGGTAGGCCACCCCATCCCTGCCAGTCCTCTGCCTCTCTACCGAGCGCACAGGTGGCATGCGGAAGAGAGAAGCCAGCGGACGTTGGGGTCGACGCAGCGGACAGGTATCCGAACGGGGTGGTGCGACGAGCTGCACCGGAACATCTTCGCTCGATGGCCACGCGCGTCTACGAACCCACGCTGGGGCCCGCCAGACCCGTCCGCTGCCTTGTGCCCGCGCCAGGGGGGGAACTGATGTCCAGAGCCTTCGTAAACGAGGACGCCGCCGGCCAGCCCGATCCGGAGTACCGCCTCCCGGATCCGGAATCGCCCTACTATCCCGAAGCCGCCGCGTGGGCCCTCATCCAGGGAGCGGACGAGGGCGACACCGGCAGTGCCGAAGACGCCACGGGGTATTCGTGGGGCGACCCCGAGCTGTCACCCCACATCCAAGCGATCCTGGCTCAGGCAGAGGCCGAGGGTGAGGACCGGGTGGTCCAGCTGGCACATCGCTACCTGCGCGCCGCCCGCCGGAAGAGCTGAGACACGCAAGCCCCGCCCGACTGCTGTCGGACGGGGCCTGCTCATGCGCTGTGGGCCAGGGCCCTACTCGACGATTTCGAGAAGCTCGATCTCGAAGATGAGGGTGGCGTTGGGACCGATGACTTCGCCCGAGCCGGCAGGCCCATAGGCGAGATCGCCGGGGATGACGACCCGGATCTGGCCTCCAACGTTCAACAGCTTCAGCGCCTCGGTGAAGCCCGGGATCACGCCTCCGACGCCGAACGTGGCCGGCTCGCCCCGCCCGTAGGAGCTGTCGAACTCCGTGCCGTCCGTGAGCGTGCCGCGGTAGTGGATGCTGACACGGTCGTCGTCGGTCGGCATGGCTCCCTCACCCTCGCGCAGGATCTCGTACTGCAAGCCGGTGGGCGTGGTGGTCACGCCCTCTCTGGCCCCGTTCTCGGCCAGGTACGCTTCGCCCTCGGCGAGATTCGTCTCCGACTGGACTGCCCGCCGAGCCTCCTGCTCCTCCGTCACCTCCTGCGAGAACTGCTGAAGCGCAGCCTGCAGTTCCGCCGGGGAGACAGCAGACTCCGCATCCGCCAGCATGTCCTCGAGGCCCTTCATGAAGGCATCCAGATCGAGGTGACTCTCTGCAGGCTTGAGGTTCCTACCCACGTCCTGTCCGATCGCATAGCTGGCCTTCGCGTCGTTGGACTCGAGAGATACCGAACCACCCTGGCTGCATGCCGAAGCCACCGCCACCAGCATCGCAAATGAAGCACCGTAACGAAAACGCATGTTCAACATCCTTGTCCCAATTTGATTTCTGAGGCCGGAAACTAATGGAAGGCCGCGCTCCCGCCCAGCGTTCACGTTGCCATGGCGAGGCGGCTTCACCATCGTCCGATATTCCGTCATCTCAAGCCTCCGCGATCACATGAGCACCCAGCAACTCAGCTCGAAGCAGCGCGCCCACCTTCGCTCGCTGGCGAACCACCTCAAACCCGTCGTCCAAGTCGGCATGGAGGGCGTAACGCCCTCCCTGCTCAGATCCGTCGAAGAGGCCTTCAATACACGCGAGCTGCTCAAGGTGAAGCTCCAGGAGGCAGCCCCGCACACCGCGCGCGACACCGGAGATCGGATCGCGGAGGAACTGGAGGGCGTGCAGATCGCCCAGACGATCGGTCGGACCCTGGTCCTGTATCGGCGTCATCCCGATACGCCCGAGATTCGCCTGCCCCGAAGTTCGGCCTGAGAGACACCCGCAACGTCACGCATCGTCCTCCGGATCAGGTAGCCGGGCCTCTCGGAAGGTCGTATCCTGACGCACTGTGGGCAGAATCGAGTATGCTGCCCAGGTCAGACCCCCGCGCTTAGACATGTAATGAGCGAGCTCACGGAACCTGAAGACATCCTGGTAGCCCAGAGGGAGATCCGGCATCTGCAGGACACCATCGTGGCCCTCCGAGAAGAGATGGAGGCGATCCGGAACTCTCAGGAGGCGAACCTGCAGCGAAGCTCGGCGAACATGGACGCCGAGATAAGGCAGCTCCGGGACACCATCACGGCCCTCAGGGACGAACTGGAGGACACTCGGGAGCGGGCCGGCCAGGAGGTGCACGACGCCGAGAGGGCTGCCAGAGCCGAGATCGAGGAGTACCGGGACACGGTCCGCGAACTCCGTGAGCGACTCGACCGAGAGGAGGAGCGCGGAGAATGACCAAGAAGAGCGACTCCACCGCAGAACGCCTGCGCACGGCCCAGCTTCTGCTGGGCATTACCGACCGCGTCGCAGGGCTCGACAGCCTGGACGAGATCCTCGAGACATTGGTATCTCTGACGACCGAACAACTCGGCGCCCAGCGCAGCACCATTTTCCTGAACGACGAGCGCACGAACGAACTCTACTCCCGCATCGCGCAGGGCAACATCACGCGGCGGATCAGGATGCTGAACAACGTGGGTATCGCTGGTCACGTGTTCCAGACCGGAGAGGCCGTGCTGATCGACGACGCCTATTCGGACGAGCGATTCCACCGAGCCGTCGACCAGCAGACGGGATTCACGACCACGAGCGTCCTCTGCGTCCCGATTCGCACGGTGAGGGACAAGGTGATCGGGGTCATCCAGGTGCTCAACAAGTCCGAGGGTAACTTCACCTCGGAAGACACGCGCATGCTCGAGGCCATGACCCGCCAGGCCGCCGTCGCACTCCAGGGTGCGGCCACCATCGAGCGGATGCGCGAGTCCCGCAGCCAGGAGATGGAGTTCCTCGACGTCGTCGCCGACATCACCTCCGAGATCGAGATCAAGTCGCTGCTGCTCAAGGTCATGGCCGAGTGCACGAGGATGCTCGACGCCGAGCGATCGACGCTGTTCATGAACGATCAGAAGACCCGGGAGCTGTGGTCGTCCGTGGGCGAGGGTCTCGACGCGACTGAGATCCGCTTTCCCAATCACCTGGGAATCGCGGGAACCGTGTTCACGTCGAGCCAATCGGTGAACATCCCTTATGCCTACGCCGACGTCCGGTTCAACCCCAGCTTCGACAAGCAGACCGGGTTCTTCACGCGCTCCATCCTGTGCACACCCGTGGTGAACAAGCACGGCAAGACCATCGGCGTGACCCAGGTCCTGAACAAGCGCGGGGGGCCCTTCACCGCAGAGGACGAATCCCGTCTGAAAGCGTTCACGGCCCAGATCTCGATCGCTCTGGAGAACGCCGCCCTCTTCAACGACGTCCAGAACATGAAGAACTACAACGAGAGCATGCTGGAGAGCATGTCATCGGGTGTGGTGACCATGGATGACGAGGGCAACATCGCCACCTGCAACGCGTCCGGTCAGAAGATTCTGGGGGTGGAACCCGAGGAGATTCTGGGCGTGCCGGCGGCCGAGTACTTCGGTCGGTGCAACGGCTGGGTCACCGAGTGGATCGAGAAGGTCGAGGCACAGGGAACCGCCGAAGTCGTCATGGACGCCGAGCTCGAATGCCCCGACGGCGCTCACTCGGTCAACCTCACGGTCATGCCTCTGGTGAGCGGCGACGGCAAGAAGCTCGGCTCGATGTTGATGATCGAGGACATCAGCAGCGAGAAGCGAATGAAGTCGACGATGTCCCGCTACATGGACCCTGGGGTCGCAGACCAGCTCCTGTCGGGAAGCGAGGACATTCTGGGCGGCCGAAGCGTGAAGGCCACAATCCTCTTTTCCGATGTACGGGGTTTCACTCCGCTCACCGAGACCCTGGGCCCGCAGGGCACCGTCGCGCTGCTGAACGAATACTTCACGCTCATGGTCGAGCACCTCACTCGTGAGGGCGGCATGCTCGACAAGTTCATCGGCGACGCGATCATGGCGGCGTTCGGCATTCCCGTGCCTCACGAAGACGATGAGGACCGTGCGATGCGCACCGCGATAGCGATGATCCGGGAGCTGCAGGCCTGGAATGCCGAGCGTGCGAAGACGGGTGGACTGCCCGTCGATATCGGCATCGGTCTCAACACCGATACCGTGGTGTCCGGTAACGTGGGCTCGCCCAAGCGCATGGACTACACCGTCATGGGCGACGGGGTGAACCTCGCTTCGCGCCTGGAGTCGGCCTGTAAGCAGTACTCGGCGCAGATCCTGATCAGCGAAAACACGTTCCGCGGCCTCAAGGGGACCTACAGGGTTCGCGACATCGATGACGTCGTGGTGAAGGGAAAGACAGAGCCCGCCAGGGTCTACGAGGTTCTGGACTACCACACGGAAGCGAGCTTCCCCCACCTGATGGAGGTGGTCGGGTACTTCGGTGAAGGCCGCGGGCACTACCGCACCGGCGATTGGCACAAGGCCACGAAGTCGTTCGAGACGGCCCTCTCGCTCCATCCGGATGACGCCGTGTCGAAGCTCTACCTCGAAAGGTGCGAATACTTGCGTTCGGCGCCGCCCGAAGAGTGGGACGGAGTCTGGGTCATGAAGGAGAAGTAAGGAGGCGCCTCCTCCCATTGCGCCGCCCCCGTGCATCGGGTCGATTGGCTGGCATGGACTTTCCGACCCGCGCCATCGCCCTTCTCGCCAAGGCCGTCGCCCTCGCCGCCGTTGCTGCCGCGGCTGGACATCCGGCCAACGCACAGACGCGCAGCCCCGGTGACACGATTTCGCAGGCCATACCCGGCACCGAGGTCTCATTCACGATGGCCTTCGTCCCGGCCGGTGAGTTCACCCTCGGCAGTCCCGACGACGAGCCGGGCCGTGACCAAGACGAGGGGCCGCGCCGACGGGCGGTGGTGGATGCGTTCTGGATGGGTGTCCACGAGGTGACATTCGACAGCTACGCCATCTTCCGGCACGAACACCTCGACAACCCGGTGGGCCCGGGAGACGACGCGTTCCCGGTCGAGATGGTCACCCGCCCCAGCCCGCCCTACGAGGACCCCAGTCGAGGAATGTCGGGGCCGGGTCGACCCATGACCGGAATCACACGCGTCGGCGCGATGGAGTTCGCACGTTGGCTGTCTGAAAAGACGGGGCGCCTTTACCGCCTCCCGACGGAAGTGGAGTGGGAGTACGCATGCCGAGCAGGCCGCGACCAGATCTACGCGTTCGGTGACGATCCGGCCGACCTCGACACCCACTCGTGGTTCGAGCCGAACAGCGACGGGTCCTTCCGCGAGGTAGGCCTGAAGGCTCCAAACGCGTGGGGCCTCTTCGACATCCACGGCAACGTGGCGGAGTGGACCATGGATCCCTACGATCCAGACTTCTACGAAGGCCTTGCTGAAGACGGACCCGCGGCCAACCCGCGGACCGGGGAGTCATCTCGAGGCCTGGGAGTCGTCCGAGGCGGATCGTTCCAGGACGCCGCCCCCGGCCTCCGCTGCGCCGAACGCCACGCTGAGGAGACACGCTGGAAACGCAGGGATCCTCAGATCCCCAAGAGTAGATGGTGGAACACCGACTCACCCCACGTGGGATTCCGGTTGGTGAGTCCCGCGAGAGAGCACACGCACGAAGAAATTCGTTCATACTGGGACCGGGTCCTGGGCGAACGCTGACAAGGAGATCACGTATGGACCGCCGCCACTTCGTCTGGACCACCACCGCCGCCATGGGCGGCCTCTCGTTCGTGGGGCAGCCCCGGTTCGCTCGGGCGCAGGCTCCGAGCCGCGACCCGATCCGGATCGGCGTCATCGGGTGCGGCGGACGGGGATCCGGTGCGGCCGTTCAGGCGCTGAGTACCGATCAGGACGTCCAGCTCGTCGCCATGGCGGACGCGTTCGAGGACAGGGTCGAGGGCAGCTACAACTCCCTCATGAATCTGGAGGGCATGGATCTCTCACCCCGCATCGACGTGCCGCCGGGGCGGCGCTTCCACGGCTTCAACGCATACGAGCAGGTACTGCCGCTGGTGGACGTGGTGATCCTGGCGACGCCCCCGGGCTTCCGGCCGATCCATTTCAAGGCAGCGGTAGCTGCAGGCAAGCAGATCTTCATGGAGAAGCCGGTGGCGACCGACGCGCCGGGTATCCGCAGCGTGCTCGAAAGTGCCGCCAAGGCCAAGGCGGACGGCCTCAACGTCGTAGTGGGCCTCCAACGCCACTACCAGACCGTCTACCGGGAGTGGGTGGATCGGCTGCACGCCGGCATGATCGGCGACATCACGCTCGGCCGGGTCTACTGGAACGATGGGGGTGTCTGGGTGCGGGAGCGCCAACCCGACCAGACCGAGATGGAATACCAGATGCGCAACTGGTACTACTTCAACTGGCTGTGCGGCGATCACATCGTGGAACAGCACATCCACAATCTCGACGTCGCGAACTGGGTAATGGGCGGGCATCCCGCGGGAGCCCAGGGCCAGGGTGGCCGGCAGGTGCGCACCGGCGCGGATCACGGCGAGATATTCGACCACCATTTCGTGGAATTCACCTACGATTCCGGCGCCACCGTGTTGAGCCAGTGCCGCCACATGGCCAACTGCATGAACCGGGTCAGTGAGGCCTTCACCGGCACCAACGGATCCGCGCCCAGGCCCGGGCTGATCAGGTCCGCGTCGGGGCACACCCTCTTCGAGCATGACTCTGATGAAGATCCGAACCCGTACCAGGTGGAGCACGACGAACTCTTCGCCGCGATCGCGGGCGGGGAATCCCGCTACGCCGACGGGGAGAACGGCGCGATCGCCACGATGACCTCGATCCTGGGACGGATGGCTACCTACTCAGGCCGCAGCATCGAGTGGGACGAGGCTCTGAATTCAGAACTCAGCCTGCTGCCCGACCGCTTCGCCTGGGACGCGCCACCCAAGTCGCTCCCCGATGAGAACGGCCGGTATCCGATTCCCACCCCGGGCGTGACCCGCGTTCTCTAGGAAAGACTCTCATGGACCGACGGACCTTTATCGGGACCGCCGCCACGGCTGGCGCGGCAGCAGCCCTCACGCCTGGAGCGGCCGGAGCCGCCCGGGTAGGGAGTGAGAACGACCCGAAGCCACGGGGCGAGCCCTTCAACTGCGACTTCGCGCCGCACTTCGGCATGTTCCGGGAGAGCGCGGGCGAGGACCTGCTGGCCCAGCTTCGGTTCATGGCCGATCAGGGATTCCGCTCCCTGGAAGACAACGGCATGAAGGGCCGGCCCGTGTCGGAGCAGGAAGCCATCGCCACGGAAATGCAGCGGCTCAACATGCGCATGGGCGTCTTCGTGGCCCACACCATCTACTGGCAGGCACCCAACCTGGCCAGCGGTGACCAGGACAAGCGGGCGGAGTTCCTGGCGGAGATCCAGGAGTCCGTGGATGTGGCGCGGCGCGTGAACGCCACCTGGATGACCGTGGTGCCGGGACACGTGGACCTGCGCGTGCACCCCGACTATCAGACCGCGCACGTCGTGGAGACACTAAAGCAGGCGTCCGCGATCCTCGAGCCTCACGGTCTGGTGATGGTTCTCGAGCCTCTGAACCCCCGCAATCACCCGGGTCTGTTCCTGAAGGGCATCCCTCAGGCCTACCAGATCTGCAAGGCGGTGGGCAGCCCGGCGTGCAAGATCCTCGACGACCTGTATCACCAACAGATCACCGAAGGAAATCTGATCCCCAACATCGACGCAGCCTGGGACGAGATCGCCTACTTCCAGATCGGAGACAACCCGGGTCGAAACGAGCCGACCACGGGCGAGATCAACTTCCGCAACGTGTTCACGCACATCCTGGGCAAAGGCTTTCAAGGCGTGTTGGGTATGGAGCACGGGAATTCCGGGTCGGGGGCAGCGGGTGAGACCGCCGTCATCGACGCCTACCGCGAGGTCGACCCGAGGCCTTCCTGATCAGTCGCTGAGGGGATCGCGGCCGAGAAGCGCAGGCTCTTCGGCCGCGCGGAGTGCCTCCCGCCTGGCGAGGGCGACCGAGCCGGGAGCAAAGGTCCCGCCGAGAGCACCGGTGACTGCGATGGCGCCGATGATGTCCGCGACAGTCGTACCCGCCTCGAAGAATCCCATGAACAGCAACGGCACCGCGGCGGACCCCAACACACCCCACAGGGCCACCCTTCCCAGCTTCAGGTCGAACAGGGTCTTCCTCCCTTCGCCCAGAGCCAGGATCGTCGCGAAGCCCACTCCCGACACGAGGCCGTACACCCCGAGGCCGACCGCCCAATCGAGAATCGGATTGCTCCATGTCCAGATTGCCGGCGACAACACGCCCAGTAGGGCCCCGACGCCCGCACCGATCCCGGCCCAAAGCGTCCCCCAAGTGGCCCCGAAGCCGAGCAGCCCGCGGAGCTTCCTAAGCAGTTCCTTCATGCACCCTCCGGTTCCGGACCACGATGCTCACCGCTCGGGGGGGGTGCAAGAGTGCCGTCCTGGAGGAGGGGCAGGACTACTGCGCAGAGCGAGTCGAATCGGATTCCAACCCGAAACCCGTTCGCCGGCATCCAAATAGTGACTGGTAGTCAGACACCAATAAGGAGTGAATGGGGATGAAGCGGAGGATTCTGGGGCTCGGGACAGTGATGTTGTTCGCGATGGGTGGGGGTTCGGGCATCGAGGCCCAGGACGGTTCATTCGAGTGGCGTGGTGACATGAGCGCGGGGCAGGTGCTCGAGGTGACAGGCATCCTGGGAGAGGTGAGAGCCGAATACACCTCGGGTCGAACCGCCGAAGTCTTCGCCGAAAAGGACGGACGGCGAGTCGACTTCGATGAGGTCGAGATCCGTGTCGTGGAGTTCGGCGACGGGTACAGGGTGTGTGCGGTATACCATGCCCACGCCGCCACTGGCGACGGATGTAACGGGAACGACGACGGGCACGGCAGGGACAGGCGCCACTCGATCGACGTGTCGGTGGACTACCTCGTGCGCGTTCCGGCAGGCGTGGAGCTCGATGTGACCGTGGTCTCGGGTGACATCCGCGTGGAAGGACTGAGGTCCGAGGTCCGTTCCAACACCGTGAATGGAGACATATTCGTGTCCACGACCGAGAAGGCCTGGGGCAATACGGTCAGCGGCTCGATCGAGATCGAGATGGGGTCCACTGATTGGAGCGACCTGGACTTTCAAACGGTCAGCGGCGACATCACGCTGTGGCTGCCGGCAGGGATCGATACCGACGTCGACTTCGAATCGCTGTCAGGTGACATCAGCTCGGACTTCGACATCACGCGGACGGGGCGCCAGTCGCGCCGCTGGATCGGCTCCGAGATGGAGGGTTACATCGGCAGTCGCGGAGAGCGACTCCTGACCTTCAACACCGTCAGCGGAGACGTGCGGCTGCGGCAGTCCCGGTAGCACCGTCGCCTGCACTTGGCACAGGCCCCACGGCGCAGGATGCGTCGTGGGGCCTGTCGCGTATGGGAGCTCGGCCGTACCCCTCGACGCGCCGGCCCGGGCCTGGCTCCCACAGGACCCACCGGCGAACTTGAGGGGCCCTCACGCTTCTCTGACAGGCGCCCCCGTTGCAGGCCCGCCGGACGCGGGGCATTGTGGGGCCCAGAGATTCCTCCACCGCCGATCGTCCTGCGCACTCCCACTTCGAGTCGGGCCATGTCACGACCCAGCCTTCCTGCATCTCTGCTCTGCGCACTTTTCCTCGCCGGGTGCACTTCAGCGACCGATCGCCTCGAACAGGGCATTGAAGCGGAATCGTACGGTCAGTACTACCAGGCTGCGATCCGCTACGTGGAGGCCCTGGAGAAGGACGAAAGCCTCGTGGAGGCCCGCGACCGCCTCATGGAGGCTGGTGACTCGGCCATCGTCACGTCGGTTCGTACCGCCGAAGACCGCTTGGCCAGGCAGGACGCCGTGGGGGCAGGAACCGAGCTCATTGCCGTGGATCGACTCCTGGCACGAGCCCGCAGCGTTGGAGTCCGGCTCCCCACACCCGCCGACCTGAACCAACGCCGCCGCACCGCATTCGACGCCGCCATCGACCAACTCATGAACGAGGGCGGAGACGCTGGCCAAAGGCAGCAGTGGGGCCAAGCCCGCAGGGCCTATCAGCGCGTGCGGGGAGAGTTCCAGCCGAATGCGGCACAGCGGCGGGAGAGCCTGGAGGCCGAGTCCAGGCTCCTGCTGGATTGGGCCCTGTTCGAGGAAGACGACCTGAGATTCCGTCGGGCGTTCGACCTGGCAGAGGAGGCAATGGCGGTCAGTGGCGGGGCGACCGAGGACGTGATGGAGGAGGCCGGACTCCTCCAGGAACGCGCGATCGCAGCAGGGACGCACTTCATGGCCGTCTTCCCGGTCACGTACATGCCCGCGTTGGCGGAACAGGGGGGAGCCGGCGCTGCCCTTCTGCTCTCGGACATTCTGGAGCTCGACTACTGGCGGCAGCCCCCGGTGTTTCTCGCTGTGGCGGATCCGGTGATCGTGCGGCAGATGACGCGGCGCTACAGTTCGCCGGGTACGGCCGTCCATCCCGGCCGCATCCTGGAGGCGGTGGAAGCCGACTTCGGGGTGCTCGTCGAGATCTCGGCGATGGCTCAGACCGAGCGGAACGTACGCCAGCAGGTGAGGACAGCGGAGACCAGCAGGGGAGGTACCGCCAGGTACACCCATGAGGAGGGCACCCTGACGTTCGACATCCGCGTCGAGGTGCTCGTAGTCGACGCGGTTGGGCGGGAGTTGGAGGAATTCGCCGTCACCGAGAACGCCAGCGGCTCCTTCGAGCGCGCCGTCTACGAAGGCGACAGTCGCGATCTGGACCTGAGCCGAAGCCAGCGGCGTCTGTTCGATCCGGTCATCCAGGCCGAGCGGATGGCCGCGATCGAGGATCGACTGATGCGCGAGGTCTCTGCGACCCTGGCCGATCGGATCTTCCGGGCCGTGCTGAACAGGGTCCCCTAGCCTCGGCCTCCTGGCGGCCCTTGATGGACAGGGGTGGGGTGCCCACGTTGGCGGCTCCCCCGCCCTCGTGATGGAGTCGTTCGTGAACGCTGCCGCCGTCCGCCCGAACCTCGTTCCAGTCCTTCTGGCGATCACCGTCGGCGCCCTGCCCATCGCCGGCCAGCAAACCTTCGGCGGCTATCCCGAAGCGCGCATGGGTGGCTTCTACATGGAGAACTTCTACCTGCCACCGGCCCCGGCGAGCACACCCTGGTATCCCTCGTGGCATCCCGACGGAAGCAAAGTGGCGGTCTCCATGGGGGGATCGATCTGGGAGGTGACCCTCGAGTCCGGTTTGGCGGTCGAAGTCGTGACAGGCCCGAAATACTACTCCTCGCCGGACTACTCGCCCGACGGCCGCTGGCTCATCTACACGGCCGACGACCATGGACGGTCCATCGGCATGGAGATCATGGACCTGGAGACGGGAGAGTCTCACACCCTCACGGACGACGACCACGTCTACGCCGACCCGCGCTTCAGCCCGGACGGGACGAGGATCGCCTACGTATCGACCCGGCCCAGCGGGTTCTTCAACGTGCACATCCGTGGCTTTTCGGACGGCCGACTGGTCGGTGAAGAGGAGAACGTCACCTCCGACAACGACTACGGGCGCGACCGCCTCTACTTCGGGCGGTGGGACATCCACATCTCACCCGCCTGGCTCCCCGACGGTCACGAACTGCTCATCGTTTCGAACCGGGATACGCCGCTCGGGAGCGGTAACGTCTTCCGAACGCCGGCGGGCCCGCGCGGGTTCGATACCCGCCGCGTCGTGCTCCGGGAACAAACGCTCTACCGGACGCAGCCCGACGTCTCACCCGATGGACGTCGCTTCGTGTACTCCTCCACGAGCGCCACCGCGGACCAGTTCAACAACCTCTACGTGCAGCCGACGGTCGGCGGGGAGCCCTACAAGCTGACCTTCTTCGACTACGACGCGTTCCACCCCCGCTGGTCGCCGGACGGTGAGTGGATCGCGTTCATCTCGAACAGGAACGGACTCCCCCAACTGGCTCTCCTCGAGACCTACGGTGGCAGACTGATCGACGTGGAGATCACCGGCCGCCGCCACGCGGGTCCCATGGGCACCGTGCGCGTTACGACCACCGGCGGAGGAAGGAGCCGGGCCGCAGCGCGGATCATGCTCACGGCCCAGGACGGAAGGTTCTACGCGCCGCACGACGCATACGCCCGCATCGGTCGAGCAGGGGACTACCTCTACCACCACGACGGCGTGAGCGAAGTGGACGTTCCGGAGGGCACGGTGAGCATCACCGCCGTGCGCGGCTTCGAACACACTCCGGCCTCGCGGAGGATCGAGGTGCGGGCGGGAGAGATCACCGACGTGGTGTTGGCACTGGAGCCCGTGGCGGACCTCTCGTCCGAAGGGTGGTTCAGCGGGTCCACCCACGTCCACATGAACTATGCCGGGAACCTCCACAACACCCTTGAGAACCTGATGATGATGTCCGACGCGGAAGACCAGGACATCGTCAACGAACAGATCGCCAACAAAGACAACCGGGTCCTCGACCACCAGTTCTTCGTTCCGGGAGGCGGAGCTCATCCACTGTCGCAGCCCGACCGTGTGCTCGTGGTGGGCCAGGAGTACCGGCCCCCCTTCTACGGCCACGTCTTCATGTTCGGCATGACCGATCACCTCATCTCGCCGTTCTTCACGGGGTACGAGGGCACAGCGGTGGAGAGCCTGTATCCGTCCAACACCGACATGTTCAGGAAGGCCAAGCAGCAGGGGGCGACCGTCGGGTACGTCCACTCCTTCTACTTCGGCGACCCGCTGCAGGGGAACCTGGGCGGAGCGAAGGGCTTCATGGTGGACGCGGCCCTCGCCACCGTGGATGCGATCGAGTGGTCCACCTCGCAGGACGGGTATCCACCGGTCTATGCGGCGTGGAACAACGGCCTGAGGGTCACGGTGGTGGGCGGCGAGGACTCCATCAGCGATCTCCATCAGAACCCGCTCGTGGGATCGATGAGGACCTACGTGCGCACCCCCGACGGCCGACTCTCCATGGACGGATGGTTCGAGGGACTCCGCAACGGAAACGCGTTCGCCACCTCGGGGCCGCTCGTCCGGTTCGAGGTCGATGGGCTCATCTCCGGCGAGACTGTGGAAATCACGTCCGGACAGTCTGTCACGGTGACGGTGGACGTAGCGTCCATCACGCCGCTCGAGAAGGCCGAGCTGGTCTTCAACGGCGAGGTGGTCGAGGAGTTCACCTTCGAGGGTGATCGCAGGTCACTCAGCATCGCGAAGAGCTTCACTCCGCGGGCGTCCGGCTGGTACCACCTGCGGGTGAACGGCACCCCTGCGGATCGTGCACCGCTCGACATACCGTACGCACAGGCCCTGACCAATCCGGTTTGGGTCATTGTCGATGGCGCGCCGATCCGATCCGCGGAAGCCGCCGAATACGGTATAAGCTGGATCGACAAGCTGCAGGCGATGGCCGAGGACTGGCCCGGCTGGCGTTCACAGGCGGAACAGGACCACGTGTTCGGGCAGTTCGAGGCGGCGCGTGACGTGTACAGGACGTTTCGGGCCGAAGCGGTATCCCGGCAGGACCCGCGCTGAGAAGGGAGCCTCCGGCCTCCCCCATCGCCCTCCCCTGCTCCATATTCAGGGGTACCTCGGATCACACCTCACGTCCGGCCCGCGGCCCACGTCGAGCGAGCCCACGGGGCTCACCTCGGTCGTGCCCTCCCGCCCGCACCGGTCGAGCGTGGGTTCTATAGGCCATGCCATGCCCACGGGCCTAATCTTCGACATCAAGCGGTATTCGGTCCACGACGGACCGGGAATCCGCACCACCGTCTTCTTCAAGGGCTGCCCCTTGAAGTGCTGGTGGTGCCACAACCCGGAGAGTCGGGACAGCCATCCACTGCTCTATCACGATGCGGCCAAGTGCCTCGGCTGCCACGATTGCGTACCGGCCTGCCCCGAGGGAGCCGTGACCGCCACGCCCCAGGGCTCCCTGACCGATGCCGACCTCTGCTGCGGGCACGGGGCCTGCGCCGCCGCGTGCCCGACGGAAGCCCGTCAGCTCATCGGGCGCCGCTATTCTGTCGACGAACTCATGACGGAGATCGAGAAGGACCGCGTCTTCTTCGAGGAATCGGGGGGAGGGGTGACGTTCTCCGGAGGCGAGCCGCTGCTGCAGTGGGAGTTCCTGCTCGAAGTGCTGCGAGCATGCGGTGAGCGGGGCATCCACCGCACTGTCGACACCACCGGCGTGGCGGCGGCCGCGGTCCTCCTCGACGTAGCCTCGGAGACGGACCTCTTCCTGTACGACATCAAGACCATGGATCCCGAGGTGCACCTGGAAACGACCGGCGCGCCCGTCCGCCCCATCCTGAACAACCTGCACCGGCTGCTCGCAGCGGGTGCACGGGTCCGGGTCCGCATTCCTCTGATTCCAGGTGTGAGCGACGGAGCGAACATCGATCTCACCGGGCGGTTCCTCAAGCATCTTCCGGGCATCGAGGGGGTCAACCTCCTCCCCTACCACAGCCCCGCGCAGGCGAAGCACCAAAAATTCGACCTGCCCTGGCGGCTGCCGGATGATGTGTCCATGTCGTCGGGCGAGGTGGACGCCATGGCGAATCGCATGAGAGAATACGGACTGTCCGTGACGGTGGGAGGCTGATCGTGAACGAGCGCATTTCGCGGCTCAGACAGCTGAGCTTCGACGCAGAGCCCTCCATCTCCACCGAGCGGGCCGAGATCCTGACGCGCTTCTACCGTGAGAATGAAGGCAAGCACTCGGTCCCCGTGCTGCGCGCGCTGTCGTTCCGGGAACTCTGCGCGAAGAAGACCCTGTACATCGGCGAAGACGAACTGATCGTCGGAGAGCGGGGGCCGGCACCGAAGGTCGTGCCCACCTTCCCGGAACTCACGTGCCACACCGTCGAGGATCTGGAGACGCTGCACGGTCGAGAGCAGACGCGCTACACGATCGAGCCAGGTGCTACGGAAGTCTATGAGCGGGACATCATTCCGTACTGGCGGGGCCGTTCCATGCGCGACCGCGTCTTCAGCCATGTGCCGCAGGAGTGGAAGGACGCATACGAGGCCGGTGTCTTCACGGAGTTCATGGAGCAGCGGGCCCCGGGGCACACGGCGCTCGATGGTGAGATCTACCGGGTGGGCATGCTCGACTTCCAGGGGCGGATCCGAGAGCGACTGTCCCGGCTCGACTACCTGACCGACCCGGATGCGACTCGCAAGAGCGAGCAGCTGCACGCCATGGAGATCGCGTGCGAGGCTTTGATACTCTTCGCCGAGCGGCACGCCACGCTCGCGGAGGAGATGGCTGCATCCGAAGCCGACCCTGGACGTCGCCAGGAGCTTCAGGAGATCGCCGTAGTGTGCAAGTGGGTTCCGGCACACGCTCCGCGGACGTTCAGGGAAGCGATCCAGATGTACTGGTTCGTCCACCTGGGAACGATCACGGAGCTGAACGGATGGGACGCGATGAACCCGGGTCACCTGGATCAGCACCTGGAGCCCTTCTTCCAGCGCGATCTGGCGACGGGCGTCGTGGATCGCGAGGGGGCCAAGGAGCTTCTCCAGTGCCTGTGGATCAAGTTCAACAACCACCCCGCTCCCCCAAAGGTCGGAGTCACTGCCAAGGAGAGCGGGACCTACAACGATTTCACCAACATCAACCTGGGCGGACTGACGGCCGAAGGTGACGACGGAGTGGGAGAGCTTTCATACCTGCTCCTCGAGGTCGTCGACGAGATCCATCTGCTGCAGCCCCAGGCGAACGTCCAGATCAGCAGGGACACGCCCGACCGGTTCCTTCACGAAGCGTGCAAGCTCATCCGCAAGGGATACGGCTACCCCTCGGTCTTCAACACCGACGCCGTCGTGGCGGAGCAGGTGCGGGCCGGAAAGAGTCTTTCGGACGCACGTGAAGGAGGGAACAGCGGCTGCATCGAGACGGGGGCGTTCGGCAAGGAGGCTTTCCTGCTCACGGGGTACCTGAACGTTCCCAAGATCTTCGAGGTGACGTTGAACGCGGGCGTCGATCCGGCGTCCGGCAAACGCATCGGACCCGACACCGGTGATCCGCGAACCTTCGAGACCTTCGACGAACTCTACGACGCCTTCAGGCGTCAGTTGAGCTTCTTCGTCGATGTGAAGGTGGAGGTCAACCAATACATCGAGTCGATGTTCGCACGGTACTTCCCGGCGCCGTGCCTCTCGGTGGTCATTGCCGACTGCATCGAGAACGCACGCGACTACTACGATGCTGGTCCGCGCTACAACACGACGTACATCCAGTGCTGCGGCATCGGCACGATCACCGACAGCCTGTCCGCCATCCGTGAACACGTCTTCGGATCCGGACGCATCTCCATGGAACGCATGCTGGCTTCCATCGCACGGGACTTCGAGGATGACGAGCCGACACGGCAGCTGCTCCTGAACAAGACCCCGAAGTTCGGGAACGACGACGACCGGGCTGACGACCTCATGCAGCGCGTCTACGAATCGCTGTTCGAGGTGATCGACGGACGGCCGAACACCAAGGGTGGCCGCTACCACTTGAACATGCTCTCGACGACATGCCATGTGTACTTCGGCACCCGGGTCGGAGCGACACCCGATGGCCGCCGAGCCTGTCTTCCCATCTCCGACGGAACATCACCGTCTCACGGAGCGGACCGCGCGGGCCCGACCGCGGTGTGCAAGTCGCTGGGAAAAATGGACCAGATCAAGTCCGGTGGGACGCTGCTCAATCAACGCTTCCTACCTCACGTGATGGAGGGCGACGCCGGCATCGAGAAGCTCGCGAGCCTGATCCGTGGCTACTTCCGCATGGGCGGACACCACATCCAGTTCAACGTGGTCGATACCGGTACGCTGCGGGCCGCCCAGGAGAGGCCGGAAGACTACCGTGATCTCCTGGTTCGCGTGGCCGGCTACAGCGACTACTTCGTCGACATGGGCGTCGACCTCCAGGAAGAGGTGATCGCCCGCACCGCGCAGGACACGTTCTAGGGGAAGGCAGGCAGGCCTAGCGAAGCTGGAACGACAGTCGCGCCACCCTGCCCTCGGGCCCGACCGCCCAACCGGTGCCCGGGTCCGCGAAGGCCACGGCCCAATACGTCAGCGTGTCGACACCCTGCCAACCGGTGCCCCAATCGAGCGACAGGTTCATGCCCGCGGGTCCAACGGCCACGACACCGGCGCGCTCATCGTCGACGACCAGGGCAGACCCGTACACCGGACCCGGCATGGCCGGAAGACCCGCCAGGGTCCACGAGGCCCCGGAATCGACGGTCACCACGACGTTCTCGCTCCATGTGGTGTCGTTTCCGATGACCCCGCCCAGAGCGATCCCGCGTCCATCTTCGGCCATCTGGATGGTGGTCAGCCCAGCCCCCGACCCGGCGACCGACGGGACTTCGACCGGACTCCAGCTTCGGCCCCAATCGCTGGTCACCAGCACTCGCGCCCGCTCGGCGTTTCCCGTGGAGATCCAAGCCCACCCCTCCGGACCCGTAACGATGCACGTGCCGCTGGCGGCAAAACCGCCTTCGCCCTCCTGAGCCGGCGGGAGTGCATCCGCCGGAACCCGCTCCCAGGTGCTCCCACCGTCCTCGGTGCGCAGGATGAAGAGGACCCCGTCCACCTCGTCCCCGAACACGAGTCCCCGATCGCGATCCCAGAAGTCCATGCAGTCCAGGAAGGCGTCCGGGTGTGACGCACGGAACTGGAGGACCCACGACGCCCCACCGTCATCGGTTCGGTAGATCCGGGACAGATCGCCCTCCCCCGCGCTCATCAGGTACGCAGTCGCGGCGTCGACGGCGTGCACGTCACGGAACTGGAGTTCTTCCTCACCAGCCATGACCGAGGCACTCCAGGTCTCTCCGCCATCCAGAGACGTCGCCCAAGTCCCTCCGTGTCCGCTGATCCAAACCACCCGATCAGTCACCGGGCTCACAGCCTGGAGCAGAACATCCGTCCCCGACTGCTGCGCCGTGGAAGCAAGGCTCCAGGTCGCCTCGGGGTTCTCGGCCGGAACTCGTGAGTTCTGACCACACCCCACCAGGAAGGACACAAAGAACGCTGCCATGCAGCGCATCGCCCGGCGACTCCTCGACAACCCGATCCGGGCTGCCGAGGGGCGCTCATTCAGGCGGCCGACGGTTCGAGCCGGCTGCGGCGCTCACGCAGTAGGAGGCCAGCTCTTCAGCCTCACGCAGCGCCCCCGGAGCTCCGCCCTCGGAGACCCATTCCCGGACCTGCGCCGCCTCATCGGGCGATCCCATGCGATCCAGTGCATCGGCAACCGCATCCAGGAACTCGGCTTCCGGGATGACACTCGCCATCTCCATGATGTGGTCCCTGGCGATGTCCTGGGTACCGACCCGCTCGACCCCGGCCACATAATCCCTCAGGTGGAGGAGCGCCGACGCCAGATGGTGCGAGGCGAGATCGAGCCAGGTCAGCGTGCACAGCGTGCGAACCGCTCCCGGATGGATCCGGATGATCTTGTTGGCCACCCCGCGGGCGGCCTCCCGTTGCTGATCGTCGAGCAGCGCGTTGATCGCTCGCCCGTAAAACCCGAGCGCCGCTTCCGTGTCCTCGATTTCCAGACAGAGATCCCCCGCTCGGTTCAGGGGCATGCCTTGATAGCCGGGCCGTTCCCGGGCAGCCTGGGCCTCGAGTTCGGCAACGCGGACTCTGATCTCCGCTGGGTTCTTCCGACCACCCGATCCCGATCCGGATCCGGCGCCGAAGATCTTAGAAATGAAGGACATACGATGCGTTGGAGTGAGAGACTCTAGATGATATGTGCCTTCGAGCGCTGAGGACAGCAGTTGCCGGGCTGAGGTACCCATCGCGACAGATGTGCCGGGGGGGTCTGCTACACGACACACGCAGTTCAACCTGCGCGTCGCTCAGAGTCTTCGGAAGCTTCCCGTCACCTCTGTGATCACCGAAATGCCGTTCACCGTCTTGGGCACGGATCTCCCTGCACTCTTCTCACTCACGTACACCAGCAGGCATGGCTTTCCCGCATGCTGCCCGATCGCGGTGCCCACCACGCCGGGAAGGCCCATGACCTTCCGGGTGAGGCTCTCGTGAGCTGCCTTGAGGGAGTCGCTCACATGCCGCTCCCATCGATCCTGATGTCGAAGCGGTCGAGGACCACGTCGATGGGGTTCGCGATCGTGTTCGTGCTGCTCCCCGCGAAGAGCAGTGCCACCGGCCGCCGGTCGCCCAGGAGAACGCCGTTCGTAACGATGAGCGAGCCGGAGTCGCCACCGGTGCTGAAAGTGCCGTCGGACACGACGATCTGATCCACGAAGCGAGCGTTGCCCGCCGGGTAGCCCACGTCGATCACCGCGTTGATGCCGGTAACCGTGCCCTCGGTGTGGCCGGTCGTGCGTCCATACTTCTGGACCTTCATCCCGAGGGAGGCAGCGACCGTGCGGGACCGGGGTGTGCCGTACCCGCCCTCCGGCGTTTCCGTCCCCAGGTCACCCGGAGTCGTCAATGCGATAGCGGCATCGATGTAGTTCGGAGAGCAGACGAAGACCGCGCAGTATCGGATGGGCTCGAAGTCGCTGAGGGTACCGACGACGTCATCGGGATCCCGCCCACCGTCGATCACACCCGGCTGCAGCAGGTTGTCCCCCGGGCTCGCCTGGTTGCCGTTGGCGAAGACGTGGTTGTTGCTCAACGCGAAGACGTTGCGGCCGTCCGTGGCGCGGGCTCCGATCGTGCCGGCGGTCACCCCGGGATGTCCGGAACTGACTCCGATCGGGACAGGCCTTGGAAACGAGCCCTTCGGGTCCACGGATGCGGACTCCGCCCGGGATGCCGACCCCCAATCTCCAGCCCGGATACGCCCGGTGACCTCCACCTGGATGTCTACTCCGTCCACCATTGCGGGGATCGCCGCGATCCCGATCTCCGTGAGGTAGACCTTCACCACGGGCCTGCCGGAGGCATCGAGGCCCACCGCCGTGCCCACGACTCCATCCAGATCGATCCACTCGCTCGTGACCTGGGCCTGCGCTACCAACGCCGCGTCCAGGGAGATCTGGAACGCCTGGTGGGGCTTGTGCGGACCTCCGTACAGAAGGAAGTCGGCGGTGAGGGCCAGAACGAGGCCCACACGGGAGCGGAACACGCGTAGGATCTTCACTCTCTAACCTACGGGGTTTGGGGGGCCAGAGTTCCTCCGTCGCCTCGTGACGGTCTGCGACGGCTCGACAGTGCGCCCTCGTTCGGCGCCCTTCACCGACTCGGGATCAGGTCGTCCTCGGCCCCCTTCGGAGGCATCTGCGCCATCATGTACTCGGCGAGCGCCGTGATGGTCAGGCTCGGGTTGACGCCGAGGTTCACCGGCACGACCGAACCGTCGACGACGTAGAGTCCAGGGTGACCGAATACCTCCCCAGCCTCGTTCACCACGCCGGACTCGGGTGAGCTGCCCATGAGGCATCCTCCGAGGATGTGGGCCGTGGTCGGTGCTCCCAGGAACATGTCCGGGAGTGTCTTCCAGACATCTCCATTCATCCGGTCGGCCAAGCGGCGGGCAGCCTCTTCGGCGGCCGGGATGTCCGATACCGGGGGCTTCTCGCCTTTGGGCAGACGCGACCGCAGCGTCCCGCGGCCCCAGCGTCTCCCGCCCAACTCGAGGTCGAGGTGGCCCTCCGTGGGCTGCATGGCGAGGAGTATGCCGGAGCGGGCTGCGCGCCCCCATACCCGAAGCCCCCGTATCCACTGGAAGGGCCGCCGCAGGAGCGAGCCGAGCAGGCCAGAGAGTCCGCGGTTTCGACCCACGAGCGGCGACGTGAGCCAGAACATGGGGTCTGATCCGCGGTTGAAACGCACCATTTCGAGGTAGGTGCGGTCGTCGGCATAGGCCCCTGAGGTGATCGCCACGTGCCCGCTGAAGTCAGCCTCCGGCGAGCGGGAATCGGCCACGAGAATCGCCTCCGAGTTCGTACGGACCCGCCGACCCAGCTGCGCAGACACCTCGGTGAGCCACCCCGCCGCCCTCGATCGCAGCAGCAGGCTGGCCGAACCGATGACCCCTCCACTGACTACGACCCTTCCGGCCCGCCACGTGCGACGGGGGCGGCGCAGGCCCATCGATCGCCGGGTGTGGATCCGGTACCCGTCCCCCTCCGGCTCGACTCCCAGGGCCTCGGTCTCGGGCACGATGCGCACTCCGAGCCGCTCCGCGAGCCACAGGTAGTTCTTGTCCAACGTGTTCTTTGCCCCGACCCGGCAGCCGATCATGCATGCGCCGCAGCGCGTACACCCGGTGCGTGTCGGGCCCTCTCCATCGAAGAACGGATCGCCTGCCTCGACCCCGGCCTCGCCGAAATACACACCCACGTCGTGAACGCGCAGGGTATCCTCGCCGTGGAGTTCCCTGGTGACCTCGCGCAGCATCTCATCGGTCTGGCCGATATCGGGGCACCTCACGGCCCCCAGCATCCGGCGGGCCTCTGCGTAGTGCGGCGCCAGCCGGTCTCTCCAGCCCCCCGCGCCCCATCCCTCTCGCGCGAACACCGCCTCGTCGGGCTCGACGAGGGTATTCGCATAGACGAGGGACCCGCCGCCGACCCCCCTCCCATGCAGCACGAGCACGTGCCGCAGGAGGGTGAGAACCTGGATTCCGTGAAGCCCGATTCGTGGGGCCCACAGGTACTTCCGCAGCGACCAGTTGGTCTTCGGGAAGTCCTGCGTGCGGTAGCGCCGACCCTGCTCGAGCACGATCACGCTGTACCCCCGCTCAGCCAAACGCAGAGCGGATACGGCGCCGCCGAAGCCCGACCCGATCACGATGAAGTCAGCGTCGAGGCTGTCGCTCATCCGAGTCCTTGTCAGCAGCGCGGTGGGACGGGGGCCTGCCGGAGTGGCTCCGCCGGTCGTCCTAGCGTGCGCTGCGGCGCCCGGCGGAGCAAGGGCCGCCGGGCGCCACGAGTCTTCCCAGCGCCGCACCCGGTCCTTCCGGGTGCGGCACCGTGCTCAGTTCCCTGTCAGACCACGCGCATCGAGGAGCGGCTGGATCGACGGGTCGCGACCGCGGAACGCTCGGTAGAGATCCATCCCCTTCCGGGTGCCCCCTTTGGAGAGGATCTCCTCACGAAGCCGATCCGCGGTCGCCGAGTCGAAGATGTCACCCGTCTCCACAAACGCCTGGTATGCGTCCTTGTCCAGCACCTCAGCCCACAGGTATGCGTAGTAGCCCGCAGAATATCCGCCGGCAAAGATGTGGTTGTAGTACGTGCTGCGGTACCGGGGAATGATCTCTCCGATCAGGCCGACCCTGTCCATCTCCTCGGCTTCGAAGGCGTTGGCGTCGCCGACGCTCTCTCCCGAGGCCAGTGTGTGGTAGGCCATGTCCAGGTACGCCGCTGCGACGAACTCGACCGTTACGAACCCCTGATTGAACGTCGCCGAGGACTGGAGCTTCTCGACCAGTTCATCCGGCAGGACTTCACCGGTCTGGTAGTGCCTGGCATATAGGCGCAGCACCTGCGGCTCGCTCATCCAGTTCTCCATCACCTGGGAGCCGAACTCCACGAAGTCCCGTGGGACGGACGTCCCGCCGAGGGACTCGTAGGTGACGTCGGACAGCAGCCCATGCAGCGCGTGGCCCGTCTCATGCGCGAGCGTCAGCGCGTCGTTGAACGTAATGAGCGCATTGCCGTCGGCCGTGGGCGCCGGGAAGTTGAAGTTGGTGGTGACGATGGGGTACGTCTCGCCATCCAAGCGCCCCTGCTTCTGGAGACTGTTCATCCAGGCGCCACCACGCTTGCTGGTCCGGGCAAAGAAATCCATGTACAGCACGCCCAGGTGGCTTCCGTCCGCTTCCTTGACCTCGAACACCTGCTGGCTCGGGTGCCACCGTGGAAGATCCTCACGAGCCTCGAAGGTGAGGCCGTACAGGCGGTTCGCGACGGTGAACACACCCTCCCGGACCGCGTTGACCTCGAAGTACGGCAGCAGATCCTGCTGATCCAGGGCAAAACGCTCACGACGGACCTTCTCCGTATAGTGCCGCCAGTCCCATGCCTCGAGCTTCCCTGATACGCCCTCGCCGTTCATCACTGCCTGCATGTCGGCGCGCTCCTGCCTGGCCACCGCGAGAGCCGGCTGCCAGACCTGGTCCAGTAGATCCATCACGCGTTCGGGCGTCTCCGCCATGTTGTCCGAGAGCACGAAATCCGCGTGGGTCGGATATCCCATGAGTCGGGCTCGCTCCGCGCGGAGGGTCGCCATGCTCGAGAGGATATCCTTGTTGTCGTGGTCGTTGTCGTTGTTGCCCCTCATGGCGTATCCCATGAAGATGTCGCGCCGGAGCTCGCGGTTGGTCGACGACTCCAGGAAGGGGTTGATGCTCGGGCGCTGGAGGGTGAACGACCAGCCCGAATCATGCCCTCGGCGCACCGCCTCTTCGGCGGCCAACTCCCGCAGGTTCGCCGGGAGGTCACCCAAATCGGCCTCGTCGGTCACGTACAGCTCGTATGCGTTGGTCTCCGCCAGAGTGTTCTCCCCGAAGGCCTGGGTGAGCTCGGCGAGCTCGGCGTTGATCTCACGCATGCGGGCCTTGGACGCCTCGTCGAGCGCCGCTCCGCTCCTGACGAAGCCCTTGTGCGTCTCCTCGAGCAGCATCGCCTGCTCCGGCGTCAGGCCTGCGTCCGCCCTGGCGTCGTAGACCGCCCTCACGCGGTCGTACAGGTCTGCATTCAACCGGATGTCGTCACCGTGCGCGGCACGCTCGGGAGCCAGGGTCCGGGCCACTTCCTGAAGCGTGTCGTTGGTGTGGGCTCCGTTCACGGCACCGAACACCCGGGCTACCCGGGTATAGCCTGCGCCAGCGCGCTCGAGGGCCTCGATGGTGTTGCCGAAAGTCGCCGGCTCCGGGTTGTCGATCACCGCCTGGACCTCTGCCTTGTGGGCGGCCATCGCCTCGCGGAACGCCGGGAGGTAGTGCTCGTTCTGAATGAGGTCGAAGGGAGGGACGCCGAACTCGGTGTGCCATTCGGCAAGGAGTGGGTTGTCGTGCCCGTTGATCATCGATGCCGAGGGTGGGGCGTCACTTGTGCACACGGTGAGAAGCAGGGCTGCGAGTGGGAAGGCGAAGCGCCTCGAGGATCTCACGGGATATTCCTCCTGGTCGCAGATACCGATCCAGACCCAATGGAACGCGGGCCGCGAGGGCATGCTTGCGGTAGCGTGGTCGAGAACCGGGCAGGAGGTTCAGAACAGTTCCGTGAAAGCTATCGGTGGGGAGGGAGCGATCAAGGCGTCGGCGCGATCTCGTCGATGCTGTACATTGAGAGGTGGCGTCATTCCTGAGCCGGTGTAGGGAGTGCGAGGCCACGGTCCGGAACGGGATGGGTGGATCGCAGGCACATCATGCCTTCCGTGAGGGGCTCGGTCCTCAAGAGGAGAACCAGACACATCATGACGTTCCTGAAGCTCTACGCGGTCGCCGCGGTGACTTTCTTCGCCATCGATCTGGTCTGGATCGGCGTGGTCGCCTCGGGCTTCTACCAGCGGCACATCGGCCACCTTCTCGCTGACGACATCCGCTGGGAAGCAGCCATCCCGTTCTACCTGATCTACATCACGGGACTGCTGGTCTTCGCCGTGATCCCCGCGCTGGAAGCCGAATCCCTGCCCAAGGCAGCAGCCCTGGGAGCCTTCCTGGGCTTCTTCGCATACGCGACGTTCGACCTCACCTGCATGGCCCTGTTCCGTGACTTCCCCACCGTCGTGGTGGTCGTCGACCTGATCTGGGGTACCGTACTGTCTCTCTCGGTGACCATGGCTACCTACGCCGTGGCGCGAGCGTTCGACCTCGGCGGTCCCTTCTGGGGCTAGCCCCCTCCGAGCAGGTCCGCAGCCCTCGACGAAGCCCGGTCCTGTGCGACCTGCCGCTCCGGCGCCGAATCAGGATGCAGAGCACCTCCGCGTTGGATCTCCTCCTGGTCGACTTCGGGGACCCGGAACGCGGGGGGAGCGACTTCCGGCACTGTGGGCGCCGTGTCGGTGGTAGCAGCTTCCTGGGCTGCGAGGCGGACCCCGGTGGATGCGGGATGGACGACCAGAAGAAGAACCGCGAGCCAGAGAGCCCGGCGTGGCGTACGCATCAGTGCACGATGTTCCTGGAAGCCAGTAGTCCGGCGACCGCACCGGTGAGCAGAGGCTGGATCCTGTATTGGATATCCGCCTGCACGTTCGAGATCATCGGCGTCTCGGGGGGTCCCGGCACGGCTTCGATGATGTGTCGGTTCTCCAGAGACTGGAGAATGTGATAGCTCTCCTGCCTCGGCACCCGAAAGATCGTGGTGTGTTCGTCCAAGGTGAGCGTCTGGTGTTCGAGGAAGGCCTTGATCGTGAAGTTCTGGGTGAGGTCCAGCGAGTCCAGGAACGAAAAGTCGAGCGGCGGCAAGAACCGGACGAGCACCTGTCCGTCATCGCCTGAGAAGTCGACCGACCTCAGCCACTGGAAGTAGGCGAGGCTGAGGTTGCCCTGGGAGGTCTTGTGAAGACGCTCGAAGTAGTCGTTCTCCAGGACCAGTTGATGACGCTCGGTCCCACGAAGTGGCCGGACCCGGCGGCGGAGGAACCGATGCCCTTCGGCCGGCTCCTCGTACACGAGCTTGATTCCGCTCCTCCGGTGCCGGGTGAGCACCGCATCCCTGATACCCTCGGGCGAAAGCGTCCTGAGCTCCAACCGGTCGACCTGCGCGGTAGCGGCCGGCTCCGCCTTTGCGAGTATCTGCCAGGCCGACAGCGTCAGCGACGCCACCCAGAAGACCCTCGGCTCTGTCTCGGTCATGAGCGTGAGGAGCCGCTCGAGCAGGTCGGTCCCGCCCGATACCCGGAGATACAGATGCTCCAGTCCCTCGAGCGCGAGCAGCTCCGGCACAGTCCCTTCCGGAGATTCGAGGATGACGGAGGCCATGTCGTCGAGCGAGGTCCCGCCGTCGATCCCGAGGGCCTCCGAGAGGTAGATCGCCAGTTCCTGCTCCGTGGTGATCCGTTCCTCGAGCACCCGGTGGCAGGTCACACCTCCGGCATCGGCGATCCGTTTCACGAAGACGTTGAAGAAGCTGGAGATACCGCAGCCTCGCCTTCCGGTGATCAGGAGCGGGATGCCATCTGCTTCGTTCCACTGCCGCCAATTCGAATGGACCGCAGCCAACTCATCCTCCCGACCCGCGAGCAGTTCGGCCTCCTTCACCGGCTCGAGAGAGAACAGGTGTTGATAGACCAGCGGTAGAGCGCTGACGAGCTCGTCAGCCGTGGCAAGCGAGCGAGCCGTCCACGTAGCGGCGGTGGGCGCGACCGCCTGTGCCCCGACGAGATCCCTCGCCCAACTGGTAGCCCGGGACGCGACCCTCTGGGTCCGCAGCCACCGCTCCCGCATCGCCTGAATCCATCGCTCCACGCGGGGGCCTGCCCGACGCCGGAGCTCGACCAGCCCCACGTTGATCCTGCTGCGCAAATCGAGGAGGCGACCCTGTACCCGATGCGCCAACGCCCGCGCGGCAAAGGCGCTGAATCCTCTCATCAGCTCATCGGTCACGCGCGCATCGAGCTGTTCGAGGGCCTCCTCCATGGGATCAAGGGTCAGCGCCAGGGAGTCGGCCGCCCGCTCGATACCTTCAGCTGCGAGGGTCAGCGCCCGATCGGCCCCCTGCTCGGAGTCGGCCAGCAGCTCGCTTGCCCCCGCCTTGAATCCGAAAGCGACGATCTCGGTGACCTCGGCAACATTGGAGCGCAGCGCCTCCGCGGAGTCGAGCAGTGGCGACGGCGCAGTGCGCACTCGCTCCATGCGCAGCGTGTCGAACGCCTGCCGAGCCAGGTCCTGCATCCCGAACGTGTTGACGACGCCGGGCGGGCGCCTGAGCGCTCGGGTGGCCGAGGGGAGCGGATGGAGCACGAGTGAACGGGGCACCGCCCCCAGGCTCGCCTGAATGGCTCCCACCGCCATCCCCGAGACTCGCCGAGCTAGGACCTCCAACGAAGCCCGGTCTGGACATTCCGCCTGCAGCTCGGTGAGCACGGCCTCCGCCGCTGAGCAAGCTTCGTCGAACTCGGCCTGCGTGTCCGGACGCGAAGCCTTCAGAGTCGAAGCCATTCCATCGAGCGTCTGCCTGGCCAGCTCCACCCGCTCCCGCCAGGTATCGAGCAGCTCACCCCGCAGCCGCTGCACCATATCGACCCGGGCGCGGCGAACACCCACGAACACCCGGAGCAGAACGGCGTGCAGCTGCAGGCGTGCCACGGCCTGCTCCTGCCAAGTCCGCCACGCGGCAGCCTCACGGGTGATCCCCAACTTCTCATGCACGGGCACCGCGCGATACAGGAAGGAGCCCGCCACCGAGAGATCGCTCGCCAGCAGCGCTCGGCACCGCTCGAGTTCGAGCTGAGAGCCGACCGCAAAGTCTTCGTGAGGACATGCCGCAGCAGCCCGCTCCAGCCCTGCATCCAGAGCGCTGGCGGCCGCAAGAGCGTCTCCCCATCGCTCCTCGACCGAGTCAACCGACTCGCCACCAGCGACAGCGAGATCGGACAGCATCGACGTCGCCCAGGCAGCCCAGGACACCTCCAGGCCAGCCATCCAACCCGACCAGAGGCGCAGGGCCTCGATCGCCCAGGACAGTTCCATTTCGGCAATGCGCGAGTCACGGTGCCGGGTCGCCACGCCGCGTACGTCCACCACGCGCGCTGGCGGTGGCGACGACGCGGCATACATCACTCTGGCCAGCGCCTTCCCGATCTTCCTACCAAGCGGGTCGTGCGGCATGCTGGCGGGTCTCGTCCTGGCTACTTCCGCCCGCGACGGGAGAGCCGCGCAGCTCGCCGCGGAGCGCTCCCGGGCCTGACGCGTAGCATCCTCGATCCTGTCCGCCGGGAGGCACCCCGCCACAGCATCCCAGAACGGCCGCTGCACCTTCTCGGCTACCTCGGTGACGTACGCTGCAGTCCGCTCGCGCACGGCGCCGAGTTCATCGGTCGGGGCCTCACCCTCCAGACCGGCCGCCTCCATCGCCCGGCGATGCGCTGCCTGGGCCTCGATTACCGCCGCCCTCAGCGACCGCCACGCCGAGGCGTCGAGGCTGGTCCAGAACTCCCCCACCGCCCCGTGGCAGGCTTCCTCGGCACGCTGACCAACGGCGACCTCGTCGACCATCTCGGCGCCGACATCGTCCACGCCGCGGCTCACGAGACCCCTCCCTTCGACCCGACGTCACGCGGGCCATCGGAAGCACCGTCCTTCTGCGTCCCTGAGCTGAAGTCCACATAGGCGCGCATGCCATGGGTGGGCTCCACCAGGCCGGCAGCCCGGAACCCCGCTCTGGCCCGCTCGGTCACGTCGCTCTGGAAGAGAAACTCGTACCTCGGATCGAGGACGTAGGCCTTCACCTTGATCTGAGTCAGAAACGTCTCCTTGAATACGTCCTTCACCAGCACGACGATCGGCTTCTTGAGGAAGACATACTTCGACGTCAACGCGGCATCGAACGCGATCTGCTTTGCAATCGACTCATCGATCAGGCCGGGAAGGAACAAGTCCGTGACCACCTGGCAGTTGAGTTCGCCGGCGTTCGCGTTCGCCACCTGGCCGTCCACCACCTGCGCGTTCGGTACGCTGACGAGGTTGTCGTCCGCGGTCACGATGCGAGTGGAGCGAAGCCCGATCGACACCACCTCCCCGTAGGTCCCGCCAACGGAGATCTTGTCACCTACCTGGAAGGGCTGGTCGAACACCAGGATGATGCCGCCGAAGAGATTCTTCAGGAGGTCCTGCGCAGCAAACCCGACGGCCACGCCGACGGCAGCGCCAGCCGCGAGCATGCCCTGGGCGGAGACCTGGAAGATCACCGACACGATCAGGTACGCGGCAAATATCCAGAGGACGATCCGGACGATCGGTACCAGGCGCTTGTAGAAGAGCCTTCTCTTCGGGCTCCGCTCGGAGAGGGTCCCCAGCAGCCATGTGACGGCCTGGACCACGAACATGAAGAGCGCCACGACCAGAGCGGACAGAATGACGTTCACACCGATCCGGCGGGCACCACCGATGACCTGGCCGGCGATTTCGGCGGCGCCGGATACCGAATCGGGCTCCTGCGCTTCCAGGAGCCGACCCTCGAGCGAGTCGAGCCGGCCGCTCACACTCGTCTGACCGGCTTCCAGCCTCGTCAGGACGGCAGCGATGGAGTCCTGCGTCAGCTCAGCCGGAGTGGCCGCGGCAGCTGGCTGGGTCTGGGCCTCGGCGGACGCAGCCGCAATGGCCAGCGCAACCACGAGGAGAAGGGTTCGGCGCACGACTTCACCGGAAGGAGAGGATAGCCTTGGACCAAGCGGGCCCGGCCGAGCACACAAATCTGTCCGATCTGTGATTCAGGCGTCAACAACCACCGCCCCCCGCGAACGCGTATAGGAAATCCCCTGGCCCGACCTGCCTGAAGGTCTGCCGTGGATACCTCTTCGAACTTCAAGGCGAGCCCGTCCCAGCTTCAGGCAAGCTCTGCGACCCAGCCCGGCTCCATCGCCTCGGTTATCGGGGATCGCCCGCGAACCTCCACTGGGTATCGTAGTCGGGAGTCAGCGCCTGCCCGGAGAGCCGGGCCCGGACCATCTCAACGGGCATGCGGCCGCCCTGCATCACGGCATCGTGGAACTGCGTGTCGGTCATGCGACCGGACTCGACGAACTCGCGGTGGAGTTCCCTGAACTGGAGCCCCCCGATCATGTACGCGACCTGGTACAGAGGAGAGTAGGCTCCCGCGAACGAGCGCCGTACCTCGGCCTCCGCGTTCGCGCGCTCGTGGCCCACGCGCTCGACCAGAAAGTCCACTGCCTCCTGCGGTGTCATGCGCTCGAGGTGGAAGCTCAACGAGAAGATGATCCGGGCGGCCCTGTGCATGCGCCAGAACAGCATACCGATGCGGTCCTCGGGGCCGCGCGGGAAGTCGTTCTCCCATAGCACCATCTCCCAGTAGAGAGCCCAACCCTCTCCCCAGAATGGAGTGGAGAAGGTGCCGCGATGGTCATTGAACCGGCTGGTCATGTACCCCTGCAGGTGGTGTCCCGGAATCAACTCGTGGTGCACGGTAGCGCGATTGAAATGGGGGTTGTTGCCCCTCATGCTCATGAGCTTGTCGTCGTGGTCCATCTCGTCCGTGGGATAGGATATCTGGATGACCTCGCCTCCCAGGAAGAACGGCGCCACGAGCTGCCGCTCCGGCGACATCATCTCCATCCGCCAGACTTCCTGGGCGAGGGGCGGAATGGTGATCCAGTCCCGGGCCTGGATGAAGTCCACCGACTGGCGCTCCAGCTCCCGGACCACCGCAGGCTTGCGGCCGGGTTCGACGGCGAGGTTCTTCACCGCCTCCTGGGCGGCGCGCCAGTCGTCGCCGTAACCCATCTCGCGCGACGCCTCCAGGAGAGCCTCCTCCATCCAGGCGAACTCCCTTTCTGCGATGGTGATGAGCTCGTCCGCCGTGTAGGGGATCATCTCATGGGCCAGATGGGCCCGGAGGCCCTCGTCACCGATGGGATCGCCGACCACCGGACCGTCCGCGGCATCCCCGACGAACTGACTGCGGATCGCCGCAGCATGAGCCTCCAATGCGCCGTCGAGACGCTCGTACGGTGCCGCAACCCACCAGGTGAAGAGAGGATCGTATCCCGTGTAGAAGCCGTGCCAACCACGGAGCATCCGTCTCAGGCTATCCACATAGCCCGCGCCGCGCGCCGCCACGACGCCTTTGACGTCTCCGAACGTGTCTTCACCCTGCGGCCCGCCGATGAGCGCGGTCAGGGCCGCGATGTCGTCTGCGAGGGCATCGAGCGTGTTGGCCGTCTCTCGTGCATCGATATCCGCTCGCTCACGGCGGGACTCCTGCAGGGCCCCGATGCGGGAGCCGAACGGGACCAGGGGCTCCATCTCGGCAACCGCGATCTCCTCTTGAGCCAGCGTCTCCAGCTCGAATTCCACCTGGGTGCGCAGGAGAACGTAGTCCACCTGTCCTTCCTGATTCAGGCCGGCGAAGTCCAGTTCTCCGAGTCGCGCCAACCACCCCGAATAGAAGGCTCTCATGCGCTCTCGCCGGAGGGCCGAGTACGGGATGTCGTAGCGACGCCCCAGTGCCCGGCGATCCTCTTCGAACCGCTGCACGGCTACCCGCAGGTCACTCTGCGTCCGCCCGAAGTCGACGAGCTCGCCTAGGACCGGCGGCTCCTCAGCCCAGCCGGAGGCGGTGGACTGCGCAGTCAGTGGGGTCATCGCGAAGAGGAAGACAAGCGCGCCTGTGAGCGCGACCGTGAACGCCGTGTGGTTTGAACCCATGATGCGGTGTCTCCGTGAAATCGGGCTTCAGTCCTCGTGCCCCCATGATACAGGCGCGGGGGGAACCTGGCCTCCCCCGGCGGGCCGGGCCGGGCCGGGGCCAGACCAGCGCCCTTGAGACGCGGGCGGTTCGCCGGTACTCTGGCGAACCACCATTCAACCCTATCCAGCCCATGCTCCGCCTTACGACACCCCTCGCCCTAGCGCTGCTTCTGGCTGCCTGTGCATCTACCGCGCCCGTTCCACCTGCTCCGGGACAGGCGAGCGGGTACTTCTCCGTTCGTGCCGCCGGCTACGACAAATTGGACCGCCTGGGTTCGGCCGTATGGGTCGAGCTCGAGGAAGAAGCCTACGTGGCGGTCTTCAACATCATCAGAGACCAGGGCGCTGCGCTCGTGTGGCCCTATTCGACCTCGTCCCCACGGACACTTCCAGGAGGCCGGAGCCAGCTTCCCGCACTCACCGCAGAAGAAGAGCACATCGCGACGTGGCGCCGGAGCCACCTCCTGCCCGGCTTCGACGAGACGACTTCCTCACCCGGGCTCATGCTCGTCGTGGCGAGTTCACAGCCGCTGGAGCTGGCAGCCGTGCTCGAGGACCATGCTGCACTCGCACGGCAACTCGGAGGTGCGTCCACCGACCCGGCTTTGGCCACTTCGAAGATACTCGAGCTCTTCGTGCAGAACCCCCAGGGACACAACTGGGGATGGACCTGCCTGGGAGAGCCGCTGTGGTGTCGGGGACGCTGACGGCCGGTGAAACCGGACCGGGCGGTTGCTACGTAGTGCCCCTTCGTCAACTGAGTGGTATCGTCTCGTAACTCTGCCTTACCCGTGCCTGGAGCAGCCCATGCGCATCCGACGTCTCGCCAGCCTGGTCGCCATCGTTCTTCTCGCGGCGTGCGCAGGCACTCCCGGACCCGGTGACCCGGGTTACCTGTACAACCTCGCCGGTGCCTACTCCGGGCAGTTCGTGGTGGACGGGCAGGCCCTGCCGGCAACGCTCCAAATCGAGACGCTGCCGGGGGGCGCGGTCCAAGGTGGGTTCAACATCCCCATGATGGGTATCGGGGGTGAGATCGAGGGTGAAATCGTGGCCGACCGTTTCACGTTTACAGCATCGTACACGAACCCTGAGTCCGGATGCGACGGGGTGGCTGTGTCCGAGGCTGCGATCTCGGAGTCCGGCGCGTCCATACGCGGCCAGATCGAAGTCACAGAGTGCGGTCAGTTCCTGAGCGGGACCCTGCGTTTCAGCCGGTAGCTCCGAACCCCGGCAGCTCCGAACGAACTGAGCACGGCGCCTTCGGCGCCGTGCTCAGCATGCCCGATCGCGCCCGGGCTGCCGGCCGTGGACGCGGGTGGCTTATCGCCTGTCAACGCCCCCGTAGCCAGTTCACCGCCACGGGTCGGGCAAACTCTGCGTTGGCCTCCGCAGCGGCCTGCTGAAGCAGCTCCACAAGGTCCGACGAAAGGTCCGTACCGCCGGCGTCCAGAGGCAGGCTCCCGGTATTGACCGCGGCGAGCTGCTCTACCATCACGAGAGCATTCAGGTAGGTGGCGGCGACGCTCGGGTGGAATCCGTCTCCCGAATAGAGGCGGACACCAGGATCGAGTCGCCATGCCGCCCTCCAGGCCTCGCCCGCGGGGAACAGCAGTCCCCGCGCCACCTCAGCCGCAGTCTGGTAGGAATTCGACACCCTGTCGAAGTCGAAGTCGCGGGTGGCCGACGGCCACACCATGTACAGAGCGGGCGTCGCGCCCACGGCCTCGATCTCCTCCCCAAAGCGCGCCGCGTAGTCCAGAAGGGACGGTCGGCCCTCAGTCGCGGAGGGCCCCTGTTGAAGCACCACGACATCCCATCCACCCAGGGCGATGGCCTCCCGCGCCGATCCCTCGAACCAATGGTCCTCGAGCCCGAAGTTCGGAAACGCCACGGCCTCCACGTGTACGCCGCCGACCTGCGCGTCCTCCAGGAGTCGCTGGACGAGGTCGGGAAGATCGTTGGAGGCAGTCAGGCTGTTTCCGATGAAGAGTACACCGAGGTCGTCCTCGTTCGGCGCGGACAGCGAAGCGTTGCATCCGACCAGCAGCCAGCAGAGTGAAACCACAACCTTCGCCACCATGTCAGCACCCTTGTCCAAGCGTTAATCACGCAGGCGTGCCTCGACGCCCTGCTAGTAAAACGTCCGAACGCGTCTCACATTTCACGTTCCTCTCCGTTCCAGGTCCCCAACCGCACTCTGACATGACCCCCAAACCCGCGAACACCACGACCGCCATCCATGCCGGGGCCCTCACTCCCCGTCCGAGCGGTGCCATCGGAACGCCCATCTTCCAGGCCAGCACCTACGAGTATCACGGCGAGGACTACCACGACATCGGGTACATGCGACTCAGCACGAGCCCGAATCATCGCGTGTTGGCAGCGAGGATCGCGGCCCTGGAGGGATCGGAGTCTGCACTCGCCACAGGGAGCGGCATGGCCTCCATATCCGCCGTGTTGTTCACGCTCTTGTCTACCGGAGACCACATCCTGGTACAGGACTGCCTGTATGGGGGCACAACGGGGCTTCTGACGAGCGAACTGGCGAGAATGGGCATCACCCATACCGCCATCGATCCGCAGGATCCCGGTTCGTGGGCAGCCCATCTCCAGCCCACCACCAGGGCGATATACGTGGAGACCCTGACCAACCCCACGGTGCAGATGGCAGACCTGGAGTCGGTGGTGCCCTTCGCCCGCGAGCACGGCCTGGTTTCCGTGATCGACAACACGTTTGCGACCCCGGTGAACTTCAGACCGGCAGCCTCGGGCTTCGACCTGGTGGTCGAAAGCTGCACCAAATTCATGAACGGCCACACGGACATCATCGCGGGGTCCGTCGCCGGATCAGCCCACCACGTCGCAGCGGTGAAGAGAACGCTGGACCATCTGGGTGGCGTGCTGGACACACACACGTGCTTTCTTCTGGAGCGCGGCCTCAAGACCCTCCCCATCCGGATGCAGCGACACAACGACAACGCGCTCGCCGTGGCGCGATTCCTGGACTCACACGCGGCGGTCGAGGCAGTGCACTACCCCGGCCTGACGGACTATCCCTACCACGAGCGTGCCGTGCGCCTCCTCGCCGGCTTCGGGGGCATGGTCGCGTTCGAGGTGAAGGGCGGCGTCGAGGCTGCCGACCGGTTCCTGGCCAGACTCACGCTCCCGGTCGTGGCCGTGAGCCTGGGCGGTGCCGAGTCGCTGATCATCCGGCCGGCGGCGGCGATCCACGGTGAGCTCAGCGCCGAGGAGCGGGCCCAAAGTGGCATCAGGGACGGGCTCATCCGCTTCAGCGTAGGTCTCGAAGACGAAGCCGATCTCCTCGAGGACCTCGAGCAGGCCCTCGCAGGTTAGCCCACCGCACCCGACATATCCGTAACGGAGTCCTGCCCGTGCCGCCCCTGGAGATCGCTGCCGTCGTCCTCATCACCCTCGCCCTGGTCTTCTACTCCATCGGGGTCTGGGCCGAGCGCATTCGCCGTTACCTCGCCGGATGGCACGTGGCCGCATTCTGGACCGGGTTCGCTTTCGACGTATCCGGCACGCTGGCCATGGACCTGCTAGAACCGGGCTTCGACGGGTCCAGCCTTCACACCATCACCGGGCAGATCGCGCTCTGGCTCATGCTCGGCCACGCGGCGTGGGCCACACAGGTGGTCCGGGCGGGCAGCGAACAGCAGCGCACCCGCTTCCACAAGCTCAGCCTCGTCGTGTGGCTGATCTGGCTCGTCCCCTACTTCGGAGGGATGTACCTGGGAATGACCGGCTAGCTCTTCCCTGTCAGGACCAGGGCGGCGCCACGTGGTTCATGCGTGCGTAGGCGATCGACTGGCCCAGATGCTCGTTCATGTGGGCCACCAACTGGAGCAGAACAGCCCACTTGGCCACGTCCCGCCCATAGAGCCGTGTCGACGCGTTCAGGTCGGCTTCGGACATGTCCCGGACCACGGCTCGCACGTGTTCCATCGAGGCGGTCAGGATCTGGACGGCCCCCGCCTTGTCGGTGACATCCGCCTCCAGATCCGCGTAGGCGATCGGCGCTTCGATCCCCAGGTTCTGATCCGGATACATGTAGTTGTATCGCGCGATGTGCATGAAGACCTCCACCACCGACGCAACGCCATCCATGGGACGCCAGTCGAACGTCTCCTGCGGCATCGCCTCCGCGAGCGCCACGAGCTTGCGGGCGGAGGCTTCGAACTGCCGGTCGAACTCGGTGCGGAAGTCGATCGACGTGGGTTGTGCAGCTGCTGCGAGCGGCCACACCATGATGGCGAGGAGCAGGACGTGCCGAGGGATCGCGAGGCGCATGATGTCTCCTGGGGTCGACGGGAGTGGCCGGAAAGATATCATCCACTAATGCTCGTGGTACACTCACCCTGTCTGAGATCAGGAACACATGACCGAGCCCGCAACCACCGCCTGCCTCGTGTGCAAGCAGACTTCCTCCCAGGTCCCGCTCATTGCATTCCGCTTCAAGGAATCGAGTCACTGGATTTGTTCGCAGCACCTCCCCATTCTGATCCACCACCCAGAGCGACTGGCGGACATCCTCCCGGGAGCCGAGAATCTTACGGCCTCCGAGCACCACGATTAGCCACGGGTCGAGGATCATGGCACGTCCCCCTCATACCAGCAGCGCCGCAGCCCTCGTCATGCTGCTCTTGGCGGTCCCCGTTTCAGCGCAGGCGCAGGAGCCGGACTTCCCGTACACCCTCTCCAATCAGGATTGGGCGCTCGCGGCGGCGGGCGTGGCGACATCTCTCCTGGGCGCCTACGCGGTCGATGGAGTCGAGCCCATCAGCCTCACGGAGATCAGGGCCCTGGACCGACAAGCCGTCAACGGCTTCGATCGCAACACGACGAACAATTGGTCTCCCACGTGGCAGGACCGCAGCGACTGGCCGCGCGACATTCTGGTCGTATCGTCCGCCCTGGTGGCGGGTATTCCGGGGCTCCTCGGGGGCGAGTGGGGTGAGGTGGCGACCCTGGGCACAATTTTTCTCGAGGCCGCTGCCTTCACTACCGGAGCGACCTACGCCGCCAAGGGGATGGCGGGTCGGACCCGCCCGTACGCGTACAACCCCTCGCTGACGCCCGAGGAACGGTTAGCGATAGCAGGATCCGGCTCCAGCGTACACCTGTCGTTCTTCTCGGGGCACACGTCCGCGGCGTTTGCGGCGGCGACCCTCATGTCGACGATCTATACCGACCTTCACGGATTCTCGACGGCGTCCAAGATCCTCTGGGGCTCCAGCCTGTCGCTTGCGACGGTCACCGCCTACGCCAGGGTGAAAGGTGGTATGCATTTTCCCTCCGACGTCATCGTCGGCGCGGTGGTCGGCTCTGCCATCGGCTATCTGGTTCCGGCGCTGCATCGGAAGCGCTCCGACGACGGGATCCGCATCTCCGCCGGACCGGGCGGATTGCAGATGAGTCTGGCGGTCGGAGGCCGGTAGGTCACTCGAGTGCAGTGGGTCCCTTGCCCCGCTCAGGGCGTGGAATCAAGATAGGCCAAGCCCTCCCCGCTATCCTGGGAGAGGTGGGTCCCGTGCAACCAACCCTGAGATTCCTCGACGACGACCTTCTTCACCGGATCGTCACTGAAGCGAAGGACATCCTGGCGTCGCTCGGTATCAGCACGACGTCGGCGGAAGCAACGGAAATGCTCGAGGGGCATGGCGCCGGGATCAGGGCCGACGGGCGCGTCTGCATCCCACCGGAGCTCGTCGACCAGGCGCTGGCGGGAGCCCCTTCAATCGTCCGTCTCGAGGGGCTCTCGGATGCCCACACCCTGGAGCTCGGCGACGGCAACGTGCACTTCACTCCCGGCTCGTCGGCGCTGGCAATCGTAGACTGGCCCAGTGGTGAAGCGCGCGTTCCGACCACGGCCGACTACGTGCGCTATGCGCGCGTGGTCGACGGGCTCGAACATGTGGATTCGCAGAGTACCGCATTCATACCGGGCGACGTGCACGAGACCGTGTCCGACAGTTGGCGGCTGTTTCTGTCTTTGACCTACGGGTCCAAGCCGGTGGTGACCGGAACGTTCTCGCCGGACGGCTATCCGGTGATGCGCGACATGCTGATCGCCGCCCGGGGCAGCGCGGATGAACTAAGGGCGCACCCGCTGGCCATGTTCACAGTCTGCGCCACGTCTCCGCTCTCGTGGAGCCATGAGGCTGTCGAACCGTTCCTCGGATGTGTACGGGACGGAATTCCGGTCGAAGTCGTGACCATGCCGCTGGCGGGCTTCAACGCTCCAGTGACGCTGGTCGGCACCCTGGTCCAGCACGCCGCCGAGATCCTGAGTGGCATGGTCATCGGGCAGTTGGCGGCGCCCGGAGCGCCGATGGTCTACGGCAGCTCCGCCTGCGCCTTCGACGTGCGCTTCGGCACGGCCCCGCTCGGCGCCGTCGAGACCATGATGCTCGGCTGCGGTGTGAGCGAGGTCGGGCGGTACCTGGGGCTGCCCACCCAGGCATACATCGGACTCAGTGACGCCAAGCTTCTGGACGCCCAGGCCGGCTGGGAGTCGGGCATGGGAGCCACGTTGGCTGCCCTGTCCGGCATCCACGAATGTTCGGGGCCGGGAATGCTGGACCTCGAGAACTGCCACAGCATCGAGAAGCTGGTGCTGGACAACGAAATCTGTGGAGCGGTCAAACGGCTTCGCAGAGGAATGGAGCCCCGCGACGACTTCCCCACGCTGGGCCGCATGGAGGAGCTTCTTCGAGACGGTCACCTCCTCATCTCGGACCACTCGCGTGCGCACCTCCGCGATCAGCAGTTCATGCCGGACCGCATCGTGGACCGCCTGCCGAGGCCCCGGTGGGTCGAGGACGGCTCGAGCCTTCTGGGCGAGCGCGCCCAGGCGAGAATCGACCATCTGCTCGAAGACCATGCACCCCCACCCCACGGAGCTGGGGTGCAGGAGGCCATCACCGGAATCATGACGGCCGCGGCGACACGGGCGGGTATGGACGAGCTTCCACGGTACTCCGGGTGACGGCCTCCCTGTCCGCCACCGACTTGAGGCCGGAGCCTCGACACATCCTGGGGGCTCTCGGCGTGCCGCCGGGCGCTCCCGTCTCGGATCGCCTCGCTCAACTGGTCGATACTGCGTTGACCATGCTCGACTCCGCAGCACGGCCGAGGGGTATCATCGAACCTGTTTCAGCAGAGAGTTTCGCCGACGTCCTCCGAGGGAGCGGGCAGAACGCCGAGGACCCGGTGGTAGGTTGGCTGTACCCACGGGCGGAGGCCCTCGCGCTCTTCGCCGCCACGCTCGGTCCGGAGGTCACCTCAGCGGTCGATGAACTGTTCGCTCTCGGCGAAGCACCCCTCGCCGTCAGCCTGGACGCGGCGGCGTCCCGCATGGCAGACAACGCCACGACGGCGCTCGCCGCGACCTTCACCTCCCACGTGGTCGGACAGGGCGCCCCAGCCGAGGACCTGCACGTCCTGGGCTACAGTCCGGGATACTGCGGCTGGCACGTGAGCGGTCAGCACGCGCTGTTCGGCAGGCTTCACCCCGAAACCATCGGCATCACCCTGGGCGACTCGGCGCTCATGCACCCCCTCAAGTCGGTTTCGGGTGTCTTGATCGCGGGCAGCGCGGCGACGCACACCTTCGAAACCGGCTTCACCTACTGCTCTTCGTGCAAGGACCGATCCTGCGTTGCCCGCATGAGCAGTCTCGGACCCACGGCGAACCTCGGCCCACCTGCCGAAAGGAACTGAGGATGACGCTCATCGACAAGATCGCGACTACGCTGCAGGCGGGTGATGATGCCGCCATGCCGGCGCTTACCCGGGCCGCACTCGACGAAGGACTGACGCCCCAGGAGATCCTCGACCGGGGCCTCATCGCGGGCATGACGGTGGTCGGGCGCCGGTTCCGGGATTTCGAGGTGTTCCTCCCCGACGTCCTGCTTGCGGCCCGGGCGATGAAGGCGGCCGTCGACGTGCTGAGTCCACACTTCATCGGCGGAGAGATGAGCGCGGCAGGAACCGTGGTCCTGGGAACGGTGCGGGGCGACCTGCACGACATCGGAAAGAACCTGGTGGGGATCATGCTCACCGGCGTCGGTTTCAAGGTGGTCGACCTCGGCACCGACGTGCCTCCTCAGGCGTTCGTGGACGCTGCAGTCGAACACGAGGCCGACGTGGTGGGAATGTCCGCGCTCCTGACGACCACCGCCCCCGTGATGGCAGAGGTGGTGGGGATCATCCGCGAGCAGGGTCTTTCCGGCAAAGTGCGCACCATCGTGGGTGGAGCGCCGATGTCCGCGGATCTCGCAGAGCAGTTGGGGGCTGACGCGTACGCGTTCGACGCGCCTGGTGCCGTAGACCGCGTGCAGGAGTTGGTGGCCTCGAAGTGAGCGGACTGAGAGCGAGGCTGCAGCAGGGACGGACGCTCCTGTCGGACGGGGCGATGGGTACCATGCTCATGGCAGCCGGGCTCGAGCAGGGTGAATGTCCCGAGCAGATGTCGCTCACTCGGCCGACGGCTCTCACCCGGATATCGGAGGCCTATTCCGTCGCCGGAGCGGATCTGATCCATACGAACACCTTCGGCGGGTCACCGCTGAGGCTGGCTGAGTATGGCCTGGAAGACCGGACGGAGGACATCAACCGCGAAGCGGTCGTATCCGCACGAGCCGGCGCACGCGGAGACACCCTGGTCTCTGGATCCGTGGGGCCCTCCGGGCGGATCCTGGAGCCGTACGGAGACCTTTCGGAAGACGAAGCGTACGAGAGCTTCTTCCGACAGGCCACGGCTCTCGCCCAGGGGGGCGTCGATGCCATCACGGTGGAGACGATGATCGACCTCCGCGAAGCCGTCATCGCGGTCCGGGCTTGCCGAGCCGCCGGGCCCTCCGTCCCGGTCCTCGCCACCATGACGTTCCAGCCCACGCCTCGAGGCTTCCACACAGTCATGGGGACGGGTGTTCCACAGGCCGCAGAGGCCCTGATCGCGGTGGGCGCCGACGTCGTAGGATCGAACTGCGGCAACGGCATCGCCACGATGATCGAGGTTGCCGAAGCCTTCAGGGCGGCCACGGACCATGCGATCATGATTCAGCCCAACGCAGGCATACCTGAGGTCAGGGCGGGCCTGGTGCACTACCCCGAAACACCCGCAGATTTCGCGGCAGCCGCACCGGTCCTGGTGGCGCTCGGGGTGTCCGTGATCGGGGGCTGCTGCGGAACCGACACTGCGCATATCCGAGCCCTCCGGCAGGCCATCGACGGTCAGACACCGACTCCCTAGAGGACAGCCATGTTTTCCCGCCAGACTTACGTAGACCGCAGGAACGCGCTCGCATCCCGCTTCGAGAGCGGCCTCCTCCTGCTTCCGGGCAACACGGAAAGTCCGATGAACTACGCGGACAACTGCTTCGCTTTCCGGCAGGACAGCACGTTCCTGTACTACTTCGGGCTCGACCAGGCAGACCTCGCGGCCGTGATCGACATCGACGCCGGCACAGCGACGGTGTTCGGTGACGAGCTCACCATCGACTACATCGTCTGGATGGGCGATCTGCCGACGATCGCTGCCCGCGCGGGGGAGGCCGGAGTGACCGACACCCGTCCGCTGGAAGACCTCGCCGACATGATGTCGGGAGCTCTGGCCGCAGGACGGGACGTCCACTTCCTCCCCCCGTACCGGCCGGACACGTGCGTTCTGCTGGCGAAGCTCCTCGGTTTCAGCCATCGGGAAGCCCGGGAGCGAGCGTCGACTCCCTTCATTCAGGCAGTCGTGGATCAGCGCTCGATCAAGACGCCCGAAGAGATCGAAGAGATAGAACGGGCCGTGAACACGTCCGTCGACATGCACGAGGCGGCCATGAGGATGGCGCGTCCCGGCATGATGGAGTCCGCGATCGCGGCCGAAGTGACCCGTATCGCCCTGGCGGGCGGAGGGCGCACCAGCTTTCCCGTCATCGCCACCATCCACGGCGAGACGCTGCACAATCACGACCACTCGAACGTGATGTCCGACGGAGACCTCTTCCTTCTCGACTGCGGTGCGGAAACGGCGATGGGGTACGCGGGGGACCTCTCGTCGACCTTCCCGGTGGCTCCACGCTTCAGCGAGCGCCAGCGTATCATGTACGACCTCCAGTTGGCGGCTCAGAACACGGCGGTCGACGCCCTGGGCCCAGGCGTTCCCTACAAGGACGTCCATTTCGCCGCGTCACGCGTGATCTTCGAAGGCCTCAAGGACCTGGGCGTCTTCAAGGGAGACACCGACGAGGCGCTGGCCGCCGGTGCGCACGCCATGGTGCTGCCGTGCGGAACCGGCCACATGATGGGCCTCGACGTGCACGACATGGAGAACCTCGGCGAGGTCTACGTGGGCTGGGACGGACAGCCCAAGAGCACCCAGTTCGGTCTGAAGTCGCTGCGCCTCGGCCGGCCTCTGCAGCCGGGCTTCGTGGTGACGGTCGAACCCGGCGTGTATTTCATCCCCCAGCTCATGGACCTCTGGCGATCCCAGAACCACTGTGCGGACTTCATCGATTTCGACGAGTTGGATCGTTGGAGGGATTTCGGGGGCGTGCGCAACGAAGAGGACTACCTCATCACCGCGGACGGTGCACGCAGGTTGGGGCGCCACAAGCCCCAGACGGTCGAGGAAGTGGAGGCTCTGCGGCAGGGCTAGCCGAGCAAGATGGGCCCGGGTCGGCACTGGTGTCCCAGCGGTTTGCCCTGAGGGGGCACGCAGGTAGTTTTCATGCATTCCTGCTCCCCACCGGCGCCCGCCGTGGGGTCACACGAGCGAACGAGCCTTGTGCGTATGACCACCCCCGAACGCAGTCTCTTTCCAGACGCCAGAATCCCCTACGGCACCTGGGGAAGCAGCTATTTCCCGGCCTGGCAGACCTCGGCCCTCGCCGAGGTCAACATCGGCCAGTTCGCCGGTGAGTCCATGGCCCGCATCATGGGCCTCCGGTCCGTTCCCGTAACCGAACTCGAGTACCTGATTCTGGGATCGACCATCCCATGGCACTGGAAGTTCTGGACCGCTCCCCTGGTGGCCAGCTGCATGGGGCACAGGATCCCGGGCTACCACGTGGAGCAGGCCTGCGCCACGGGACTGCAGGCGACGCTGGCCGCCGGTGCCGAAATCGAGTCGGGGGGCAACGACGTGGTGGGCGTTCTCACCTTCGACCGTACCAGCGACTCGCCGGTGGGTGTCTTCCCTGAGCGTAGAGCTCACGAGCGGACCCAGGCCATCGCCGATGTGTGGGACAACTTCGGCTTCGACCCTGCCACGGGTAAGGCCATGATCACGGCAGCGGGACTCACGGCGCGTAAGTACGGTGCGGAAAAGGGCGAGACCGACGACGTCGCCTATCTGCGCTACCAGCAGTACTTCCAGGCCAAGGACTCCGGCTTTCTCGACCGGATCATGGTTCCACTCGATATCCTCAACGTGTCAGGCCGGCCCCTGGGCAGCATCGACGAAGACAAGGGCGTGCGCCAGATCAGCCGCGCGGCCCTGGCCGGCCAGCGCGAACTCGACAGCTGCGTGACCAGCGGCACGCAGACCCATGCCTCCGACGGCATGGCCACACTGCTCGTCACGACTGCCGACCGAGCGAAGGAACTCAGCCCACGGCCCGAGATCGACATCCGCTTCGTGGGCAAGGCCGAGACACGCGCCGAGCCGAGCCTCATGCCGGAGGCCCCCGGCCTTGCGGTGATGAAGCTCCTTGACCGACTGGGCATGTCCATGGACGACATGGCCGTAGTGAAGAACCACAACCCGTTCGCCGTGAACGACGTCGTATTCGCGAAGCAGACCGGATACGATTGGCAGAAGATGAACAACACGGGCTGCTCCCTGGTCTGGGGCCACCCTCAGGGGCCCACCCTGACCCGGGTGCTCATCGAAGCGCTGGAGGAAGCCGTCGATCTCGGCGGTGGCTACGTGCTCATCTTCGGGTGTGCTGCCGGTGACGTCGGCATCGCCGCCATCTTCCAGGTTTCGTGAGGAGTCGCTGACAATGGCCAACGCAACTGCAGTGAAGTCCATGAGGCAGCCGACCCTCGACACGATGGGTCTCGGTGTTGTGCTCGACATCTTCAAGAACGGCGCCCTCCCGGTGGATACCGCGACTCTGGTCGATCGGATCTTCGGCCCGGCAGGCGAGCGGGGATGCGTCGTCATTTCGGGCGCCAACGGCATCGTGGGCGCTGGAAAGACCATGCAGCTCGGATCGCGCCTGGTGGAATACGGAGTGCCCATCGTGGCGCTGGACTTCCCGGGCGCCCCCGACGGGATCGGCGGCCAGTACCCGGGCCTGGTACGCGCCTTCGGCAAGGCGGGTGCGAACCGGATCATGGGCAACATCGTCCGGCTCACGTACGACGGGACGACGCTTCCGGCGGAGTTGGACGCCATGAAGCCCAGGTTCCTCCTGGAGGCGATCCCGGAGATTCTCGAAGTGAAGAAGGCCCACTACGAGGTCTTCCGGACGCGATACCCGGACATCGAGATCCGCTCGGTCACCTCGGGCTTCCCGAGCTCCGAGCTGGGGGTGGGCATCGCCCATCCGGCGTTCCCTCACGAGATCAACAAGATCTGGGAGATCGTCGAGGACGAGCCCTCGGACATCACCAAGCTCATGTGGTCGATGGGGCTCATTCCCCTGCGTGTTGGTGACAACTGGTCCTTCATTCTGGACGTACTCTTCTGCGGTGCGGCTCTCGCCGGACTCCGATATCACGGGGCCAGCAACATGCCGTACTGGAAGGTCGACAAGCTCATCCGGAAGCTGGTGGGACCCAACCCTTTCCGGGCCCATGACGCGATCGGAGCAAAGGGGGCGGACTTTCTCACCTGGTCTTGCCTGCACCACCTGTCCGAGACGTACGGGGAACTCTTCACACCCACCGCCGATCTGGTGGAGCGCAAGGACACCGGACAGAACTGGTATCCGCCCAACCACTTCCGCCCACTCGTGGATTGGAAGCTCAGCGACGAAGAGGCCGCCGAGTTCGAGACGTGGATTCTGGGACCGCTCTTCCAGATGACAGGCCTCATGCTTCACGAGAAGCGGGGCCATCTGGCGCACATGAACGCCATCGGCGAGCTCTGCGCACAGTTCCGCAGCGGCATCGTGGCCATGATGCGCGCCCGTGGCCCATCGGGAGTGACAGCCACGGTGGAGGCGTACCACGCGCTCCACCCGGGCGCGGCATCCAGCGCGTGGCACCCCGAGGCCATCGCGGCGATGGACACCCCGGAGTGGAATCAGCTCTACGTGAACGCGGAGCACGACGGCCAAGTCGGGGTCGTGACCGTGGGCCGGGAGAGCTACAACTGGGACGTCGATGCCGAGCTCAATCGAGCCGTGGACTGGCTCAAGGCCGAGGGCATAGAGCGTGTCATCCTGACTGGTGATTTCCACATCTCCACCCAGATGGTGGGCGCCGACACGAGTGCCTTCTACCCGGCCCTGGAGAACATCGACGCAGGGCTGGCCATCACGAACGGGTGGTCGCGCACAGCCCGTCGGCTGAACGACGACTTCGAGACTTCGGTCGCCATGGTCCCCGGGAAGCGGTGTCTGGGAGGGATGCTGGAGCTCGTGATGCACTGTCACTACATCGTGGCAGTGGACGACGCACTGTTCGGATTCCCCGAGGTCACCTTGCCGGTGGTTCCCGGCATGGAAGGCTGCCACTGGGGGCTCCGTCGGGCCCCGGAGGAAGATTGGCCGAAAGTGCTCGACATGCTTCTCACGGGTCGTCCCGTGAAGGCGGCTCAGGCCGTGGGATGGCTCATCGACCACGCTGCGCCTCTTGAGGAGGCACTGCAAACGGCGTGGAGCGTCGCTTCGAGCGGAGGCCGGGGGCTCACACGCCGTCCCCTCGAGGAGGGTCCGCTGGCGGATCTGCCCGCAGGCGTGGCGGACCTCCCGGAGGCCGACAGCCCAGCGATGGAAGCAGCCCGCGTCGCCATTCTCGACTGCGCGCGCGCAGCGGGTGCGGTGACGCTTTCCGAGGCCTTGGGGGTGCAGGCCGGCCTGGCAGCCGAATTCCTGGCCGGACCGACGTGCAGGAGTGGTTTCGTCGGCGCCGAGTACACGAAGACGATGAAGGTCTGAAGAGCAGCACCGAGCTGCGAGTGACCGGCGGTTGCACCGGCTGATCGCCGTGAACGGACCCTCCCGTCACTCGCTCAACGAAACGAGTGGACCCGTTTCCTCGTCTGGGTGGGTTGGGTGACCCAGGCGCTGCTGCGGTCACCGATTGGCGTGTTTCGAATCAAGGGAGACGGACGATGCAGATGCTGATTCATATCCTGGTGAGTGCGGCCCTTCTCTTCATGGTCGGCAAGTTGGTGGACGGCATCGAGATCCGGGACGGAAAGGCCGCCATTTTCGGCGCTGCCATGCTCGGCGTTGCCAACGCAGTAGTGAAGCCGATTCTGCTCTTCTTCGCCTTCCCGATCACGATGATCACGCTCGGGCTCTTCGTGATGTTCGTGAACGCCCTCATGATCATGCTCGCCGCTCAGTTCGTCGACGGCTTCGAGGTCGAGGGACTTGGCGCGGCGATGTGGGGAGCCTTCTGGCTCTGGATTCTGAACTTCGGAGTGTCCATGCTGTTCGGGATCTAGCCCTTCTGTCATCCGTCGCGGGCCAAGCCCGCCGCCTGAATCCCTGATCCAGGAGTCCATGCACACCCTGATGCTCGTGGCACTCTTGGGGACGATCGGTACGACTCCTCCAGCGTGCTCCACGGACTCGGAGTGGACGGCACTCATTCGAGTCCACGTGTCGCGCTATCCCGGTATGCAGGCAGCCGATCTCTACAAGCTCCTGCACCAGGGGGCCATGGGCGCGGAGCATGCCGTCTCCAGTGTCGACATGGCACGTCGGTGGATGCGTGACGAGATCGGGGCCCTCGGCGAGGGGCCGCCCGAGCCGCTCGTGGACACGATCGCCCCCTACGGCAGCATCGTGCGGATCCACCTGCGGCCCTTCCTGGACGCCGAAGGAGACGTCGCGAAGCTGCTGTCGGTATTCGTGCGCACGGCACGTGAGTCTGCGGGATCGGAGGAGGCGCTGACCTGTGCCCTCGACGCAGCCCTCGGCATGGCCGGGGACGATGCCCTGCCCTGGCCCCGCACGGTGCTGATGCGGTACATCGAAGCACGGCGGGCGGAGGGGTATCCTGCGGTGCACCACTCACCCGAGTTCGAGGCGCTGTTCCGGCCGGCCTACCGCGTAGTGTCCGGAAGCCTGGTCCCCGAATTGGTCGGCACCGGGCGTTAGAGCTGCGCCGGACTCCGCCCGTCCTGCCGAATCGACGAAGCCACGGTCCGGCGGGCGCCTACGGGCGGTAGGCGATGGCGTCGATCTCGACGCGGAGCCCCGGTTCGGGAAGGGCCGCTACCTGCACGGTCGTGCGCGCGGGACGGTGATCTCCGAACACGCGGGCGTATACGGCGTTCATCGCTTCGAAATCGCGCATGTCCACCAGGAATACGCCGCACCTCAGCACCCGGGAAAGGTCTGTTCCGGCGGCGTGCAGTATGGTCGCGATGTTGCGGAAGACCTGCTCGGTCTGTGCCGCAACATCCGCACCCACCAGGGCCCCGGTGGCCGGATCAGTGGCACCCTGCCCCGACACGATGACGAGGCGATCGAGCGTCATGCCGGGTGAATACGGGCCTACTGGAGCGGGCAGTCCATCAGCGATCACGGGCTCGTGCGAGGCGGCGGTCATTGATGCTCCGGGGGCTGGGGAGATGGGCGAAGACTCGTTTCTACTAGAATAGCGCGAGAGACGGGTACTTTCGAAGGATCGGCACCTCGCACTTCGCACTCACACCCGCGTGAACGGAACGGCCCCGCCCCGCTCGCGCGGGACGGGGCCGTGACCCTCCATTCAACGTCCCCGGATCAGTAACCGGGATTCTGCACCAGGTTCGGCGCGACGTCGAGTTCCGACACCGGGATCGGCCAGAGGCACTCCCATGCATCTAACTGGCTGCCGATGGCGGCCGCGGCCGTACCTGTTCTGCACAGGTCGAACCAGTACTCACCTTCGAAGGCGAGCTCCAGCCGCCGCTCCAGATAGATGGCGTCCAGAACCTCAGCCTGCGTCGTGAGGTCGACCCCGAATACGTACGGAGCAAGGCCAGCCCGCTCGTGCACCAGGTTGAGCTGGTCGACAGCCTCCGCGAGCTTGTTCTGCTGGGCCTTCGCCTCAGCCGAGATCAGCAGGATGTCCGCATACCGGATGACGTGGGGATCCTCCGCGCCGATGGGCGTGGGGAACTTCACCACCTCGATCCCGTCCGCCCGGACGCCGGCGAAGTTCAGGTCGAACCTGAGGTCTCCCGCCGGGAACAGGTCGTAGATCTCCTGCGTGGCCCCGATCTCGAAGCGGCCGTCGAACATGTACATGTATCCGAGGTTCTGCCAATCCACACCCGTGAAGGACACCCGGAAGATGTCCTCTGCGGTCGGGTCACCCTCGGCCGTGAACATCGATCGCAGGTTCGCCACCAACTGGTAATCACCAGTGCTGATGACTTCCTGCGCTCGGGTCTCCGCGGTTGCCCACACCCCGGCGTACAGTGCCGCCCTCGCCTGCAGCGCGGTCACGCCGCCCGGGGTCACAAACGTGCGGTCGCCATTATTGCTCATCCCACTCAGGAGCGTTGCCGCCTGAGTGAGGTCGGCGTTGATCTGAGCGTAGACATCGGCCTCGGAGGCACGGCTGACCTGTGCGGCCTCCTCGAGGTTCGCCGCCGGAACGAGTACCAACGGCACTCCACCCCACGCCCGGGCCAGATTCATGTAATGGAGCGCCCGCAGCCCATACGCCTGACCCAGGATCTCATCTCTCGTGTCGGGATCCATCCCATCTATGGCGGGGACCTTCTCGATGAGGAGGTTCACCCGGTTGATGCCTGAGTAGATCGTTCCCCAGATCCCCGTGATGGCACCGACGTCAGGCCTGAGGAATACCAGGTCCGCATCGCCGTATTCTCCGAAAGTACCGGTGTGCTCGACGTTGTCGGTGAGCGTCTCACTCCACTGCAGGTAGTCCCCACCGTAGTAGCTTCCGCCCTGGAGAGCGCTGTACGCCCCCATCAGAGCAGCCTGCGCACTCGAGGCATCAACGATGGAGATCTCTTCCGCGATCTCGTCCACCGGTAGGACATCGAGCAGTCCCTCCTCGCACGCTCCCATGGCTGTCGCCAGAAGGAGCACCGTCACCAATCTCTGCTTAATCATGGTCGTCTCCTTACCAGGTGCCCTGGAAGCCGATGGTGAATGTCCGGGCCAGGGGATATGCATAGAAATCAGTACCGAGTGACGCCGAAGAGGCGCTGGATCCGGCACTGTTCAGGTCGGGCGCGTAGCCGGAGTAGTCACTCCAGGTCATGACGTTCTTCCCTGCCACGTAGAGCCGGGCCGTTGAAGCACCCATCTTCGCAGCGATATTGGAGGGGAACGTGTAGCCCACCGTGACCTCACCCAGCCGAATGTAGGATGCGTCCTCCATCCACCGGCTGGAGTCGTACCGAGCACCCGACGTACCCCAGTAGCTCGGCCGTGGCTTCGAGGCCGTGGGGTTGTCCGGCGTCCAATAGTCTACTCCCACGTCCGCGAACTTGTTGTCGTAGAAATAGCCGCCGTCGTCGGCGTATTCGCGCATGGCGTTCATGATTTCGGCGCCGAAGCTGAACTCGAAGAACGCGGTTACGTCGAATCCGAAGCCGCGCATGCTGTTCCGCAGACCACCGAAATAGTCCGGGTGCGGGCTTCCGACGATCATGCGGTCGTTGGAGCTCGGCCTGTCCGTGGTACCGATGACGTTGCCGTCGTCGTCCAGGTCGGTGTAGAGCGCGTCACCTGTCGCGTCGTCGACGTCCACGAACTCATAGGTGTAGAAGGCGCCGATGGGCTGCCCTTCCTCCACGCGGTTGTAGAAGTACACGTTGAACGGCTCGCCCGGCTCGTTCGGATTCGGCGAGTACAGCTTGGTGACCTCGTTCACGTTGTGCGTCACCGTGAACGTGGTGGTCCAGTTGAAGCCAGTGGGACTGGCGGACTGGAAGTTCACCGTACTGAGGCTGGCTTCCCAACCCCGGTTCTCGATGCCGCCGACATTTGCCAACACCGACGAGAAACCGGACGTCCGCGTCACGGGACGGCTGAGAAGAAGGTCCTCTGTCGCCTTGTTGTAGACGTCGAACGTGACGCCCACGCGGTCGCTGAGGAGTCCTGCGTCCACGCCGATGTTCCACTCCTGGGTCGTCTCCCACTTCAGACCGGGGTTCGACAGGTTGCTGGGAGCGGTCCCGGGCACTTCACCGTAGTTGGCGGTGCCATACAGCCCAAGGTACTGGAAGTCACCGATGGCCTCGTTGCCGGTCTCTCCCCAACTGCCTCGAATCTTGAGATCAGAGAAGAGTTCCATGTCCTCCATGAACGACTCGTTGCTCAAGACCCACGCCACGGAAGCCGATGGGAACACGCCATACTTGCTGTCGGAACCGAACCGTGAGGAACCATCCCGCCGGATGCTTCCGTTGATGACGAAACGGTCGTCGTAGGAGTAGTTCAACCGCCCGAAGTAGGAGATCAGGTTGGCCTCCCACGCCGTGCCATCGTAACCCGCTGCGCGTGCAGCGTTCGCGGGCCAGTGCAGGTCCGGGCTGGTGAACCCTTCGCCGCGAATAAAGCTCGACTCGCGGTCGTTCGTCTCGAGGCTGCTGCCTGCCGTGAGAATGAAATCATGAGCGCCTACATAGTAGTCGCCCGTGAGAAATCCCTCGGTGAGATACCGACGACCGGCTGCGTTGGCGATCCGCGACACCCCGTTCACACCGGAAGCGTACGTCAGCGGAACCTCGGAGGAGTTGTACTCGAACTCCCGCAGGCTGAGGAAGTCGAACCCGACGCGACCCGTGGCGCGTAGCCAGGAAGTCGCCGAGTAGGCCACCGTAGCGTTTCCGAACGCACGGAGCGTGCGGGCCTCAACGTCATTCATGAGCGCGATTCCGACCGGGTTCGCGTACGATGCCCTGCCGGAGAAGCTGCCGTCATCCTCGTAGACCGGCGTCCATGGCTCGTTGGCGATCGCATTCGTGACAGCACTCTCGATGGAGTTGTCGGACTCGATGCGATCGTTCACTTCCTGCGACAGCGCCAGAGAAGTGGTGATGTTGAGCTTGTCGGACGCCTGGAAGTCGAGGTTGACCCGACCGGACGCCCGCGCGTACGCCGACCCCAGGATGATCCCTTCCTGATCGAAGTACGATCCGGAGGCGAGATACTGGAAGCGCTCGCTACCGCCGCTCATGGACAGCTGCGAGTTGTTCAGGGCTGCGGTGCGCAGCACCTCGTCCTGCCAGTCGGTGTTGATGGTGTTCGACGCGCCCAGCCAGTCGAACTCGTCCTGGATTTCGGCCGCAGTGTAACCGTCGGCGTCCATGGCGGCCGTGAAGTAGTCCAGCCACTGCTGAGAACTCATCAGCTCAATCCGCTTGGCCACATTCTGCTGACCATACGATGTGTTGAACTGGAAGCGGGGAGCGCTGGAGCCTCCCTCCTGCAGGGTGACCCGGCCACGCTTCGTGGTGATCATCACCACGCCGTTGGATCCCCTGGATCCGTAGATGGAGGACGCAGCAGCATCCTTCAGGATATCGACCGACTCGATCTCGTCCGGGTTCAGGCCCGTAACGGCCGAGAGATCCTGACCACCGTACCCGAGCTGGCCGAAGTTTCCACTGAAGATCGGCATGCCGTCCACGACGTAGAGCGGCTGATTATTGGCGGTGATGGAGGACAGGCCTCGCACCCGCACTGTAATGCCGTTGCCAGGATTCCCGGCGTTCTGAATGACGTGCACACCGGGGGCCTTGCCGAGAAGCGCGGCGTCCAGGCTCGCCACAGCCGGGTTCTCGAGGTCGACCGACCCGACGGAACTGATGGCTGAACTGACCTCGGCCCTCGTCTGCTGTGCATAGCCCGTGGCAACCAACTCCTCGAGCTCGATAGCCGAGACCGTCATCTGGAAGTCGAGAGTCACGGTCTCACCGGCCGCCACAGTCGTCTCAGCCGATTGTGTGGCATACCCGATGAAGAGGACCCTTACTTCGATACGGCCCTCGGGCACCTGAGTGATCAGGTACCGGCCCTGCGCGTTGGTCAGCGTTCCGATGCCGGTATCGCGGATAGAGATCTGTGCACCTGACACAGGCTCGCCGGTCCGGGCGTCGGTAACCGTCCCTCGGAGGGCGCGGGCCTGCGCTGTTGCGAGTTGGGGCATCGCCATCAGCAGCAATGCGGCTGCGAGGGATGCCACTCGAATACGGGTCATTCTCATGACCTTAGCCCCTTCCGCGGCGCGCAGTCCCGGGGGACGACACTGCTGATGCCGCGATGCTTGGTTGGAATAACTGCCCACTGGACATCCCCCGGCATGATCACTCTCACTGGAATCCACCACCCAAACCGCACATTCACAGGAATCGTCCAAAAGCAGGCGTGCGTGCCATGAAGCACGTCTAGTAATGTCCCTAATACGTACAGATAATAAAAGAGTTACAATTGAATTTTATGACAGTATCAATAATTATTCTTGATAGTTATTACTCGTATTCGCTATAGTGAGGACATATGGCTGAGCACCTCAGGGTCAGGACGGGCGGAAAAGGACTCCACGAGATCACCCAGCCACTCCATGAGATCGTCAGCGAGAGTGGTGTGACGGACGGGCTGTGCACCGTGTTCATCCAGCACACATCGGCCAGTCTTACGATCCAGGAGAACGCTGATCCGTCCGCTCGCCGGGACCTGGAAGGCTGGCTGGAACGACTGGTGCCGGAGAACGATCCCCATTTCACACATGTGCACGAGGGGGCGGACGACATGCCCTCGCACATCAAGGCTGCCCTCACCTCCACCACCCTCTCGATCCCGATCGAGTGGGGTCGACTGGCCCTGGGCATGTGGCAGGGGGTGTACGTCTGGGAACACCGGCGCCGTGGGTCGACGCGCACCTGCGTCGTGGTCCTCTCGCAGTGAGCCGCCGGGCCTTCTCGACCACTACGGCACCCCGGCACAGACGGGGGCGGCGAGACGTTCCGTCTGTTATGTTGTAGTCAGCCGACCTGCCCACGGCTGCCCACCGCGACCAGCGAATGCGCGTCGGGTCACACACCCAAGGATGGCTTCCAGTCATGAAGGGCAAGCTCGAGCAGAAGCTCGACGGGTTGATCGACGAGCTCCAGGCGATCCAGTCCAGATCCCGGGCCCTCGAGGACCTCTACGGAGTTCAGCTCAAGGAGCTCCACCCCGACCAGCGGAAGAGTGGGCTCAACCTCCTCCACTACCTCGCCCTGAGGCAGCACGACGTCAGCGAACTTCAGGACGACCTGGGTGCCCTGGGCCTATCCAGTCTCGGGCGGGCGGAGCCTCACGTGCTCGCCAACGTCAATGCGGTGATGCACGCCCTCCACAGCCTGCGCGGAGAGAATAGAGCGCTTCCCAAGTCGGGAGTGACCATCAAGCAGGGCCGGAAGATCATCCGCAAGCGGACCAACGCCCTTCTCGGAAAGAAGCTCAAGGGCAGCAGCAGCCGCATCATGGTCACCCTCCCGTCCGAAGCGGGAGACGACCCCGCCCTGGTCTGCGACATGGTCGCAGCCGGCATGAACTGCGCCCGCATCAACTGTGCTCACGACGGCCCCGAGACCTGGACGCGGATGCTGGCCAACATCGAGCGCGCCCGGAAGACGACGGGGAGGGGCTGCAAGGTCTTCATGGACCTGAGCGGTCCGAAGATCCGCACGGGGACACATGCCCCGGGGCCGAGGGTGAAGGCAATCAAGCCCGCTCGGGATGTCCGTGGGCGAGTGATCAAGCCTGAGGTCGTCGTGCTGGTGCCCGAAGAGTCGGAACCCGAGGCCCCATCTCGAGCCGCGCCACCACCCCCGCCTGCGGGCGGCACCATCCCGATCTCGGCCGACCTGTTTCGAAGCATGAAGCCGGGACACTCTCTCTCATTCATCGACACCCGTGGCGAGCCGCGTCGATTCGAGATCGAGTCCACAGACGTCGGACGGGCTCGATCTCTTTGCGCTTCCACGACCTATCTCGAGGCCGGCCTCCCCGTTTCGCTGGAGGACGCGGCCGGCAAGGTCCACGCTACGGGCGTCATCGGGGCGCTCCCCGCGACCGAGCAGGCACTGTTGCTGCGGGTGGGCGATACGCTCCTGATCCACAAGGATCCTCGCCCCGGTGAGCCGGCACGAGTCGGCGGTCCGGGCGAAGAGAATACGGCGGCTCACGTGTCCTGTGTCTTCCCCGACGTTCTCGACGATGTGCGCGTCGGCGAGCCCGTGATCCTGGATGACGGGAAGATCCACGGAATCGTTCGCGAGACGAACTCGGAGGGCGTGTCGGTGGAAGTCACTCACGCCAAACCGAAGGGGACCCGGCTCAAGGCAGACAAGGGGATCAACCTCCCCGAGAGCTCCCTCCAGATCTTCGGGCTGACACCGAAGGACAGGGACGATCTCCGCTTCGTGGCGAAGCACGCCGACGGTGTGAACGTGTCGTTCGTGAACCACCCCGACGACGTGGAAGACCTGATGGACGAGATGGAGGAAGTCGGGGGTGAAGAACTCGGACTGATCCTCAAGATCGAGACTCGCCAGGGGTTCCAGAATCTCCCCGGGATCCTGTTGGCCGCGATGGAGTGGCCCCTCGTGGGCGTGATGATCGCGAGAGGTGACCTGGCGGTCGAAGTCGGCTGGACCCACCTCGCTCAGGTACAGGAGGAGATTCTACGTGTGTGCGAGGCAGCCCACGTCCCGGTCATCTGGGCGACCCAGGTGCTGGAGCGCCTCGCGAAGAAAGGACTCCCGACACGTTCCGAAATCAGCGACGTGGCCATGGCCGAGAGAGCCGAGTGCGTCATGCTCAACAAGGGGCCCTACATCAGCGATACCATCCGCACGCTGGACACGATCCTCAAGTCCATGCAGGCGTACCAGCGAAAGAACGCGCTGCTCCTCCCGGCGCTGAACCTGGAAGATCCGGACCCGGAAGAGATCGGCCGCTCCGTAGGCGACAGAATGGGTCGCTACAGGCGGGACTGACGCCACCGGGACCTGCTACTCCGTGCGCATGGCTTCGACGGGATCCGCCTGCGTAGCGGAGCGGGCTGGCACCAGGCACGCCAGTAGACCGGCTCCGACCAGAGTGACGACGACGCTGCCGTAGACGAGCGGGTCGCCCGTCTCCACCCCGTAGAGAATGTGCCGCAGTGGTTGGCCCATGGCGGCACCCAACCCGAGGCCGATGGCCACACCTACCCCCAACTGCACGGCTCCCTTTCCCAACACGAGCCCGATGATGGCACCGTCCTGCGCCCCCAGAGCCATACGCACGCCCATCTCGCGCCGACGTTGACTGACGGAGAAGGCCATCACGCCGTAGAGGCCCACCGCAGCGAGGAAGAGGGCCGCCGCCCCGAAAATCGTGAAGAGCGACCCGAAGAGCCCGAACGCCCATATCGCCTGCTGGATCGCATCCTCGAGCGGCAGCAGTCCATACACGGGCAGATTCGGATCCAACTCCGCCACCATCGCCCTGAGAGGTTGAGAGAACGCACCCGGGTCGCCCTGAGTCCGAACGAGGAGGGCATACGACGAGTAGTTGACCATCCCCTTCGGAACGAAGATCCGCTCCGGCCGAACGCGATCGTCACCGATCCCTCCCACGCCCCCACCGACATGAATGTCCGGAACGACCCCCACGATCGTCATCCACGGCCGTTCGGAGTCCGACAGGCCCCGCCGGAGGCGCCGTCCAAGGGGCTGGCCGTCCGGCAGGTATCGATCTACGAAGCTCTGGCTGACGATGACGACGGGGTCTCCGCCGATCCTCGTTTCGAGAGGAGAGAAGTCGCGTCCCTCGATCAGGTCGACCCCGGCGGTGCGGAAGTAGTCGCTCGTCACCGATGTCGAATGGACGGTCGGATAGTCACGGTCGGTCGGGTACACCTCGCCCTCCAGCGCCACGTACCAACCGGAGCTTCCCATGGCGGGGAGATTTGTTCCCAACGCCGCCGAGACGACCCCGGGCTCGGCATCGAGACGGCTCTTCAGGAGATCGAAGAACTGGTCCCGGCTCTCAGGAGTCGGATATTCGCTGTCGAAGAGCGACACCCTGCCCGTCATGATCCCCTCGGCCTGGAAGCCCAGATCCACGTTGCGGATGTTGATCACGCTCTTGATCATGAATCCCGCGCCGATCAGCAGACCGCACGAGACGGCGATCTCGGTCACGACGAGACCTGAGCTGAAACGACCGAGCCGAAGTCCCGAAGACCCACGGCTCTCGTCCTTGAGGATCTCGCCGATCTTCACGCCCGAGGCCCGCACCGCCGGAACGACCCCTGCCGCCATGGCGGCGGCGGCAGTGATCGCCAGAGTGAACAGCAGAATGGGCAGGTCCATCCGGATGTCGATCCAGTAGGGCCTGTAGATACCGTCCAGTGCGGCGTTGAACACCCGGACCCCCCAAGCGCTCAGCGCCAACCCGAGAAGGCCGCCCAGCGCCGTGAGCACGGCCGACTCGACCATGAGCTGCCGAACGACCTGGGCACGGCTCGCTCCCAGCGCAGTCCGAATGGCGACTTCCCTGCTGCGTGCAGAAGCGCGGGCAAGGAGAATGTTCGCCACGTTCGCACAGGCGATCAGAAGCACGCCGAAGGTCGCCCCCAGCATGACCCACATGATCGCCCTGATCTCCTCGGGCATGAAACGGATCTCGTAACGCCTCACGCCCAGGCCAACGCCCTCGTTGGTCTCCGGGAAGCCCCGGGCAAGCCGCCCGGCGATTGTCGTCAGCTCGGCCTGGGCCGCCGCCAGGGTCACCCCCTCCCTGAGCTTGCCGAATGCGTCGAGTCGCTGCCCCTCTCCCCGGGCCAGCGCGCCGGCATCGATGCGGAATGGAAGCCATGCGTCCTCGCGGAAGGGGAATCTGAAGCCCTCGGGCATCACGCCGATGACCTCGGCTCTTTCACCGTTCACCCGGATCGACTTGCCGACGATGGCCGGATCCTGAGCGAACCGATTGGTCCACACGTGGTGGCCCAAGACGATGACGGGACTCGCGTCGGGCTGGTCGTCCCGCGAACCGAAGACCCGCCCGAGCAGCGGTGGCACGCCGAGCTGAGACAGTCCATGGGCGCTCATGAACGCCCCTACAAACCGCTCCGGTGGGCCCTCGTCCCCGGCGAGGTTGATGTTGCCCTGGTAGAACGCCCCCAGATCCTCGAACAACGTCTGTTGCGCGCGGATGTCCTCGAAGTCGTGGATCGACATGCGCATCGACTCGATGCCCATGTCCACGCGATTGGCATCGACATGGACCAGTCGCTTCTCGCCCGGAACCGGGACACCTCGCAGGATCGTCCCGTACACCGTCGAGAACGTGTGCGTGGTGAGACCCACGCCCAAGCCCACGGTCAGGATCGCGACAGCGGAAAGCAGCGGGGTCTTCAGCAACATCCTGAGCCCCAGCTGAGCGTCCTTGATGAGAGTGGTCATCCGCGAAGATTCCGTGGCATGGCGCGTGGCGTGGCGCGCAGCAGCAGCATGGCGGGTGGCGTCCAATCACCCATGCTCACCCTACGGCCCCGGACTCCACAAAGATCCAAGTACCGGGGCGTCCGACCCGGCGTCGTCGAACACGGCCAGATACGGGGCGGCCTCCACGGTTGGGTTCGTCCGAACGGGTCGATTCCTGCCGACAAGCGTATTACACTCGTATTATCAAAGTCAGGAGCTGCAATGAGGTGAGGACCCCACGGTGCGGTGGGGGGAACCCCACACCGAATCGGAGTCATGAGTTCACGTCATCGGTTGGGTGGGTCCGGAAGTTGAACGCAGGAGGACTCGCTCCATGAAGACGGGATATCGCTCGGCCTGTGTTCTGGTAGCTGTGGCTCTTCTGGCCCTGGTCCCGAGCCGTTCGGCTAGCCAAGAAGACTCTCCTTCCCAGCAGACGGTGATCACCGCTGCGGGCCCGCAGTATGGAGCCGGTGCCGTTCATCGGTGGATGCTGGGGGCACACTACCGGAACCTGTGGGTGACGCCGATCCGCGTCGAGGTTCTGGACCTGCAATCGATGGCCGGCGGCCTCACGCCGATTCGGATCGGGGGCGGGATGCAGACCCGGTCTCTGAGGTTCCTCGGCGCCGACGGCCGGGAGTACCTCTTCCGTTCGGTCGACAAGGACCCATCTCCGATCCTCGACCCGATCCTGCTCGAGACGATGGTTCAGGACGTCTTGCAGGACGCGATCAGCGCGGCGCACCCATTCGGTGCACTCGTCGCGGCTCCCCTTCTCGACGCGGTCGGCATCCTGCATGTGGACCCGCGGCTCCGGGTCATGCCCGACGACCCCTCCCTCGGGGAATTCCGCGGAGAATTCGCGGGCATACTCGGACTTGTCGAAGAGCGGCCCGACGAAAACGAGGGAGACCGCACGGCGTTCCGGGGAACGTCACGGGTCGTCGGCAGTGAACGCCTGATGGAACTCATCGATGCCGGTCCGGGAGACCGGGTGAATGCGCGCGCATTCCTCGAGGCCAGACTCGTCGATGTGTTTCTCGGCGACTGGGATCGTCATCGCGGCCAGTGGCGCTGGGCCACCTTTGCGTCCGGAGAGGAGCGCACATGGCTCCCCGTACCCCGGGACCGCGACTACGCATTCGCCAAGTTCGATGGACTTCTCCCTCGCATTGCAGGCTTCTACGTCGAGCAGTTCGTGCGCTTCGGTGAGGAATATCCGTCCATCGCCCGACTGCACTGGAACGCGCGCGACATCGATCGGCGCTTCCTGGCGGAACTCGACCGCACGGCCTGGGACTCGGTCGGGGCATCGATCCAGACACGCTTGACGGACGAAGTCATCGAGCAGGCTGTCCGCCAGCTGCCGCCCGAGATTCATGCCATCAACGGACAGGCTCTTGGCGATGCCCTTCGAGCCCGCCGCGACGAGCTGCCGGACGCCTGGGCAGAGTTCTACGGGATCCTGTCGGACAAGGTCGATGTCCACGCCACTCATGCGAACGAGATCGCGACTGTCGACAGGACCGAGGGTGGGGCACTCCTCGTCACCGTGACCGCCCCGGACGTTTCCGAGCGGCCGTATTTCTCTCGCTACTTCGAGCCGGGGGAGACCCGCGAGGTGCGCCTCTACCTGCGGGGAGGGGACGACTCGGTCGTGGTCCGCGGAGACGCAGAGGCTGCCATTCTCGTTCGGGTGATCGGGGGGCAGGGCGACGACCGCTTCGAAGTCGTGGGGGCAGGTACAGGCTTGCGGCTCTACGATGCCGAGGGAGCGAATGAAGTATTCGGCCGAGAGGCGCCCTCTCTGAATGAACAGGCCTTCGACGAGTGGGAGTGGACCGAGGATGACAAGGACGAGCCCCTCGATTGGGGTGGGTGGACGTATCCCGTATTCTGGAGCTCGTTCTCCTCGGACCTCGGCCTCTTCGTAGGCGGGGGCGCTCGCGTGCAGAGACACGGATTCCGAAAGACGCCCTACGCCAGCAGCTTCGACATCCGGGGCGGGTACGCCCCGTCGATCGCAAAGGGCCGGTTCGAGTTCGCGGGCCGGATGCACTCTGAAAATTCACCGCGCTTCTGGACGGTCGGGGCACGAGTCTCACGCCTCGACGTACTCCACTACTACGGCCTCGGGAACGAGAGTGCGACGGGCCCGCAGACATTCCACGAGGTGGACCTGACATCGGCCTCGGGGAGCCTGGGCCTAGGCATCGCACCATCCGCCTCGCTCGACTTCAGCCTCGCAGCAACGATCGAACGATCCAGCACACGCCCGGGAACAGGACGCTACTTCGGGACCCTGGGTGAAGTGTACGGGGGCGGGAGCTTCGTGGAGTTGGGTCTGGGGGCACAGGTCACGTTCGATCCGTGGAGCCACGCCAAGGACACCGGCAACCGTCTGCGCGTACGCCTACACGGCGATGTGACCCCGGCCGCGTTCGACGTGACCCGCACCTTCGGCCGCGTGGGCGGTGAGGTGTCGGTGCTCATGGCGTCCTCTCCGTGGCCCCGCTTGGCAGTGAACCTTCGCGCCGGAGCACAGGACGTCATGGGTCGGTTCCCCTGGTACGCGGCGGCGTTCATCGGGGGAAGCAGCACGGTTCGCGGCCTGGACGAGCAGCGATACGCGGGCGACGCGGCCACGTGGACGAGCGGAGAAGTCCGACTCCGCGCCTGGACCCCTCGCTTCGTGGTTCCGATCGCCGTGGGCATCTTCGGCTTCTCGGACATGGGCCGCGTCTGGTCCGATGGAGCCTCACCCGGCGGATGGCACAGGACGGCCGGGGGCGGGGTGTACCTGCAGCCATTTGGACAGCCCTACATCGTCCGCCTCGCCGCTGGGTGGGGCGAGGATGCGACGAAGGTGTTCGTGGGACTGGGGCTGCCCTACTGAGATACGGTCGCAGGCGGCTATTCGCGCAACTCCATCAAGCTCCCCAGCAACGCGTCCCAGTTCTGCACCACCACGATCCTGCGAGCATCCGTGGCTTCCCTCCGGACCATCAGGAACTGTCGTCCGTCCGGATGAAGATCGTAGTTCCGGTGAAACTGCCAGCGCGCATAGCTCTCGGCGAAGAGGTCGCGGCGATCCAGGACCTGGAACTCCTGGCCAGCCTGCACCGTGGCAGCGACAAGCGTGTCACCTCTCCAATAGAACAGCTCATTCTCGCCGGGCGCCCAGACGGGCTCGGTGCCGCCACCGATTGATACTTGCACCCGACCCCCGGGGTTCGGATATCCGGTGACGTAGGTCTCCAGGTCGCCCGACAGGTCCGACGTATACGCCATCCACCGACCACTCGGCGACAGGGCAGGCGACTCCTCCTGGACGGGCTGAGCGAGGTACGGCCGCGTCTGGCCATCGCCGCCCGACTGGACGGTCAGGAGATCATGCTCACCGGATGGACTCTGCTCGCGAACCACAAAGGTCTGGCCATCGGGTGCCCACAGCTCGGGATACGTAACGCGCGAGTCTTGCAGCAGGGGCTCCTCGTCCCCGCTCCCGTCGGCTCTCTTCCAGAACACATCGACCGAGGAGCTGGTCTCCCGGGCGAACCCGATGCGAGACCCGTCGTGGGACCAGGTAGCGTAGTAGTTGTTACCCTCGTACGTGATGGGCGCCATCGTCCCCTGATCGACCTCATACACCCATACCTGCCGGCTGGGGGGACTCCCCATGCCCACCGCAACCCGCGATCCGTCGGGCGAGAAGCGTGGGCCGTTGAGCTCGCCCGCCCCGGCAAAGAGGACCTGCTCTGCTCCATTTCGGTCGACCAACACCAGCGTTCCGCGATTGACCCCCCCGGTCAGGTACACCAGGGTGCCGTTGCGAGACAGGCTGTAATCCAACGTCCCCGACTTGCTCATGATGCCCGTAAGCACTGGTTCGGCGGGCCCAGTCAGCGTCGCCGTGTGGGGGTCGAAGGGGGCAGCCATCAAGGTGCCGTCGAGCTGCCCGAATACCAGATGGCCCGACGGTGAGTACCGGGGCGAGACACCCCTCACGAGGGTCCGGACCTCCCCGGTCACCCGATTCAGGGACGCGATCTCGGATCCGTCGTCCGCATCGAGGATGGTGAAGAGGACTACGTCGCCCACGTCGACGACTTCGGGCCGGGTATGCGCGAGTTCCCGCAGGGCCTCCCGGATCTGCGACACAGGAGTCAGCCCCTCTCCGTCTGCCCCCACCTCCCAGAGACCGGCGTACGATCCGAAGAGGATCTGGTCGTCGTCGGCCCAGAAGACGCCACGCGGCTCTGCGAACGAGACGATGCGCTCCGGCACCCCACCCGAGAGAGGGACCTTCATGAGAGCGTCGACCGTGGCATAACCGATCCACAGCCCATCTGCAGAGAAGAAGGGGTCCAAGGCACCGACGGATCCTGGCACCAACCTCGGTTCGAGTTCATCCAGCGCCCTGACGTACAGTCGTGCGCCTCCCCTGCCCTCCCCGACGAAGGCGACATGGCGCCCATCCGGCGAGACCGCAACCGATTGTCTGCCGGTGGCGTAACCCTCGGCCACGGCGACAGGAACAGCGAAGGTGGTCAGGGGCCTCGTCACCACGGGCGCTGGGCCCAGCCAAACCCAAAGCAGTGAAACCGCGAGCATCGCCGTCGCGATACCGAGACCAATTGCCCGCAGCCTCCAGCGGCGGGCAGCACCTTCGCCCTCGTGTACTGCATCGACTCCATGCCGGAACGACGGGTCAGCGAGCGCCACGGCGACGTCGGCGGCGGAAGGAAAGCGATCGGCCGGCACCCGTTCCAGGGCCTTGCGAATCACGGCATCCACATTCGCCGGAACCGTGCTTCGCCGAGCACGCGCAGACGGGATCTCGCCTGACACGATGCGGGCAATGACCCCCTGCGCAGTCGACGCCGAGAAGGGCACTTCGCCCACCAACATCTCGTAGAGAACGCAGCCGATCGCGTAGATATCGGCGCGGTGGTCGACCGGGTGATCACCCGTCACCTGCTCCGGGCTCATGTACCCGGGGGTACCTAGGCTCATCCCTGTCTCGGTCAGATGTCGTTCACCCGTGATCGAGTGAGCCCGGGCGATCCCGAAGTCCGCCACGAGCGGACCACCCGCACTCAACAGGATATTGGCGGGCTTCACGTCCCGATGAACGACCCCGAAGTCGTGCGCAGCCTGCAGGCCCGCCGCTACCGAGGCTGTGATGCCGATCGCGTCGTCTACCGCCAGCTGCCGTTCCCGCGTGAGACGGTCTCTGAGAGACTCGCCTTCCACGAAGGGCATCACGTAGTAGAGGAGCCCGTCCGCGTCCCCCGAGTCGTGCAGAGAGAGGATGTGAGGGTGCTGGAGCGCTGCGGTCGTCCGTATCTCCTCGAGGAAGCGATCCGGACCCACGGCCATGGCCAATTCCGGCTTCAGCACCTTGATGGCGACCTTACGGCCGTGCTTGAGGTCCGTCGCCAGGTAGACGGTCGCCATCCCGCCCTCACCCCAGCGGCGCTCGACCGCGTACCGACCCTCCACGGCTCGTGTGAGTCGCTCCAACGTATCCGGCACGGGGGCTCCTGGTCAGGTGGAATTCCGCTGCCGTGAGTTCAAGATCCGGCGATCAGCCTGAGAACCGCAAGCTCGGTGGATGGGAAGGAGTCACCTAGCGCGATTCTCAGCAAGGAGGCCGATCGCGCGGGTCGACATGCAAGGCGTGCCCGGGCTGCGTCCGAGGAGCGTCACCAGAAGGCCGGGCGGTGTCCCGGCCGCGGCATGTGATGACAGCACAAGCTTCCATTGGTCCCGCACAAAGTGCTTGCCGGCCGGGATACGCGAGTGGTACGATCACTTCGATGCTCCGCCGGCCGACGTCGGCGATTCCGATACTCTGCACGCAATGGCCATGACCCTCCCGACCATGGCGCTTATCGCGCTAGTAGCCGCTGCACCATCTGTCCCGGGCCCGGGTGAGGCGATCGACCTGCATGGGCTTTCCACCATCCAGGCTCCGCCCGCCGACACGCTGACGTCACCCCTCGTCCTGGCGAATCACTCCCGCGAGCCCAACACGGTCGAAGTGACTCTCACGGCCACCCCGACGACCCTGTCGCTGCTCCCGGGCACGGAGACCGACGGCTTCTCTTACAACGGACAGGTGCCCGGGCCCACGCTCGCGGTGCGCGAAGGTGACCGACTCATCGTTCATCTGAAGAATGAGCTGGACGAAGAGACCACCGTCCACTGGCATGGCCTCCACCTTCCGTGGTCCGCCGACGGGAGTCCTTTCCACCCGATTCCGCCGGGAGGACAGGCTGACTTCGACTTCATCATCCCGGAGGGCACCGCGGGTACGTACTGGTACCACCCGCACCCGCATCATCGCACGGCCTACCAGGTCGCGAAGGGCCTGTATGGAGCCATCGTCGTCCACGCGGCCGACGACCCGCTTCCCGAAATGACTGATAAGCTGCTGGTGCTGTCCGACAATCGCTTTCTCATGGACGGATCCGTGGACCTCCCGGAGACGCAGTCCATGCAGGGCCGCATCGACTTCGAGAACGGCCGCGAAGGCGACGTGATGTTCGTGAACGGTCAAGTCATGCCCACGATCCCGATCCGGAGCGGTGAGGTGCAGCGGTGGCGCATCGTGAACGCCTCGGCTGCTCGAGTCTACCGCATCGCGATCCCGGGACACGAGATCCTGCACGTCGGCAGCGACGGAGGCCTGTTCGAGAGGGCCGTACCGATGGAGGACATCCTCGTGGCCAACTCCGAACGTGTGGAGATCCTCGTGCGCGGCACGGGAGAACCGGGGAGCCGCGTTGCCGTCCAGGATATGCCCTACGATCGGTACATACCCCAGACCCGGCCGAGGGACTGGGACGAACCGAGGGACCTGCTCACACTGGAGTACTCCTCGGAATCACCGGTCGAACAGGTGGAGTTGCCCGAGGTGATGCGTCCCATCGAACCGCTCGACACCGCCGAGGTCACCGCGCACCGCGTGATGGTGCTCACTCAGGGCTTCATCAACGGGAAGGCGATGGACATGGAGCGCGTCGACGAGTTCGCCGAGCTCGGTGCGACGGAGATCTGGCAGATCGAGAATCTGGTGGGCATGGATCATCCCTTCCACCTCCACGGCTTCAGCTTTCAGGTCCTGGACCGGAATGGAGTGCCCGAGCCGTTCCTCAGTTGGCAGGACACGGTCAACGTCCCCAAACACGAGACCGTGCGCTTCATCGTGCGGTTCGACGATTACGCGGGAAAGTGGATGTTCCACTGCCACATCCTGGACCACGAAGTGGCCGGCATGATGGGAATCGTACAAGTCCGATGACAGGGAGAGAAACCATGCTACAAAGACTCGGTTCAGGCTGGCCCCGGAGTTCTCTGGTCCTTGTAACCCTCATGGCCGCGGCCGGCGCCGTGGCCGCCTTCCCCGTCCAGGACGTGGAGATCGATGGGGTGCATACACCCACCCAGGAAGTGGACCAGGAGAAAGTGCTGAGGGGACGGCAGGCAGTGATTGACCACGGATGCGGTGGATGTCACGGCGGGCTGGGCAATCCGGACGCGGAGGGCTGGCTCGCGGGCGCGATGAGCCCTGATCAGGCTTTTCTGATCGGGAATTGCGCCCCGGATCCCAACGACATGGGCTGCTTCCGGACGCTGGCGCGTAATCTCACCCCCGACAACACCACAGGCATGGGGCGCTTCAGCGAGCGCCAGATCTTCAATTCGCTTCGGTACGGTCTCCGCCCCGGTGAGACCGCCGACGTCGACATTACCGGAGCGACGCCCGGAGAGGGGAACTTCCCCGTCAATCCGAAGTACCTGGCCCCCCCGATGCCGTGGCCGAGTTGGCGGCATATCCCTGACGAGGACCTGTGGGCCATCGCCGCATACCTCAAGCACGGTGTGAAGCCGGTCTCCAACCGCGTCGCGGACAGCCAGGGGCCGCCTGACTTCTGGGCAGGCGCGTACACAGCCGAGAACATCGGTACGTACCCGGCGCCGGCGTTTCCGACCGCGATGGAGGTGATGCCGACGGACCCGAACATCGACGTCGATCTCGTGCGAACGGGCAGGCAGCTGGTCTTGCAGCATGCATGCGGTGACTGCCACACAGGGGGCAGCAATCCCAACGCCGAGGGGTGGCTCGCCGGAGGGATAGCATTCCCTCTCGGCCCGTGCGGAGATGATACTTCGACGCCTTGCCTGGTGCAGCATTCCCGGAACCTCACTCCGGATGTGGCTACGGGCCTCGGGAGTGCGTCAGAGCAGCAGATCTTCAACGCCCTGCGGCACGGGCTTCGACCGAGCGGATCCCCCGACCACGAGATCACTGCCGAGAACTTCCCCAGCGACCCCGATTACCTGGGTCCGGTAATGCCGTGGTACGAGCTGCGGCACATGGCTGACGAGGACCTGTGGGCTATCGCGTCGTACCTGAAGCACGGCGTCCGCCCGGTGACCAATGCCGTGACCGAGAGTGACCGCGCGCCCGAGGGGTGGGGGAGCGAGTACACCGACGCGAAAGTGGGCAGCTACCCTGCGCCGCCATTCCCCACCAGCAAGGAAAACGGGGGCTGACGGGAACCTCGACGGCACGCCTCTCCTGCGGGGCACATGACGACTCGGATGCCGGCGCCTGGGGGCTGATACCCAGGCGCCGGTGCCGCGTCAGGGTTTCGGCACCGGGAGCGTCAACCGGACGGGTCCGCCGCCGCTGAACCGTCCACCCCCCCGATACTGTCCTCGGGCGGGGCCAGCGAGTCGACCTCCGGCGGGGGTTCTTCGATGGGAGGCCCGCCCACTGCCGCGCTGACGGTCCGAGCGGCTTCCAGGCAGCTCTCGGGCCCGCATCGCGCACTGAGGGTGATGAGTTCGGCGGCCGGTGTTCGGCGCACGAACGCCAGCACCTCCAGCAGCTTGGCCTTGCTGGGGAAGGGTGTGTCGTAGCCAGCCACTCGGTACCAGTACCACACCAGCCGACTCGCATCCCCGTCGCGGACGATCGTCTGCCTCAGGAAGCGTCGCCGGGGTCCGATGGGCCCGAGCACACGATCTGAGCCCGTGAGCGAGTCCGGGGCGATCGCATTCCCCCACTGGATCAGTTCCTCGCCCTGGCGCTGATCGATGAAGTAGTAACGCGCGGCTTCTACCAAACCCAGGTCGCCGCGGACGACCCAAGCGGCGTGATCGTCGATCCCCCGGAAGTCGGGACCCCACGCGGCCGTGTCGGCAGGCGCCTCGGCGGCCGTCCAGGAATCCGCCAACCCCAGCACCTCCGGCCCGCGTTCGGTCACAGAGCCTTTGGGAATCAGCCCGATGGTCACCAGCAGAATCGGTCCCACCACAGCCGCGAAGCCGGCGTTGAGGGCGGGGCGCAGCGGCACGGGCGCAGGCCCGGACACCGACCCGGAATGGTCCTCCTCCGCCGGTGGGGCTGCCCGAGAAGCTTCCTCCTGGGGCGGCGCGGTCGACCCCACGCGATCACGAGCCTCGAGCTTCTCCGCCAGGAAGTAGGTCGGGATCATCAGCAGCATGAAGATCAACCAGCCCTGCCAGAGATGATCCTCGATCATGGGCGACTGCATGGCCGTCGCTTCCCCGATGAAGATCAGGACCGAGACCCGGATCCAGTTGCCGAGGATCGACACGCCGCCCGCCAGTGCCACGATCTTGAGCTGCGTCTGCCATCGATCCACGAACAGGTGCGCGTAGAACGCCCCGAGCACCAGACCACCGAGCAGGTAGTTGATGCCCGAGCAGCCCTCCTCCACCAGGAAGGTCCCGCTGCTTATCGTGATGTAGTCGTAGCCGATCTCGGCGGTGATCCCGACCAGCCTGGTGGCGGCCCCGCTCGCAATGGTCGTGGCCCTCTGGAGACCCGGCATGAGCAATTCCCAAACGGGCAGCGCCAGGAGAAACGTCGCGCCCAGCCCCACCACGGTGCGACGCGCAGCCCAGCCGAAGACGGCGAGAGCCCAGCCCGTGATCACAACCCCGAAGAGGAGTTGGTGACCCGCGCCCACCTTGATGACGATCGCGAGCATCCAGGCGAGCGAGGCGAGGCCGACCAATGGAATCAGGTCGGGTAGCGGTCGTCCGGCTCCGTCGACGATCAGGCGGCGGTCCCTCCAGATCAGCCATGCGATCAGCCCGGCCACAACGAACCCGTGCTCCCGGTAGGACGCATTCCACGTGCCGGGAAAACTCACGAGGGTGGGCCAGAAGCTGAGAAGCAGCAAGCAGAACACCACTCCGAGGCGAAGTCGTTCCTGTCGGCTGGTCACGAGGCCGGCCGAGTGCTCGTCAGGGTTTCCAGTGATGGGACCGACTCCTGGGCAGTGGGGTCATCGACAGCACGAAAGATATTCCCCGCACTCGACAACTCCAACTCCGCGCCCACAGGCGGGTCGTTGCCGGGAAGATCCGCAGGCAGCAGGAGACGGCGCTGGCGGGAACGCCCCGTGCGGCACTCGGAGACCTCGCTCCGACCGGCTCGGGCGCATCGCTCCACCCCTCGCTATCTTGCCCCGACCCGCTGACCTCAACCTCCGAGGATCGGAATGAGCACGACGCGCTTCAAGGTCCCCCACACTCTCGTTCTGCTGTTCGGGATGGTCGTCCTGGCCCTCCTCCTCACGTATGTGCTGCCGGCAGGATCCTTCGACCGCGTCGAGAACGAAGCCGGGCGCATGCAGGTCGTGGCGGAGAGCTTCGAACTCACGCCGGACGCCCCGGCTCTGTCGCCTATCGCGGTGCTCACCGCGATCCCCCGGGGCTTCAGCGAAGCGCACGAGATCATCTTCTTCGTGTTCATCATCGGCGGAGCGTTCGCGGTCCTGAGGGCGACGGGTGCGGTGGACGCCGCCCTGGGAGCCTTGCTGCGTCGGCTGGGCCACAAGCCACTGTGGCTGATCGCCGGAGGCATCACGGTGTTCGCGGTCGGCTCCAGCACCATCGGTATGGCGGAGGAGTACCTCCCCTTCGTGCCCGTGCTCGTCGCCCTGGCCCTGGCGCTCGGCTACGACACGGTGACGGCCGTGGGGATCATGTGCGTCGGGTATGGCATCGGATATGGTGCGGCGGCGATCAACCCATTTACGGTGCTCATCGCTCAGGACGTCGCGGGCCTCCAGCCGACATCCGGAATCTGGTTCAGAGTCGTGCTGTTGTTGGTCTTTCTTCCCGTCGGCATCCACCATGTCTGGTCCTATGCGAAGAAGGTCGGGGCCGACCCCGGAGCGAGCCTGGTCGCTGGGGTCGACCAGGCAGATTCCGGAGCGCTCGCGACGTCCGAGGCGGCGGCGGACCACCCGCCCATGACCGCGGCCCACAAGCGCGTCCTGTTCGTGCTCTTCGCCGTGCTGGCGGTCTTGGTGTATGGGCTCAGCCAGTGGCACTGGTATCTGGTGGAGATGGGGGCGCTCTTCGTGGGACTCACCATCGTCCTCGCGGTCATGAGCCGCATGACCCCGGACCGCACTGCGATCGAGTTTGGAAAAGGGGCCGCAGAGCTCACGACCACCGCCCTCATGATCGGAGTGGCGCGCGGCATTCAGGTGGTGCTCGACGACGGGGGCGTAGTAGACACCATCGTCCACGGCATCAGCGTGCCGCTCCAGCAGCTCCCCGGAGCCCTGTCGGCGGTGGGGATGTTCTTCGTGCAGAGCGTGGCCAACCTGTTCATACCCTCGGGGAGCGGGCAGGCCTACGTCACAATGCCGATCATGGCGCCCCTGGCGGACCTGGTGGGCGTCAGTCGGCAGGTCGCGGTCCTCGCCTACCAGTTCGGTGACGGCTTCACGAACATCCTGGTGCCGACCAATGCGGTGCTCGTGGGCATCCTGGCCATGGCGGCGATTCCCTTCGACAAGTGGGTGCGCTTCATCATGCCGTTCATGGTGAAGATCTGGATCCTGGGGTCGGTGGCGTTGGCGGTGGCCGTGGCCATCGGCTACGCGTGATCAGCGCCGACGTCGACCGGTCCCCTGACCTGAGGGGCTGTCCCTAGAGCGGCAGTTCCACCCCTACTCCAGCGGCAACCGCCTTCTCGTAGAGAATGCGGGCCGTGGCCACGTCTTCGATCGCCAGCCCGAGATTGATGCTCATGGTGCGCTGCTCATCCGAGGTCCGCCCGGGTCTCTGACCCGTGACGAGCTCCCCGAGATCGGCGTACGGCTCCGGGGTGCCTGCGAAGTAGCCCACGGTGCGGTAGTAGGACATCTGTGCCAAATCGTCGGTGGCAAGCAGATCCGTCTGCTCGAGCGCTTCGCGTGTCCAGTACGAGTCGAAGTCGACCGGACTGGCGAACGATCCGGGAGCAAGCCAACCCGCTGGAATGGTCGGGGTGGGATGCTTGAGGATCGGGCCGCTGGTCACCACGAGATCCATGTCCCGCACCGCGTCTTCCGGATCGGACACGGGCACCACCTCCAGGTCCAGCTTCCTCGACATTTCCTCCGCGTATGCGCGGGCGGCGTCCGGACGGATGTCGTACGCGTGGACGCGCTCGAGCGAGAATACGCACGACAGCGCCTCGAGGTTGCTCCGCCCCTGAACTCCGCACGCGAGGATTCCCGCGGTGGCCGACTCGGGCCTCGCCAGGTACTTCGCCGCCACGGCGGTGGCCGCACCGGTTCTCGCGGCCGTGATCCACGTGCAATCCATGACCGAAAGTGGCAGGCCCGTTTCGACATCGTTCAGCACGAAGAGGCCAGCGATGTAGGGCAGGCCGCGCGAAGCGTTGTCCGGGAAGCCCGAGACCCACTTCAGTCCCGCGGCACGAGCCTCCTTCAGATACGCCGGCATGGCATGGATGAAGGCGTCCGGACCCGGGTGCACACCCGGCTTGGGAGGCATCTCGGCGGTGCCCTCACCCTTCTCCTTGAACGCTCCTTCCACTGCGTCGATCACGGAGGTCATCGGAAGAGCCAGGGACTCGACGTCGCTGCGGGCGAGATAGCGTAGCGTGAGGTCGCTCATTGGGGTCGCGGCGTGTGGATGAGAGTGTGCTGGACTCGGTATGGATAGAAAGAGTAGGCTACGACCGGGCCCCTGCAAGATGGCACTGCCGGATCCGTGGGCTGGCCGCACAGGTGAGAGGTCTCGCCGGGGGGAGGCCGTCCAGCGGACTTGGGGCTATCATAGGAAGAGGCATCACACCGGGGGGTACACCGGGACGCCGACGGCACTCGTCAGTGCCCCCCGGACCAGCCACGGGAGTCGTGCGATGGAGCTGGATCGGGCGGGCCGAATCATGGCCCAGGGCCACACCTGAAGCGAGTCCGTTCTCCTGGCCGTGTGCCAGCACTTCGGAATCGAAACCGACGACAGCGTCATTCCCCGAATCGCCTTCGGCTTCGGGGGAGGAATCGGCAACACGGGAGCGGTCTGCGGGGCGGTCGTGGGGGGCGTCATGGGACTCGGCCTCAAGATGGATCGAGGCGAGACGATGGAAGATGCAATGGGCGCGTTCGGGACCGTCGCCGAGTTTCGTAACCGCTTCGAGGCGGAGATGGGCTCCATCCACTGCCGGGAATTGACCGGAGCGGACCTCACGACGGATGAGGGTGTCCAGGAATACATGGCCTCCGACAAGCCTCAGACGGTATGCTTCCCCGCTGTCGCAGCAGCATACCGGTTGGTGCTGGATCTGCTCGACGACTCAGCCTAGCCGCCACGGCGTTCGAGGTGGCGCTGGCGGCAACGGCGCGCCAGCGGCTGGACGCGGGCCGCATCGGACTGGCCCTGGGTCCCCTGGCGAGGAACTCCGCGGACCCCACGGCTCCGATCACTTCTTCTTGCGCTTCCTCACTTTCGGGAGAGGCAGCTCCCTGGTCGTGATCCGCGCCAACTCGCTCAACCACTCGCGGTCCTCGACCTGCGCCTCGATGAGGAGGCTGGGCTTGGCTCCCGGATACGGCGACGCCTCGACGACCTCACCGATGAAGACTCGGCCACCTTCTGTCGGCTTCACGAAGAGCCGGTCGTCACACACCATTCCGAACATCTTCCCTTCGCTGAAGAGACCGAACTCCCCGAACATCTTCTTATACGTCACGCCGCAGTCCGCATCGAACTGCTCGGTCACATAGTCCACGAATTCCTGTGTCGAGCCCATGATTTCATTCCACGATTGAGGTTGCTCGATCATGCAGCCCAGTGGCTCACTCGTGCACCGATACTCGCCCTTCCACGCCCCGGGGCAAATATGGCGGCCGACTCATTGGGCCTTCAGGCGCTCCGCTAGCCGTTCTTCCAGGAGCGCCACTGTGGCGACGCCCGCAAACGCGATTCCCAAGCTCACGGCGGCCGGCACGTCCGCGAAGAAATAGACCGCTGCGGCCGTTACGACCGCGACCACCACCCGCGAGGTGCGGACGGTGCAGCTCGCTCGTCCCAGGGCCACCGCGAGGCCTCCGACGAAGAGTAGCAGCCCCGCTGCAAGTGAAATGCGCTGCGGCGTCGCCAAGGCGTCCGCTGGGTGTCCGATGGCACCTTCGATGGCGACCGCATAGGCAATGACCCCACACAGCATGGGGAAGTGTGCGAAGCTGAATGCATCCCGCGCCATGGGCGCGCGGGCATCGTCGGTCGCGTTCACCAGTGAGCGCTCGAGCTCTGGTTTCGCGACAGGAAAGTACGACCACCACAGCGCGCAGGTGATCGCCACGGCGAGCGCACCCACCAAGAGGAGCGTCGGCGTTCGCTCCGCTCCAACCAGCCCGCTGGCAGCCACGATGAGGCCCTCGCCCAGAGCGATGATGACGATCAAGCCGTGACGTTCAGCGAAGTGCTCTGCATGAATGCCCCACGCGGCTCCGGCGCCAGCCGCCGAGGCAGCCACCATGTCCAGGAGAATCACCAACAGCCAGAACATCGCCTGTGACTCGCCCCCCACGTACGCGCCCATGAGAACCGCAACGAGGCCGCCCAGAGAGGTCGTCGCGAACTGCCTGACGACCCTCTGCCCTGCTTCGTTCTCCCTCATGACGCCTACGTAGATCGCCAGCCCGATGACGCGCACCACCACATACGGCACAGCGAACCAGAGTACCCCATCCGAGAAGGCTTCCGGCACCGCGACGGCCATGAAGAAGGCCACGGCGGTCGCCAGCAGCGTTCCAAACTCGACCCACGGATGCTCCGTATCGGCAGCATTGAGCGCCCACGTGAACTGGGTCCACGCCCACCAGAGCAGCCAGAACACGAGCACAGATCGAAGCGCGCCCGTCCAGGTCATGTCGTGATAGAGAAGAGACACGACCTGGGTGATGCCGAACACGAAGACCAGATCGAAGAAGAGCTCGACGAACGTCGCGCTCTGATCGTGGGGTGATGCTACAGAACGAGTCGCCATGGGCTCTCGAAGGAAGGAGGTCGGTCAACGCGACCAGAAGATGAACCCGCGACCCGGACGGAGGTGCCGCGCGACTCCCTGAAGGAGCACGAACGCCCACGCCCGGGGTCCGGCTGATCCGGCCCCAGCGCACCTTCAGAGAGGAGTCGGTCCGTCGCCGCAGTGGGGTGAGGGTCGGTCACCGCCCCCTGGCTCGGCCCGACCGGGACTTCGGCATGACTCGTGAGCGAAAAAACCCTACGTAACCAAGGGTTATCCCCGATTGCACCAAAAGGTGCGAATAGTCTGATTTCGGGTGCCGGCTTGGACTTTCCTCCTGAATGCAAGCAACGACGCGGTCCCGGGCGCCCCTCCCGGCACCCACCGCGTTCAGCCAAGGCGCCCGGAGGCTCGGGCGAGCAGACTATGACCTCTGAACGGGTTCTCAACCGCTGGCTCGTGGTCGCCGGTGGCATACTCATCCAAATGTGTCTCGGCGCCATCTACGCGTGGTCCGCGTTCACCGCGAAGCTCACCACGGCACCGTTCGACTTCACGCGCACGCAGACACAGGTGATCTTCTCGATCGGCCTACTCAGCTTCGCCGTGGTGATGGCGCTGGTGGCCGGAAGGTGGCAGGCAAGATCCAGCCCCCGGGTAGTCGCGGCCACGGGCGGAATGGTGCTGGGCCTCGGGTACGTTCTGGCTGGCCTCTCCGGAACGAGCTTCACCGGGATGCTCCTCGGGATCGGGGTACTGGGCGGAGCGGGCATCGGGCTCGCGTACGTCTGCCCCATCGCGGCCCTGGTGAAGTGGTTTCCCGACAAGAAGGGGATGATCACGGGCCTCGCCGTGGCCGGCTTCGGATTCGGGGCACTCGTCTGGATCAAGCTGACCGGCGGTTTCAAGTTCGGCCCTCTCGACCTGACGCCCGGTTGGGACGGTCTCTTCGGCTCCGGATGGACGGTCAACGACGTCTTTGTTCTGTACGGCGTCCTGTTCGCCGGGCTGGTCGGGCTGGGGTCACTGGTCATGGTCAATCCACCCGAGGGGTGGCAGCCAGCGGGATGGAAGCCACCACAGGCCTCGGCCAGTTCAGGTGGAGTCGAGTTCACCACGTCCCAGATGATCCGCACGCCGCAGTACTGGGGTCTGTTCTCGGTGTTCGCTGTCGGAGCTTTGTCAGGACTGATGGTGATCGGGATCATCCGCCTCTTCGGGATCGATGCTCTCGGCGCCGCCGGGATGGAGGTGGGCCAGGCTACGGTCGTCACCGGAACCGCGATGGGGCTCTTCTATGCCCTGTTCAACGGGTTGGGGCGCATCGTTTGGGGCACCATCTCGGATCGACTGGGCCGTCGTCGCTCAATCGTCGTGATGAGCGCCAGTCAGGGCGTCATGATGATCGCGTTCTACTTCATCGGCGGTACCGAGTGGGGACTGTACCTGGGCGCGGCCTTCATCGGCTTCAACTTCGGCGAACTATCCGTGGGTCTTCCTGGCCTACGGAGTAGGCGGCCTTCTGGGGCCCGTCCTGGGCGGGTACATGGGGGACACCGGCGCGTGGGGGTATGCCTTCGTTCCCGCCGGCATTGCCTGCCTCGCCGCAGCAGGAGTGGCCGTGACGCTCAAGCCACCCGTGAAGGAGGCTGTGATCTCCGGCAGACGCCAGGAGATTCTCCCGCGAGAGATCGAAGACCTGCTCAACGCGCAGCCCCTTCCGGAGTCGGCTCCGCTTGCAGAGGAAGACGCCGAGTTGACCGGAGCGGCCTCATGAAGGATCGACTCCACCGGATTCTGAAGTCCCTTCTTCTGCTCGGAGTCGGAGCGATACCAGCGCTGGGGCAGTCCACCGGAACGCCCGAGCTCGAGTGGTACGGGTACGTCAAACTCGATGCGTCGTGGGACGAAGCCTTGGTGGACGTAGGGAACTTCGCGCGCTGGGTGGTCTCGCCCGA
>JBDHIL010000065.1:0-6881 GCA_039587465.1 Gemmatimonadota bacterium | reverse complement strand
CGCGTCGTACATCGCGACCGTCGCAGCCTCACCCTCCGCACCGGCCACGCAGGCCAACCTGCGGCTCTCATACGTCGGCACGTTGGTCTCGTCCCACTCGCTCAGCGGAACGTCCAGCCGACGCGTCGTGAACAGCGCGCCTACCGCGTCGACATGTTGTCCTTCTGCGGCGACGACGTTCAGGAACGGCGTCATGTCTCCCAGGTCCGAAAGCACCTTCGCGTAGGTCTCCCGCGCTCGGTACTCGTCCTGGATCGCAGTCTCCATCGCTTCGGACAGCGCGGGAGGGGCGTGGCCACCTATCACCCGGTCATCGGACGTGGCAGGCACTGGCAAGACCGCATCGCCTGCGTCACACCCGGCGAACGCCACCAGGGCAACAAGGGCTGCAACCCAACGCCACAAACGCCCTGCCGGGGCTTCGTGCTTCGTCATCGGACTACTCCTTTGCCCGACCCCTACCTGGCTGACCGACCCTCGCCGCGATCCACCCCCAGGAGCCAGACTCTCACGCCACGCTCAGGTGGGCGCCGGAACTTCCGGCGACCTCGAGGTGCGCTCGACAGGAGTTGGCAGGGCGGGAAACCCCTCCGTGTCCGTTGCCGGATCACGGCTCCTGCCGAGCGCTGGCAGCCCAGTCCCCCCTACTGCAGACGAGAACCAGATTGCCGTCCCGTATCCCTTTGCCGCTCAGCGTGTGAAGCCGCGGGGGTTATCCGCCGTCTCGAGATGAGGTTACAGGTCTAGCCCCTGCCCGATGCGGTACTCCACACCAAACGCCCGTCGCCTGGTGTGCCTGGCGGGAGTAGGCAGGGCGGGCGTGCCCTCCGTGGCCGTCGCCGGTCACGGCTCCCGTCAGGCAAGAGGTGATTCTTGCTCAGTGCTACTGCCGCCCGATTCTGAACTGAATATTCCCTCCGGTGATCACCTTCTCGCACAGGTGACAGGGCCAGGGGATCTCGGTCCCGGCGTCAATCGCCGCCTGGATCGCAGCGACCTTCGGGGCGTCGGGAGCCATCCACTTCCAGCTCACCCGATCCCCGTTGATCGCCGGAGTACCCCCATCCATCATCCACCCGATCACGATCTGTCCGATCCGGCAGTCCGAGCCGTTCACACCACCACCCCCGGATCCGCCCGGCTCACTGTGGCCGCCCGAGCCGCCGTCGTCGTGGGTATCGCCAGTGTCGTCGTGGCTGCACCCGCCGTCGTCGTGGGTATCGCCAGTGTCGTCGTGGCTGCACCCGCCGTCGTCGTGGGTGTCGCCAGTGTCGTCGTGGCTGCACCCGCCGTCATCGTGCGTACCACCGTCGTCATGACCACCGCCGTGGCTGCCTGAGCCGCCACACGGCTTCGTATCGGACAGCACCACTCCCACGAACCGGATCTCTCCGGGATTGGTTTGCTGATTCTCCTCCCCCACCCAGGTCAGCTGCACCTCGATCTCCCTGTGCAGCGTTCCGTCGGCCGCGAGAACGCGGTACGTGAACATCCCCGGACCGGGGTCACCGGCGGGGACGCCCGCGAAGGCCACGATCTCGGCCTGGGCCGTGCGGTCGTCGTCAGGGGCTCCCGCCCCTCTTCCGCCCGGCCACACCAGGTCGACCGTGCCGGTCATCCTGGCCGTCGCCATCGACCTACCGCCGTCCAACTTGGCGAGGTCCGGTGCGAGCTCGGGCTCCACGAGCGTGGAGTCCGCGCACGCACCCAGACCCAGCAGAAGGATTGGAATCAGCCACCGTCCCATCGCTGAACTGCCCTGGAGGTTCGCCCATTGCGCCTTCATTCTGAGTCTCCTTGCTGGATGCCCCGGCGGTGGGCAGGCAGTCCGCCGGGTGGTTCGCACGTTCACCCACTCCGTTGAAGCGTCACTGGCCGTGGCCACCGCCACCGGGGCCACCGCCACCGCCGCCTCCACCCCCGGAACCGCCACCTCCGCCACCCTTGCCACCGCCACCGCCTCCGCCTCCCCGCTCGAGGATGCGGACGTCGATGTAGGTCAGGTTCAGGTCGGTGCGGAGCACGCCGACGGCCCCGCCACCCGGCGATTCACCGCCGTCATCTTCGGCCAGGAGAGGAGCCGGCTCTTCCGGCTCTTCCTCGGGCACCTTGATCGCGGTGATTCCCTCCGCGAAGTAGGTGTTCAGCTCAGCACCACCGCAGACCTCGTCGAAGCTGAAGGTGATGCGATAGTCCCCGGCGCCGCCGTCGTTCAGCTTCCTGACGTTCCAGGTGTATCCGAAGATGATCCGGCCCTTCACGTTGATCTCGGCCGAGTAGTAGCCGGGACCGTCACCACCCTCGTAGACCGCCATGTTGAAGATGGCCGGGTTTATCAGGTCGTCCCCGTAGCCTTCAGGCTCGGCCCACCCCTCCCCGGGCACCCATACCAGGTCCGTGAGTGCGCCCTCGTCACGCTCCAGAAGCAGCTTCTGGATCGTCAGGCGGGCGCAGTGGGAGTAGACCGTCGCCATGGTCCCCTGTCCCAGAATCGGCTCAGAAGCGAGCGTCGCGGCGAGGCCGTGCACCTCGTTGATCCCCCAACCGCTCACGTGCCGCATTCCGTAATCCGGAAGGAGAGGCCACCCGTGCTCTTCCGCATCGCCCAGGAGCACGTCTTCGAACAGCACCACCTCGGTCCGGACCTGCGATTTGGTGTACCAGTCAACGGATTCGAGATTGTCACCCCAGTCGATCAGGTCGACGTTGATGGGTTGCTGGGGCGTCCCACCACCCGGTGCCGGATAGGACACGGCCTGCCACTGGTTCAGCGGGTCCTTCTGGAGGTACGCCTTGGCGAGCGGTAGCGGGTCGGAAGCTGGGGGGTATCCTGCGACCAGTCCCAGATCCACGTCCCCCGGCACCCCGTCATCGCACAGCGGCAGCCCGTCGGGGTTCATTAGGAGGTCTCCCTCGTCCGGATCAGGCATACAACTCGCCGGAGTGACGTCGGGGTCGATCCCGTTCGTCCCCCACTGGTACCACCACGCGCCGCTCGTCAGGGGCGCCATGCCGTACGTGCCGGGCAGAACCTTGGTCACCCCCTCGGCCCAAATCACGGGGAACGACAGGTTGTTGCCCGCCAGTTCCGGGTTTGGCTTGCCGCCCCCACCTTTCGCGGCTTGGGCCACCGCATCCGTAGCGTCCGCCGGGAGGTCGGTGGGATTCTGGTCGTTGCACCCCACGACCACAGCTGTCGTGAGGACCAGGGACAGAACCAGTTTAGTTTTGCCTCTGCTCATGTTGCTTCTCCTGACGTTGGGACCGCCAAGCCCACCGGCTTTGGCCCACACTGGTTTCCGTGCGCCTCCCGCCATTCCGACTCCGCCACCGGATCGGGCCCTTCTCCTGAAGGACGCCGATGGAAGCAGTGATGGCCTGAACAGGGCTATCGGACGCACGGGAATCCCTTTGCCAAAGGAACTGAGGGGGGCAGCTGGCGCTGCTCCCGACCAGACCCAGAGCAAGCCCCGTTCCGTCGAGCGGCACGAGTGTTCGGATGTGCTAAATTGTTTTACATCAGCACTTTATGTGACATATCGGAACACCGCGATCGGAGACCCGTGGGACAAGCCTGTACGAGTCCCCCAGTCCTGAGTCGCCTTTCGCGACACGGACTGGACGGAAGCCTCTTGTGCCCTCGATCCGCCGGGGTACCTTAGAGAAGAAAGACCTTCCATCCTGCCCCTGCCCACCCGTGACGCTTCAGCAATAGGGAAGAAGGGGTGAACCTCCCGACCGACGGATGGAAGCACGTCCTCCTGGTCGACCGCAGCGGCGAGCAGTGTCCCCAGGTGTGCGGGACTCTCACCGAGGCGGCTTACTCCACAACGTGCGTCCGATGCGGCGGGGCTGCGCAGGACGCAATGGACGCCGGAGACTTCGACGTCGTCGTCCTGTTCCCGTGCGCCCCCGGCGAAGATGGGCTCCGGCTCCTGTCACGCGCCCGCGCGCTTCAGACGCAAGCGCAGATCGTCGTAATAGCTCCGGACGAATCGGGAACCGATCCGGTTCGGGCAGTGCACATGGGGGCGGCGGACTGCATGGCCCCACCTGTCAGCCCGGAGAAGCTGTTGATGGCCGTCGCGCGTGCCTGCGAACGGTCCGCGACGCATCGGGAGATGGCTCGGTTGAAGCGGCAGCTGCGTGCCAGAACACGTGGGACCATCGTTGGGGATTCGCGGGGCCTCGAGCAGGCCTTCGACCTGGTCGAACGCGCTGCTCCGACCAACGTCTCCGTCTTGATCACGGGCGAAACCGGAACGGGAAAGGAGCTGTTTGCGAGGGCAGTGCACGAGCTCTCGCCCCGGCACACGCACGGATTCGTCCCCGTGAGCTGCGCGTCGGTGCCCGATCAACTCATGGAGTCATCGCTGTTCGGACATGTGCGAGGGGCCTTCACGGGCGCTGTCGGCAGCCGGCCAGGGCTTTTCGAGGAGGCGAGGGGTGGCACGATCTTCCTCGACGAGATCGAGTGCCTGAGGCCCGACCTCCAACCGAAGCTGCTGCGGGTACTCCAAGAAAGAATGGTCCAACGAGTCGGCGGACGACACGACGTGCCGGTCGACTTCCGCGCGGTCGCGGCCACGAACACAGACCTGTGGGAGGTCATCGAGGCCGGATCATTCAGAGAGGACCTGTACTACCGTCTCAATGTGTTTCCCGTGCATCTACCCCCACTCCGCGACCGCCTCGACGACATTCCGCTTCTGGCCACGTACTTCCGCGATGCATTTGCGGAGGAGACCTACGTGGAGCCGCTTCCTATCCCTGATTGCTGCATGGAGTGGATGCTCTCCTACTCGTGGCCCGGCAACGTGCGCGAACTCAAGCACACCATCGAGCGCGCCCTGCTGCTCTCAGCGGGCGAGGAGCGCATACGGTGCTCCTCCATGGTTCACCTCACTGGAAAGCCGAACTCTCCTTCATGGGGACGGGCGCTGGCAGAAGATTGGCCCCTGAGCCGTTTGGAACAGGAGTACACGGACGCAGTCCTTCTGAAGACCGGGGGACACAAAGGGGACGCCGCCCGGATCCTCGGGATCGACCGGCGCACCCTCTATCGGAAGCTGAAGAACTGGCACCTGCACTGAGCGCTCACAACGAGATCGCCGGGCTTCGCCTGCACCTGTGCACGCAGGCCCTCGTCTAGCTCGACAGCCCTCCCACCTCCGCCTCGACCGCGCGGAGCACGCGCAACTCCTGGACCAACGCCTTCATGGCGTCGTGATCACGATGCAGGGGACGATCGACGTCCAAGTGAGAGACGACCTTCCGTACCGCGGCATGCGCCGCACGCGTCCCCCTCCCGGGCGTGAAGTTCCGGAAGTCCAACGCCTGAGCTGCCGCCATGAACTCGATCCCCAGGACTCCGCACGCCAGGTCGAGAATCTGCCGGGTCTTGAGCGCGGAGTTCATGCCCATCGACACGAAGTCCTCCTGGTCCGCAGCCGCCGGAATGGACTGGATAAAGGCGGGCGCGGATAGGATCTTCTGCTCCACGACCTGAGCGTCGGCCGTGTACTGGCTCAGCATGAGCCCCGCGAACATGCCAGCGCCTTTGGTCAGGAAGGGCGGCAGGCCAGCGGAGAGGGCGGGATTGGTAAGTCGGTTCAGGCGCCGCTCGGACAGCACGCAGACCATGGTGATCGCCGCACCCAGGACGTCGATGGGCATGCTGACCGGCGTACCCTGAAAATTCGCCCCCGTCAGGACGACGTCGTCGTCGGGCAGGAAGATCGGATTGTCTCCCACGCCGTTCGCTTCGATCTCGATCTGTTCCCGCGTCCAGCGGAGCTGGTCCCAGGCGGCCCCGATCACCTGGGGAGTCGAGCGCATGGAATAGGCGTCCTGGACCTTCACCTTCTCCTTGCCGCTGAGCAGATCTGAGCCTTCGATCACGCGGCTGATGTTGGCTGCCGACGTGACGGCGCCCCGGAATCCTCGCAGTTCGTGGATTCTGGCATCGTACGGCTTCATGTTGGCCTTGAGCGCCTCCAGGCTCATGGCCGCCGCGATCTCGGCCTGCTTGAGCCAGCGCTCTGCGTCGAAGACCGCCAGGGCCCCGATCCCGTTGAGCACGTTGGAGCCATTGATGGTGGCCAATCCGTCTCTTGCCTCCAGCCCAGGCACGGGAATGCCTGCACGCTCGAGAGCCTGGGATCCACTCAGACGCTCGCCCTCGAAGAACGCTTCGCCTTCACCCATCATGAGCAGGGCGATTTGGCTCATCGGCGCCAGGTCACCGCAGGCTCCCACGGACCCCTTCTCGCAGACCACCGGGGTGACGCCCCTGTTGAGCATCGCGACAAGCGTCTCAGTGATGACCGGCCGGCATGCGGAGTGTCCACGCGCGTGCACGTTGGCCCGCAGCAGCATCGCCGCGCGAATGTGGTCCGCAGGGGCGGGCGGCCCGATCCCGGCAGCATGGTTGTAGATGAGGTAGCGCTGGAAGTCGCGCGTCTGCTCATCCGATAACCGCACCTCCGAGAACTCGCCGATGCCGGTGTTGACTCCGTACATGGTCTCGCCGGCTGCCATCCGGCCCTCGATGAAGTCCCGGGCGCGCTGGATCCGGACCAGGCTGTCCGGGTGGAGGCTGACCGACTCACCGCGGCGGGCGACGGCTTCGATCTGCTCGATGGTCAGATCGCGACCGGTGAGGATGATGCTCATGCTCTCTCCCTTCTGGCTGCCGGGGTCGCGGAGCGATGCGACCCACAGCAATAGGTCGAACGCTCCCACCCACCCCGCTGCAACCGGGAGAACCGGTCCGCGTGCCAGACTATCATTCCGCCGCGCAGGGGTGTCAAGGAGGGCCCTGACCGGGACGCCTCGCCCGAAGCGGCGGTGAGCGGCGTCCGGCCTGCAGTCCGACACCA